>JAXMEZ010000069.1:0-18794 GCA_046348035.1 Rubrivivax sp. | reverse complement strand
AACTGCTCGAACTCCGGCTCGAAGCGGTCGATGATCTCCTGCGGCCGCGGGCACAGCTTCTCGTCGGTGACGAGGCCGAACTGCACGCCGCCGCCGTAGCTCAACACCGACACGCCGACGCCGATGTCGCCCGACGAAGGCACCCAGAACATCGTCTGCCTGAGCGTGCTGCCGCAGAACATCAACGGCTTCGCGGGCCCGGGCACATTGGTCATCACGGCCGTCGTCTTCTTCGAGAACAGGCCCAGCACCATGTCCTGCACCGGCTTGATGAACAGGCCCGTCAGCGACAGGATCGCGAACGCCAGCAGCGGCTGGTAGCTGCCCTTCATCTCGGCCATTCGCGCGTGCACCGCGTACACGCGCTCGACGGGGTTGGCGATGCCGATCGGCAGCACCAGCGGTGCCAGCCCGAAGCGGTTGCCGAGTTGCCACGCCTTCTCGGCCGGGCGCAGGTTCACCGGCACCATGGCGCGGATCTCCTTGCCCCCGGGGTCTTCGCCGCGCTCGCGCAACCAGCCGCCGATGGCGCCGGCCACGCACGACAGCAGCACGTCGTTGATGGTGCAGTCCATCCCCTTGCCGATGGCCTTGACGACTTCCAGCGGGATCGGCTCGCACCAGGCGACGACCTTCTTGCCGTTGCCCTTGCCCTTGAGCATCGTCGGGCTGTCGTCGGCCAGCAGCGCCAGCGCCGCTGCGTCCTTGGCCACCTGCAGGCCGGCATGCGCCAGGTCGACGCCGCTCATGCCCTGTGTCAGCGCCTGCGGGTTGGCCAGAACCTCCATGCTCTTGCCGATGCCGCTGCCGGTGATGCCGATGGCCTTGACCGTGAGGTCGGTCAGCGGCTTGAGCACCGCGTCGCTGAGCCAATCGCCCTCGTGCCCGTGCTCTTCGGCCGCCGCGGCCAGGTTGCGCCGGCGCTTGGGCGGGTCGGTGCCGCCGTCGGTGATGCTGAGGATCACCGTCATCAGCGCAATGCCGTCGCCGATGCAGTGGTGGATGCGCATCAGCAGCGCGCTGCCGCCTTCGTAGTGCTCGATGAAGTGGTACTTCCACAGCGGCCGGTCGTGGTCCAGCGGCTCGGCGGCCAGCCGCCCGCACAGCGCCTGCAGCGCCTGGCGCTCGCTCTGGCCCTTCTCGCGCGGCAGCGGCGTGGCCACGACGTGCTTCGTGATGTCGAAGTCGTCGTCGTCGACCCACATCGCGCCCATCGCGTCGGGCACCGCCTTCTGGCGGAAGCGGTCGTACTTGAGCAGCTTCGTCTCGATGCGCTCGCGCAGCGCCGCCAGCGTGATGGCCGGCTCGAGCAGCCACACGCCGACGATCATCATCAGGTTGACGTCGTTGTCCATGCGCAGCCACGCGGTATCGACGCGCGACATGCGTTCGCTTGCCATGCTCAGCTTTCTCCCTCGTGTGCGCCGCGCGTGCTGCGCGGCCGGCACGACGGCTTCTCACCCGGCCGTCGCCGGTGCGATGCTGGGTAACATGCCGGGGCGAGTCAAGTTCAGATCAACCCGATCGCACACACGTTTTCGACATCACCGCGCGGAGGACCGACACATGGCCGACCTGAAAGCGACCTTCGAGAAGGCCGTTGCCGAGAGCAAGCAGTTGCCCGAGAAGCCCGACAACATGACGCTCCTCAAGATCTACTCGCTGTACAAGCAGGCCACCGAAGGCGACGTCGAGGGCAAGCGCCCCGGCTTCACCGACATGGTCGGCCGCGCCAAGTACGACGCCTGGGCCGGCCAGAAGGGCAAGGCGGCCAACGAGGCGATGCAGGAGTACGTCGACCTGATCGAGAGCCTGAAGTAGCGGCGGCGCCGGGCTGGCGTTCGGCGGCTGCGCGCTCCATGCGCCGGCGCTGCGTGCCCGGCGCTGCCCTCGGCAAGAGAACCCTCGAAAGGGAACAGGCCCCTAGCGCTTGCTGCCCTTGGCCGCCTTCTTCGCGGTCGCCGCCCCGCCGCCCTTGGCAAGCAGGTCGTCCAGCGTCTTCTGGATCTCGCGCTCGATCGTCCCGGCGAAGGCCCCGACCAGGAAGCCGAGCTTCGCTTCGAGGTCGAAATGATCGGCGGCGACGATGAGGCGCCCATTCACACCGCTGCGCGTGAACTCCACCGTGTCGGAGAAGTCGCCTTCGATCACGGTGCATTCCATGCCGAACTTCTTCTCCGCTTCCTCGGCCCATTTCCAGGCCACCTTGCGGGCGCGTTCGAGGCCGAGGGCGTGTTCGCGGTGGATGCGCAGGTCGGGCATGCACGAAGGCTAGCACGCGGCCGCCTGGCGGCCGCGGCGTGGCGGCCGCCATCGGCCGGGGTGTCCGCCGGCGTTGGCGCCTGGTGCGCACCGATGCCCGGTCAGGGCCGCACGGCAGCGAGCTGCGCGCGCCGCTCGGCCTTGGGCAGCGCCGCCAGCCGCCGCGCTTCGGCGTAGAAGTGCGGGAAGTCGCGGCCCTTGCGTTCGAACAGCTGCTCGAACTGCGGCACGAGGTCGCTGTAGGCCGCCTGCACGCCCAAGGCAGCGTTGTTGGCGCGCGCGAACCAGCCGTCGTAGCCGGCAAAGCCGTTCCAGCGCGTGGCCTTCACCTGCTCGTACTCGGCGCGCATCGCCGCCAGCAGCGCCGCCTTGCGCTGGCGCTTCTCGTCGTCGGTGATGGCGCTGGCGTACACCGTCGCCAGGCTGGCGCGCGTGCGCTGCGTCAGGGCGCGGAAGTCGGCCCGCCGCTGCCCCGCTTCGTCGTCGGCCTGGCGCGCCTCGGGGGTGCCGTGCTTGTCGAGCCAGCGCTGGCCGCCCAGGCGCTCCACGGCCACCGCGAAGCTCTCGTTGAACATCGTGTCGTCGGCAGCGTAGGCGACCTGGTGCGCCAGCTCGTGGAACATCAGCTTGGCCAGCTCGCCCTCGCCCCAGAAGATGAAGGTGTTCAGCAGCGGATCGCCGCCCATCCAGTTGGTGCGCCCGAGCGTGCTGTACGCCGGCACGCCGTAGACGTTGACGTCCAGGCCCTGCGCCTTCAGCTGCGCGGCCACCGCATCGGCACTGGCGCGCTCGAAGTAGCCGCGGTAGCCGACGCAGCCCACGACCGGGAAGCACCAGGTCTTCAGCGTCAGCGAAAGCTCCGGGGCCGCGACCACGTTCCACACCGCGGCGCCGCGGCCGAGGTCGGCATAACGGCGGTAGCTCGCGTTCTCGGGCAGCTTGAGTTCCTGCACCGCGAAGTCGCGCATGCGCTGCGCGAGTTGCAGCCGCTCGCGCAGCTTCGGCTCGGTGCCCGGCGCCTCGATCCAGCCGGTGAGCGAGCGCGACTTCATCACCAGGTCGAGGTGGCCGCCGGCGGCTTGCGCGTAGTAGCCGATCGTCGAGCAGCCGCTCGTCAGGCACACCGTGCCGGCAGCCAGGGCCGCCAGCGCCACGACCCCTGTTGCCGCCATGAGCGCGATGAGCTTGCCGGTGAGGCGCACGAGCAGCAGCGCGGGGTTCGCTGGCCGGCGCCGCGCTCAGTCGGCCGCCGCGGCGACGTCGGCAGCGCGCTCCACCTGCACCAGGCAGTCGTAGAACGCCGGCGCGCGGCCGATGTCGGTGAGCCGCTGGTGCGTGAGCTGGTTGACGTTGGTGCCGTCGCGGCCGTACTTTCGCCACCACACCCCGAGCCCGTTGACGACGCCGGGCCGGGCGCGGCCGCCCTCGCCTTCGGTCGCCTCCACCTCCGCCCGCGCCAGCGTGCTGCCGCGGTCGTTGAAGATGCGCACCAGGTCGCCGTGCGCGATGCCGCGCGTGGCCGCGTCCTCGGCATGCATTTCGAGCACCGGCTCGCCGACGGCGGCGCGCAGGCTCGGCACGTTGACGAAGCTCGAATTGAGGAAGTGGCGCGCCGGCGGCGAGATCATCGCCAGCGGGTAGCGCGCCGCCAGCGCCGGCGCCGACTGCACACTTTCGTAGTTCGGCACGAAGTCGGGCACGCCGAGGCCGGGCGCGTCGACGACGGCCTTGCCGCTGGCGGTGGCGAAGGCGCCGGCCGCGAACGGCGCGTCGGCGATGGCCAGGCGGCTGAAGCCCTTGCGCTCGAGGTCGGCCACGCGCACGCGGTCGGGGTCGAAGGCGCCGAGAGCCATCTGCTCGTCGCTGTCGGCAAAGCAAGGCTCGGTGAAGCCCATGCGCCGCGCGAGCTGGCGGAACACCTCGGCGTTCGAGCGCGCCTGGCCCAGCGGCGCAATGGCCGGCCGGTTGAGCATCGCGTAGACGTGGCCGTAGGTGGTGTGCGCGTCCCAGTGCTCGAGTTGCGTCGTCGCCGGCAGCACGTAGTCGGCGTGGTCGGCGGTGTCGGTGAGGAAGTGCTCGAGCACGACGGTGAAGAGATCCTCGCGCGCGAAGCCTTTGGCCACCTTCGCGCTCTCGGGCGCCACCGCCACCGGGTTGCTGTTGTAGACGACCACCGCCTCGATGCGCGGGCCGAATTCGGGCGAGCTTTCGCGCAGCAGGTCGTCGCCGATGGTCACCATGTTCACGGTGCGCGGCGTGCGGCCGGCCAGCAGGTCGGGCCGCTGCAGCCAGGCGTTGCGGCGGGCGCTGGCGAACCAGCCGCTCGAAGACAGCAGCAAACCGCCGGCGCGGTGGCGCCAGGCGCCGGTGAGGCACGGCAGCAGCGCCACCAGCCGCACCGCGTTGCCGCCGCCGTGCACGCGCTGCATGCCGTAGTTGAGGCGGATCGCCGCCGGCCGCGTGCTGCCGTATTCGCGCGCGAGTTCGCGGATGACGCCCTCGTCGATGCCGCACACCGCCGCGGCGCGCGCCGCTGTCCACGCCATCGCCTTCTCGCGCAGCTTGTCGAAGCCTTCGACGTGGCGCTCGATGTAGTCGTGGTCGAGGCGGTCGTTGACGACGAGCTCGTGCATCAGCGCCAGCGCCAGCGCGCCATCGGTGCCGGGAAGGAGCGCGATGTGCTGGTGGCACTTCTCGGCCGTCTCGCTCCTGCGCGGGTCGATGCAAACCAGCTTCGCGCCGGCGCGCTTGGCCTGCTGCGCGATGTTCCAGAAGTGCACGCTGCTGGTGATGGGGTTGCTGCCCCAGATGAGGATCAGGCGGCTCTCGGCGAAGAACTCCAGGTGCATGCCGACCTTGCCGCCGTAGGTGGCCGCGAGCGCCTCGCCGCCGGCGCTGGAGCAGATGGTGCGGTCGAGCAGGCTCGCACCCAGCTTGTGGAAGAAGCGCGCCGCCATGCCGTCGCCCTGCACGAGGCCCATCGTGCCGGCGTAGCTGTAGGGCAGGATCGCCTGCGGGTCGCGCGCCGCGATGGCTTGCAGGCGCGCCGCGATGTCGCCCAACGCCTCGTCCCAGCCCACCGGCGCGAAGCGGCCTTCGCCCTTCTTGCCGATGCGCTTCAGCGGCGTCAGCACGCGTTCGGCGTGATACGTGCGCTCGGCGTAGCGGCTGACCTTCGTGCACAGGGCGCCGTTCGTCGGCGGGTGCTCGGGGTCGCCGGCGACGCGGATGACGCGGCCGTCCTGCACCGAGACCTTCAGCGCGCAGGTGTCGGGGCAATCGTGCGGGCAGGTGCCCTGGACGACGGTGACGCCAACGCCCGCGCTCGTGGAACTCATGGCGTGCGAGTGTTCCACAAGCCCGTCATCGGGGGCTGCGTCGGGGTTGCGCCGGCGAGGCAGCAGCGCTCGCGGCGGGCTGCGTTCGCGGCGCCGGGCCGAACGCGAGGACGAGCGCGCTCGCCAGCAGCGCGGCGGCAGCGGCCCAGCTCGGCGCGGCCACGTCGTACCCGCCAGCCCCGGCGTGCGCGGCGTGCGCCTGCCCTGCGCCCGCGGCCGGCGCCAGCCCCACGGCCAACGGCCCGAGCAACTGGCCGAGCGCGAAGGCGGTGGTCATCGCCGCGGTCAGCGCCGGCGCGGCGCCGGCCGGCGCGATGCGCCGCGCCTCCTGCAACCCCGACATCGTCAACAGCATGAACGTGCCGCCGACGCACAGCGCCGCCGCCACGATCGAGCCGAGCGTCGGCCGCAGCACCGGCAGCAGCACGCCCACCGCCATCACCAGCGCCCCGCCGATGTACAGCGCGCGCGGCGAGATGCTTCCGAAGCGGCGCGTGGCGAGCACCGTCGAGGCCGCGGCCGCGAGGCCGAACACCGGCCAGGCCCAGCCGAAGATCGATGGCTCGGGGACGAGGGCGCGCGCCATCGCCGGCAGGAACGTGGCCGGCAGGATGTAGCCGAAGCCGAAGCCGCCATAGGCGACGATGAGCGCCCAGCCGGCGGCGCCGAAGGGCGCGTGCTGGCGGGGTGGAGTGGCGGATGCCACCGCCGTCTCGGCGTTCGCGGCGCTCGCCGAGTTCGCGTGGTCCCAGCGGTCCGACTTCCCTTCATGCGCGGGCCGCCCCCAGGCGCGCCAGCCGGCCAGCGCGACGGCGAGCGCCGCGGCTCCGAGCGCCAGCCAGGCGATGTCCGGTGCGACGGCGGCCTGCCCCGCGACCAGCCCGACGAGCCCCGCCGCGATGACGCCGCAGCCGACGCCGGCGAACACCCAGCCGGCCAGGTCGGCGCGGCCCAGCGCGGCCAGCGCTTCGAGCGCCCAGCCGGCCACCGCCACCAGCACGAAGGCGCTGGCCGCACCGGCGGCGAAGCGCAGCGCCAGGCGCTGCCACTCGGCGTGGCCGAGCGCCATCGCCGCCGTCGTGGCGGCCACGGCCAGCAGCCCACCGGCGATGGCGCGCCGTGCTGCCGGCGGCCTGAACCAGCAGGCCACGGCGCCGGCCAGGTACCCCAGGTAGTTGGCCGCGGCGAGCCAGGCCCCTTGCGCCAGCGTCAGGCCGTCGTGCTGCTGCATCAGCGGCATCAGCGGCGTGAACGCGAAGCGGCCGATGCCCATCGCCGAAGCCAGCCCGAGCAGGCCGAACAGCGCGACGACGAACGGGGTGCGCAGCGGTGCGCCGGAAGAATGCATCCGGGCCGCATGCTAAGCGGCGCGGCTTCGCGGCCAGGGCGTACGTAGGGCCGGCGCATCAGGGCTAGCCCTCGGCCGGTGCGCCGGCGCTTACGGGGAGAATCCCGCCTCGTTGTTTTCACCTGCTCCACCTGCAAGAGGATTCCTCATCATGCTCAAGCACACCCTCGTTGCTGCCGCCCTCGCGGTTGCCGCCGCCGGCAGCGCGCACGCCGGCAAAACGATCGACGCGATCAAGGCGCGTGGCCAACTCGTCTGCGGCGTCAACCCGAGCCTGCCCGGGTTCTCGGCCGCCGACAGCCAGGGCAACTGGGCCGGCCTGGACGTCGACGTGTGCAAGGCGATCGCCGCCACGCTGCTGAACGACGCGAACAAGGTCAAGTGGGTGCCGCTGAACGCCTCGCAGCGCTTCGCGGCGCTGCAGTCCGGCGAGATCGACATCCTGTCGCGCAACACCACCTGGACGCTCACCCGCGACGCCTCGCTCGGCCTGGTCTTCACCGGCACCACCTACTACGACGGCCAGGGCTTCATGGTGACGAAGAAGAGCAAGATCACCAGCGCCAAGCAGTTGAAGGGCGCCACCGTGTGCGTGCAGTCGGGCACGACGACCGAGAAGAACCTGACCGACTACTCCAAGGCGATGAACCTGGGCATCAAGCCGGTCGTCTTCGAGACGCAGGAAGCCACCAACAAGGCCTACTTCTCCGGCCGCTGCCAGGCCTACACCACCGACGCCTCGGGCCTGGCCTCGGTGCGCAACAAGGAAGCGGGCAACCCCGACGACCACGTCATCCTGCCCGAGCTGATCTCCAAGGAACCGCTGGGCCCGAGCATCCGCCGCGGCGACGACGAGTTCTTCGCCATCGCCAAGTGGGTGGTGTTCGCGCTGATCGAGGCCGAGGAGTACGGCATCACGCAGGCCAACGTCGACCAGATGAAGGCCGACAGCAAGGATCCGGTCGTGCAGCGCATCCTCGGCACCAGCGAAGACACCGGCAAGCTGCTCGGGCTGGACAAGGACTGGGCCTACCGCGCCATCAAGGCGGTGGGCAACTACGGCGAGATCTTCGAGCGCAACGTCGGCCCCAAGAGCGCGCTGAAGCTGCCGCGCGGCGCCAACAACCTGTGGAGCAAGGGCGGCTTCATGTACGCCCCGCCGGTGCGTTGAACGGCTGAGCCCGCCGCGCGCCGCCCGGGCCCCTCCAGGCATCCCGGCGCGCGCGAAGTCGATGCCCGCTCCGATCGCTCCGCAGCCGGCGCCACCGCGCCGGTCTTCGTTCACCTGGCGCAGCAAGGCCTTCCGCGGCCTGCTGTACCAGGCGGTGGCGCTGGTGCTGATCGCGCTGGCCGCCGCCTACCTGCTGCACAACACGCTGGACAACATGCGCGTGCGCGGCATCCAGAGCGGCTTCGACTTCATCGAGGAGCCGGCCGGCTTCGCCATCGGCGAGAGCGTGGTGCCGTTCGACTCCTCCGAGAGCTACGGCAAGGCGTTCCTCGTCGGCCTGTCGAACACGTTCCGCGTCGCCATCCTCGGCATCGTGGCCGCGACGATCCTCGGCACGATGGTCGGCATCGGCCGGCTGTCGCGCAACACGCTCGTGCGCACGTTGAGCGGGGCCTATGTCGATCTGGTCCGCAACGTGCCGCTGCTGTTGCAGTTGTTCATCTGGTACTTCGTGCTCACCGAGAAGCTGCCCCCGATCGAGGAGGCGCTGCATCCGCTGCCGGGCGTGTTCTTCAGCAAGAACGGGCTGCAGTTCCCGCACCCGGAATGGGCGCCGGGGCACTGGTTCACGCTCGCCGGCTTCGCGCTCGGCTGCGTGGGCGTGTGGGCGTGGAGCCGCTTCTCGCGCGCACGCTTCGAGCGCACCGGGCGGCCGCTGCCGATGCTGCTGCCCGCTTTCTTGGTCCTGGTACTGGCCACCGCGATCGGCTGGCTGCTCGGCGGCGCGCCGGGCGCGCTGGACGTGCCGGAGAAGACCGAGATCAACGTCGTCGGCGGCGGCGCGGTGACGCCGGAGTTCCTCACCGTGCTGGTGGGCCTGACGATCTACACCGCCGCCTACATCGCCGAGGTGGTGCGCGGCGGCATCCAGGCGGTGCCGTTCGGCCAGCACGAGGCGAGCGTGTCGCTGGGGCTTTCGCGGGCGCGCGAACTGCGCCTGGTGCAGCTGCCGCAGGCGCTGCGCGTGATCATCCCGCCGATGACCAACCAGTACCTGAACCTCACCAAGAACTCGTCGCTCGCGGTGGCGGTGGGCTACCCCGACCTGGTGTCGATCTCCAACACGTCGCTGAACCAGACCGGCCGCGCCATCGAGTGCATCGCGCTCGTCATGGCCCGCTACCTGACGTTGTCGCTGCTGACCTCTGCCGCGATGAACTGGTACAACAAGCGCGCGGCGATCAAGGAGCGGTGAAGTGGCCGACCCGATCAGCGCCGCGGGCGGTGCCTCGATGAGCACGACGCGGGCGCCGCCGGTGCCGCCGGTGCCGCCGGTGCCGCCCATGCCGCCGTCTACGCGCCGATCGCCGCACGCGAGCCGCCGGTGGCGACGCAGGGGCCGCTCGCCTGGCTCAAGCGCAACCTCTTCGACGGCTGGTTCAACACGCTCGCCACGCTGGTGACGGTGGCGGTGCTCGCGTGGCTCGTGCCACCGCTCTTCAGCTGGTCGGTGCTGCACGCCGTGGCCGCGCCCGACAACGCCGCCTGCCGCGCCTTGCACGAAACGGGCGCCTGCTGGGGCGTCGTCGCCGAGAAGGGCCGCCTGATCCTCTTCGGCCGCTACCCGTTCGAGGAGCAGTGGCGGCCGCTGGCGGCCTGCGCGATCCTGATCGCGCTGCTGATCGCGAGCTGCCTCAGGCCCTTCTGGAAGCCGTGGCTGGCGCCGCTGTGGGTGCTGGTGCTCGGCGTGTGCTTCGTGCTGATGCGCGGCGGCGTGCTCGGCCTGACGCCGGTGGAAACCTCGCGCTGGGGCGGCTTCCCGCTGACGCTGGCACTGTCGGTGGTGAGCCTGGTGGTGGCGTTTCCGCTCGCCATCCTCGTGGCGCTCGGGCGCAGTTCGCACCTGCCGGCGATCCGCGCCGTCTGCGTGCTCTACGTCGAGCTGATCCGCGGCGTGCCGCTGATCTCGGTGCTGTTCATGGCTTCCTTCCGGCGTTCCCGCTGTTCATGCCGCAGGGAACGACGATCGACCTGCTGCTGCGCGTGCTGGTGGGGATGACGCTGTTCGCCGCGGCCTATCTCGCCGAGGTGGTGCGCGGCGGCCCGTGCGCCCTGCCCAGGCCAGGTCGAGGCGGCGCAGTCGCTCGGCCTCAACTACTGGCAGACGATGCGCAAGATCGCGCGCCGCAGGCGCTGCGCCTGGTGGTGCCGGCCATCGTCAACAGCTTCATCAGCACCTTCAAGGACACCTCGCTGGTGACGATCGTGAGCCTGTACGACCTCACCGGCGCGTTGCAGCTGGCGCTGGGCGACGCCGACTGGCGCAAGTTCTTCCTCGAAGGGCAGCTCTTCGTCGCCGCGGTGTACTTCGTGTTCTGCTTCGCGCTTTCGCGCTACAGCCGCTGGGTCGAGGCGTACCTGAACACCGGCATGCGCCGGCAATGACGAGGCGAGCCGCCAGCCGACGAGCCGGGTGACGAGGGAGGAACCGCGAACGTGGACACGACCAACAGCGCAGCGCCGATCATCGAGTTCGACCACGTCAACAAGTGGTACGGCCAGTTCCACGTGCTGCGCGAGATCCAGCTCGCGGTGGCGCGCGGCGAGCGCATCGTCATCTGCGGCCCCTCGGGCTCGGGCAAAGTCGACGCTGATCCGCTGCATCAACCGCCTCGAGGACTGAGCCTGGCCAGAGCGCCGCTCCGTCGTCAACGGCATCGAGCTGACCGACGACGTGAAGGCGGTCGATGCGGTGCGCCGCGAGGTGGGCATGGTGTTCCAGCAGTTCAACCTCTTCCCGCACCTCACCGTGCTGGAGAACCCGACGCTGGCGCCGATGTGGGTGGGCAGGATGCCGAAGAAGGAAGCCGAAGAGCGCGCGATGCAGCAGCTGACGCGCGTGCGCATCGCCGAGCAGGCGGGCAAGTACCCGCTGCAGCTCTCCGGCGGCCAGCAACAGCGCGTGGCCATCGCACGGGCGCTGTGCCTGACGCCCAAGATCATGCTCTTCGACGAGCCCACCTCGGCGCTCGACCCGGAGATGATCAACGAGGTGCTCGAGGTGATGGTCGACCTCGCCCGGCAGGGCATCACGATGCTGTGCGTGACGCACGAGATGGGCTTCGCCCGCCAGGCCGCCGACCGCGTGATCTTCATGGACCAGGGCCAGATCGTCGAGGAGAACACGCCCTCGGAGTTCTTCGCGCACCCCAAGAGCGAGCGCGCGAAGGACTTCCTCTCGAAGATCCTCTCGCACTGAAGCCGCTGCAGGCGGCGCCGCGAAGCCGGTTGCGATGACCGCCAATTTCCAGCCGCACGACCTGCGCGCCGCCGGCGACGCGCTGCCGCGGCCGCACGCCGACAGCTACTGGGTCGTGCCCGGCCGCCTGCTGGCCGGCGCGCACCCTTCGCCGCACCTGCCGGCGCTGCTGGCCGCCGGCATCGGCAGCTTTGTCGACCTGACGCAGGCGCAGCACCCGCCGGCGACGTACACGCAGTGGCTCGGCGAGAAGGCGAAGTGGCAAGGCTTCGCGATCGTCGATTTCGGCGTGCCCGAAGCGGCGCTGATGCGGCGGATCCTCGACACCATCGACGCCTCGCTCGCCGAGGGCTCAGTCGTCTACGTGCACTGCCACGCCGGCGTCGGACGCACCGGCACCGCCGTGGGCTGCTGGCTCGTCGAGCAGGGCCTCGCCGCCGACGAGGCGCTGGCCCTCATCGACGCCAAGCGGCGCGTGCTGGCGCGCTACTCATGGGCGCCGCGGTCGCCGGAGACGGACGCGCAGCATGCGTTCGTGCGGGCGTGGCAGACGCGCGGCGGTCCGCCAGTGACGTAGCTCTGCGAAGAAGCGAGCAGGCTTGGGCGAGGGCCCTAATGGCCTTGCAGGCGGCGTCGAACTTGTTCTCGGCACTCAGACCGGCGAGTTGCGCGTCGGCGATGTTGCGCTGCGCGGCGGCCAGCAGCTTGGCGACAAACGCCTTGTCGGGTCGCACCGCGTCAAGGCTGATGCCCAGCAAGTTTCCGGGAACAGCAGCGTTGGGAGTGAGTGGTGCATTGAAGGCGTCGATTGTCGCTTTGTTTGCATCACAAACGGGAGGTGCACCGCGAGCCTCCGTGTCCCGACAAGCGTGCTCCGGTCCGCATCAAGACCTCACCCTGAAGGTGGTGGCGTGGAGCGTATGTAGATCACTCTACATTCATGTATTCTTCGCTACATGCCTTCTCCGGCGCCCGCGTGGCTGCTGCTGGTCGTCTCGCTGCCCACGGCGGGGGCGACGGCGCGCATGCGCATCTGGCGCGCGCTGAAGGCGCTGGGGTGCGCGGCGTTGCGCGACGGTGCCTACCTGCTGCCGGCCGAACCCGCGCACGACGAGGCGCTGCAGCGGCTGGCTGATGAGTGCTCCGCCGAGGGCGGCAGCGCCTGGCTGATGACCGTGCAGGCGCGGTCGGCGGACGAATCGGCGACCTGGCAGCAGCTCTTCGACCGCAGCGAGGATTACGCCGTCCTGCGCAAGGCGTGGAAGGAGGCGCATCGCGATCTCGGCAAGCTCGGCGCGCCCGAACTGGCGCGGCTGCAACGCCGGCTGCAGCGCGAGTTCGAAGCCGTGCGCGCGACCGACTTCTTCCCCGGCGACGCGAGCGCCGAAGCCGAGGCCGCATGGACCGAGTTCGACAAGCGAATCGCAAGCCTCCTCTCGCCCGACGAACCGCACGAGAGCAAGGGCCGCAGCGCGCGCATCCCGAAGCTCGACGCCGGCAGCTACCAGGGCCGCACCTGGGCGACGCGGCGGCGGCTGTGGGTCGACCGGGTGGCGAGCGCCTGGCTGATCCGCCGCTTCATCGACCGCGACGCGCGCTTCCAGTGGCTGGCCCGGCCTTCTGACTGCCCGAAGCGCGCGCTCGGCTTCGACTTCGACGGCGCCACGTTCACGCATGTCGGCGACAAGGTGACGTTCGAGACGCTGCTCGCGAGCTTCGGCCTGGAGGCCGACCCCGGCCTCGCGCGCCTGGCAGCGATCGTGCACGCGCTCGACATCGGCGGCGAAGCGGTGCCCGAGGCGAGCGGCTTCGAGGCCGTGCTCGCCGGCGCGCGCGAGCGGCTCGATGACGACGATGCGCTGCTGGCCGAGATGAGCACGGTGCTCGATTCGCTCCATGCGCACTTCGCGCGCGAGGCGCAACGCGAAGGCGGCGACGGCGGCAAGCGAGCCCGGCGATGAGCGACGGCGGCGACGACCGCGACGTGCGCGTGCAGCCGCGGCCGGAAGCTGGTGGCTCGAGCCACTCGGGCGATTCAGGCCCTGCGGACCACGCGCCCTACTCGCTCTGGCAAATCGTGCGCTACATGCTGGCGTTAGGCACCTGGGGCTTCGGCGGCCCGGTCGCGCTGGTCGGCTACATGTACCGCGACCTGGTCGAGCAGCGGCGCTGGATCGCCGACAGCGACTACAAGGAAGGCCTGGCGCTGGCGCAGCTGATGCCCGGGCCGCTGGCGGCGCAACTGGCCATCTACCTCGGCTACGTGCACTACCGCGTCGCCGGCGCCACGCTCGCCGGCGTGGCCTTCGTGCTGCCGTCGTTCGTGATGGTCGTGGCCATCGGCGCGGCCTACCGCGCCTACGGCGGCATCGCCTGGATGCAGGCCGTGTTCTACGGCGTCGGCGCCGCGGTCGTCGGCATCATCGCCATCAGCGCCTTCAAGCTCACGACGCGCAACATCGGCCGCGACAAGCTGCTCTGGGCCATCTTCGCCGCGAGCGCCGCGGTGACCGTGGTGACCGAGTCCGGGCGTGTGGATCTTCCTCGGCGCGGGCGTGCTCGTGTGGCGCTGCGCGCGCGCCGCCGGCGTGGGTGAAGGGCGGCAGGCTGAGCGGCATCGCCGCGCCGCTGGCGGCCTTCTTCGCCCTCGAAGCGCTCGACTGGCACCGGCTCGGCCAGGTCGCCGCGTACTTCGCCTACGCCGGCAGCTTCGTCTTCGGCAGTGGCCTCGCGATCGTGCCGTTCCTCTACGGCGGCGTGGTCCAGGAGTACCACTGGCTGAACGACCGCCAGTTCGTCGACGCCGTGGCCGTGGCGATGATCACGCCGGGCCCGGTGGTCATCACGACCGGCTTCATCGGCTACCTCGTGGCCGGCTTCTGGGGCGCCGTGGTCGCGGCCGCGGCCACGTTCGTGCCGTGCTACTTCTTCACCATCGTGCCGGCGCCGTACTTCAAGAAGCACGGCAAGCGAGCGGGCATCGTCGCCTTCGTCGACGGCGTGACGGCCGCCGCCATCGGCGCCATCACCGGCGCTGTCATCGTCATCGGCCAGCGCTCCATCACCGACGTCGCGACCGCGGCGCTGGCACTCGTCACGGTCGGCGTGCTGTGGCGCTTCAAGAAGGTGCCCGAGCCGCTGCTGGTAGTGGCCGCCGCACTCGCCGGCCTCGTGCTGTTCCCTTTGCTGCGGCACGGCTGACGACCGCTTCCTCTCGAAGCGAAGCCCAGGCGATGCGGGTGTGTGAAAGCGAAGGAAGGAACCCCATGGACGCCATTGCGCAAGACCTGCCCTTCGATGCCGCCACGCTGCGCGGCCTCTCGGACAAGCTGCTCGCCAGCCACCATCGCAACAACTACGGCGGCGCGGTGAAGCGGCTCAACGCCATCCGCGCGGAGCTGGCCGGCACCTCGTTCGCCGGCGTGCGGAGTATCGGCTCAACGGCCTGAAGCGCGAGGAGCTGATCGCGACCGTCCACGGCCACGAGGTGAGCCGCGCAGCTGCTATGCGGCTGCGCGCCGCTGGTGTACGAGCGCGCTACCTGGAGGGCGGCTTCGAAGGCTGGCAGGCTGCCGGCCGCCCGCTCACCGCGAAGCCCGTGGGAGGCCGGTCGTGACGCGCCCCGCTTCGCCGGCGCCCGCATCGGCAGTAGCGCTGCTGTACCCCGGCGACCGCGCGCTGCGCGATCGTGCCGACCCGGCCGAGAGCCGGTTCGCGGCGCTGTTCGCGGCGCTCGCCGCCGCCGGCGTGCGCGCCGAGCCGGCCGTCTACCACGACGACTTCGCAAGCGAAGTGGCCGCGCAGCTGCGGCAGGTGCAGCTCGTGCTCGTCTGGTGCAACCCCATCGAAGGTGGCCGCCGGCGCGACCGCCTCGACGCGATGCTGCGCGAAGTCGCTGCCGCGGGCGTGCACGTGAGCGCGCATCCCGACGCCATCCAGCGCCTGGGCACGAAGGACGTGCTCGTCGACACGCGCGACCTGCCGTTCGGCAGCGACGTGCACCGCGTCGACAGCCTCGAGCAACTCGCCGCCGAACTGCCGGCACGCCTGCGCCAAGGCGCCCGCGTGCTCAAGCAGCACCGCGGCCACAGCGGCATCGGCGTCTGGCGCGTCGAGACGGTCGGAGCGACCGAAGCGATGGGCGGCGACCCGCGCAACGCACTGCTGAAGCTGCGCCATGCGCAGCGCGGCTGCGAAGAGGAGATCGTGGACATGCCAGCGCTGCTGCAGCGCATGGCCACCTACTTCGAACCGGCGCAAGGTGGCCACATGATCGACCAGGCCTGGCAGCCGCGGCTGGCCGAGGGCATGGTGCGCGCCTACCTGGTCGAAGACCGCGTCACCGGCTTCGGGCTGCAGGCGGTGAACGCCTTGCATCCGACGGACATGCAGCCGGGACCGCGCCTGTACCACGGGCCCGATCTGTCGCAAGCGCAGCTCCTGAAGCAGCAGCTCGAATCGGCGTGGATCGAGCAGCTGCGCCAACGAGTCGGCCTGCCGCGCGAGCAGCTCCCATTGCTGTGGGACTGCGACTTCATGCTCGGCGACAGCGCCGCAGGCGCAGCGCAGCGCTACGTGCTGTGCGAGATCAACGTCAGCAGCGTGTCGCCGTTCCCGCCGTCATCGATCGCGCCGCTGGTCGAGGCGGTGAAGGCGAGGCTCGCAGCAGGCCAACGGAAAAGGCACCCGGCGTCGCCGACGGGTACCTGATTGCTCGCTCAGGCGTTGATCGGCCCACCGGCGACGAGCACCGCGCGCGCCAGCTGCGCATCGCCGGCGAGCACGATCTCGCCGTGCTCGAGCAGCACACCGGCCTTGGCCTCGCGGCCCACCAGCCGCGCCCAGGCGTCGAAGGACATCGTCACGCTGGCGTCGGCCGATCCATGCAGGCCGGCGTCGATGACCACCACGCCGTTGCGCAGGCGCAGCGTGAAGGCATGCTCCGGTGCTTCGAAGCGCAGATGGATGGTCTTGGCGCCGTCGGCGCTCAATCCCGGCGGCAGCAGGAAGCGCAGGCCGTTGACGTAAGTGGCCGGCGGCATCTGGCGCACCATGCCGGCGTTGACGAAGCGGAACGGCAGCACGCGCGTGTCGACCCGGCCTTCCAGCTCGCGGGCTTGGGTGAGGTACCAGGAGCGCGTGTTGGCCGCCGTCGTCACCTGCCCCATGGCGCGCAGCGCATCGGCCTTCAGCCGGCGGTGGGCTTCGCCGTCGAAGCCGCCGTCGAGCAGCCAGCCCGCCATCTGCGCCGCCCACGCGTACTCGCGCTTGTCCAGCGCCTCGCGCACGGCTGCGGCCACGCGCTCGGGGCCGCCGGCCAGGGCGATCGTGCGCGAGGCCTGTTGGGCCGGCGTCGGGCGATGCAGCTCGACCGTGTCCTTGCCGAACCAGCCCATCAGGCCGGCGTAGACCTGCCGCACGTGGAAGGCCAGCTCACCGTAGAACTGGCCCGTCAGGCGGCCATGGGCCAGCGCATGCGGCAGCTTGACGAACTCGACCAGCTCGTCGGGCGACAGGCCGGCGTTGATGCCGCGCACGGTCTGGTCGTAGGTGAACTGGATCGTGTCGCGGTATTCGGTCACCGCCTGGCGGATCAGGTCACGGCCGTGCAGCGGCACGCCGTGCACGCCGACCAGATGCTCGGGCTCCAACTCGATGATCTTGTCCAGCCCGCGCAGCGACTCGACCAGGTTGCGGAACACGTCGCCGCGCAGCGCAGATGTTGAACATCGCCGGCCAGGCGACGTTGTTGATCGCCGTGCGCGTCTCGGGCAACCAGGTCAGCAGCGTGTCGTCGGTGTCGCCCCAGGCGTGGAAGAACTGCACGCGAACGCCGTCGATCTCGACCTCCTGGCCGTCGCTGGTGAAGCGGTTCGGACGCACGAAGCCGGTGGTCGGCTGGTACTTGTCGAACTCGAACACGAACGGACCCAGGCCCTGGTGCGACATCGCGTCTTCGCCTTCGCGCGGCAGGAACATGCCGAACTGGATCGCCGCGCGGCGCACGAAGGTGGGCGACAGGTCGCTGACGATGCGCAGCATGTTGCGCATCAGGTCGGGATGCGCCCAGACCTCGACCTGGCCTTCGCGCTCGGCCGGCACCCACAGGCGCGAGCCGTAGATGTAGTGGCTGTGCGTGAACAGCAGTGCCGATACCGGCTTGGCGCACAGCGCCCGGAAGTCGTCCTGGTGCATGCGCGCCTGCTCGATGCAGTCGCCGGTGTCGACGACGATGACGCCGGTCTTGCCTTCGATCAGCGTGCTGTTGCCCAGGCAGGCGCCCACATGACACCAGATGCCGGGCGCGACCGGGTGTACCTTGCGCGCGAACTGCGAGGCATAGGCGGAGTAGCGGGCGTTCGCGACTTCGCCATTGGCGCCGGTGGCGACCTCGACGGTTGCGCCCATGTACGGGGTGAGCGTCTCGTTCATGATGAAGCGTTGTGGATGCGATGGAGGCCGCCGCGGCCCTCAGGCGGCGACGCGGCGGGTGGGGGTGGGAGCGCCGGCGTTCAGTCTTGCGATCGACCGCTCGGGATCGACGATGAACCAGCCGATCAAGCCGCCGACGACGAGCAACGCGCCGCTGAGCAGGAAGCCCAGCTCGAAGCCGTGCGCGCCAGGATGGCGCTCGATCAGGCTGCCGGTGATGGCCGGCGCCAGCACGCCGGCCACGCTGGCCAGCGAGTTGTCCAGTGCGATGACGGTGCCGCGGCGTCGCGCCGGCGTGACCTGCGCCAGCATGGCCGGCCCGAGGGCGTAGATGGTCGGCGTGAAGCCCAGCGCGATCGCGAACATGGCGATGCGCGCGCCGGCCGGCAGCGCCGGCAGCACGATGGGCATGAAGACCGCGCCGGCGATGATCAGCCACAGGCTGGCCAGGCGGCCGCGCGCGTCCCGCGAGCTCCAGCCCTTGGCCAGCAATCGCTGCGACCACCACGAGCTCGCCAGCACCAGCGGGATCGTCAGCGCCACGACCAGGCCGTACATGCGCCCCGCGGCCACGTTGTCGAAGCCGAGGCCCTTCTGGAAGTACGCGGGCAGCCAGGTCAGCGCGCCGGCCAGACTCCAGTAGCCGACGAAGTGCAGCAGGAAGTTGCCCCAGACGGTGGGGTCGGCGATCACGCGCTTCAGCGGCAGGTCGGGCACCGCGGCGTGGCCGGCGGACTCGTGCGGGTCGATCGGCCCTTCGCGCCCGACGAACATCCAGACCACCGCCCAGACCACGCCGAGGATCGCCAGACCGATGAAGGCCGCGCGCCAGCCGAAGCGGGCGCTGACCAGCGGGATCGTCAGCCCGGCGATCAGCAGCCCCAGCGCGCCGCCCTGCGAGAACAGCGCCACCGGCAGGTTGCGCTTCTCGTCGGGGAACCACTTGTAGACCGAGTGCACGGCCACCGGCCATGCCGGGCCTTC
>JAXMEZ010000068.1:0-19667 GCA_046348035.1 Rubrivivax sp. | reverse complement strand
TTCGTCGTCGAGGACAGCTTCTCGCTGCACTACGTGACGCACTGCTGCATGGGCGTCTCGGGCGTCATCGCCGAGTTCGACGCCAAGGGCAACCTGCTCTTGCACTCGAACACGCAGGTGCCGTTCCTGCACAAGCGCGAGTTCGCCGAGTACCTCGGCATCGACCCGGCGCGCGTGCGCATCGTGCAGCCGCCCATCGGTGGCGGCTTCGGCAGCAAGCTCGACATCTACCCGTTCGAGGTGATCTGCGTCTTCCTCGCGCGCGCCACCGGGCGGCCGGTGAAGATGGTGTTCACGCGCGAGGAGGAGTTCCTCGCCTCGCCGACGCGGCAGCCGGTGCGCTTGACGCTGCGCTCGGGCTGCAAGCGTGACGGCACGCTCACCTTCCGCAGCGTGCGCACCCTGCACGACAACGGCGCCTACACCTCATGGGGTGCGACGACGCCGTTCGTGATGATGCAGACCTTCTCGTCGCTGTACCGCGTGCCGCACTGCGAATACCACACGGTGGCGGTGTACACGAACAACCCCTACGCGGGCTCGTTCCGCGGCTACGGGAATCTGCAGGCCACCTTCGCCGTCGAGCAGCACATGGACCGCCTGGCCGACGCCGTGGGCATGGACCCGCTGGCGTTCCGGCTGAAGAATGCGCAGGTCAGCGGCGAGGTGACCGGGCAAGGGATGGTGTTCCGAAGCTGCGGCTTCGGCGACTGCCTCAGCATCGCCGGCGAGCGCAGCGGGTACTCCCGGAAGCGGCGCGAGTACGCCGCGGCGCGGCAAGCGGGCGCGGCATCGGGCGCGCTTCGCCGCGGCATCGGCATGGCCTCGATGCTGCACGTCGGCGGCGGCGCGAAGATCTACCCGAGCGACGGCTGCGGCACGATCCTCAAGCTCGACGACTTCGGCCACGTCACGCTGATCACCGGCGCTTCCGAGATCGGCCAGGGCTCGGAGACGGTGCTGGCGCAGCTCGTCTGCGAAGAGCTCGGCCTGCCGATCACCGCGGCCACGGTGGTGAACAACGACACCGACATCACGCCGTGGGACGTGGGCGTGCACGCGAGCCGCACCACCTTCATCGCCGGCAACTCGGCGCTCGGGGCGGCGAAGAAGGCCAAGGAGAAGATCTTCGCCGCCGCGGCGCCGCGCTTCGACTGCAAGCCCGAAGAACTCGCGCTCGCCGGCGGCCACATCGTGCGCCAGTCCGACGGCAAGAAGCTCACCGACCTGCCGCGCTTCCTGCGCAGCCTGCACTTCGCCGAGCACGCCGACCTCGTGATGACGACGTTCTACTACGAGCCGCCGAGCGTGCACCAGGACAAGGGCTTCAAGGGCGACGTGTCGGCCGCCTACGCCTGGGCGACGCAGGTGGTGGAAGTGGAAGTCGACACGGCCACCGGCGTCGTGCGCCTGCTGAAGGTGACCGGCGCGCACGACGTCGGCCGCGTGCTCAACCGCCTCGGCCTCGAAGGGCAGATCGAAGGCGGCATCGTCATGGGCCAGGGCTACGCGCTGACCGAGAACCTCGTCGTCGACCAGGGCCACGTGCGCAACCCGAACTTCCGCGACTACAAGCTCGTCACCGCGCCCGAGATCCCGGCGATGGACATCACCTTCGTCGAGTCGATGGACGGCGAGGGGCCGCAGGGCGCCAAGGGCGTCGGCGAAGCGCCGGCCATCTGCATCGCCGCCGCGGTGGCCAACGCGATCGAGAACGCCACCGGCGTGCGCATCACGAGCCTTCCGTTCACGCCCGAGCGGGTGTACCGGGCGCTGCACGGTGCGCTGCCGCCCGTCAGGCCGGTGCCGGCGGCGGCTGGATCGGCGCGATGAAGCCACGCACCGTCCTCTCGCTCGAGCAGGCGCTGTCGCTGCCGTATGCCACGCTGCGCTTCGCGCAACTGGGCTGGCGCGTCATCCGCATCGAGTCCACGCCGCACGGCGAGGGGTTGCCCGGCGACCCGAACCGCTACATCGGCAGCCGCCTGCCCGAACTGGCCGAAGGCGGTTCAGGCAGCAACGGTGGCCAGGGCAGCGACGGCAGCAACGACCGCCGCAGCTACTTCGTCGCGCCCAACGTCGGCAAGGAAGCGATCGCGCTGAACCTGAAAGACGAGCGCGGCCAGGCGGTGCTGAAGCGCCTCATCGAAGCGCTCGACGTCGATGTCTTCTGCTGCAACACGGTGCCGGCGCGCTACGCCTCGCTCGGCATCGCGCCCGAGGTGCTGCGCGCCGTGAAGCCCGGCCTCGTGTGGGCCGGCATCTCGGCGCTCGGCCCCGCGGAGCCCGAGGCGCCGGGGTACGACCCGGTGCTGCAGGCGATGTCGGGTTTCATGGAAGTGACCGGCATGCGCGACGGCCCGCCCACGCTCACCGGCATCCCGGTGATCGACCTCAAGGCCGGCGACGAGGTGTATGCCAACGTGCTGCTGGCGCTGCTCGAGCGCGCCGAAGGCGGCAGCGGCCGCACGATCCACGTCTCGATGCTGCAGGCCGCGGCCTCGTGGCTCATCACCGTGCTGCCGTTGCTCGACTTCGGCTGCCGCCCCGACGAGATCACGCGCGCCGGCAACGAGCACCGCAAGTTCATCCCGACCAACGTCTACCCGGCGCGCGACGGCTTCGTCTACCTCGCCATCGGCTCCGACGTGCAGTGGCGCCGGCTGACGGCACTGCCGCGCTTCGCGAGCGTGGCCAACGAGGTGCGCAAGACCAACGAAGGCCGCCACGCCGAGCGCGAGGCAATCCACCGCGACATGGCCGCGGTGACGAAGCACCACGGCGCCGACGAGATCTGGCCGACCTGCGCAGCGCGACGATCCCCGCGACGCGCATCTTCGACATCCGCCAGGTGCGCGAGCTGCCGTTGCTGCGCGACAAGCTCACCGTGAGCGCGCTGAACGCCGAACGCCGCGTGCGCATGCAGCCGATGGCGGTGGACCTGCCCGGCGCGCGCACCGACTGCCGGCGCCGCCGCGCTACGGCCAGCACACCCGCGCCGTGCTCGCCGAGGCCGGCTACGCGCCGAGCGACATCGACGCGCTGCAGACGGCGCGCGTCATTGCTTGATCCCATTCGATACGACACCCGATTCGACACCCTGGAGGAGACGCATCCCATGAGCCGCACCTGCATCCGCTTCGCCCTGGCCGCGCTGTCGGCCGCCGTTTCCGCGACGCTGTTCGCCGCCGGCGCCGCGCGCGCCGAGATCACGATCGGCGTCTCGCTGGGCACCACCGGCCCCGGCGCATCGCTGGGCATCCCGTACCGCAACGCGTTCCAGCTCGTGCCGAAGACGCTCGGCGGCGAGCCGGTGCGCTACATCATCATCGACGACGAATCGAAGCCCGACAACGCGGCGCGCAACGCGCGCAAGTTCGTCAGCGAGGACCGCGTCGACGCGATGATGGGCTCCACCGGCGTCCCCTCGGCGGTGGCGATGGCGCAGGTGGCCGCCGAGTCGCGCACGCCGCTGGTGGCGCTGACGCCGCTGCCGCCGCTGGCGCCCGAGCGGCTGCACTGGACGATGATCATTCCGCAGCCCACCGAGCTGATGATGAGCGCGGTGGCGCAGCACATGAAGTCGCGCGGCATCAAGAGCGCCGGCTTCATCGGCTTCTCCGACAGCTGGGGCGACCTCGTCTACAACGCCATCGGCTCGCACGCGCCGGCCAGCGGCTTCAAGATCGTCGCCAACGAGCGCTACGGCCGGGCCGACACCAGCGTCGCCGGCCAGGTGCTGAAGATCGTGGCGCTGTCGCCCGACGCGGTGGTGGTGGGCGGCTCGGGCTCGCCGGCGGCGACGCCGCAGATCGCGCTCGCCGAGCGCGGCTTCAAGGGGCCGGTCTATCACAACCACGGCACCGTGAACCTCGCCTTCATTCAGACGGCGAAGAAGGCGGCCGAAGGCGCCATCGCGCCAACGGGTGCGCTGATCGTCGCAGAGGAGTTGCCGGCCGACTTCCCGACCAAGGCGGTGTCGCTTGACTTCGTGAAGCGCTACGAAGCCGCGTTCGGTCCCGCCAGCCGCAACGCCTTCGCCGGCTATACCTACGACGGCGTGCTGCTGCTCGACGCCGCCGCGACGGTGGCGCTGAAGAAGGCCAGGCCCGGCACGCCCGAGTTCCGCGAGGCGCTGCGCGAGGCGCTGGAGAACGTGAAGAACCTCGTCGGCACGCACGGCGTCTACAACCTGACGCCGGCCAACCACAACGGCCTCGACGAGCGCGCGCGCGTGCTGGTGCAGGTGGTCAACGGCGAGTGGCGGCTGATGAAGTGACGCGAGGCTGAAGGCGCACCGCCGAAGCGCTGTCGCGGAACCCGCGCATGAGCACCGACATCGCGCTGTGGCTCCTGCAGGACGGGTTGACCACCGGCGCCATCTACGCGCTGCTGGCGCTGGCGCTGCTGCTGGTGTTCGCGGTCACGCGCGTCATCTTCGTGCCGCAGGGCGAGTTCGTCGCCCTCGCGGCGCTGACGCTCGGCGTCCTGCGGCAAGGCCGCGTGCCGGGCACCGTGTGGCTGCTGCTCGCCGGTGGCGTGCTGGTGGCGCTGCTCGAAGCACCGGCGGTGTGGCGTGCTCGCTCGTGGCGCGCGCTGGCGGCGGTGCTCGGCGCCAATGTCGCGCTGCCCGCGGCGGTGGCCGGCGCGACGGCGTTGCTGGCGCCGCGGCAGCCGGGCCTGCTGATGCAGGTGGCGCTGACGATGGCGCTCGTGGTGCCGCTCGGGCCGATGCTCTACCGCGTGGCTTACCGGCGCTCGCCGGCGCTTCGGTGCTGGTGCTCTTCATCGTCTCGACGGCGCACTACGCGCTCGCCGGCCTGGCGCTGATCTTCGGCGGCGAAGGCCTGCACGGCGGCGATCTTCGACTCACGCTTTGCGTTAGGCCCGGTGCAGGTGGGCGCACCGAGGCCTGTGGGTGATGGGCGCGGCACGCTCGCCTGCATGGCCGCCCATCGTAGACTTCTTCGAACACGCTCTTGGGCAAGGCGCTGCGCGCGACGGCGATGAACCGCGTCGGCGCGCGCCTCGTCGATGTCCGCGTACGCGGGCGGCTCGCGTTCGGCATCGCGGCGGCGATCTGGTGCCTTGTCGAGGTGCTGATCTCGCCGATCCGCTACCGTCTACTACGACACCGGGTTGATGGTGGGGCTGAAGAGGGCTTCGTCAGCGCCAATACCTCGGCGGCATGGGCAGCTACCCGCTGGCCGCGCTCCATGCCGCTGGCCGTCGGGCTGCTCGAAGCCGAGCGCATCGGTGCAACTTGCCAACAGCCTCAAGGACAGCATCGTCTTCGCCTTCATCATCCCGGTGCTGCTGTGGCTTTCGCTGCGCGCGCGCCACGCGCCGGTGGAGGACGAGGATGACTGACCGGCCGCGCTCGGCGGCGCTGTTGCCGCTGGTTCCGCGGTGGCGACCGGCAACGGCGCGGGCGTGCCGGTGCGGCCGGTACGTCCGATGCCGTTCAGGTGGCTCGCGCGATTGGCCGTGGCCGTCGCGCTCGTCGGCGCCGCGGCGGCGTGGCTGCCCGACTTCCACGTCACGCTGCTCAACTACGTCGGCCTCGCGACGCTCGTGGCACTCGGCCTCGTCGTGATGACCGGCGTCGCCAGCATCGTCTCCTTCGGCCAGCGGGCGTTCGTCGGCATCGCCGCCTACGCCACCGCGGGGCTGACGACGCTGATGGGCGCCGTCACCGTGGCTCGGTCTTGCGGCCGGCCTCGCGCTCGTGGCGCTGGTGGCGTTGCTGCTCGGCCTCGTGGCGTTGAAGCTCTCAGGGCACTACCTGTCCGATCGCCACCATCGCCTGGGGCATCGCGATCTACCACGCCGCACCGGCAACCTGCCCGCGCTCGGCAATGCAGCGGCATCGACAACGTGCCCTCGCCGGCGATCGGCGGCTGGGTGGATGCTCGACACCGGGCGCGAACTGTTCGTGCTGATCTGGGCGGCGACGCTGGCGGCGCTGCTCGCCGCGCAACCTGCTCGATTCGCGCCCCGGCCGCTTTTCATCATGCGCTGCCGCCACCGCGCCGCCATGGCCGAAGCGTGCGGCGTCGCCGCCGCTGCTCAAGCTCGTCGTCTTCATTTGCGGGCAACTGCTGCAGCGGCACTGGCGGGCTGGCTGCACGCACCGCCACCTGCGCTTCGTCAGCCCGCACGCGATCAACGTCAACGCCGGTATCGACTACCTCTTCATGGCCGTCATCGGCGGTGCGCATCAGGTGGCCAGGGCGCGGTGGTCGGCGCCGGCATCGTCGTCGTGCTGAAGGAGTGGCTGAAGGACTGGCTGCCGCTGGCACCCGTTCGACCTGCAGGGCAACGTCGAGGCGGTGGTGTTCGGCGTCCTGATGGTGCTGCTGCTGCAACGCACGCGCGAAGGCCTCGTCAGCGTTGCTGCGCAAGGTGCCGGCCCGGATGCCCCCGTTCGATCGCTGGCTCGCGCCGGCCCATGCGGTGGCAATCGACACCAGCGTACCGCCGCTGCCGCGCCGCGAGCGCCGACGCGGCGGCGCATTGCTCGACGTGCGCGAGCTGCACAAGCGTTTCGGCGGCCTGGTGGCGCTGAAGTCGTTGTCGTTCGAGCTGCGCGCCGGCGAGATCCTCGGCTTGATCGGCCCCAACGGCGCCGGCAAGAGCACGGCGTTCAACCTCATCAGCGGCGCTCTGGCCGACGGCGGCGATCCATCCTGCGCGGCGAGAACATCGCCGGCCGCAGCGCGCGCGCGCGCGCGAGCAGCGGCCTCGCGCTACCTTCCAGCATGTGCACCTGGTGCTCGCCTGTCAGTGCTCGACAACGTGGCACTCGGCGCGCACCGGCGCGGCCGCCACGGCACCGCGGCGCCGGCGATGCTGCGCCTCAACCACGCCGAGGAAGCGGCGCTGCGCGCCAAGGCGGCGCGGCAGATCGAGCGCGGCGTCGGCCTGGCCGACGTGGGTGCACCCTGCAGGCGGCCTGCTCGACGCCAGCGCATCGTCGAGATCGCGCACGCGCATCCGCTGGCCGACGTGCGCGCCGCTGCTCGACGAACCGGCCGCCAGCGCCTGCGCTGGGGCGAAGGCGCCGAAACCGCGCGGAACTGCTGCGCGCGCTGCGCGCCGAGGGACCTTGTCGATCCTGCTCGTCGAGCACGACATGGAGTTCGTGATGGGGCTCGTCGACCGCCTCGTCGTGATGGACTTCGGCGAGAAGATCGCGCAAGGGCTGCCCGCCGACGTGAAGCGCGACCCGCGCGTCATCGAGGCCTACCTCGGAACGGACGACGAATGAACGGCAACGCCGCGCTGCTGTCGGTGCGCGACCTCGAAGTCGGCTACGGCAAGGTGCGCGCGGTTCAGGGCGTGCGGCTCGACGTCGCGCCCGGCGCCATCGTCGCCGTCATCGGCCCAGCGCCGGCAAGACGACTCTGCTGGCGGCGCTGATGGGCCTGCTGCCCAGCCGCGGCAGCGTGCGCTTCGACAACGACATCTTTGCCATTGCCCACCGAGGCGCGCGTGGCGCTCGGCCTGGCGCTGGTCGCCGAGCAGCGCGAAACTGTTCGGCTGAAGCTGAGCGTGCGCGACAACCTGCGCCTGGGCGCTTTCCAGCGCACGCCGCGGCACCGGCGGCGTGGCCGAGCCTGGCCGACGATACCCGGCGCTTCCCGCGCCTGGCCGAGCGGAGGCGCGAGCTCGCCGCGACCCTCTCCGGGGGCGAGCGGCAAGGAATCCTCGCCATCGGCCGCGCGCTCATGGGGCGGCTGCGCCTGTTGATGCGCTCGACGAGCCGAGCCTGGGCCTGGCTCCGCGCATCGTGCGCGACATCCTCGCCATCGTCGCCGAGCTGCGTGCCGGCGGCGTCGTGCTACGCTGGTGGAGCAGAACGCGCGCGGCGCGCATCGCCGACAGCGGCTGCGTGCTCGAGACCGGCGAACTGGTGCTCGAAGGCGGCACCGAGGCAACGAGCGACAACGCGTCGTCGCTTCCTACCTCGAGCTGCGCGAAAGGCGCGGTGGCGGCTGCAACCGCATGAGCCATGTTCATGTGCCGCTGTCTGCGACGTTGCCCACGCCGGCTTCCTCGCTGAAAGGCATCGACCGCCGCGGCAGCGCCGGCATCTGATCGGGCAAGAGCACCATGCCGCCTTCGATGCGCACGAGCCGGGTCTGCCTGGCTCGAATCAACCGCTGCAAGAGCACCGGCGCGTGCAGCGCGGCGAGCAGGGTCGGCGCCCAGCACAGCACGAGCGTCAGCGCGCGCCACGAAGCCGATAGCTCGTCGAGCGCGTAGCGCGTCACCGTCATGGCCTTCTCGACACGGTCGAGCACCTTCAGCGCGTCGAGCACGAACGCCTGCAGCAGATCGAGCCGGCCGGCCGAGATAGAACAGCGCCCGACGTGCCACAGGCTCGGTGAGGTGCGAGCCGTCGTCGCGCGGCTGCACATGGTCGATGGCGCCGCGCTGCGCGCACCGCACGCGTTCGGCGGCGTCGATCCACGGCGTGGACGAGAGCACCAGGCGTCGGCGAGCTCGGGCCGCCGCGGCGAGTTCGAGCGCGACGACGCCGCCGGTGTGGTGGCCGACGACATGCGCGCGTTCGATGGCCAGCGCCTCGAGCAACGCCGCGGCGGCGTCGGCCCAGCCTTCGATCGAAGCGCCTTCGGGCAGCGCCGGCGAGGCGCCGAAGCCCGGCGTGTCCAGCGCGATCGCGTGCCAGCGCGCACCCAGGAGCGGCAAAACGGCACCGTACTCGGCTACGCTGCGGGGTGTCTGGTGCAGCAGCAGCACGGCCGGTGCATCGAAGGCGCCGCAGCGCGCCACGTGCAGGCGGCCGCGGCGCGTTGCCACGTAGCTGTATTCAGTCTGCGGTGCGCCCATCGCACCGCGATTGTGTCCCCCGCGCGCGGCCTCTGCGGCGCGGCTTCACGTTCCTGATGGCCAACGAGGAGAGAAGCGCATGAGCACGCCCACGAAGTTCGTTCTCGACGAATCGAAGATGCCGCGCCATTGGTACAACATCGCGGCCGACCTTCCCGCCCCGCCGGCGCCGCCGCTGCACCCGGGCACCTTGCAGCCGGTGGGGCCCGACGACCTGGCGCCGCTGTTCCCGATGGAGCTGATCCTGCAGGAGGTCAGCACCGAGCGCGAAGTGCCGATCCCCGAGCCGGTGCGCGAGGTGTTCCGCCTGTGGCGGCCGGCGCCGCTGTATCGCGCGCACCGCCTGGAGAAGGCGCTCGGCACGCCGGCGAAGATCTACTACAAGTACGAAGGCGTCTCGCCCGCGGGCAGCCACAAGCCCAACACCGCCGTGCCGCAGGCTTGGTACAACGCCCAGGCCGGCATCAAGAAGCTCACCACCGAGACCGGCGCCGGCCAGTGGGGCAGCTCGCTCGCCTTCGCCGGCGCGCTGTTCGGCATCGACGTCACCGTCTACCAGGTGCGCGTCAGCTACGACCAGAAGCCTTATCGCCGCGCGTTGATGGAGACCTACGGCGCCCGCTGCCTGCCATCACCCTCCAACACCACCAACGCCGGCCGCGCGGTGCTGGCGAAGGACCCGAACCATCCCGGCTCGCTGGGGCTGGCCATCAGCGAAGCGGTGGAGATCGCCGCCACGCACGACGACACCAAGTACGCGCTCGGCTCGGTGCTCAACCACGTGCTGATGCACCAGACGATCATCGGCCAGGAAGCGATGCAGCAGCTGGAGATGGCCGGCGACGACCCCGACGTGATCGTCGGCTGCACCGGCGGCGGCAGCAACTTCGCCGGCATCACGTTCCCGTTCATCGGCCAGCAGCTGCGCGGCAAGGGCAAGACGAAGAGGCGGCGCATCGTCGCTGTCGAGCCCGCCGCGTGCCCGAGCCTGACGCGCGGCAAGTTCGCCTACGACTTCGGCGACACCGGGCACCTGACGCCGCTGGTGAAGATGCACACGCTCGGCAGCACTTTCACGCCGCCGGGCTTCCACGCCGGCGGCCTGCGCTACCACGGCATGGCGCCGCTGGTTTCGCACCTCGCCGCGCTCGACCTCATCGAGGCCACCGCGTACCACCAGACCGAGTGCTTCGCCGCCGGGGTGCTGTTCGCGCGCGCCGAAGGCATCGTGCCAGCGCCGGAAGCGAACCACGCGGTGAAGGGTGCCATCGTCGAGGCGCTGCGCTGCAAGGCCGAGGGCAAGAGCGAGGTGATCCTGTTCAACCTGTGCGGCCACGGCCACTTCGACATGACGGCGTACATGAACTACAGCGCCGGCAAGCTGACCGACCAGGCCTACGACGAGCGCGAGCTGGCGATGGCGCTGGCCGGGCTGCCCTCGGTGCCGGCCTGAGCGAGGCCGGCGATGACCGCCCGCGCGAACCCGCTGCTCGAACACGCCCGCTGGCCGACGCTGGACCCGGCGCCGCGGCGCGTGGTGGTCATCGGCGCCGGCACGATCGGGCCCGACATCGCCTACTACCTCGCGAGCGCGCTGCCCGGGCTCGCGATCGTGCTGCTCGACCTGCGCCAGGAAGCCGTCGATGCGGCGCTGGCGCGGTTGCGCGACTACGCAGCGAAGGCGGTGGCGCGCGGCAAGATGACGCAGGTCAACGCCGAGGCGACGCTCGCGGGCCTGTCGGGCAGCACGAGCTACGACGAAGCGCTGCGCGAAGCCGACTGGGTGATCGAGGCCGCCACCGAAGACCTGCCGCTCAAGCGCCGCATCTTCGCCGAGGTGGAAAAGCGCGTCTTGCCGCGCACGGTGATCACGTCGAACACGAGTTCGCTGCCGGCGGCGCGCCTCTTCGCCGAACTGGCGCACCCCGAGCGCGCGACGGTGACGCACTTCTTCGCGCCGGCGTGGCGCAACCCGGTGGTGGAAGTCATCGACTGGCCGCGCGCCGACCGCGCGTTGATCGCGGCGCTGCGCCGCCTCTTCGCTGCCACCGGCAAGCTGCCGCTGGTGACGGCCGACGTGGCCTGCTTCATGCTCGACCGCATCTTCGACAACTGGTGCAACGAAGCGGCGCTGCTGCTCGACCGTGCCAGCGCTGCCGAGGTGGACAGCGTCGCGCAGGCCTGGGTGCACGCGGGGCCGTTCTTCGTGCTCAACCTCGCGCACGGCAACCCGATCATCGTCGAGACCAACACGCTGCAGGCGGCCGAGGAAGGCGAGCACTACCGGCCGGCCGCCATCTTCGGCTCGGTCGATCGCTGGCTCACCGCGGCGCCCGGGCGCGCGGTGGAAGTGCCCGAGGCGCGGCGCGCGGCCGTCGCCGACCGGCTGCTCGGCGTGCTGTGGTCGCAGAGCATCGACATCGTCGAGCGCGGCATCGGCGACGCCGCCGACCTCGACCTCGGCTGCAAGCTCGCGCTCGGCTTCAAGCGCGGGCCGCTGGAGCTGATGCAGGAAGCGGGCGCGGCCGAGGTGCAGCGCGTGCAAGCGCGCTTCGTTTCCGAGCGGCCGGGCATGCCGGTGGCGGGTGAACCGCTGGCGCAATGGCTGCCGCGCCGCACGCCGCCGCGGCGGCACGTCGTCGTCGATCGCATCGAAGGGGAGGGCAGTCGTCGCGAGGGCAACGGCGCCGTCGTCGTCATCACGCTGCGCCGGCCCGAAGCGCTGAACGCGCTGCACGACGCGATGACCGACGAAGTGCTGGCGACCATCTGCGAACACGAAGGCGACCCGTCGGTGGCCGGCTTCGTCATCACCGGCTACGGCACGAAGGCGTTCTGCTCCGGCGCCGACATCGGCCGCTTCCCTTTGCTGCTGGGCGACGCGGCCGCGGCAGCGCAGTACGCGCGCGACTGTTCGCGGCTGCTCGTGCATCTCGACCGCGCCGAGAAGCCGGTGGTCGCTGCGATCTGCGGCATGGCCGTGGGCGGCGGCTTCGAGCTGGCGATGCGCTGCCACGCGCTCGTGGCCGAGCGCGGCGCGTGGTTCCAGCTGCCCGAAGTGACGCTCGGCATCCTGCCGGCCATCGGCGCGATGGCAGTGCCGCAGCGGCGCTGGCCGCAAGCGGCGGCCGAGTTCCAGCGCCTGCTGACGAACGGCGAACGGATGAAGGCCGAAGCGGCACATCGGCTGGGTGTCGTCGACGCGCTGGCCGATGGCGCCGAAGCGGTGCTCGAAGCCGCTGTTCGCCGCGCGCGTGAGTTGGCACAGCAGGGCCGGCCACGCATCAGCGAGCAGCCCGTCGCGTTGCCCGCCTTCGCGCCGGCCGAACCGGTTGCCAACGGGCGCCCGCTCAGCGCAGCGGTGGTGCGGCTGATCGAGCGCGCCGTCGGCGAGGCTGCGAACGCGGCGTCGCTCAACGATGCCCTCGAGGTCGGCTACCGCACCTTCGGCGAAGTGGCCTGCACCGCCGCGGCGCGCGAAGGCATTGCTGCGTTCCTCGAACGGCGGCGCGCGGACTTCTCGCACACCGGCTGAAGCGCGCGAAACGCACGGCGAAGAAGAGCGCGGCCTGACGACGCACCCGAGCGCCACCGAGCGAACCCGACATGGCCCCGGCTGCCGCACTGCAGCGCAACTTCGAGCAGCTCGACGACCGCTGGCGCGTCGAGACCGGGCCCGTGTTCCTCACCGGCGTGCAGGCGCTGGCGCGGCTGCCGATGCTGCAGCGCGAACTCGACCGCGCCGCGGGCTTGAACACGTCCGGCTTCGTCACCGGCTACCGCGGCTCGCCGCTGGCGACGCTGGACGCCACGCTGCACGAGGTGCGCGAGCACCTGGCCGCGCACGACGTGCGCTTCGTGCCGGCGGTGAACGAAGACCTCGGCGCCACCTCGGTGTGGGGCACGCAGCAGCTGCCGCTCTTCGGCCCGGCCAAGCGCGACGGCATCTTCGCGCTCTGGTACGGCAAGGGCCCGGGCGTCGACCGCTGCGTCGACGTGTTCAAGCACGCCAACCATGCCGGCACCTCGCAGCACGGCGGCGTGCTGGTGGTGGCCGGCGACGACCACGCAGCGCGCAGTTCGGCGGTGGCACACCAGAGCGAGCACGTGTTCTCGGCCTGCGGCATCCCGGTGCTCGCGCCGGCCGGCGTGCAGGACATCGTCGACTTCGGCCTCGCGGGCTGGGCGTTGTCGCGCTACGCGGGAATCTGGGCGGCGTTGAAGCTCGCCGCCGACATCGTCGAAGGCGCCGCGGTGGTGACGTTGCCGCCGGCCGCCGCGCTGCACTTCGCCGCGCCGCGCGACTTCGCCTTGCCCGCCGGCGGCCTCTCCATCCGCTGGCCCGACCCGCAGCTGGCGCAGGAACACCGCATGCAGGCGTGGAAGATCTATGCCGCACTCGCCTGGGCGCGCGCCAACGGCCTCAACCGCGTCGTCGTCGATGCGCCGCAGGCAAAGCTGGGCGTGATGGCCGGCGGCAAAGCCTGGGCCGACCTGCGCGAGGCGATGCGCCTGCTGGGCCTTTCCGATGCGCAGGCCACGACGCTGGGCGTGCGCGTGATGAAGATCGGCATGCCCTGGCCGCTGGAGGCCGACGCGGTGCGCTGCTTCGCCGGCGGTCTGGTGGAGATCCTCGTCGTCGAGGAGAAGCGGCAGATCATCGAGTACCAGTTGAAGGAGATGCTCTACGAGCGGCGCGACGGCGAGCGGCCGCGCGTGCTGGGCAAGTTCGACGAAGGCGGCGAATGGCCGGCGCCGCACGCGCCTTGGCTGCTGCCACCGACCGGTGAGCTGACGCCGCCGGTGGTGGCGCGCGCGCTGGCGTCGCGGCTGGCGCGCATCGACCCGCAAGGCGATTGGCTCGTGCGCGCGGCGGCGCTGTTGCCGCTGTCACACGCAACGTCCGTGGCAATGCCGGCGAAGGCCGCGCCTGCCGCATCCTCGTTGGCGGCGCTGCCGGCTCTGCAACGCGTGCCGTACTTCTGCCCCGGCTGCCCGCACAGCCGCTCGACGCGCGTGCCCGAGGGCAGCTGCGCGCTGGCCGGCGTCGGCTGCCACCTGATGGCCGTGGGCATGGAGCGGCGCACGCTCACCATCAGCCAGATGGGCGGCGAAGGCGCCACGTGGATCGGCATGGCCGGCGTCAGCGAAGTGCAGCATGTCTTCGCCAACATGGGCGACGGCACCTACTTCCATTCGGGCCTGCTCGCCATCCGCGCCGCGGTGGCGGCGAAGGTGAACATCACCTACAAGCTTCTGTACAACGACGCGGTGGCGATGACCGGCGGCCAGCCGGTGGACGGCCCGCTGTCGGTGCCGCAGCTCACACGCCAGCTCGCTGCCGAGGGCGTGGCGCGCATCGCCGTGCTCGCCGACGACCCGGGCAAATACACCCGCGATGGCGGCGCCGATGCCGGCTTCGCGCCCGGTGTCGTGCCGCAGCCGCGCGAAGCGCTCGATGCCGTGCAGCGCGAACTGCGCGAAGTGCCCGGCACGACGGTGCTCGTCTACGACCAGGTCTGCGCCACCGAAGCGCGGCGGCGGCGCAAGCGCGGCCAGATGCCGGCGCCGAAGCGCCAGGTGGTCATCCACGAGGAACTGTGCGAAGGCTGCGGCGACCTGCAGCGTCAAGTCCAACTGCCTCGCCGTCGTTCCGGTGCAGACCTCCGAGGGCACCAAGCGCGCGATCGACGCCTTCACCTGCAATGCCGACCTGAGCTGCCTCGAAGGCGAATGCCCGGCGTTGGTGACGGTGGAAGGCGCGACGCTCAGGCGCGACAACGGCATCGCCACCGATGAACAAGGGCTGCCGCGGCCGCCGCGCGGCACGACGCTCGACGAGCCGTGGTCGCTGCTCGTGGCCGGCGTCGGCGGCACCGGCGTGGTGACGATCGGCGCACTGCTCGGCATGGCCGCGCACCTCGACGGTCTCGCGGCGACGGTGCTCGACCAGACGGGCCTGGCGCAGAAGGGCGGCGCGGTGCTGTCGCACGTGCGCTTCGCCCGCAACGCCGAAGCGCTGCACGCGCCGCGCATCGCGCGCGCCGACGTGCTGCTCGGCTGCGACCTGCTCGTGGCCGGCACACCCGAGACGCTGGCGCGCGTGGTGCCCGGCGTGACGCAGGCGGTGGTGAACACGGCCGACGCGATCACCGGCGACATCGTGCGCCACCCGGAGCTGGCGTTCGCGCATGAGCGAGCGTTGCAGGCGCTGCGGGCGTGCTGGGATGCGAACGAAAGCGGGAGCGGCCCACAGATGCCGGCGGAGTTCGACGCCAGCGCGCTCGCTGCTGCGCTGGCCGGGCACAGCATTGCCGCGAACATGCTGCTGCTCGGATTCGCCTGGCAACGCGGCTGGGTGCCGGTGTCGCGCGCCGCGATCGCACGCGCCATCGAACTCAACGGCGTGGCGGTGGAAGACAACACGCGCGCCTTCGCTTGGGGGCGGCGGGCGGCGGTGGATCTGCCTGGCGTGCTGGCGCAGGCGCGGGCGCGGCGCGCGCCCGAGGCGGACGCCGTCGCGGATGGGGCGGGCACGGGGCCGGCCGCCGACGCGCCGCCGCTCGATGCGGTGCTCGCGCGGCAGCAAGCCGATGTCGAATACACGCACGGTCGCGCCGCGGCGGCGCGCTTGCCCTCCGAGTTCGATAGCGACATGAACACCGCAGTGCGAACGGCGCCCGACAGCGAGCGCCTGACGCGCGCCGTGGCGCGCACGGCGCAGCGGATCTACGCGCCGAAAGACGACTACGAAGCGGCGCCGGCTGCTCACCGACCCCGGCTTCGAGGCGCGCTTGCGCCGCCGCTTCGATGGGCTGCCGCGCGTGCACTACCACCTTGCACCGCCCTGGCGGCGCGCCACAGGCGGCAGCAGCAGCAGCGAGGGCCGCGGCACGACGAAGGGCGACTTCGGCCCCTGGCTGCGCTTGCCGCTGAGGGCGCTGGCGGCGATGCGCGTGCTGCGCGGAACGTGGCTCGACCTGCTGCGCGCCGGCGCCGAGCGGCGCGTGGAAGGCGCTTGCGCGACGCGCATGAAGAGGCCATCGCCGGCTTGCTCGCGCGCCCTCGAGGCGGAGGCGCGGAACGGCAAAGCGCTCGACCCGCAGCACCTCGACGCCGCGGTGGCGCTGGCCGAGCTGCTCGCGCAAGCGCGCGGCTTCGGCAGCGTCAAGGCACGCAACGTGGCGCGGGTGTGCGAACAACTGGCCGCCCGCAGCGCGGCGCTGAGCAGCCGTGCGGGCGTGGCCGCTGCGGCCGCCGAAGTGCGCGCCGAACGTGCCGCGGCCTGAAGGCGCCGCCGGGGCCCGCACGGTGCCCTGGCTGGCCGCGCCGTTTCGGCCTTTCTACCTCCTGGGCGCGGGCTACGGCGCGCTGCTGATGGCGCTGGCGGGGCTGGGCTTCGGCGGCATCGCGCCGGGCGCCTTCCCGATGGCCTGGCACGGCCACGAGATGGTCTTCGGCTTCGCGATGGCCATCATCGCCGGCACCGTGCTCACGGCGCTGCCCACGTGGGCCGGCACCGCCGAGACGCGCGGCGCGCTGCTGGCCGCGCTGGTGGCGCTGTGGTTCGCCGCGCGCATGGCCAACGCCCTGGCGGCGCCCCCGGCGCCGGCGGCGCTGCCGTGGCCGTTGCCGGCCGCGCTCGACGCCGCGCTGCCGCTGGCGCTGGCCGGGCGCCTCGCGCCGCAGCCGCTGCGACTGCCGCAGCGGCGCTGGCGCATGGTGCTCGTCGTCTTCGCCGCATTGGCGGCTGCGAACGTCGCCTGGCACGCTGCGGTTGCGCACGGCGACGCAGCGGCCGCGGCGCGGGCCTGCGCGCCGCGCTGTGGATCGTGCTGGTGCTGTTCACGCTGGCCGGGGGCTTGTTCACGCCGGTGTTCACCGCCAACGTGCTGCAAGCGCGCGGCCTGCCGGCGCCGCCGGCGGCGTCTGCCGCTGGAAGGGACGGCATTGCTGTGTACCGTGGCCGCCGCGGCGGCGGACCTGGGTACGGCGCCGGCATCGCGCACCGACATCGCCGCCGCTCTTGCCGCGGCCGTCCCTGCCGCGACGCTTGCCGCCAACCCCGACGCGATCGCCGCAAGCCTCTTGCGGCTGGACGATCCTCGGCACGCCGTGGCCGGCGCGCTGGCACTCGCCGCCGCCGCCGTGCAGGCTTTCCGCGTCGCCCGCTGGCGCGGCTGGCAGGCGCGCGGCGAGCCGCTGGTGCTGGCGATGCACCTGGGCTTCGCCTGGCTCGTGTTCGCGCTCGTGCTTGCCGGCGCCACGCACTTCGGCTGGATCGAAGCGCGCGTTTCGTGGCTGCATGCCTTCACCGCCGGCGCGCTCGGCTCGATGATGCTCGGCCTGATGACGCGCGTGGCGCTGCGCCACACCGGCCGCGAACTGCGCGCGCCGCGCTGGCTGCCGCTGGCACTCGCCGCCGTGAGCGTTGCCGCGGCGCTGCGCATTGCGGCGCCGTGGCTCGGCGCGGCCGCGTGGACGATGGCTGCGCTGCTGTGGGCGCTGGCGATGGCGGCGTGGTGGATGCGGTTCGCGGGAGTGCTCGTGCGGCCGAGCAGAGCTTGAGGGAGCCGCCCATGATGCCTTGCAGCGGCTGATGCCGCTCTCGTTAACGGCTGGGCCGACGCGCTGCGCGCACGCTTCGCGGCGCACGCCGATCCTTCGCGCGCCGTGCCGATGCAGGCCTACATGAAATCGGCCATGCCGTGCCGCGGCATCGATGCGCCGCTGCGCCGGCGGCTCACGGCCGAGCAGGTGCGCGCGCAGCCGCTGCCCGACACGCCGACGCTGGCGGCGGTGATGTGCACCCTGTGGCGCGAGGCGCGCTTTCGCGAGGAGCGCTATGCCGCGCTGGAGCTGGCGCGCGTCGGGCCCCACGCGCGGCCCTGGACCTCACGCTACTGCCGCTGTACGAGGAGATGATCTGCGACGGCGCGTGGTGGGACTACTGCGACGACATTTCCGCCAACGCGATCGCGCGCCTGCTTGAACGCCACCCCCGCTCGATGAAGCCTGTGCTCAGGCGCTGGGCGTGCGGTGAGAACCTGTGGCTGCGCCGCGCCGCGTTCCTCTGCCAGCGCACCCTGAAGGCGCCGGCGTTCGACGCGCGGCTGCTGTACGACACGATCCTGCCGTCGATCGGCGATGGCCGCTTCGCGCGCGAGTTCTTCATCCGCAAGGGCATCGGCTGGGCGTTGCGCAGCCGTTCGTACGCCGCACCCGAGGAAGTGCAAGCGTTCCTGCGCGAATACGATGCGCAGTTGAGCCCATTGACCAAGCGCGAGGCGCTGAAGGTGATCGAGCGCCGCGCCGCCGCGCGCAGCGTCACTCCGAGGACACGCACATGAACATCCAAGGCAAAGTCGTCGTCGTCACGGGCGGTGCCAGCGGCATCGGCGCGGCGCTGGTGCGCGGCTTTCTCGCCGGCGGCGCACGGGCGGTCGTCGCCGCCGACCTCAGGACCGCCGGTGCGCCCGAAGGCAGCGATCGCGCGCCTGCGACGTGACGCAGGAGGCGCAGATCGCCGCGCTGGTGCGCGCGCTCGAAGCCCGGTACGGTCGCATCGACATCTTCTGCTCCAACGCCGGCGTCTTGACCCCGGGCTGGGACGTGCGCGAGGCCGACTTCGAACTCTGGGAGCGCGACTGGAAGGTCAACGTGCTGGCGCACGCCGTTGCCGCGAAGGCCGTGCTGCCGGGCATGATCGCGCGCGGCGAAGGCCATTTGCTCAACACCGCCTCGGCCGCCGGCCTGCTGGCCACGCCCGAGTCGCTCGTCTACACGGTGACCAAGCATGCCGCCGTCGCGCTGGCCGAGCAACTGGCGTTCAGCTACCGCCGCTTCGGCATCGGCGTCTCGGCGCTGTGCCCGATGGCGGTGGCCACACCAATGGTCGACCAGTTCTCGAAGGGCGACGGTGCCAGCGCGGGCCTCGACGGCGTGCTCAGCGCCGACGCTGTCGCAGCGGCGGCCATCGCCGGCATCACCGCCGGGCAGTTCTTCATCTTCCCGCACCCCGCGGTGCCCGACTACTGGGCCAAGAAGGCCGCGCGCCACGACAAGTGGCTGCTGGCGATGGAGCAGTTGCAGCTGCGCTTCGCTGCGACCGGTTGACCGGTTGAATCAGGGCGCGGCCGTCGCCTTGATCTGGTAGGTGGCGTGGCAGGCGACGCACTTGTGCAGCGCGCCGGCGAGCTGCCCCAGCGTGTGCTTCGCGTCGCCCAGGCTCTCGGCGTCCAGGGCGATGGTGTCGAAGTCGCGATGGACGGCGAAGCCGAGCGTCTTGAATTCGAGCGGCAGCTTGCCCACCATCGCCACCGGCGCCGAATGCGCAGCGGCCATGCCCATCGTGCGGGCCGCGGCAGCCGCCGCCTTCATGTCGTCGCGCGCGAGCGCGGCCGTCATCTGCTGCAGCCCGGCGACGAAGGCGCGCATCTCGGCCAGCACGAAGTCGCGTTCACCGGGCTCCAGCACGATCGCGACGCGTCCGTCCTTCGCCTTCTCGACCGACCCGGCGACGATGAACTTGTAGGCCATCGCCGCGATCACGAGCAGCAGCCCGGCGATGATCGTGAGCTGGATCCGCTGGCGAACGGCTTCCTTCATGGCGGTTCCTCGATCAGCGCCCGAGCAATGCGGCTCGAAACGGACAAGGGGTTGGCGACTCGCATCGCCAACCCCTTGCTTGTCTGGCTCCCCGACCTGGGCTCGAACCAGGGACCTACGGATTAACAGTCGGGTTTTGGCGGACTTTACAGGACTTCCCGGGACTTTTCGGGACGCCAGAATCCCATTGCAGATCAATGGGT
>JAXMEZ010000067.1:0-19679 GCA_046348035.1 Rubrivivax sp. | reverse complement strand
CGCGGCCACCGCCGCCCTGCCCGGCCTCGGCCGCGCCCAGGGCAGCCCGGTGCGGGTGGGCTACGCGATCGCGCGCACCGGCCCCTCGGCCGCCGGGGCGCAGGTCAGCCAGGAGCCGAACTACCTCTTGTGGGCCGAGCAGATCAACGCCGCCGGCGGCCTGAGCGTGAAGGGCACGAAGCGCCCGATCGAGCTCATCAGCAGCGACACCCGCAGCGACATCGAAACGGCCGTGCGCACCTACGAGAAGCTGATGGGCAGCGACAAGGTCGACATCGTCCTGCCGCCGTGGGGCAGCAACGCCAACTTCGCCGTCGCGCCCATCGCCAACCGCATGGGCTACCCGTTCCTCGCACCGACGGCGCTCTCGCGGCGGCTGGTGGAGATGAAGCTGCCGTACTTCTTCCTGCTGCTGCAGCAGCCCAAGCCGATGATGGACGCGCTGGCCGATCTGCTGAAGAGCAACGGCGCCAAGACGGTGGCGGTGATCTACATCGACGACCTGTTCGGCCTGGAGAACTACGCGGCGCTGAAGGTGGCGCTGGGCGGCACGGGCATCACCATCGTCGAGGAGAAGAGCTACCCGCTCGGCGTGAAGGACTTGAGCCCCGTGCTGCGCAGCATCAAGGACAAGAACCCCGACGCGTTCATCGGCCTCACCTACCCCGGCGACACCATCCTCGCCAGCAAGCAGAGCAAGGAGATCGGCTTCAACCCGAAGTTCTTCTACGCCAGCGTGGGCACCGCGTTCCAGCTCTACCGCAACGTGATGCAGGCCGGCGCCGAGGGCGTGCTCGGCATGGGCAGCTGGAACCCGAAGACGAGCCCGGGCGCGAAGGCGTACTTCGAAGCGCACGTGAAGAAGTTCGGCGCGCAGAAGGAGCCCGACCGCTGGGCCAGCGGCCATTGCTGGGCCGGCTTGCAGATCATCACCAACGCGGCCGCCAAGGTGGGCCTGGACCGCAAGGCGATGCGCGACTACGTGGCCAACACGGTGCACGACACGATCATCGGCAAGGTGCGCTTCGTCGGCAGCGAGAACGTGGGCACTCCGGGCACGGTGAGCCAGTGGCAGAAGGGCGAGTTCGAGGTGGTGTGGCCGAAGTCGGCGGCCACGGCGCCGCTCGTAGCCAGCAAGCCTGCCTGGGTTTGAGCGGAGAGACCCTCACCCCAACCCTCTCCCGCAGGCGGGAGAGGGAGCAAACGCCCGGGCCGCATTCCTCCGTCACCCGCTTGCGGGACAGCGCTTGCGCTGCGGCGCAGGCTCATATCGCGTCAGCGATGTGATGCCGGAGCCAGAGGGCGGGGGGCGAGGGCTCGCGCGAGACAGACACCGATCGCATGACCGCCGCCGCCTGGTTCGAACTCATCGTCTCCGGCCTCATCACCGGCGGCATCTACGCCCTCGTCGGCCTCGGGCTGAACCTGCAATACGGCCTCATGCGCATCCTCAACATCGCGCACGGCGAGTTCCTGATGCTGGGCGCGTTCCTCACGTGGATGGCGGCCAGCACGTGGGGCTGGTCGCCGCTCGCGATGATCCCGGTGACCTTCGCGCTGCTGATGGCGCTGGGCATCGGCATCCACCGGCTCACCTTCAAGCACCTTGCCGCGACCAGCCCCGACCTCGACGTGTTCGAGGCGCGCGGGCTGATGGTGGCGTTCGGGCTGATGTTCCTCGTGCAGAACTTCGCCCAGCTCACCTGGGGCGGCGACCTGCGCGGCTACGACTACCTCACCGACCCGGTGCACTTGCCCCAAACGCTCGGCGGCTCGCAATTCGCCGGCAACAAGCTCGTGCTGCTGGCGCTGTCGCTCGCGCTCAGCGCCGCGCTGATCGTCGTGCTGCGCCTCACGCTCTGGGGCAAGGGCGTGCGCGCGCTGATGCAGTCGCCCACCGGCGCGCAGCTCGTGGGCATCGACACCGAGCGGCTGCACCCGCTGATGTTCGGCGCCGGGCTCGGCCTCTCCGGCGTGGCCGGCTGCCTGCTCTCCACGGCCTACACCATCACGCCTTCGATGGGCGAGCCGTACACGGTGACGGCGCTCATCGTCATCACGCTCGGCGGCTTCGGGCACATGGGCGGCGCTCTCGCCGGCGGGCTGGCGCTCGGCGTCATCGAGGCGGTGGGCATGCACTTCACGAACCCGTCGCTGAAACCGGTGCTGAGCTACTCGGTGTTCATCGTGGCGCTGCTGTGGAAGCCCAATGGGCTCTTCAACAAGAGGAAGTGATGCGCCACGTCACTTCCACCGACCCCTGGCACCTGCGCCTGCGCGAGGCGCTGTTCGGCTGGGTGCTCGATTCGCGCGGCCTGGCGCGCGACACGTGGGTGCTGTTCGCGCTGACCGGCTGGGCGCTGGCGCTGCCGCATTACGGCAGCGACTTCGCGGTGTCTCTCGCACTCACCTGCCTGATGTACGTGGCGTTGGCGACGAGCTGGACGCTCTTCTGCGGCAGCACGCGCTACCTGTCGCTGGCGACCTCGGCCTTCTTCGGCATCGGTGCCTACGCCGGGGCGCTCTCCATCGACTACTTCCTGTGGGGCAGCGTCATCGCCGTGGGCGCGGCCATCGCCGCCGGCGTGGCGCTGGTGATGGGCAGCTTCGTGCTGCATCTGCGCGGCACCTACTTCGCGGTGCTGACCTTCGGCATGACCGAGCTCATCCGCCACGGCGTGACGTACTGGGAGAAGAAGGTCACCGGCACCGTCGGCCGCGTGCTGGGCGAAGTGCCCGAGCGTGACACGGTGTACCTCACCGTCCTCGCGCTAGCGGTGTCCGCGGTGGCGGTGAGCATGGTCGTGCGGCGCACGCGCTTCGGTTTGGCGCTGGCGGGCATCGGCGCCGACGAGCAGCGCGCGATGACGCTCGGCGTCAACACGCGCATGGTCAAGGTGCTCGGCTTCACGCTCACCGCCGCCTTCGCCGGCGCGGTGGGCGCGGCGATGAGCGTGCGCTGGACCTACATCGACCCGGCCACCGTCTTCAACCCGTTCATCGGCTTCCAGACGGTTCTGATCGCGCTCATCGGCGGCATCGCCACGCTCTGGGGCCCGCTGATCGCCGCCATCGTCTTCAGCCTGCTGGCCGAAACGCTGCGCCTGCAGGCGCCGCAGGCGTACCTGATGGCACTCGGCCTGCTGCTGATCCTCTCGGTGCTGTACCTGCCGGGAGGGCTGGCGTCTCTGCGCTGGGCGAGCTTCAGGCAATGGCGCGACGACATGCGCGGCTGGTGGCGCGAGCGCGACGACAAGCGCCTGCGCGCCGAGCGGCGCGAACGCGAAGCGCGCTACGGCGTGGGTTCATGACGAGGGCCGCGGCATGAACGGCCACCCGCTGCTCGAAGCGCGCCACGTCACCGTGCGCTTCGACGGCCTCGTCGCGGTCGATGCGGTGAGCGCCGCGTTCGCCGCCGGCGAGCTGGTGGGCATCATCGGCCCCAACGGCGCCGGCAAGACCACCTTCTTCAACGCGCTCTCGGGCGTGCAGCAGCCCACGAGCGGCGAGCTGTACGCGATGGGCCGCAAGCTCACCGGCGCCAAGCCGCACAAGTACGCCGCGCAAGGCATTGCGCGAACGTTCCAGACGCCGCGCATCTTCGGCGCCTTGAGCGTGGCGGCGAACGTCGACTTCGGCTTGCAGTTCGCCGGCCGCAAGCGCGCCGCGGCGTGGCTGCTGAAGGACGAGGACAGCATCCTGCACGTGGTGGGCCTGGCCGAGCAGCGCGACCTGCCGGCCGCGGCCATCACGCCCAGCCAGCAGCGGCTGCTGGAGATCGGCATGGCGCTGGCGACGCGGCCGAAGCTGTTGCTGCTGGACGAAGTGGCCGCGGGCTTGACCGAAGCCGAAGTGGACTCGATGGCGCAGCTCATCCGGCGCCTGCGCGACGAACTCGATCTGACCGTCATCTGGATCGAACACGCGGTGACGACGTTGCTGAAGTACGTGGAGCGCGTGATCGTGCTGCACCAGGGCAAGAAGATCGCCGACGGCACGCCGGCCGAGGTGGTGCGCAACGCCGAGGTGATCGAGGCGTATCTCGGCGACGAGATGGCGGAGGCGGCTTGAGGCCCGAAGGCGCATGAAGAACGAGATCGAAGACGCCCTCGGCCAGCGCCTCGCGCACCTGAAGGTCATCGGTCTTTCCGCAGGCTACGGGCCGTTCCTCGTGCTGCGCGACATCCGCATCGAAGCGCGGCCCGGGCTCACGGTCATCCTCGGCCCGAACGGCGCCGGCAAGTCGACGCTGCTCAAGGCCATCGCGAGCTTGATTCCGCGCGCCGCCGGCAAGCTGTGGTTCGACGGCGCCGAGCTCGACCCCGAAGCGAAGACGAGCGAGATCGTCGAGCGCGGCATCACGCTCGTGCCCGAAGGCCGGCAGCTCTTCGGCCAGATGACGGTGCGCGAGAACCTCGAGCTCGGCGGCTGGCTTGTGGGGAAAGAAGAACGCGCGCGCCGGCTCGAGCACGTGCTGGCCACATTCCCCAAGCTCGCCGAGCGCATCGCGCAACGCGCCGGCACGATGAGCGGCGGCGAGCAGCAGATGGTGGCCGTGGGCCGGGCGCTGATGAGCGCGCCGCGCCTCCTGATGCTCGACGAGCCATCGCTCGGCCTGGCGCCGAAGATGGTGGACGAGCTGCTCGGCATGGCGCGCCGCATCGCCGACGCCGGCACCACCGTGCTGATGGTGGAGCAGAACGTGAAGAAGGCGCTCGCCGTGGCCGACCGCGGCTACGTGCTCGAGCGCGGCCGCATCGTCGCCAGCGGGCCGGCAAGCCTGCTGGCGCGCAGCACCGTCATCCGCGAGGCCTATCTCGGCAAGCCCGACGAACGAACCACGGCCAGCCGCGCCGCCGGCATCGCCCTGAAGGAGAGCCCCATGTCCGACCTGAGCATGCTCATCAACGGCCTGCAGGTGAGCGCCGAGAAGGGCGCCACCTTCGACCGCCGCAACCCGCTGGACGGCAGCGTGGCCACGCGCGCGCCGGCCGCTTCCACCGCAGACGCGATCGCCGCCTGCGACGCCGCGGCCGAGGCGTTCAAGACCTGGAAAGACACGGGCCCCGGCGAGCGCCGAATGCTGCTGCTGAAGGCGGCCGACGCGCTGGAAGCGAAGACGCCGAAGTTCATCGAAGCCGTGCCGGCCGAGACCGGCGCCACCGGCATGTGGGCCGGCTTCAACGTGATGCTGGCGGCCGGCATGCTCCGCGAGGCTGCAGCGCTGACGACGCAGATCGGCGGCGAGGTGATCCCCTCCGACGTGCCCGGTTCACTCGCGATGGGCGTGCGCCAACCGGCCGGCGTGGTGCTGGGCATCGCGCCGTGGAACGCGCCCATCATCCTCGGCGTGCGCGCCATCGCCACGCCGCTGGCCTGCGGCAACACGGTCGTGCTCAAAGGCAGCGAGAACTGCCCGCGCACGCACCAGCTCATCATCGAAGCGTTCCAGGACGCGGGCTTCCCGCCGGGCGTCGTCAACTACATCACCAACGCCCCGGCCGACGCGGGCGCGGTCGTGGAAGCAATGGTGGCGCACCCGGCCGTGCGGCGCGTGAACTTCACCGGCAGCACGCGCGTGGGCAAGCTCATCGCGATGACCTGCGCGAAGTACCTCAAACCCGTGGTGCTGGAACTCGGCGGCAAAGCGCCGATGGTGGTGCTGGACGACGCCGACCTCGAAGCCGCGGTGAACGGCGCCGCCTTCGGCGCATTCGCCAACAGCGGCCAGATCTGCATGAGCACTGAGCGAATCATCTGCGACCGCAAGATCGCCGACGACTTCGTCGCAAGGTTCGTCAGGAAGGCGAAGAGCCTGCCGCTCGGCGACCCGCGCCAAACTTCGAAAACTGGCGAACCGTGCGTGCTGGGCTCAGTGATCGGCATGGGCACCGTGGAGCACTGCAACGCGCTCATCGACGACGCTTTGGCCAAGGGCGCCAAGCTGCTGTGCGGCGGCAAGGCCAGCGACACGCTGATGCCCGCCACCGTGCTGGACCACGTGACGCCGAAGATGCGCATCTACCACGAGGAAACCTTCGGCCCGGTGAAATGCGTGGTGCGCGTGGACGGGGTGGACGAAGCGGTGGCCTGCGCGAACGACAACGAATACGGGCTTTCCGCGGCGGTGTTCGGCAGGGACACGGCGCGGGCGATTGCTGTGGCGCGACGGATCGAAAGCGGCATCTGCCACGTGAACGGGCCGACGGTGCACGACGAGGCGCAGATGCCGTTCGGGGGGGTGAAGGGGAGCGGGATGGGGAGGTTCGGCGGGCGGGCGGGGATTGCGGAGTTCACGGAGTTGAGGTGGATCACGGTGCAGACGGGGGAGAGGCATTACCCGTTCTGAAGGCCGGCTGACTTTCGCCTCGCCCTCGCATCGTCACGTCGAGCGCCAGTGGTCAATGTCCATCATCTGACCGATGCCGCCCGACGCCGGATCGGTAGAGTGCCCGGGCCAGGTCACCTCCGGAGGCGATGTGCTGAAGACACTCGGAATCCACAGCAGCGCGGCCGGCACTGTCGCGTTCACGGCAGGGCATGCGTGGCTCACCTTGCACTTCGCGAACGGCAACTCGACGAGCGTCGGGCTGTGGACCTCTACCCTGGCAGAACCGCGCCGATTCGTCAGGGACCCAACCGGCTTCGCGCTTGGTGAGACGCTCGACGTCGAATGGGGTCTGGAGATCTCGAAGCAGTACAGAGCCGCAGCGAGCCGTTACTACGGCCTGACTCCGGGGCAGGCAAAGCACGCCACAAGCGCCCTCATCGCCTCGGCCAGTTGGCGCTTCACGAACACATGCGCTACCTGGGCTACGGAAGTCGTGCGCCGCTTGGCCGGGGAAGAACTGGACTCGACGGAGCTTCTGGGCGCGACGAACACACCGAGGGCACTTGGCAACGCGATTCTCGCGCTCGAGGCCAAGTCACCGACGAGCCTCGGGCACCCCCGCCCCGTCGTGTTCCGGCCCATAGGCGCCCGCGAAACCAGCTCGAGCACCTCATCGCCTCGGTGACGGCCGATCTCGACGTCATGGCCGCATAGAAGACGCACCTGTGGTGGGCTCGGAGAATGCGCCAGTGCCACCGAAGGGATCGACGACGGCCAAGAGGATGATGGCGCCTCGCATTCGCGATTGATGTGCCTCGGCGACCGCGGGACTGCGCAGCGGCCGCCGGTCACAAGCGAAGTGCTCTAAGCGTCAGCGAAGTGCAGGAATCGGGAACGAAGGGACGCCGAGATCGCCCGCGACACGGTGCGCGGCAGGGCCAGCCAGCCGGGCGGCAAGGGCGGCACCTGAAGGGGCATGCCGCGCGGCAGAGCCCGCCGCGCCGGCCTTTACACTGCGCCATCAACTGACAACCCGGCGCTGACACGGTGGTCGTAGAAGGCGGGGTTTGCACTTCCGGAACATGCTCGCCATGCCGCTTTCGCTGCCGATCCGCTCCCTCGTGACCTCTGCAAGCCGCTTGCGGACCTGGCTCTTTCCGTTGGTGATGGCCACCGCCGCGCTGGCGGGCTGCGGCGGCAACGGCAGCAACTCTTCGGGGCAGGCCACGGTGCGCGCGCTCAACCTGGCTTCGGACCAGGGTGCGCTGAGCCTGCTGGCCGACGACACCGAGCTCTTCTCCAGCGTCGCAGCCGACGGCCTGAGCGGCGACACCACGCTCGCCACCGGCACCTATTCGCTCAAGGTGCGCTCGCCCGGTTCAACCACCAACCTCGTCACGCAGTCGCAGTCGGTGACGCAGGACGTGCACTACCTGGCGCTGATCTGGGGCCGTTCGAACGCGCTGCGCGTGTCGATGCTCACCGAAGACCAGGACAACAGCGCCATCGCCAGCGGCAACGCGCGCCTGCGCCTGGTGAACGCCACCATCGACAGCGGCCCGGTCGACGTCTACCTCACCACCACCAGCGCCGACCTGGCCGACAGCTCGCCGGTGCTCACCTCGGTGGGCTCGGGCGGCATCAGCGGCTTCAAGGAACTCTCGGCCGGCACCTATCGCCTGCGCATCACCGGTGCCGGCGACCCGGCCGACGTGCGCCTGGACGTGCCCACGTTCACGTTGACGGCGCAGCAGCACGCCACGTTCGTGGCCACGGCCGGCGCCAGCGGCGTGCTGCTGCACGGCGCTGCCGTGCCGCAGCGCGATGCGTTGTCGCTGTTCAAGAACGTGCAGGCGCGGCTGCGCGTCGTCGCCGGCGTCGAGAGCGGCGGCACCGTCGGCGTCACGCTCGGCACGCGCACGCTGGCCGGCAGCATCCGCTCGCCTTCGGTCGGCCCCTACACCGTGGTCGATGCGGCCACCGCGAGCCTGGTCGTGCGCATCAACGGCGTGCCCCTCGCAGCGCAGTCGCAGACGCTGGTGGCCGGCACCGACTACACGCTGCTCGTTTCCGGCACGGCCGCGGCGCCGGCGGTGAACCGCATCACCGACGACAACCGCCTGCCGGTGACCACCTCGCGCATGCGCATTCGCCTGGTCAACGGCACCTCGGGCTTCGACCCGCTGGCACTGTCGGTCGACTTCTCGGCCGTGGCCAGCGACGTCCCCGCGGGGCAGGCTTCCAGCTACGTGACGCTGGTGTCGAACCCGTCGGCGGGTGTGGACGTGACTTCGCCCTCCGCCGCCGCGCCACTCTTCAGCGTCACCGGCGCCAACCTGCAATCGCAGGGCGTGTACACGGTGTTCATGCTCGGCGGCAACGCCGCACCCACGGGCGTCATCCGCAAGGAACGCTGAGGCGCTGTCGACGCGGTAGGCGCGGTCGGCGCCACACCGCGAAGGCGGCAACGCCGGGTGCTGGCTGCAAGAGCGGGCCGCTACGATGGCGGCCCGCACATCGAGTCCTTCCCTTCAATGCCAAGCATCGCTTCCGCATCGCTCGCGGCAACGGCCGCGTTGCTGATCTCCTCGGCCGCAACGGCCGCGCTGGCGCCGAACTACCAGAACATCCGGGACCTGGAGGTGATGCTCCAGTTCCTGCGCGAACACTCTTACGTCGCCGGCACGGTGACAAGCCTCGACCTGCGCCAGTACGTCATTCACTTCGGCAAGGACTGCCAGGCCACCTTCGAGCGCGAGCCGCGCGACATGTCCAAGCCGCCCATGCCCGGCCCGCAAGCGCCGCTGGTGTTCAAGTCGGCGAACTGCTCGCTCACAGGGCCGTAAGGGGCCGTGAAGGGGCCGTGAAGGGCCGCGAGTGTCCGGCGCGATCACTCGCCGCGGCGCTCGCGAGCCAAATCGCGCAGCCGATCGAATGGCTGATCCTGCCATTCGGCGCGCAAGCCCTTGCCCTTGAACGTGGCCCGCCTCAGCTTGAACGGCGCTGAGCGCTCACCCTGCTGCTGAAGCACCTGCCGCAGCCCGGCCTCGACCAGCGCACGCAGCGTTATGTTGCGCGCAGCCGCCAGTTCCCTTGCTTGGGCAAGAAGGCCGTCCGCGATGTCGATCGTGATCTTCATGATGCGGCTGGAATCTGCACGGGGTGGTTGCAGCATACGATGGCTGCACCTCGCCTGCTTATTCCGCAATACACCATGGAACCCCGCCGCCTGCGCCCCGGCCGCGCCATCACGCCGGAGGAGTTCGAGCTGCTGTCCGACGAGCAGCTCGAGCGGCTGGTGCCGAAGGCGTACCGCGAGTACTTTCCCGGCAAGGACTTCTGCGCCGACGGGCATTTCTACCTGCACGACGGCACCGCGTGGAGCTTCTTCAAGGGCGGGCTGCTCGACGAGTAGGCGCGCGCTGCCACGCGCTTGTGAACGGGCAGCAGCGGGACGAGCGCCCGCCCACGACATCAAACGTTACGCAGCGTGACCGCGGCGAAAGGACGCGCAGCGGCATGCGGCCGACGATGAGGCCCTCATCAACCGCCGGTGCATTGCCGGCCTGGGCGCCGAAGGGCGCGAAAGGACCTCTCGTCATGGCCTTCTGGAAAAGCTGGAAACCCTGGGTGCGGCGCTCGATCGTCGGCCTCATCGGCGCGACGGTGCTGCTGGGCGCACTCGGCGCCTGCTCGCACCAGCACCCGTACCGCGGCGGCTGGCATGCGATGAGCGACGAAGATGCGGCCAAGCTCAAGAGCCGCTTCGTCGAACGCGCCGGCAAGCGGTTGGATCTCGACGAAGCGCAGAAGGCCAAGCTCGGCGTCGTCGCCGACCGCCTGCGCGAGCAGGCCAAGGCGCTGGCCGGCGAATCGAAGAGCGCGCGTGCCGACATCGCCGCGCTCATCTCGGGGGCGACCTTCGACCGCGCAAAGGCGCGCGCGCTGCTCGACGCGAAGACCGCGGCGGTGCAGGCCAAGGGCCCGGACGTGATCGCGGCCTTCGGCGACTTCTACGACAGCCTGAAGCCCGAGCAGCAGACGAAGCTTCGCGAAGCGCTGGAGCGGCGCGGCCGGCGCGGCTGAGGTCGCACGAAGCGGCGCGCTGGGGCCGAGCGATCCCCCGGCGCGCTCGCGACGATTGGTAAAGTGCCCACGCCCAGGCCACCGCCGCACCAAGCGCGGCGGCCTTGCAAGGCAAAGCCTCGATGCCCCGCCTGCTGCTCATCGACGACGACGAACACCTGGGCGCGCCGCTCGCGGCGTACCTCGCGCGTTCGGGCTTCACGCTCGAACAGGCGACGCGGCCGAGCCGCGGTGTCGAGCAGCTCGAACGGCAGGCGAAGGCCGGCACCGGCTTCGATGCCGTGATCCTCGACGTGATGCTGCCCGAGATGGACGGCTTCGAAACCTGCCGCACCATCCGCCGCCTCGAAGGGCCGGCGCGCGACGTGCCGGTCGTCATGCTCACCGCGCGCGGCGACGTGATGGACCGCGTCGTCGGCCTGGAGCTGGGCGCCGACGACTACCTGCCGAAGCCCTTCGAGCCGCGTGAGTTGCTGGCGCGAATCCAGACCGTGCTCAGGCGCGCGCGGACGCCGGCGATGGCGGCCAACGCGGCGCCAGCAACGACATCGGCTCCAGCCAAGGGCCGACTCGTCTTCGAGGGCATCACCATCGACCTCGACCGGCGCGAAGTGCAGGTGCAAGGCCGCGCGGTCGAACTCACCGGCACCGAGTTCGAGCTGCTCGTGCTGCTGGCCGGCACGCCGGGCAAGGTGTTCAGCCGCGACGACATCCTGACGCGCCTGCGCGGCCATTCGGCCGAGGACATCGCCAGCCGCGCCGTGGACATCCTCGTCAGCCGCCTGCGCCGCAAGCTCGAGCCGCTGCCGTGCATCCGCACGCTGCGCAATGCGGGCTACTGCTTCGCCGGGGCGCCGGCGTGAGTGCACATGCGAGCGCGCAGTGTGTGATCGCCGCGGGGGCCCGCTCTTGAGCGAGCACCGCCGCTGGCACCGCCGCTTCAGGCACAGCCTGCAAGCGCGGCTGGTGGCCGTGTTCGTGCTGCTGGCGCTGGCCACCAGCGCTGTGTTCTTCGCCGGCATGCAGCGGCTCGTGCAAGGCGGATGGCAGGTGTACCTGCGGCCTTTGCTTGAGGACTATGCGACGCGCGTCGCAGCGGACCTCGGCAGCCCGCCGGTGCCCGAACGCGCGCGCGCACTCGCGGCGCGGCTGCCGGTGCGGGTGCGCATCGAAGGGCCGCAGGTGAACCTGGACACGCTGGAAGGCGGGCGCAGCCTCGCGCGCTGGCGGCGTGGTGCGGAGGGCGACAACGGCACGCATTGGAGGATGGTGCGAGAAAGCGCCGACGGCCAGCACCGCATCACCTTCACGCTCGCCGAGCCGCCCGAAGCGTGGCGCGAGCGCGGCATGAGCTGGGTCGTTTTCGGCGCGCTGCTCGTGCTGACGCTGCTGGCCTGGCTGATGGTGCGGCGCCTGCTCGCGCCGCTGAAGCCCATCACGCGCGGCGTGGAAGCCTATGGGCGCGGCGACTTCAGCCGGCGCATCCGTGCGCAGGCCGAAGCCGCCGTGCGTCGCGGCAGCGCGACCCGGCCTCCGCGAGATGAACTCGACGAGCTGGCCGGCCGCATCGACGCGATGGCCGACAGCCTGCACGGCATGCTCGAAGCCAAGCGTGCTTTGCTGCTGGCCATCAGCCACGAGCTGCGCAGCCCGCTCACGCGTGCGCGCTTGAATGCCGAACTCGTGACCGAAGGTCCGGAGCGCAGCGCGCTGCTGCGCGACCTGGCCGAGATGCGCGAGCTGATCACGAGCCTCTTGGAAAGCGAACGGCTGGCGCAAGGGCACGCGGCGCTGCAACGCGAGCGCACGGACCTCGCGGCGCTGGTGCGCGAGACCGTGGCAACGGCGGTGGCCGCAGCGGCCGAGCCCGGCGGCGCGGCAGTCGCGCCGCTGCATGCCGACATCGACATCGACGAAGGCATCGGCACCGTCGACGTCGACCCGACGCGCGTGCGCCTCGTGCTGCGCAATCTCCTCGCGAATGCATGGCGGCACGCCGGTGACACCGCGAAGCCGCCGCTGGTGTTCCTGAAGCGCGAGGGCGACGGGCAACTCGCGCTCGGCGTGCGCGACCACGGCAGCGGCGTCGCGCCCGAAGTGCTGGCGCAACTCGGCGAAGCGTTCCATCGCCCGGACAGTGCGCGCACGCGCAGCGCCGGCGGCGTGGGCCTGGGCTTGTACCTGTGCCGCCTGGTGGCTGTGGCGCATGGCGGCGAACTGCGCCTGCGCAACGCCGAGCCGGGGCTCGAAGCGGCGATGGTGTGGCCGATGGCACCCGCAGCAACCGCGGCGCCAGGCGCACAGGCGACATCGACAGCGCAGCCGCACTGATGGGCTCTTCGAAGCGCCGACAATCGCAGCCCGCCGCTCGCGTCATTCCGCCTCGCTCTGCGCCATTCCGGCGCTCGCACCCCGCATGGACTTCAACACCTGGCTCGTCTACCTCCTCGCCGCCACCGGCTTGTCGCTCTCGCCCGGCCCCAACGGTCTGCTGGCGCTGACGCACGGCGCGCTGCACGGGCGGCGCAAGGCTACCTACACGGTAGCCGGCGGCGTGGCCGGGTTCGTGGCCATCATCGCGATGTCGATGTTCGGCATCGGCGCGTTGCTCCAGGCCTCGGTCGTGTGGCTCACGGTGCTGAAGTGGGCGGGCGGCCTGTACCTCGTGTGGCTGGGCGTGCAGGTGTGGCGCTCGCCGCCCATCTCCTTGGATGCCGCTGATGCAGCCGCGGGCGCGAACGGCAACGCGAACGGCAGTGCGAACGGCAGCGCGAACGGTGGACGGCGGCCAGCCCGCCGCGGCCTCTCGCTCTTCCGCGAAGGTGCGTTGTCGGCGCTGACGAACCCGAAGGCGATCCTCTTCTTCGCTGCGTTCCTGCCGCAGTTCATCGACCCGGCGCGCGGCCTCGTCGTGCAGTTCGCCGTCATGGCCGGCACGTTCGCGGCCATCGAGTTCGCCACCGAGATGTTCATCGCCAGCGTCGCGCACCGGCTCGCCGCGTGGCTGGCGCGCGTGGGCCGCACCTTCAACCGCGCCTGCGGCGGCTTGTTCATCGCCATCGGCGCGCTGCTGCCGCTGCGCGCCTGAGGCTCGCGCTGCGCTGCGAACGGGCTGGGCTTCGGCCCGCGGCCGACGCGCTCATACCGAGTCGCGTTCGATCCTCAAGAACCGTTCGCGCTGAGCTTGTCGAAGCGCCGCCCTTCGACGGGCTGGAAGAGGCTTCGACAAGCTCAGCCCGAACGGATTCCGATGCGAACGACGGCGAATCCGTATCAGTGCCTCTGCTCGTCCGCCCCGTTCGCCGGCGTCTCGGTGTGCATCACGCAGCGCCAGCTGCGGCCTTCTCGGATCCAGGTCGAGGAGTCGTTCATCTCCTGTGCAACGCCTGGGCCGTCGTGGCCGCGCGGCGCCATCGTCTGCCGCGCGTGATAGGTCAGCACGGCGGTCTTGTCGTTGGGGAACGTGACGTCGAAGTCGCTGAGCTGGAACCACGTCAGCACCATCGGTCCCTGCTCGGCCATCTGCCGGTAGCGCTCGTGGTCGAACTTCATCGTGCCGTGCTCGCCGATCATCACCGCCGGCTCGCACAGCAGGTCGATCGCGGCCTGCGAGTCGTTGTCGACGATCGATTGCCAGAACTTGTGCTCCAGCGCAACGAGGGTCTCGGCGGGGTGGGGGCAGTGGCGCGCATGAGCAGGCTCCTTCGAGGTTGCATCAGGGTCGAGGCAACCATCGTCGCCACCTGACTGCGGTGCCGTATCAGCCCGCGCCGCGCGGGGATGTAGGAGCGCGCTGACAACGAAGGCGAAGGACTCGCGTGCATGCGAGCCCCGATCGAATCACCGCCCGCGGCGCGGCGGCGGCAGCTGCGACGATCGCCGATCGGCGAGCACGCGCACGAGCTGCTCCAGCGCTTCGAGGTTGTGCACCGGCAGGCAGGCGCTCACGTGCGGCATCATGGCCTTCATGCCGGCGGCGCGCGGCTCGAAGCCGGTGTAGCGCAGCAGAGGGTTCAGCCACAGCAGGCGGCGTGCGCTCTTCTGAAGCCGCTCCATCTCGAATTCGAGGTCGGCCGCTTCGCCGTGCTCCAGGCCGTCGCTCACCAGCAGCACGGTGGCGCGGCCGCCCAGCACGCGGCGGGCCCAGCGCCGGTTGAATTCGCGCAGGCATTCGGCGATGCGCGTGCCGCCGGCCCAGTCGGAAACGCCGGCCACGGCGCGCGCCACGGCGAGGTCGGGGTCCTTGCCGCGCAGCCACGGCGTCAGCCGAGTCAGCCGCGTGCCGAAGACGAAGCTCTCGACGTGCGGGTGCGCGTTCGTCAGCAGGTGCGCGAAGTGCAGCAGCACGCGCGTGTAGCGCGCCATCGAGCCCGAGATGTCGGCCAGCACCACCAGCGGCGGCACCAGGCGCTTGGGCTCGCTGTAGCGCGGCGGCGCGATGAACTGGCCGCCCTGGCGCGCGGCGCTGCGCAGCGTGGCGCGCAGGTCCAGCCGCCCCGGGCGGCGCGCCTCGCCGCGCCGGCGCGTGGGCAGCGGCGGGAACACCACCGCCAGGCGCGCGAGCGCGCGCAATGCGGCGCGGTATTCGTCGGCGCTCATCGTGTCGAAGTCGGCGCGGCGAAGGTGCTCGTCGGCGCTCGCCGTGAGCATCGCTTCGAGTTCGATCTCGTCCTGCTTGGGCGGCGGTGGCGGCGGCGCGTCAGCCGGCATCGGGAACAGCGCGTCGCCCAGGCGCCGGTTCTCGCGCTGCGGCAGCGGCGCCGTGCTTTGCACCTTGGGCAGCAACAGCGCGCGCATGCGGCCGGCGAGGTCGGGGTCGCGCCAGAAGAGCGCGAAGGCCTGGTCGAAGAGTTCCTGGTGCGCGTGGCGGTCGATGAGGCAGGCCGAGAGCACGGCATGGAAGTCGGCGCGGCTTTCGAGGCCGCCGAGCTGCAGCGCGCGCAACGCGAGCTGGATGCGGTCGCTGCCCACCGGCATGCCGGCGGCACGCAGCACGCGGCCGAAGTGCATCACGTTGCCGGCCAGGCGGCCGGGGCCGGTGGCGAGCGGCGTCACCGCGGCATCACACCACCGGCGCGGCGGCGCGCACTTCGTCCAGCAGCCGCTGCACCTGCGCCGCGTCGACGCGGGCGATGTCGTCCTGGTACTTCAGCAGGAGGCCGAGTGTGCCTTGCACGATGGCCGGGTCGAGCTCGATCGCGTCCAGCTCGCGCAGCGCGCGCGCCCACTCGATCGTCTCGGCCACGCCGGGCAGCTTGTACAGGTCCATCGTGCGCAGCTTCTGCACGAAGGCGACGATCTGCGCCGCCAGCGCCGCACCGGCGCCGGGCACGCGCCGGCGCAGGATCTCGGCCTCGCGCGCCGCGTCGGGGAAGCCGACCCAGTGGTACAGGCACCGCCGCTTCACCGCGTCGTGGATCTCGCGCGTGCGGTTGCTCGTGAGCACGACGACCGGCGGCTTCTTCGCGCGCACGGTGCCCAGCTCGGGGATCGTGATCTGCCAGTCCGACAGCACTTCGAGCAGGAAGGCCTCGAACGGCTCGTCGGCGCGGTCGAGTTCGTCGATCAGCAGCACCGGCGGCACCGGCCGCGCGGGGTCGATCGCTTCGAGCAAGGCGCGCTTGATGAGGAAGCGCTCGCTGAAGAGTTCGCGCGCGTCGAGCGGCGAACGGGCGCCGTTGCCTTTGTTGCCACTGCTGCCGCCGCTGCCGCCGCTTTCGGCGACGCGTATCTCCAGCATCTGCCGCGCGTAGTTCCACTCGTAGGCGGCACCCGCGAGGTCGAGCCCTTCGTAGCACTGCAGGCGGATGAGCGGCCGGCCGAGCATCGCCGCCAGCGTGCGCGCGATCTCGGTCTTGCCGGTGCCGGGTTCGCCTTCGAGGAAGAGCGGGCGCTCGAGCCGAAGCGCGAGGAAGACAACGGTGGCCAGCCGCCGGTCGGCCACGTAGTCGTGGGCGGCCAGGCGGGCCAGCGTGTCGTCGATATCGGTGGGAAGGGCTTGCAGCCGCGCGGTGTTGTCGGGGTTCACGGCCGCGATTGTCGTTGTGTTGCTCCCTCGCCCGCGCCAGCGGGAGAGGGTTGGGGTGAGGGTCGGTGCAGGTAAGAGCCCTCACCCCTGCCCTCTGGCTACGGCATCACGTCGCTTCGCGACATGAGCCTCCGCCGAAGCGCAAGCGCTTTCCCGCAAGCGGGAGAGGGAGTGAGTACCTCAACCGACCGCGCGCGCGGTGAGCACCGGGATCAGCGCCGCGCGGTACTCGGGCGAGCCGTGCAGGTCGCTGTTGAGGCCGTCGGACTTCACCGTCGCGCCCTGCAGCGCACCGGCCGACCAGTTGGCGGCGAGCTTCTTCTCCAGATCGGCCGCGCGGAACACGCTCGGGCCGGCGCCGGTGACCGCCACGCGCACGCCCTTCGGCCCCTTGCTCGCGAACACGCCCACGAGCGCGAAGCGCGAAGCCGGCTGCCTGAACTTCTGCCAGCCGGCCTTCTCGGGCACCGGGAAGCTCACCGCGGTGATCAGTTCGTTCGGCTGCAACGCCGTTTCGAACAGGCCCTTGAAAAAATCGTCGGCGGCGATGTCGCGCTTGTCGGTGTGGATCGTCGCGCCGAGCCCGAGCGCCGCGGCCGGGTAGTCGGCCGCCGGGTCGGCGTTGGCAAGGCTGCCGCCGATGGTGCCGCGGTTGCGCACCTGGCGGTCGCCGATGTGGCTGGCGAGTTCGGCCAGCGCCGGAATCGCCTTCTTCACGTCGGCACTGGCGGCCACTTCGGCGTGCGTGGTCATCGCGCCGACCTTGACGACGCCGCCGCTGACGGTGATGCCGCGCAGCTCCTTGACGCCGCCGAGATCGACGAGCTTCTCGGGCGCGTTGAGGCCGAGCTTCATCGCGGCGATGAGGCTTTGTCCACCGGCCAGCGCCTGGCCGCCGGCGGCCAGCGCCGCCTTCACGTCGGCCAGAGAGGCCGGGGTGCTGTAGTTGAACGCTTGCATGTTCAATGCTCCTGGATTCCTGCGAGTGTTTGCGTTCGAGCCTGCGCTTCAGCCGGCGCGCGCCGCCCGCCACACCGTCTGCGGCGTGGCCGGCATCGGCACGTCCTTCACGCCGAGCGCGTTGCAGATGGCGTTGATCACCGCCGGTGGCGAGCCGATGGCCCCTGCCTCGCCGCAGCCCTTCACGCCCAGCGGGTTGTGCATGCAAGGCGTGCCCTTCACCGTCTCCACCTGGAAGCTGGGCATGTCGTCGGCGCGCGGCATCGCGTAGTCCATGTAGCTGCCGCTCAAGAGCTGGCCGCTGGCATCGTCGTACACGCCGTGTTCCAGCAAAGCCTGGCCGATGCCCTGCACGAGGCCGCCGTGCACCTGGCCTTCGACGATCATCGGGTTGATGACGTTGCCGAAGTCGTCCACCGCGGTGAAGCGGTCGATGCGCACGGCGCCGGTGGCCTTGTCGACTTCCACTTCGCAGATGTAGCTGCCGGCCGGGAAGGTGAAGTTGCTGGGGTCGTAGAAGGCGTTCTCGTTCAGCCCCGGCTCCAGCTTGTCGTGCGGGAAGTTGTGCGGCACGTAGGCGGTGAGCGCGACGCTCGCGAAAGGCACTGCCTTGTCGGTGCCGGCGATCTTGAACTGCCCGCCTTCGAAGACGACGTCGCCCTCGCCTGCTTCCATCAGGTGCGCGGCGATCTTGCGGCCCTTGGTGATGATCTTGTCCAGCGCCTTGACGATGGCCGTGCCGCCCACCGCGATCGAGCGGCTGCCGTAGGTGCCCATGCCGAACAGCACCTTGCCGGTGTCGCCGTGCTGGATGTCGATGTCTTCCATCGGGATGCCCAGCTTGTCGGCCACCACCTGCGCGAACGTCGTCTCGTGGCCCTGGCCGTGGCTGTGGCTGCCGGTGAAGACGGTGACCTTGCCGGTGGGATGCACGCGCACTTCGCCTGCTTCGAAGAGGCCTGCGCGCGCGCCCAGTGCCCCCGCCACCGAGCTCGGCGCGATGCCGCACGCTTCGATGTAGCAGGCGTAGCCGATGCCGCGCGCCAGGCCCTTGGCGGCGCTGGCGGTCTTGCGCTGCGCGAAGCCGGCCACGTCGGCGAGCACCAGCGCGCGCGTCAGCGTCGCGTCGTAGTCGCCGGTGTCGTAGGTCAGGCCCACCGGCGTGGCGTACGGGAACTCCTTGATGAAGTTGCGGCGGCGGATCTCGGCCGGGTCGATCTTCATCTCGGTGGCCGCGGTCTCGACGATGCGCTCGAGCAGGTAGGTGGCCTCGGGCCGGCCGGCGCCGCGGTAGGCGTCCACCGGCGCGGTGTTGGTGAACACAGCCGTCACCTCGCACCAGATCTTGGGCGTCTTGTACTGGCCGGCCAGCAGCGTGGCGTGCAGGATCGTCGGGATGCAGCTCGCGAACGTGGACAGGTAGGCGCCCATGTTCGCCGTGGTCTGCGCGTTCAGGCCGATGAAGCGGCCGTCCTTGTCGAGCGCCAGTTGCGCCGTGGTGACGTGGTCGCGGCCGTGCGCGTCGGACAGGAACGCCTCGCTGCGGTCGGCCGTCCACTTGATCGGCCGCTTGATCTGCTTGCTGGCGAAGACGAGCGCCGTCTCTTCGCCGTAGAGGTAGATCTTGCTGCCGAAGCCGCCGCCGACATCGGGCGCGACGACGCGCATCTTGTGCTCGGGGATGCCGAGGACGAAGGCGCACATCAAGAGGCGCTCGACGTGCGGGTTCTGGTTGCTGACGTACAGCGTGTAGCTGTCGGCGTTGACGTCGTAGCTGGCGTTGGCCGCGCGCGGCTCGATCGCGTTGGGAATGAGCCGGTTGTTGCGGAACGACAGCGTCGTCACGTGCGCGGCGCCCTTGATCGCGGCAGCGACGCCGTCCTTGTCGCCGATGCCCCAGTGGTAGCACTGGTTGTTGGGCGCCTCGTCGTGCACGGCGGCCTTGAAGCCGGCGGCCTTGGCGGCGTCGACGACGGCGGGCAGCTCTTCGTAGTCGACGTCCACCAGCGCTGCCGCGGCCTTGGCCTGCGCCAGCGTCTCGGCGACGACCAGCGCGACGCGGTCGCCGACGTAGCGCACCTTGCCGTCGGCCAGCACCGGGTGCTTGGGCTCCTTCATCGGCGTGCCGTCGAGGCTGTTGATGAGCCAGCCGCAGGGCAGCCCGCCGACGGCCTTGAAGTGCTCGCCGGTGAAGATGCCGAGCACGCCGGGCGCGGCGGCGGCGGCCTTGGTGTCGAGCTTCTTGATGCGCGCGTGCGCGTGCGGGCTGCGCAC
>JAXMEZ010000066.1:0-19845 GCA_046348035.1 Rubrivivax sp. | reverse complement strand
GCCGCTGGTCTCGCAACGGTTGCCGCGCTGCTCTCGTGCAACCCGGCGCGTGCCTGGAACGAGCATGCGTTGACGACGTGGGTGACGTTGCAGCCGCTGGCTGCGCAAGCCGCCGAAGCCACGCATGCCACGCATGCCACGCAAGCCGCGCAAGCCGCGCTCACCGAGCGCGTGCGCGCCGAGTCGCTCGAGCGGTTCGTGGCCGCCGAAGCAACGCAGCTGGAGCGGCTGCTCGGCGCGCACGAGGCCTGGGCGCGCGCGCATCTCGATCCGTACGACGCGTTGCCCGATGCGCTCGTCTTCCGCGCTGCGGCTGCGGGCCAAGGTGGCGGCAGTGACCAACCGCTGGCCACAGCGTCCGATCTGCGCCAGCGCTTCCTGAAGGCGCTGCGCGTCAACGCCGCCTCGCGCCTGCCGCTGTACCTGCAAGTGCGCCCGGGCGAAAGCTCCGGCGAGCGGCCCGCGTTGCCGTGGACCGAGGTGACGGCGATCACGGCCGGCAGCGGCGGCGGTGCGCGCCACTTCACCTTCGCTTCGCTAACAGAAGGCAGCGAGGTGCCGGCGCTCGAAGTGCTGGCCACCGCCGCGCAGGAGCCGGACTTCGGCCTCGACATCGGCCTGTACACCGACAGCGGCACCGCGCAAGGCCGCGAAGCCGGCCTCGGCCAGCAGCCGTTCGGCAACCCGGCGCTCGTCTACGGCACGCAGGCGCCGTTCCACATGGGCCTGTACCACGAGGCTCGCATCGTCTTCGCCGCGGCGCCTTTCCTGCGCCGCACGCAGCCCGAGGCGCGCATCGCGCTCTTCACGGCGCTCGCCCGGCATGCGCTCGCCAGCGGCCACCGCTACTGGGGCTGGCGCTTTGCCGGCTGGGCGCTGCACTACGTGCAGGACCTGACCCAGCCCTATCACGCGAGCATCCTGCCGGGCCTCTCGGCGCTGCGGATGATCGGCATCAACACGGTGGCGATGGTCGGCTGGACCGGCCCGAAGGCGGCCGCGACGACGCTGGTGTCGAACCGGCACGCGGTCGTCGAAAGCTACCAGCAGCAGCGGCTGGCGCTCGCCTGGCGTGCAGCGCGGGAGACGCGCGAGGCGGATCCGCTGCTCGCCGCGCTGCGCGACACCGCCGGCGACGCGGCGCGCGGTGGCTACGCCGCCGCCGACGTGCGCGGGCGCATCAGCGGCGAAGCGTTCGAAGCCGCCGCGGCGCTCGACGCGCAGCTGGAGCGCAGCTTTCCGACGCGCTTCACCGCCGACCCGCAGGTCGAGCTCGGCTCCGAGACCGACGAGCTCGACATGGTCACGATCGCGCGAACGCACTCCGCGGCCGAGCACGAGCGGCTGCAGCAGCAGCTGGCAGCGCTGTTGCGCCAGCTGGGCGTGCACACGCGCGCCTTCGTGCGCACGCTCGCCGAACCGGGCGGCACGCCGTGAAGCCAAGGGCACGCCGCGAAGCCGCACGGCGAGCCGTGAAGCCGGCGGCGGAAGCCTGACCTCGCCACCGATGCTGCTGCGCCGCTTCGATTCGGCTCGCCTGCGCCCGTTCGCACCGCAAAGCGTCGGTGCTCGCCGTTGCCCACGCACCGATGCGCTGGTGGCCGCGTGCCGGCTGGGCACCGGGCCGGCGAACGCGCACTGGGCGGCGCCGGGCGGGCCGGTGCGCATCGAGATGCCGTTCGGTTGCTACCAGGTGGACGACGCCGAGATCGCGCGCCGCGCCGCCCTCGCGCTCGACGGCACCTGGCGCATGGCCGATGCGTCGGCCGCCGGGCGCATCGCCATCCGCGCGCAGGCGCTGTGGACCGACCTTGCGTGGTGGCACCCGCTCGCCGACGGCGACGCGTGGGACGCCGGCGAAGCCATCGACGCCGCGGCGCTGGCCGGCTTCGAACCGCGCCGCACGACGCTCATCGTCGTCACCACGCCCGCCGACGAGACGCTGGCGCACTCGCTCGCCAGCCTCGAACGGCGCGCGCCCACCTGGCGGCGCGCGCTGCGCGTGCTGCTGGTGAACGCGCCGCCGGGCTGGGCGCGGCAGCTGCCGGTCTGAAGCGAGGCCGCGGCGCGAGCCGGCCTGCCCCGTCGTTTGTCCCATTGACAGCACATTAAGACAGACCTACCGTCGCCCGCCGTGAACACCCCGGCTGCCGCGCTGCCGCTGCCCAAGTACCACCAGATCTACCTGGTGCTGCGCGAGCAGCTCGCCGAAGGCCGCTTCGCCGCCGGGCTGCCGGGCGAGCTGTCGCTGGCCGAGCAGTTCCGCGTCGCCCGCATCACCGTGCGCAAGGCGCTGGCGCAGCTTGCCGCCGAGGGCCTGATCGACCGCGCGCCGGGCCGCGGCACCGTGCCGCGCGCCGCTGCCACGGCTGCCAGCACCGCCGCAGCCACCGCACGCAACGGCCGCGGCCGCGCTCAGGCCGCTGGGCGTTCGCGCGCGCAGCTGACCGGCCTGCTCGAGAACATCGTGACCATGGGGCTGGCCACGAAGGTGAAGGTGCTCGAATGCGCGGTCGTCAACGCCAGCGCCGCGGTGGCGCAGGCGCTGCAGCTCGAGCCGGGCGCGCCGGTGCAGAAGGCCCGCCGCGTTCGCAGCACGCGCGAAGGGCCGCTGTCGCTGATCACCACGCATGTGCCGGCAGCGCTGGCTGCCGGCTTCGGCCGCCGCGAGCTGGCGAAGAAGCCGATCCTCATCCTGCTCGAAGAGGGCGGCGTGCGCATCGGCGGCGCGACGCAGGTCATCAGCGCCAGGCTGGCCGATGCCGATGCGGCGCGCCACCTCGCGGTCGACGTCGGCTCGGCGCTGCTGGCGGTAACGCGCCTCATCCACGACACGCGCGGCCGGCCGGTGCAGTGGCTGCACGGCCTCTATCGCCCCGACCGCTACCAGTACGAGATGCAGCTGTCGCGCGTGGGCAGCATCGACGCCAAGGTGTGGGTCAGCAAGGCCCTAACGGCGCAATTCCACTGAAGATCCACGCGTGAAGCGACCTGCTTCCGATTCCCGCCACAACGACACCAGGAGCCCCCGCATGAACCGCACGAGCCGCCTGAGCCACGTTTCCCGCCGCCGCTTCATCCAGCAGTCCTCCGCCGCCGCCTCGGCGCTGGCCTTGCCGCTCGTCGCCGGCGCGCAACCGAAACCCGTGAAGGTGGGCATCCTGCACCCGGTGACGGGCGCGCTCGCGTTCTCCGGCGCGCAGTGCCGCGAAGGCGCGCTGATGGCCATCGAGGACATCAACAAGGCGGGCATTCGCAGCCTCGGCGGCGCCAAGCTCGACGTGATGCTCGGCGACGCGCAAAGCACGCCGCAGGCGGGCACGGCCGAGATCGAGAAGATGAACGAGGCCGGCTGCTCGGCCGTCGTCGGCGCCTACGCCAGCGCCATCTGCCTGGCCACCACGCAGGCGGCCGCGAAGCACGGCCTGCCGCACGTGGTGGACGTGGGCGTGGCCGACCAGATCGTCGAGCGCGGGCTGAAGAACACCTTCCGCTTCGGCCCCGGCTACCGCGTCTGCGCACAGATCGCCGTCAACAACCTCGGCGTGCTCAACAGCGTCGCCGGCAAGCCGGCCAAGACGGTGATGATCATCCACGAGGAGAGCCTCTTCGGCACCGGCACCGCCAACCTGCTGAAGGAGAAGCTGCCCACCTTCGGCTTCGAGGTGGCCGAGGTCATCAAGCACGCCAACCCGACGCGCGACTTCAACAACGTGGTGCTGCGCATGAAGTCGGTGAACCCCGACATCGTGATCCCGGCCAACTACTACAACGAGTACGCGCTGCTGGTGCGCACGATGCAGCAGCAGAAGGTGGTGCCCAAGGCCATCTACTCGGTGTTGGGCGGCGCCGCATCGAGCTACAAGTTCCTGAAGGAGTTCCCCGACGCGGCCAACGGCATCATCGACTGCAACCACTGGTTCAACCCGAAGGACCCGCGCAGCGCCGCGCTGCGCAAGCGCACCGAGGCCAAGGGGCTCTTCTACACCTACGAGGTGTTCAACACCTACACGGCCGTGCGCCTGCTCGCCGACGCCATCGACAAGGCCAAGAGCGCCGACCGCGCCGCCATCACCGCAGCGCTGGCGGCCAGCACGTTCAGCGACCACTTCATGCCCTACGGCCCGACGAAGTTCGTCAACGGCCAGAACGAAGGCGCGCAGCCGCTGATGACGCAGGTGATCAAGGGCGACATCCGCGTCATCGTGCCGCGCGAGTACCGCGAAGCCGATCCGATCTTCCCGCTGCGGGCCTGATGACGAGGCCCTTCGCTCCCTGCCGCGCCCGCGCCGCTTGCTCGACTTCGGCATCCTCTTCCCGTCGGTCCTCAACGGGCTGACCACCGGCGCGGTGTATGCGCTGGTGGCGCTCGGCCTGACGCTGATCTACGGCGTGCTGCACATCATCAACTTCGCGCATGGGGCGCTGTTGATGGTGGCGCTGTACGCGGTGTACTGGCTGAAGGCTTCGCTCGGGCTCGACCCGTACCTGGCGCTGCCGCTGCTGGTGCCGGGCATGTTCGCGCTCGGCTACGCGCTGCAGGCCGGCGTCATCAACCGCGCCAGCCACGGCAAGGACGAGAACATCCTGCTCGTGACGCTCGGCCTCTCGATCGTGCTCGAGAACCTGGCGCTGATGTTCTTCAAGAGCGACACGCGCACGATCGACACGGCGTACACGCTGACCACGGTTGCCATCGGACCTGCGTTCATCGCGCTGCCCAAGCTCGTGGCGTTCGCTGGTGCGCTGGTGGCTTCGGCGCTGCTGCTGCTGGTGGTGAAGCGCACCGACCTCGGCCGCGCGATCCGCGCCGTCGCCAAGGAGAAGCAGGGCGCGCGGCTGGTGGGCATCGACGTCGAGCATGTCTACGCGATGAGCTTCGGCATCGGCCTCGCCTGCCTCGGCGCAGCGGCGTGCTTCCTGCTGCCGGCGTACTACGTGAACCCGCAGGTCGGCGGCGGCTTCGTGCTGGTGGCGTTCACCATCGTCGTGCTCGGCGGCATGGGCAGCTTCGCCGGCGCGCTGGCCGGCGGCCTGCTGATCGGCGTGGTCGAGTCGCTCGGCGGGCTCTTCCTCGGCGAATCGCTGGGGCAGATCGGCATCTTCGCGATCTTCATCGCGGTGCTACTGTTCCGGCCGCAGGGGCTGTTCGGGGCGCGGGCGTGAGTGCCGATCGACAGTCGCTGCGGGCCCGGCGGAATCGCGCCATCGCACGTTCGTTGCACGTCGCGAGCGATGGCGTTCGACGGGCGGCGCGAGCCGAGGGAACCGGGTGGGCCCTTGCGCTCCATGTCCCCGCAAGCGCCCGCCGCTGCGCGGCGGGCGCTGCTCCTCCTTTACTTCCGCGCAAGGGCCCGCGATTCCCTCGGCCGCACGACCGTGGCGCACAAAGCCTTTGCATGCGGCGGTGGTGCCGGATCGTGCCGACGGGGGCGCTGCGGAGCGGAAGTAAAGGAGGAGCAGCGGCCGCCGCGCAGCGCCGGCCGCTGCGGGGACATGGGCGGAGCAGCCCCCCTGGCGGCACGATCCCGCGGGAACCTCGGAGCGCGCGGCACACGATCGCCCACCGACCTCGGACCGCGCAACGTGCGACCTCGCACCCTCGAGGTGCGGAAGGTGACCCTGCGCCGCGACCTCGCCGGCATCGCGCTCTTCAGCGTCGCCGTCCTCGCGTTCACCGCCGCCGTCGACAGCGGCGTCTGGCTCACGTTCGCGATGCTGGCACTGTACGGCGCGCTGCTCGCGCAGGCGTGGAACATCCTCGGCGGCTACGGCGGGCAGTTCTCGTTCGGGCATGCGCTGTTCTTCGGCGTCGGTGCTTATGCGCAGGTCATCGCGCAGGTCACCTTCGGCGCCAACGCCTGGGTGGCGCTGGCCCTGGCCGTGGCCGCAGCGGCGCCGGTGGGCTTCGTCGTCGGCGCGATCACCTTCCGCTACGGCTTGAAGGGCTCGTACTTCGCGCTCGTCACGCTCGCGTTCGCCGAGGTGTTTCGCATCGGCGCGCTCTCGGTCGGGTTCACCGGCGGCGGCGTCGGCATGATGCTGCCGCTTGCGGAGTCGCTTTCGAATCTGCAGTTCGGCACGCGCAAGGGCTACGTCGTGCTCGTGCTCGCCTTCGTCGCCGCCGCAGCGGTGGCGACAGCGTGGCTGCGGCATTCGCGCTTCGGCGCCGGGCTGATGGCCGTGCGCGACAACGAGGACGCGGCCAGCGCCGTGGGCGTCGACCCGCAGCGCGCCAAGCGCGGCGCCATCGCGCTCTCGGCGGCGTTCATGGGCGCGGCCGGCGCGTTCTACGTGCAGGTGTTCCAGTACATCGACCCGGGCATCGCGTTCGGGCCGCATGTGTCGGTAGAAGCGCTGGTAGCGGCCATCGTCGGCGGCATGGGCACCCTGTGGGGGCCGGTGCTCGGCGCCGTCGTGCTGCACGCGCTGGCCGACGGCACGCGCAACCTCTTCGGGCAGTTGCCCGGGCTCAACATGGTCATCTACGGCACGGTGCTGGTGCTGATCGTGATGTTCATGCCGCGCGGCCTGGCCGGCGTGCTGCAAGGCGGACCGGCGGCGATTCGCTGGCCGTGGCGGCGCACGCCCGCGCATTCGCCGAAGCGGCCGGCACCTGCAACCGCACGCGAGGAACGGCGTGGTGCCTGACGAGCCGCTGCTGCGCGTGGAACACCTCTCGCGCGCCTTCGGCGGCTTGCGCGCGGTGCAGGACGTGAGCCTCGCGGTGCGCGAAGGCACGCTGACGGCGTTGATCGGCCCCAACGGCGCCGGCAAGACGACGCTCTTCGCGCTCGTCAGCGGCTTCCTGAGACCCGACTCCGGCTCCGTTCACTTTGCCGGGCAGGACATCACCGGGCGGCCGCCGCATGCGAACGCGCGCGCCGGGCTCACGCGCACTTTCCAGATCGTGCAGCCGTTCGCGGCGCAGACCGTGCGCGAGAACATCGCCGTCGGCGCGCACCTGCACGAGCCGAACCGGCGCGCGGCGCTGGCCGCCGCCGAGGCGGTGGCCGAGCGCGTGGGCCTTGCCGCACAGCTCGACAAGCCGGCCGGCGATCTGACCGTGGCCGGGCGCAAGCGGCTCGAACTCGCGCGCGCGTTGGCGACGCGGCCGCGCCTCTTGCTGCTGGACGAAGTGCTGGCGGGGCTCAACCCGCAGGAGATCGCCGAGATGATCCCGGTGGTGCGCTCGCTGGTCGCGCCTGCGAGCGGCAGCAGTAGCAGCGGCGGCAGCAACGACAGCAAGCGCGGCACCACGGTGCTGATGATCGAGCACGTGATGCAGGCGGTGATGAACCTCGCCGAGCACGTGTGGGTGCTGGCGCAGGGGCAGCTGATCGCCGAAGGCCCGCCGGCGGCGATTGCCGGCGACGCGCGTGTGATCGAGGCGTATCTCGGACACGGCACGGCGGCGAAGCTGCGCGGAGTCGCCGCGTGAGCACGACGGCGCCGCTGCTCGACATCCGCGATCTGCGCGCCGGCTACGGCCGCGTCGAGGTGCTGCGCGGCGTGAGCCTGGCGGTGCGCGCCGGGCAGATCGTGGCGCTGCTGGGCAGCAACGGCGCCGGCAAGTCCACGCTCAACAACACCGTCTGCGGCCTCGTCGCGCCGAGCGCGGGCGCCGTGTTCTTCGACGGCCGCGACATCGCCGGCGCCCGCACGCGCGAGATCGTCCAGGCCGGCCTCGTGCAGGTGCCCGAAGGCCGGCGCGTGTTCCCCAATCTGAGCGTGCTCGAGAACCTCGAACTCGGCAGCTACGCGCGCGCCCGCGAGCGGCGCAGCGCGAACCTCGAGCGCGTCTTCGCCACCTTCCCGCGCCTGGCCGAGCGCACACAGCAGCTCGCCGGCACGATGAGCGGCGGCGAGCAGCAGATGCTGGCCATCGGCCGCGCGCTGATGGCCGAGCCGCGCCTGCTGATCCTCGACGAGCCGTCGCTGGGCTTGTCGCCGTTGCTCGTGGAGGAGATGTTCGCGCTCATCGCGCGGCTGCACGCCGAGGGCCTGGCGATCCTGCTCGTCGAGCAGAACGTCGGCCAGTCGCTGGAAATCGCCGAGCACGCCTACGTGCTGGAGAACGGCGCCCTGCGCTTCGAAGGAACGCCGGCGGCGCTGCTGGCGAGCCCGGAACTGAAGCGCGCGTATCTCGGTCTCTGACAGAGCGAACCCGCGTTCATCCACACCTTCACCCGTACCCTTGCAACGCCAGATGAAGCCCGAAGACGACTGCGAACACCCTGCCGGCGAACGCCTCGCCGAACGTCGCTCGCGCCGGCGCACGCTGCTGCGCCTGTTCGCGTTGCCGGCCGCGCTCGCCGCAGCGCCGGCGCTCGTCCGCGCGCAACTCGGCGGCGGCAGCACCAGCGGCCCGCCCATCCGCATCCTCGTCGGCGCGCCGCCCGGCGGCAGCACCGACACGCTGGCGCGCGAGATCGCGCCCGAGATGGGCCGCCAGCTCGGAGGCCGCGTCGTCATCGTCGAGAACAAGAGCGGCGCCGGCGGCAACCTCGCCGCCGACGCGGTGGCCAAGGCGGCGCCGGACGGCAACACGCTGCTGTTGAGCTTCACGAGCCACACGATCAACGCCACGCTGTACCCCAAACTGCCGTTCGACCCGGTGGCCGACTTCACGCCGCTGACGATGGTGGCCACGTCGCCTTCGCTGCTGGTGGCGCACCCCTCGCTGCCGGCGGCCAACGTGCGCGAGTTGATCGCCTACGCGAAGACGCGCCCGGGGCAGCTCAGCTTCGCCATCGGCGGCATCGGCAGCTCGCTGCATCTGGCCGGCGAGGCGTTCAAGCTGCGCTCGGGTCTCTTCATCGTCAACATCCCTTACCGCGGCACCGCGCCGGCGATCGCCGACGTGCTGGCGGGCAACGTGCCGCTGATGTTCGCGGCCGTGGGCAACGCGCGCAGCCTCGTCGCGGCCGGCCGGCTGAAGGCGCTGGGCGTGACGAGCGCCCGGCGGCTGCCGCAGTTGCCCGATGTGCCGGCCATCGCCGAGACGCTGCCCGGCTTCGAATCCTCGGCCTGGTTCGGCCTGTTCGGGCCGGCGAAGATGGCGCCCGATCTCGTGAAGCGCGTCAGCGACGCGGCGCGCGCGGCCATCGGGACGGACGCGAGGCGCCGGCGCATCGAGGCCGACGGCGGCACGCCGGTGGGCAACACGCCGCAGGAATTCGCCGCCTTCGTGCGCGCCGACGTGCCGCGCTGGGCGCAGCTCGTGCGCTACTCGGGCGCGAAGCCCGAATAACGGGCGACTGGCGCGTAGGGTGCAGGTGCGATGAACGCGCTCGGGAAGACGCCACCGATGACGCTGGCGCAGAAGCTCGTCGCCCGCGCCGCCGCGCGCGCGCACGTGCAGCCGGGCGAGATCGTCAACTGCCGCGTCGACCTGGCGATGTTCCACGACTCCAGCGGCCCGCGCCGGCTGGCGCCGATGCTGGCCGAGATCGGCGCAACGATCCGGGACAAGAGCAAGGTCGTGCTCGTCCTCGACCACTTCGTCCCCGAAGCCGACGAGGAATCGCGCCGCATCGTCCGCTTCGCGCGCCAATGGGCCGCCGAGCAGCGGCTGCCGCACGTGCACGACAGCGTCGGCATCTGCCACGTGGTGCTGCCGCAAGGCGGCCACCTGCGCCCGGGGATGTTCGCCGTCGGCGGCGATTCGCATTCGCCCACCGGCGGCGCGTTCGGCGCCTACATGTTCGGCATCGGCGCCACCGAGATGCTGGGCGTCGTCGCCACCGGCGAGATCTGGCTCAAGGTGCCCGAGACGATCTTCATGCGCTGGAGCGGGCGGCTGGACGACGGCGTGAGCGCCAAGGACATGGTGCTGGCGATGCTCGGGCAGCACGGCATGAACGCCGCCCGCTACGAGGCGCTGGAGTTCTGCGGCGAAGCGGTGGAGTCGCTGTCGATGCCCGAGCGGATGACGTTGGCGAACATGAGCGCCGAACTCGGTGCGCAGGTGGGGCTGGTGGCGCCCGACGACGTGACGCGAACGTGGCTGGCCGAGCACGGCGTAACGCTCACCGAAGCGGACATCGCGCCATGGCACGGCGACCGCGGTGCCGCGGGCCAGCAGCACCACTACGACGCGAGGCTGCTGGCGCCGCAGGTAGCGCTGCCGCACAGCCCGGCCAACGCGCGCCCGGTGTCCGACGTGCCCGGCGTGAAGGTCGACATCGCCTACATCGGCGCCTGCACCGGCGCCAAGCTCGACGACCTGCGCGCCGCGGCGCGCGTGCTCGCCGGCCAGCGCGTGGCCAGCGGCGTGCAGCTGATGGTGGCCCCGGCCAGCATGCGCGACCGCGAAGCGGCCGGGCGCGAAGGCGTGCTGCAAACGCTGGTCGACGCCGGCGCGACGCTGTTGCCCACGGGCTGCGGCGCCTGCGCCGGCTACGGCAGCTCGATCCCCGAAGGCGCCACCGTCATTTCGTCCACGGCGCGCAACTTCAAGGGCCGCATGGGCGCGGCGACGGCGCAAGTGTTCCTCGGTTCACCGTTCACGGTGGGGGCTTCGGCGCTGCGCGGCGCGATCACCGACCCCCGCGATGTGTTGCGGCCGGTGGCAGGAGCGTGAGCATGCGAACCTGGCTTGTCCCCCCCGACGTCGACACCGACCAGCTCGCCCCCGGCCACGCGATGAAGCACGGCGGGCTCGAGGTGGTGGCGAAGCACTGCCTCGAAGCGGTGCGGCCCGACTTCGCACGCGAGGTGCGCAAGGGCGATGTCATCGTGGCCGGGGCCAACTTCGGCATCGGCAGCTCGCGCGAGCAGGCCGCGAGCGTGCTCGTGCACCTGGGCGTGGCCGCCGTCATCGCGCCGAGCTTCGGAGGGCTCTACTTCCGCAATGCCTTCAACGTCGGCCTGCTGCTGCTGACCTGCCCGCAAGCCGGCGAGATCGGCGACGGCGTGGCGCTCGAATTCGACGCCCGCGCCTGCCGCATCGAACTCGCCAACGGCCGCCGCCTCGCGACCGAACCGATCCCCGCCTTCCTGCTCGACCGCATCGAAACCGGCGGCCTGCTGCCCGAACTCAAGAAACGCTTCTCATCGACCCGACAGCCGGAGAACCCATGAGCCGCAAATCACAGAAGGACAAAGCGCAAGACAAACGGCGAGACAAGCGGCAAGACGACAACCGCCGCGACGAATCGAGCCCCGAGTTCGACACGCTCATCAAGAACGTTCGCGTCGTGCGCCCGCACGGCAACGTGGTGCACGAGGCCGACATCGCGATTGCCGGCGAGAAGATCGCGCTCGTCGCGCCGGGCATCGACCCGCAACGCGCGAAGGCGGTGCACGACGGGCGCGGCCAGCTCGCCTTCCCCGGCGTCGTCGATGCGCACATGCACTGCGGCATCTATTCGCCGCTGGAAGAAGACGCGGTCAGCGAATCGCAGGCGGCGGCGGTGGGCGGCGTCACGAGTTCGCTCAACTACTTTCGCACCGGCCAGTACTACCTCAACAAGGGCGGGCCGTACCGCAAGTTCTTCCCCGAAGTGCTGGCACTCGCCAAGAACCGCTTTCACGTCGACTACGGCTTCCACCTGGCGCCGATGGACCGCACGCACATCGAGGAGCTGCCGATGCTCGTCGAAAAGCACGGCGTGGCCAGCTTCAAGATCTTCATGTTCTACGGCAGCCACGGCCTGCACGGCGCCAGCAACACGCAGCGCGACTTCCTGATGATCGGTGAGGACGAGCGCTACGACGTGGCGCACTTCGAGTTCATCATGCGCGGCCTGCAAGCCGCGCGCGAGGCGATGCCCGCCGACAAGGCGCGCCAGGTGTCGCTGAGCCTGCACTGCGAGACGGCGGAGATCATGACCGCCTACACCAAGCTCGTCGAGAAGGACAAGTCGATGAAGGGGCTGGCGGCGTATCACGCGAGCCGGCCGCCGCACAGCGAAGGGCTGGCGGTGTTCACCGCCGCGTACCTGGCCAACGAAGCGGCGCTGCCCAACATCAACCTGCTGCACCTGAGCTCGCGCAAGGCGGTGCAGGCGGCGTTGACGATGAGCGATGTCTTCCCGCACATCGACTTCAAGCGCGAAGTCACCATCGGCCACCTGGTGCTCGACATCGCCAGCCCGGCGGCCGAACTCGCGAAGGTGAACCCGCCGATCCGCCCGCGCGAGGACGTGGAGTTCCTGTGGGAAGCGCTGCTCGCCGGCGAGCTGGACTGGGTGGTAAGCGACCACGCCTGCTGCCGCCACGAGCTGAAGGTGCCCAAGCCCGCGGCGCGCTATTTCGGCAGCCAGATCTGGCTGGCCAAGAGCGGCTTCGGCGGCACCGAGTACCTGCTGCCGGCGCTGGTGACCGAGGGCACGCGGCGCGGCATGGGCTACAACCACATGGCGCGCGTGACGAGCTGGAACCCGGCGCAGCGCTACGGCCTGAACAGCAAGGGCGACATCGCGCCGGGGTTCGACGCCGACCTGGCGCTCGTCGACCCGGCGGCTTCGTGGACCATCCGCGCGGCCGACTCGCCTTCGACGCAGGGCTATACACCGTTCGAGGGTTTGGCGATGTCGGCGCGCGTCGCGAGCACGTGGCTGCGCGGGCAGAAGATCCAGGAAGGCGGCCGCGTGCTCGGCAAGCCGCACGGGCGCTATCTGCATCGGCCGACGGCGTGATGGTCTGGCGCGATCTTCGACGGTCGCGGGCACGGGGGACCTGCGTTCCATGGCCGGCGGTGGCCGAGGCGCTTGCGTTCGACAGGCGATGGCGGCCGAGGGAACCGGGTTGGCCCTTGCGCACCATCGTCCGCCGTCATCACGGGCGTGCCACCGATCGGGCCACGCCCTCGTACTTCCGCGAATGGGGCTCGCGCCCGCAGTGGCGCTCACACGCCACCCTGCAACCACCTGCCCGTTGCACCCCAACACGCGGGGAAACACGAGCACCTCGCATGGTGAGAGGGCAGGCGTGTTTCTCCCTCTCGCGCTTGAACGGGCGCAGGCCCCATTCGCGGTACGCTGGATAGCTCCCTCGCCGCTGGCGGTGAGGATGGCACGGCCGTGCGGGCACAGCGCGCGCATCCCCGCGAGCGTGGGCCGGAGAACGTTCGCGCGAGCCGCGCGCCACGCTGAACGGGGCACGATCCCGCGCCGGCCCAGGCAGGCCGCCCGCACGATCGCGCGCCGTCACCGGCATGCGCGACGGCGAGAGAACATCAACGCAGCGCCGCCAGCGCCCGCTCGACGAACTCACCGGTGGCGGCCGGGTCGAGCCAGCGCGCGACGACGACCGCCTGCTGCGCCGGCTCCACGAGCACCAGATGCCCGCCGGCGCCCAGCATGGCGAACGCCTCGCGCGAAGCCGCAGCGAAGAGGCTGCCGCTGCCGTTGAGCCACACGAGCCCGCCGTAGAACGGCGCGATCGGGCATGGTTCGCGCAAGTAGCGCGGCCAGCCGTTGTCGATGACGGCGCGGCCACCGCAGCGCCCTTCATCGAGCCAGAGTTGCGCGATGCGCGCCTGGTCGCGCGCGCCGATCGAGACGCCGGCGCCCCAGTGCGTGCCGCCGGGCACCGACTGCACGCGGCGCCCGGCGAGGTCGACCCACGCGTCGTCGTAGCCTTCCCAGCGCCAGCGGCTCGTCGCACCGAGCGGTTGCATCAGCGCCTCATCGAATACCTCGGGCAGCGCGCGGCCGAAGAGGTGCAGCAGCGCCAGCGAGAGCTGGTTGATGCGCACGTCGTTGTACTCCCAGTAGGTGCCGGGCGGCCGCAGCGGCCGTGCGTCGCCCTTGCGGCCGGCGTTCGGGTCGGGCGGCCGCGGGTCGTTGCCCACCTGGCGCCAGCGGTCCACCCGGTCGGGCAGGCCGAGGCAGGTGCCTTCCCATTCGCTCGTCTGCTGCAACAGGTGCTGCCAGGTGACGGCAGCGTTGTGCGGCGTGTCGTCGAGACCGATGCCGGGAAGGCGCCGCGCCACCGGCTCGTTCACGTCGGGCAGCAGGCCGCGCGCGTGCGCGATGCCGGCCAGCAGCGCGAGGTAGGTCTTGGCGACGCTGAAGGTCTGGTCGGCGCGCTCCGGGTCGCCCCAAGCAAGACGCTCGCGGCCTTGCTGCCACACGACGCCGCTGGGGCCACCGCGCACGTGCAGCGGCCCGAGGGCGCGGTTGAAGGGCGGCGGGTCGTTGTGATGCACGCCGAACGGCTGCTGGCCCGGCGCCGGCGCGGCGGCCGGATCGCGCGGCCACGGCGTCTCGTGCGCGGCGGCGAAGGTGCCGAGGGCTTGCAGGGCGGTGTCCGTGTCGCTCATGGCGTTGGTTTCGGCCCATCGTATGCGAGCGTGACTCACACGAGCGGAGCGCGGACATGAGCGCGCCGCGCATCGTCACAGCCGCGGCGATGCCCGCCGGCACGCCCGAGGTGCCGGTGGCCATCGTCGGCGCCGGCGCCTGCGGCCTCGTGGCGGCGACCTTCCTCGCCGAAGCCGGCATCGATTGCGTGCTGCTCGAACGCGATGCGCGCGCGCAAGGCAGCACCGCGTTGTCGAGCGGCTTCATCCCCGCGGCCGGCACGCGCGTGCAGCGCGCCGCAGGCGTGCTCGATGACGACGCAGCACGCTTCGCCGCCGACATCCAGGCGAAAGCGAAAGGCCGCGCCGCACCGCATCTGGTTGCCGCCTACACCGAGGCCATCGCGCCGGCCATCGACGCACTGGAGGAGAGGCACGGCCTCGCCTTCGAGTTGCTCGGCGGCTTCGTCTACCCGGGCCATGCGGTGCGCCGCATGCACACGCTGCCCGAGCGCACCGGTGCCGCGCTCGTCGCCGCGCTCGACGCAGCGGCCACGCGCGCCGGCGCGACCGTGCTCACCGAAGCGCTCGTGCGCGAGCTGTGGTGCGAGCCGTTCTCCCCCGACGCTGACCCGCCGGGCTCGGCCGGCGCGTCTGGCGAGTCCGGCGCAGCGCGCGGAGGCGCTGCGCCGCCGCGGATCATCGGCATCGGCTTCGAGCGGCCCGACGGCCGCATCGAACACCTCGCCTGCGCGAAGCTCCTGCTCGCCTGCAACGGCTTCGGCGGCAACGCCGCGATGGTGCGCGATCTGCTGAGCCCGATGCAGGGCGCCGTCTTCGCCGGCCACGCCGGCAACGACGGCAGCGCCATCGCCTGGGGCCGGCAGCTCGGTGCGGCGCTGGCGGACCTCGGCGGCTGCCAGGGCCACGGCTCGTGGGCGGTGCCGCAGGGCGCGTTGATCACCTGGGCGCTGATGACCGAAGGCGGCATCCAGGTCAACGCGCGCGGCGAGCGCTTCCACGACGAGCGCGCCGGCTACTCGGAAGCAAGCGTCGAGGTGCTGGCGCAACCGGGCGGCATCGCGTGGAACGTGTTCGACGACCGCCTGCTGGCGCTCGGCCGCACATTCCTCGACTTCGCTGCCGCCGAGGCAGCGGGCGCGGTGCGGCACGCGGCCGATGCGGCGGCGCTGGCGGCGCTGATCGGCTGCGACGCGGCGACGCCTGCCCGCACGCTCGATGCCGCAGCCGCGCCCCGCACGCCTCACCGCCGTGGCACGCGATCAAGGTCACCGGCGCGCTCTTCCACACGCAGGGCGGCCTCGACATCGACGCGCAATGCCGCGCTGCACGCCGCGAGCGGCCGCGCCTTCCCGAACCTGCTCGCCGCCGGCGGCGCCGCGCGCGGCGCTCGGGCGACGCGGTGTGGGGGTACCTGAGCGGCAACGGGTTTCCTTGAGCGCCGTCGCCGGCGGCTTCATCGCGGCGCGCAACACTGCTGCGGCGCTGGCGGACGACCCGGCGGGCTCTTCGTCATCCACAGCTTCGTCCGCAGCCCCTTCCCCTGCTTCACCACCGAGCGTTCCGCATGAAACTTCACCACGACGCGCCGCCCTCCCCGCCTTCACCGCCTTCACCCCCGCCTTCACCGTCGTTCCCGCCCTCCCCGCCCCCGCCCTCCCCGTCTTCACCGCTGGTAGCCAGCGCCTCGCGCAGCCGAGGCCGCTGCTCGCACCCGGCGCTCCATGACGCACTGTCGGCACTGCTCGCCGAGCGCGCCGGCCGAGGCGTTGTACCTGAGCGGCGCCAGCATCGCCTACACCGCGCTCGCGCGCAGCGACGTGGGCCTGACCACCGCCACCGAGGTGGCCGACGTGCTGGCCCGCATCACCGAGCGCGTGCGCGTTCCGCTCATCGTCGATGCCGACACCGGCTTCGGCAACGCGCTCAACGCCATGCGCACCGTGCGCACCTTCGAGCGCGCCGGCGCCGCGATGATCCAGCTCGAGGACCAGACCTTCCCCAAGCGCTGCGGCCACCTGCACGGCAAGAGCGTGGTGGGCACCGCCGAGATGTGCGGCAAGCTGCGCGCCGCGCTCGACGCACGCACGAGCCGTGAGACGCTGATCCTCGCCCGCACCGACGCGCTGGCTGTCGAAGGGCCCGAGGCGGCGTTCGAGCGCGCCGAGGCTTACCTGGAGACCGGCGTCGACGCGCTTTTCATCGAGGCGCTGCGCACGCGCGAGCAGATGCAGCGGGCGTGTGCGCGCTTTGCGTCACGCATCCCGTTGTTGGCCAACATGGTGGAGGGCGGGCGGACGCCGCTGGCGACGGCCGACGAGTTGGGGACGACCGGCTTTCGCATCGTCATCTTCCCCGGCGGCACAGTGCGCGCGCTGGCGCATGCGCTGCAGGGGTACTACGCGAGCCTCGAGCGGCACGGCAGCACGGCGCCGTGGCGCGGACGGATGCTGGACTTCGATGGGCTCAACGGCGCGATCGGGACGCCCGAGCTGATGGAGGTGGGGCAGCGATTCTCGGGCTAGGGGCGATGGCGGCGGACTGAAGGGCTACAACGAGCGCAGGAAGTTGTAGACATCCTGCTGCGCCGCCCCAGGCAAGCGATAGAACTCGCGCACCACGCTGTTGGCCTCGGAGCCGCGGCTGTGGTGCGCGCGTACGGCTTCGCGCAGGTCGGCCGCGCGGCCGTCGTGCAGGAAGAACAGGCGCTGCCCCACGCCCCACAGCGGCGCGGTGCGGAACTCGCGCCCGTTCGCCTGGCCCTGCGAGATGCGGTCGGCCAGCCCCTCGCCCATGTCGTGCAGCAGCAGGTCGGAGTACAGCTCGGGCGCGCCGGCGACGGTGAAGAGCGCATGCACGCCACCGTCGGGGCTGCCGTCGGCGTTGTGCACGAAGCGCGCTTCGCGCACCGGGCCGTCGGCCTTGATGAACGGCGGCACCTTGTTGCGCAGCTTGCCGGCGAGCCCTACCTGCGGGTTCACCTTGGGGCTCGTGCCGCCGACGGCCGGGTACGCGTGGCAGCCGCCGCAGCTGTCGAGGTTCAGCGTCGGGCCGAGGCCGTCCTTGATGTCTTCGAGCTCGGCGAAGTCGTCCTTGCCGGCGAGGAAGATGCCCTTCTCGGAAAGGCTCAAGCCGCCGAGCGGGTCGCCGGCACCCGCTGCGCCGCCGCGCGGCCCGGGGTCGCTCGCCTGCTCGATCGGAGCAGGGCCGGGATCAGGCGTGGGCAACGTGCAGGCCGCGCCGATGAGCGCCGGCAGCGCGAAGGCCACGACGACCGAAGGACGCAGGAATGACATCGCTGGTCTCCTGGCTCGGCAACGGGGGGCGGACGGTAGCACGCGGCTTTGGCGGGCACCAGTCCCCACGATCAGCGTCGATCGGCCACGCCGCCGCGGCATCCTTTCACTATGCTGGCCGCAGGCGCAGGCCAGGACGACCCGCGCCGGAACGACAGGAGGCCAGCCGAAATGAGCGAATTCACCCTGCACGCCCGCCCAGGCTGGGGCTCGGCGATCGTCGAAGCCCAGCTCGCCTACTACGGGCTGCCGTTTCGCATCGTCGACAGCGGCGACCTCTTCGATTCGGAAGAAGCGCGCGAGAAGCTCGAGCCGCTGAACCCGCTGATCCAGGTGCCGGTGCTCGTGCTGCCCAGCGGCCAGGTGATGACCGAGAGCGCCGCGATGACGCTGCACCTCGCCGACCTGGCCGGCCGCGACGACCTGGTGCCGGGCGTCATCGCGAAGGAGCGCGCCGCCTTCCTGCGCTGGCTGGTGTTCCTCGTCGCCAACGTGTACCCCACCTTCACCTACGCCGACGACCCCAAGCGCTTCGTCAAGACCGAAGGCGCGGGCGATGCTTTCCGCGCCGAGGTCGATGCCTACGCGAAGCGGCTGTGGGGCATCGTCGAAGGCGCATGCCAGGCACCGTGGTTCCTCGGCGAGCGCATGTCGGCGCTCGACATCTACCTCGCGGTGATGACGCACTGGCGCCCGGGCGCACAGTGGTTCGCCGGGAACACGCCGCGCATCCAGGCCGCGGCGCAGAAGGCCGCCGCGCTCGACCGGCTGGCGGCGGTGATGGCGCGCAACTTCCCGAAGAAGGCATGAAGGGGCGCCCTTCGCGGCCGCCGCCTTGCCGGCCCTCGGCGCCAACCCGATGACGACGCTGCCGCAAGGCCTCGGCCCCGCCGCCTTCGACGATCTGCACGACCGCCCGGCGGCGTGGCGCGATGCCATCGAGTCGCTGGCGCGCGACCTCGGGCCCTGGGCCGAGGGCGACCCGGCACGGGTGCACCAGCAAAGCGAAGGCACCGCACTCGTCGCCTTGCTCGGCGCGGACCGCGTGCTGAAGCTCTACCCGCCGTTCCTCGCCGACCACTGCCTGTTCGAGCGCGCGATGCTCGAACGCCTGCACGGCCGCCTCGCGGTGCCGACGCCGCGCCTGCTGCACAGCGGCGAGCGCGACGGCTGGCCGTTCACCGTGATGACGCAGCTGCACGGCGGCGTGCCGCTCAGCAGCCTGTGGCCGGCGATGGCCGAACCCGCACGCTTGAAGCTGCTGCGCTCGCTGGGCGAGCTAACGGTCGAAGTGCACGCCCTGCCGGTCGACGGCGCCATCGCGGCGCTGGCGCCGCCGTGGGACGCCTTCATCGCCGGCCAGCGCCGGCGCTGCTTGGCGCGCCAGCAGCGTACCGGGCTGCCGGCGCACCTGCTTGCGAAGGTGGAGGCGTTCGTCGATGCCGGGCCGGTTCCCGCCGGCGCACCGGTGCTGCTGACCGGCGAATACACGCCGATGAACCTGTTCGCGCGGCCCACGGGCGAACTGGCCGCGATGTTCGATTTCGGCGACGGCCTCGTCGGCCCGCGCCAGTACGACTGGCTCGGCCCACTCGCCTTCCGCGCCGCCGGCAGCGCCGCGCGAACCGCGGCGTTCATGGCCGGCGTGGGCGTGGCGCTCACCGAGGCGCTGCGCGAGCAGCTGCTGCGCCTGCTGCTGCTGCACCGATACAGCCACTTGCCGCTGCAGCTGAAGTCGTGCCCCGGCTGGGAGCGGGCCGCTTCGTTCGAGGAACTGGCGGCGAGGCTGTGGCCGCTCGCTTGAACGAGTGTCATGGCGGCGAGGGGCTGCGCCACCGCCCGCGGCCATGCCCGCGCCAACCGCCAAGCGTCACGGCGTGCCGATGAACAAGTACGCGTTCGTCGAGCGCCCGCTGCCGAAGCCGACGCCCAGGTACACCGGGCCGAGCGGCGTCTCGCCGCCGAGGTACGCGGCCAGCGAGTGCAGCCAGCCGTTGCGCTTCTGCGTCGTGTAGGGCGTGGCGACCTTGCCGCTTTCGAGCGCGACGCCCACGCGCATGTCGCCGCGCAGGCCCAGCGGCAGGCGGCCGATGATGCGTTCGCCGCGCAGGTGCGCGTAGGCGACGTCGTCGCCGATCAACTGGCCGCTGGCGAACGCCGTCAGGTTGAGGAAGCCGCCCAGGCGCCCGGCGTCGTGCAGCGGCAGCGCGCCGCGCGGCGAGCCCACCCACGCGAGGCGGGCGCCGAGCACGTTGTCGCGCCACTCGGCGGCGGCGC
>JAXMEZ010000065.1:0-20242 GCA_046348035.1 Rubrivivax sp. | reverse complement strand
GACGAGCTCAGGACAGGCTTGTCGAAGCCCATTGCAGCCCCGTCGAAGGGCGGCGCTTCGACAAGCTCAGCGCGAACGGTTCTTCAGGATCGAACGCGACTCGGTATGAGGCCGCGCCGCCTTCAGCGGAAGCGGTGCAGCGGCACCGTGTGCAGGTCGCCGTTGAGCGTCGCGATGTACTTCGCGATGGCCTTCAGCTCGGCCGGCTTGAACTGCTTGACCTGCGCGCTCATGATGGCGTTGCCGCGGCCGACGTTCGGGTTGCGCTCGGTGCCGTAGGCGCGCAGCGCGGCGAAGAGGTAGTCGTCGTACTGGCCGGCGATCTTCGGGTACGCGGCGTCGATCGGTTTGTTGAAGTTGGCGCCGTGGCACGACGTGCAGGCGCCCTTGGTCAACAGCGCGGCCACGTCGGCCGAAGGCGTGGCAGCGGGCGTGTCGGACACCGGCTTCACCGAGGAAGCCGCGTTCTTCTCGTAGAAGGCGGCGAGGTCGGCCATGTCCTGGTCGGTGAGCGAGCCGGCCACGGCGCGCATCGTCGGGTGCCGGCGTTCGCCCTTCTTGTACGCCGCCAGTGCGCTGGCGATGTACTTGGCGCCCTGGCCCGAGATGAGCGGCACCTTGTAGACCTCGGGGAAGCTCGCCTGGTAGCGCGGGATGCCGTGGCAGCCGATGCACATGGCCGCCTTCTTCTCGCCGGCGGCGGCGTCCTGCGCCAGGGCGGCTGGCACCACGGTGAAGGTGATTGCGCTCGCCATCAACGGCGCGGCCAGGAAGGGCTTGATCGCTGCGTTCATTGTCTCGGTGTGTTGTCACCCGCCGGTGGCGGCGGGCTGTTGTGCTGGCAGCCGCTCGCGCGGCGTGTAGCAGGCAGGGCTCTCTTCGGAGCGCGGCGGATTATAGGGGCCGCTTATACTGGACCAGACCCCTCGCGTGGCTTTCGCCGCCTCGCTCGTCACCTCGCCCGCCGCCTCGGTGGCGGGCGCCGACAACGGCGGTGCAGCGGCCGCCGGCACCTCCTCCCCTTCACGGCCTGCCCTTCGGCGGCCGCCCCACGCATCAAGTTCGCATGAAGTTCAAAGGCACCGACACCTACGTCGCCACGCAGGACCTGATGCTGGCGGTGAACGCCGCCATCACGCTGAAGCGGCCGCTGCTCGTCAAGGGCGAGCCCGGCACCGGCAAGACGATGCTCGCCGAGGAGGTGGCCGGCGCGCTCTCGATGCCGCTCCTGCAATGGCACGTGAAGAGCACTACGAAGGCGCAGCAGGGCCTGTACGAGTACGACGCGGTGAGCCGCCTGCGCGATTCGCAACTCGCGCAGCACGAGGATTCGGCGAAGGTCAAGGACATCCACAACTACATCGTCAAGGGCGTGCTGTGGCAGGCCTTCACGGCCGAGAAGCCGGTGGCGCTGCTGATCGACGAGATCGACAAGGCCGACATCGAATTCCCGAACGACCTGCTGCGCGAACTCGACCGCATGGAGTTCTACGTCTACGAGACGCACGAGATGGTGAAGGCGCGGCACCGGCCGCTGGTGTTCATCACCTCGAACAACGAGAAGGAGCTGCCCGACGCCTTCCTGCGCCGCTGCTTCTTCCACTACATCAAGTTCCCCGACGCCGACACGATGCGCAGCATCGTCGACGTGCACTTCCCCGATCTGAAGAAGGAACTGCTGGCCGCGGCGCTGAAGAACTTCTACGAGGTGCGCAACCTGCCGGGGCTGAAGAAGAAGCCCAGCACCTCGGAGCTGCTCGACTGGCTCAAGCTGCTGGTGGCCGAGGACATCCCGCTCGAGGCGCTGCAGAGCAAGGACGAGAAGGTCAGCGTGCCGCCGCTGGTGGGCGCGCTGCTGAAGAACGAGCAGGACGTGTCGCTGTTCGAGAAGCTGGTGTTCATGCAGAGGCACAACCGCTGATGAAGCCGGTCGACCCCATCACGCTGGAGCGCGCGCCGGTTCGCCTCGTGCCGCTGGCGCTGGAACACGAAGAAGGCCTCGCGCGCGCCGCCGTATCAACTGACCGACGAGCAGCGGTGATCGATATCGCGAGATCTCCAGCGGGTCACAGCGTCGCAAACTGGAATTGACGCGGCCTGACGTCCGCATCTGGTATGGCCACCTCGCTGGTGGACGCCTCGATCCTGCCGACCTGATGCCGCAACAGCCGCACCTCGATGCGCTGGAGCGCGCTGTCGCTGTTCAGCGGCGGCGGCGGCCTTGATCTTGGGTTCGAGCGCGCAGGTTTTCCCCATTGCGCGTCCTACGACATTCTCGATGTGCAAGGCGCAACGTTGCGCGGCAACCGGCCGGCGTGGGCGCAGCACGCCGGTGCCGCGGATGGAGACGTCACGCAGCCGCCTTCGCGCATCGCGGTGTCGATGCACGGCGGCCACCTTGCCAGCCCTTCTCGACAGCAGGTGGCGAAGAAGCCGGCGAGGACGACACGCGCAACATGTGGCCCGGAGTTCATTCGATGCGTCAGGACAGGCCCTCGACCGCGCGCCTTCATTGCAGAGAATGTCCCCTGGGCATGCCGACCGCAAGTTCGAGCAGTTCACGTGCGGCAGCACATCATCGAAATCCCGCTGTCGGGCCAATACACGGGTCTCCAGATTCAAGCTGTCCGCGACGACTTCGGCGTGCCGCAGCTCCGAAGGCGCCTTCTTCGTGGGCTTCCGGGGCGGCGCGCGATGCGATGCGGGCTTCACGCCGCTGCAACCGACCCACGGCGACACCCAGTGATCTGTTCGGCCCGGTGCTTCGCCGCAACTTTGCGTGGCAGAGCTCGGGCCGCCCGCCACCGCTTCGACTGTGTCTCGCCGACCTTGCGGTGATCGGGATTCACCGGCCTACGCAAGACAACCGGTGTCGTGAACAGCAAGGCGTCGCTGCGCACCTGGGCGGCGCTGGGAATCTGGCCCAGCGGCGTGCAGAGCAGCCGTGGTGCTGGCGCAGGCCTTCGTGCCGGAGTAGTGGCCACCACCGGCTGACGGGTGGATGATTGCGCCTGTTGCAGGGGCTTCCTGCCGAATGGCGATTCGAGGGTGCGGTCTATCAGGCGCTGGGGCAGATCGGCAACAGCGCTGGAACCGCCTCGGCGAAGGCCTGGTGCCGCAAGTCAACGTGGCACGCGCATTGGGAGCGCCTGATTGGTCGTCCAAGACGACGAGCGAGCGCGAACTCGTTCGACTGTTCATCATCTGTGCCGGGACCCGGCTCACCAGCGCGGCGGCGTGGATGCGCCGCTGGATATCAGCGGTAGACGGCAGCACATCGCACATGATCGAGGTCGAGGTCAAATCGACCACCGGTTCGACGCCTGGACGGCACGCGACGTTGGGATGCGACCACATCCTGAAGTGGCGCCGGATGCTGTTTGTCGTCGGGTTCTACACGAAGGACGCCCGCAGGCCCGAACTGAAGAGTTGCCTGTGCCTGACGCTGGAGGACATGCGCACATGGATCGACGACGTCGAGGCCAAAGTGCTGGTCGACTTCAAGATCGCGGCAAGGTCTTCCGCGCTGCTGGACCACAACGACCTTGTCGCCGTTTGCGGACAAAGGCCGTCTACATTGGCTGATGCGAAAGCGGCCCTGCGCCGCAGCGCGGACGGCCGAGAACTACCACGCCAACGCGGACGCCGTCGATGCCGATGGGGCACGCGCGTATTCGCCGACTGCAATGCGCCTGCCTGCGCCCGTGCCAAGTACATCGCCGAACGGGGCGCGACGCCTTCAACAACCCGCACGACCAAGAAGATCGACGCGATTCTTCGACGCCGAGCCCGAAATCAAGCTCGTGTGATTGGGCAGCCCGGATCCGCGCGATCGCGATCGATTGATCCGGTCACGACCTTGATCCGCGTCCTCTTCCGGGGCCGCCGCGCCAAACGATCCAGCCGCGGGTGCGCGGCGCTGGATAGCGTCGGTCAGCCACGACAGATCGGGTTGCGCCACATCCTTGATTCCGCACCCCAGATATCGATCACGCGCCATCCCTGCTTTCGGAGGGCGGCGCGGTTGAGCGATCCCGCGCCACGTTGCGCGCCAGCTTGTCTGTCCATCGTTGCGTGTCCGTCTTCGGGATCCGCGCATAGGCGCAGCGGTACGCGCATGCCAGAAGTAGCCATTCACGAAGATGCAGGTCCGACGCGCAGTACGATGTCAGGAGACCCCTCGAGTTCGCGAACGCGGAAGTCGAACCCGGAAACCCGCCTGCGGAGAACGCTTCGAACCACCTTCTCGGGCTGCGTATCGACGCCGCGAATGCGGGACATCAGTGCGGAACGTGCCGCTCGCTCGAGGATGTCGGCCATGCGCCATTGTGCTGTCTGGCAGCGGAGAGAAACCCGTGAGCCGGCCCGAACCTGTCACGCTCGCCGGCACGCACGCGACGCTGCGGCCGCTGGCGCGCGAGCACCACGACGGGCTCGTCGCTGCCGCGCGCGACGGCGAGCTCTGGCGCCTGTGGTACACGACCGTGCTCGCTCGAAGGCATGGGCGCGAGATCGAGCGCCGGCTCGATCTTGCGCGCTGGCGGCTCGACGCGCCGCTGGCCGCTCACGGTGTTCGACGCCGGCAACGGCGGCGGCCTGGGTGGCCGGATCGTCGGCATGACCACCTACATGAACATCGACGCCGCGAACAAGCGCGCGTCGAGATCGGCAGCACCTGGACCGCCGCGGCCACGCAGCGCACGGCGCTGAACACGCAGTCCAAGCGCCTCTTGCTCGGGCACGCGTTCGAATCGCTCGGCTGCATCGCGGTGGAGTTCCGCACGCACCGCCTGAACACGCAGAGCCGGCGCGCCATCGAGCGCCTGGGCGCGGCGCTCGACGGCATCCTGCGCGCGCACATGGTCATGGCCAACGGCACCGTGCGCGACACGGCCGTCTACAGCATCACCGCGGCCGAGCGGCCGACGGTGAAGGCGCACCTCGACTGGCAGCTCGAGCGGCCGCGCGAATACGCCGTTGCCGCCTGCCCGACCGAGCGGGCCGACTGAACCAGCGGACCGAGGTGGCGGACTGACATGGCGGACAAGAACAAGACCGGCAAGCCCATCGACGTCGAAGCGCTGTGGCGCCTTGCAAGGCTGGGCGCGCCGGAAAGCCTGCGCCTGACGGCGCAGGCGGTGGCGACGCTCACGCGCTATTCGATGCAGCAGAACAAGGGCAGCAGCCTGCTGTGGCTAAGAAACACGCTCGGCGGCGCGCCGCGGCGCCTGACCGCCTGCGGCGACAAGGACGGGCAAGCGCGCTGGAGCCCGCACGGCGACCGCATCGCCTCATCGCCCGGCGGCCGCAGGGCTGGCCGCCGAAGCCGATGACGACGACGATGACGACGGCGGCGGCAAGCGCAGAAGGGACGGCGCGGCGGGCAGCGCCGAAGGCGCGGGCCAGCCCGACGACGAGCCGGCCGTGACCATCGCCCTCGACGGCGGCGAGGCCGCGCGCGCCGCGGCTACCGGCGTCGCCGATTTCCGCTGGTGCCCCGACGGCCGCTCGCCTGTTCGTGAGCTGGGTGTGGCCGCAGTTGAAGGGCACGCGGGCGCAGGCGGCGCAGATGAAGCGCGGAAGGATCGCAAGGAAACCGCCTACGCCACCAGCGAAGCGCAATACCGGGCATCGTGAACAGCAACCGCTGCAGGGCCGCGAGGCGCACCTGCACCTGCTGGATGCCGCGCGGCACGGGCACGAAAGCGCAGGTGCGCGACCTCGAGGCGGCTGCGCCTGCGGCGCACCGACCCCGGCGCGGTGGACTTCGACATCTCGCCCGACGGCCGGCGCATCGTCTTCGCCTTCGACCCGGCGCACGAGAAGAAGCAGGACGGCCGCTACGCGCTCGCCGAATCACTTCGAAGAGCGGCCGCTTCACCGTGATCGCGCAGGACGCGCGGGCTGGGACTTCGCCGCCCCGCGCTACAGCCCCGAGGGCGATCGCACGTTCACCGCCAGCCACCAGGCGGTGAAGCACACGATGCCGGCGCAGGGCCGGCGGTGTGGCAGCGCGACGGCAGCCCCTCCAACGGCAGCTGGAAGTCGTCAGCGCCGAATGGGACCACGAGGTGCAGGCACCGTTGCTGTGGGAAGAGGACGGCCAGGCCGTGCTCTTCACCGCCGAGCAGCGCGCGTCAGCACCTGTGGCGCTGACCTGCAAAGCCGGCGCGCCGAGGTGGCGGTCGAGGGCGGCTGGGTCGGCGTCAGCCTTCGACGGGGCCGCCGGCACGCTGGGTGACACTGGCCGACACGGCGACGCACCCGCCGCGGCTGACGGCCCACGTGCTCAGCGCGTGCGCGCTGCCGCGGCGCATCGAGAACTTCAACGACGCGCTGCTCGGCACGCTGGGCCAGCGGCCGCGTCGAGGAGCACTGGATCCGCGGCGCGAGCGCGTTGCCGCTGGCGAAGGGCAGCGCGCCGCGGGCCGCGCGGTGCGCAAGGCCGCTGCATCCGAAGCCGCCGGCGACCCGGTGCAGTCAAGGGCTCGTCTACTTCCGCTGGGCTTCGACGAGAAGAACGCGAAGAGAAGCAAGGAAGCGAAGAGCCCGAAGAAGTGGCCGCTGCCACCTCATCCACGGCGGCTCGCACAGCTCGGCGACGTGGCACTTCCGCTGGAACGCGCAGGCCTCGCCGCCCAGGGCTACGTGGTGGCGATGGTCAACTACCACGGCAGTGCCGGGCTTCGGCCACGCCTTCCTCGACAAGCATCACGCACCGCTGGGGCGAACTCGAACTGCTGATGTCGAAGCCGCCACCGACTGGTCGCTGGCGCAGCCGTGGTGCGACAGCCGGCGCGTCTTCGCCGGCGGCGCAGCTACGGCGGCTTCATGGCGGCGTGGATGAACGGGCACGTACCGCCTGGCCGTTACCGCCTACGTGCCACGCCGGCTGCTTCACCGGGTGGGCATGTTCGCCGACGACGCCTGGGCCTGGCATGCGCGCGAACTGGGCGCCTGGTACTGGGACGACCTGGCGCAGCCGACAAGCAAAGCCTGCATCGCCTTCGCCGGCGGCATGAGCACGCCCACGCTCGTGGTGCACGGCGCGCTCGACTACCGCGTGCCTGACGCGCAGGGCTCGCCTACTACAACACGCTGGTTGGCAGCAGCGGCGTCGATGCGCGGCGGCTCGTGTGGTTCCCCGACGAGAACCACTGATCCTGAAGCTGCGCAACAGCCGCCTGTGGTACGGCGAGCTGGACTGGCTGCGCCGGCACGACCCGGCCCTGGCGACGGCGAAGTCAGCAAGGAAGGCCGCGAAGGCCGCGGCGAAACAGAGCATGAAGGCCACGAAGGCCACCAAGGCCGTGTTTGACGCAGCGGCCCATCCACGGCGCAGGCGCGGATGACCGGGCGACCCCGGCCCCGGCCCCTCCTTCGAAGGCGGCGAGCACTGGGCCGCACACGTTGCCGCCGGGGACGCGGCTGCGCGAGTACCGCATCGACAAGGTCATCGGCGAGGGCGGCTTCGGCATCGTCTACTTCGCCTTCGACACCGCGCTGGAACGGCGCGTCGCGATCAGAGTACCTGCCCACGTCGATGGCAGCGCGCGCCAGCGCTGCGGCCGCTACACGGTGGTGATCCGCTCGCCAAGCCATGCCGCCACGTTCGGTGCGGGCCTCTGGTGCAGCTTCGTCAACGAGGCCCACGCCGGCGCGCTTCGACACCCTGGCGCCGCGGAAGGTGCACCAGTTCTGGAAGACAACGGCACCGCTCTACGGCGATACCCTCTACTACGAAGGACCGACGCTGCGTGCCGTGCTGTCCGCGCTCGGCCGCCCGCCCACCGAAGCCGAGGTGCGGCGCTGGCTGGAGCCGCTGATGAACGCGCTGGCGGCGCTGCACGCCGAGCGCTGGCACCGCGACATCGCGCTGGACAACGTGCTCATCACCGCCAACGGCCCGCTGCTGCTGGACTTCGGCGCCGCGCGGCAGGTGATCGGCGACGTCACGCACACGCTCACCGCAGTGCTCAAGCCCGGCTACGCGCCGATCGAGCAGTACGGCGAGATGCCGAACCTGGCGCAAGGGCCGTGGACCGACATCTACGCGCTGGCGAGCGTGCTCTACGGCGCCATCGGCGGCGTGAAACCCGCGCCCTCGGTGGAGCGGTTGATGGACGACCGCCTGAGGCCGCTGGCGCAACTCGCGGGCGCTGCCGGCCGGGGTTCCTGGCCGCGATCGACCGCGCGCTGGCGATCAGGCCCGAGGAGCGCCGCAGTCGATCGCCGAGTTCCGCGCGCTGCTCGATGCCGATGGGCCGTTGCCGCTGTCGCCGCCCGCGCCCGCGCCGGCGCCGCAGCGCCGGTGCCGGCCACCGCCGTCGTTCCAGCCGCGGCGGCACGCGCGCGCGATGTCGACATCGGGCTCGACGACTGGCGGCCCGCGCCCGTTGCGCCCGCAATGCCGCCTGCCTCGGCGCGGCCGGCGCCGTCCGCTGCAAGCACCGCAGCGGCCGCTGCAACAGCAAATGCCACAGCGGCCACCATTGCAGCAACCGCCGCGACAACCGCCGATCCAGCAACAGCCGCTTCGACAGCCGCAGCAACCGCCCGCGGCGCAGCGGCCGTTGCAGCAGCTCGCGCCGCAGCGCGCGCTGCAAGGTGCGCCGTTGTGCCAGCCGAGCGGCTGCAGCTACCAGTTGCCGCGGCGCGGCGGCGCAACCACCTGCGCCGTCGTCGCCGTCATCGCCGCGCCGCTTCGCTGTCATCGGCCTGGCCGGTGCCGCAGCGGCTGCCACTGGCCGGGGCGTGGCGCCTGTTCGGCCCGCACGACGTTCGTTGCCGGCGGCGCCGATCTGCCGGCACAAGGCGACGCCGTTGCAGGCGCGGCCTCTGCCGCTTCACCATTGCCGCGCGAGGGCGCCTCACGCCCGGCGGCGCGGCCTGTTCCTTCTTCCACCACGCCGGGAGAGGCGGCCGGCCGAGCACGCGACCAGCGGGCCCGCTGCACGGCCATTCGCGAGAAAGCCTCGCGGCAGACGATCAGCCGCGAAGAAGCCGAGTTCCTGTGCCGCGAGTGTCGCTAGTACATCAACACGTAACTATCGGAACGTAGTGACGCCCCAGCTTGCGATCAGCATCCTGGCGCGTGAAGGTCCAATCGATGGTCGCGCCCGCGGTATTGCGGGCGCGCTGCCAGAGGTTGACCTCGCGGCGAAGGGTTGGCCGATCGGGGAGCCGGCGATCCAAGCACTGACGATTGAGGATGCCGATTTCGATCTCCGCCATGTTCAGCCAGCTCGCGTGCTTGGGCGTGTGGTGGAACTGCACTCGACGCAGGAGGCGATTGGCGGCGTGGCGACCAAGGACATCCTCGAAGGACTTCCTGAAGTGAATGTTCAAGTTGTCCAGCACGATGTGAACGCAGCGGGCCGACGCGTACGTTCCCGCCAGCAGCGAGGTGACGAACGCGACGAAGTCGGCTTTGCCGCGTTGCTGCGTGACGCTGACCTCGCGGTGCCCGGCTTTGGGTTCGACAGCTACGAACAGGTTGGTGGTGCCGCCGCGGACGTATTCGTAGTCGATCTTGGCCGGCGCGCCCGGCCCCATGGGCAGCGGGGCACGGCTGTGGGCCAGCAATTGCAGGCTCTTCTCGTCGACGCAGACGACCGGCTCGCGAGCATCGAAGGGCCGGGCGTACAGGTCCAGCAGTTCGTACATTCGCCGGCGGTACTCCAGCGTGAGTTCGCCCACGCACCACATCACGAACCGCCAAGGTTTGAGGCAGTTTTTTTGAGCATGCGGCGCACGGTCTCGCGGCTCAGTCTGTCCAAACCCGGCTCGCGCCGCGCCGCCCGTTCCAACTCGACCATCGTCCAACGCTTGCGTCCTTGGGGAGGTGCGGAGCAGGCCAGGGCCGTCACCTGGGCTTCGGCATCGGTGTCGTACGTTCGAGGACGTCCCGGGCGGGGCACATCGAACAGCGCCAACTGCAGCCCACCATCCAGGTACGCAGCGCGAGTGCGCCACAGCGCCGTACGTCCGACGCCGAGCACCGCCATGATCTGCGCCTCTGGCACACCCTGGTCCAGGCACGCCAACATGTGCGCTCGATTGACTTCGCGACTGTGATGCAGCCCTTTGCTCCGGATCTCGTTGACCACCACGCGGTCTTCGTCGCTGAGGTGAAGTTCCGTTTGGCGCATGGGTACACCTCCGTCTATCGAGCAGCGATAGCCGAACTGTACTCATGTTCCGTTACTTGCGTGTTGCTGCACTAGTGCCGCTAGAGCCGCTAGAGCCGCCAGCGCCTCAGCGCGGTGCCGAGGTCGGCGAAGATGCAGGCGTCGTCGCAGATGACGACGGCGGCTGCCCCTGCAGCGCCGCCTTCCAGTCGCGGAACACGTCGAGGTCGAGGCCGTCGGGGTAGTTGAGGTACCCCGGCGCGTGGCCCTTGGTGTCGGTGACGCCGTACTGCCAGATGATCCGCTTGGTCTGGCGGTCGATGACGACGATGCGGTCGCGCAGGTCGTCCACGACGAGGATGTCGCCGGTGTCGGGCAACTCGCGCGCCAGCGACGGATGGTCGAGCGCGCCCTCGCCTTCCTTGACGAAGTACTCCCACGTGCGCTTGCCCGTGGCGGGGTCGAAGATGACGACGCGGCCGGGCTTGCTGAAGTCGGCGAGGATCACCTGCTTGCCGTCGACCGTGGGAAACGCGTCCGACGGGTAGCGCACGTTGGGCGCGCGCCGGCTCCACACGACCTGGCCCTCGCGCGTGATGCGCGAGATCCACGCGTCGGTGATCTCGGTGACGAGGATGTCGCCGTTGTCCATCGGCGTGGCGCCGTTGGGCCAGGCCAGCGTGTGCGGCGGGTCGTGCTTGCACTGGCCGGTCTTGCCCCACTGCGTGGCGATCTGGCTCGTCTTCGGGTCGATGATCAGCACGCGGCAGTTGCGGATGTCGGCGGTGAGGAACTTGCCGTCTTCCAGCAGGTGCGCGTCGTCGGGGTAATTCAGGTGCGCGGGGCCCTTGCCGCGCACGTCAGGCACGCCGAAGGTCCACGTGATCGTGCGCGTTTCGTAGTCGACGATGTGCAGGTCGTAGTTGTCTTCCTCGCTCACCGCGAGCTGCGTGCCGTCGGGCGAGAAGTTCACGTCCTCGTTGCCGCGGTACAGCTTGAGGTTGGGCGACGGCAGCTCCCAGACGATGCGCTTGTCGGGCGTCACCTCGATGAGGCGGTTGTTGCGCCGGTCGGCGATGAGGATCGGGTACGGCAGCGGCTTGCCCCACGAGGCCACGGGCTTCCGGCGGTTGCCGGTGACGGGCGGGGGCTTGGGCAGCACGACGCCGCTGCTGACGATGCCGGCGCCGGTCATCTCCGGCGTCACTTGCACCGGCGTGCCGGCGTTCGGGTCGGCGGCACGCTTCTTCGCCGGCTCCTTCGCCGGCTCGGCCGCGTGGCCCGGCAATGCGACGAAGAGCGCCGCGGCCACGGCCAGCGCCCCGAGCAGCAACGAGGGCAAAGCCGCACGGACCGGCGCCGCGGCAGGATGAGTGGTTTCGATCATCCGGGCACGATGCGCCGGACGAGACGGCACCGCCTTGAAGAGCGTCAAGGCGCGCGCTTTCGTGTGCGCCGCGCCACTACCATCGCACCTCTCGATGTGAACGGGCCCCCGACGCAAAGGAGCTGCATGAACACGCCTTCCGCCTTCGTGCTCGCCGGCCTGCTCGCCTGGACCTTGCTGCTGCTGGTGGCGATGGAGGTGTTGCGGGTCGCCTGGGTGGCGCGCGGCCGCGTGGCGCCCAACGAGTTCCGCCCCGACAACGCCAACCTGTCGCCCTTCATGCAGCGGCTGGCCCGCGCGCATGCCAACTGCATCGAAGGCCTGCCGCTCTTCGGCGGCCTGTTGCTGCTGGCGCTGGCCACGCAGCGCACGGGCATCACCGACGCGCTGGCGCCGTGGCTGCTGGGTGCGCGCGTACTGCAATCGAGCGTGCACATCGCCTCGACCAGCGTGCCGGCGGTCAACATCCGCTTCGCCGCCTTCTGCGTGCAGATGGTGATCGCGGTCGTGTGGACCTGGAGGCTGCTCGTCGGCTGAACGGCTCCGCCTCAGGCCTCAGAATGGGGCCCCGCAACCAAGCCGCGGGCCCCCCATGCTGATCCAGTTCTTCTACACGCTGCGCTCGGCCAAGCTGAAGGTCACTGTCAAGGAGTACCTGATGCTGCTGGAGGCGCTGCGCGCCGGCGTCATCGACGACGACTCCGGCCCGCCGACGATCGACAAGTTCTACTACCTGGCGCGCAGCGCGCTGGTCAAGGACGAAGCGCAGTTCGACAAGTTCGACCGCGCGTTCTCGGCCTACTTCAATGGCGTCGAACTGCTGGCCGACTTCACGCAGGACATCCCGCTGGAGTGGCTGAAGAAGACGCTCGAGCTCGAGCTGTCGCGCCGAGGAGAAGGCCGCCATCGAGAAGATGGGCTGGGACGAGCTGATGGAGACGCTCAAGAAGCGCTTCGAGGAGCAGAAGGAGCGCCACGAGGGCGGCAGCAAGTGGATAGGCACCGGCGGCACCAGCCCCTTCGGCGCCTACGGCTACAACCCGCAGGGCATCCGCATCGGCCAGGACAAGGGCCGCAACCGCAGCGCGGTGAAGGTCTGGGACCAGCGTCAGTACAAGGACTACGACGACCAGCTCGAGCTCGGCACGCGCAACATCAAGGTCGCGCTGCGCCGCCTGCGCCGCTTCGCGCGCGAGGGCGCGGAAGAAGAGCTGGATCTCGACGACACCATCCGCAGCACCGCGGCGAACGCCGGCTGGCTGGACATCAAGATGGTGCCGGAGCGTCACAACAAGGTGAAGGTGCTGCTGCTGATGGACGTGGGCGGCACGATGGACGAGCACATCCACCGCGTCGAGGAGATGTTCAGCGCCGCCAAGAGCGAGTTCAAGCACCTCGAGTTCTATTACTTCCACAACTGCGTCTACGACTTCATGTGGAAGAACAACCGCCGCCGCTACAGCGAGAAGTTCCCGACCTGGGACGTGATCCGCAAGTACAACAAGGACTACAAGCTGCTGTTCGTCGGCGACGCGACGATGAGCCCGTACGAGATCCTGCAGCCCGGCGGCAGTGTCGAATACAACAACGAGGAGCCGGGCGCCGAGTGGCTGCAGCGCCTGACGCACGCGTTCCCGAAGTTCGCCTGGATCAACCCCGAGCCGCAAGGCGTGTGGGGGTACCGGCAGAGCATCGCCATCGTGCAGCAGCTGATGAACCAGCGCATGTTCCCGCTGACGCTGGCGGGGCTCGAAGGGGCGATGCGGCTGCTGAGCAAGTAGGGCGCGGGCATGGCGCCGGCCGCCTCGTGCGCCGGTTGACAGGATGACATTACCCGGGTAATGTGCCGCCATGGCTCTCGCCCAATCCAAGCTCACCGCTCAAGGACAGATCTCGATTCCGGCCGAAGTCCGCAAGAAGCTGGGCATCGGGCCGGGCTCGATGGTGGAGTGGGATGAGCGCGATGACGAGATCGTCGTGCGGCGGGCCGGCAAGCACAGCTCCAGCGAGATCCACGCCGCGCTCTTCGCCGAAGGCGCGCCGAAGCCCCGAAGCACCGTCAAGGAAGGCATCCGCGCCTACGTGCGCAAGAAGCATGCGCGCCGTTGACACCAACCTCCTGGTGCGCCTTCTCGTACGCGACGACGCACGGCAGGTCGAGGCGGCAGAGGCGTTCGTGGCACCCGGCGCATGGGTTTCGCATCTCGTACTGGCAGAGACGCTGTGGGTCCTGGACGCCGTCCATGAACGCACACCCGCCCAGCTTGCCAAGGCAGTCGAATTGCTGCTCGATCACGAGAGCCTGACGATTCAGGATGCCGATGTCGTGAGGTCGGCCCTCGACAAGTTCCGCGGCCGGCCGTCACTGGGTTTCTCCGATTGCGTGGTGCTCGAGACGGCGCGCAAGGCCGGCCACCTGCCGCTGGGGACATTCGACAAGGCTCTCGGGAAGGCAGAGGGAGCGCAAGCGCTTTGACAGCGCACCGGCGGGCGAGGCCGTGCATGGCCGCACCCCCCGTTCGCGCGGCCTTGCGGTGCCTCGGCACCGCTCGATCGAACTGAATCGCCCATTCGCGCGCCCCGCACAAAAGCGGCTGCGCAGTCCTTCACGGATCCGCCGCTTCGATCGTGCGCCATCGTTGGCGGACCCCTGAGTCGGGTGTGCGCGAGGACCGCCCTGCACACCTACAGTTACGCGCAGTCACTGCCACAACGAGCAGTCGCTAGCGGAGGTTCTTGCCATGTTCCCACGTGCCCTTTCCTCGCTGCGCCGGTTGCTCGTGGCCGCGGCTGTCGTCGGTTTCGGGTCGTCCGCGAATGCGGCCGTCTACCACGGCGTATGGGATCCGGCGTATGGAGCGGCGTTCGCAGGCCTCGGCTGGCGCGGCACGGCAGACTACTTCGTGCCCGATTCGTGCGTGCCCGCCGGCGACGCGCTGGTGCTCAACGCGCTGCCCCTCGCGTGGGGCGGCTGCGGCGGCGCGGCCACAGTGACGAACGCGCAGGTCGAGTTCTACGACCTCTCGGACAACAGCACGCTGAACACGCTGAACTTCACGTCGAGCTGGCTGTACCTGAACGTCATCGGCCTGGAGTACGACAGCGGCGCGCTCGAGCAGGTGCTGACGACGCCGTCGCAGCTCATGGCCGCGGGCTTCAGCGCCTTCGGCGTCAACACCTCGACGTTCTTCCAGCTCATCTTCACGCTCGACGGTCCGCGCCTGGCGCATTGGAACTGCAGTAGCCACACCTACTCGCATGCCGTTTCGGTCGAGTCGACCACGTCGGGCTCCTGCCACCTGGGCGGCTTCAACGACAACGTCAACTTCCGCCCCGAGTTCACCATCACGCGCGTTCCCGAGCCGGCCAGCCTCGGCCTCGTGGGCGTGGCGCTCGCTGCCGGCGCCGGCGTCGGTATCCGCCGCCGTCGCAACGCGGCGCAGTAGCCCGCAGTACTCAAAACACGACGACCCGGGCCAACCACCCGGGTCGTTCGCTTTGCGGGTCCCGGTTCAGCGTGGCGTGCCGCCGCCAGCGCGGCCACCGTCGTCCAGCGCAGCGCGCAGCGCGTCGTCGGTCTCGAGGCCGCGGCCGCTTTCGCTGGCCGATTCGGCCACCGCTTCGGGCAACGAATTCCAGATCTCGCGCAGCCGGTCGCGCCAGCGCTGCTCCTCGCGCGGCGCGCGGTTGAGCAGCAGCCGCCCGCGCGCCTGGTCGGCGGCCACCGCCAGCTCCAGCGCCGCCGCGGGCGTGCCTTCCAGCGCCAGCAGGAGCGCCATGTCGTCCAGGCAGCCGAGCATCTGCGCGCGCATGTCGTGCGACTGCAGCTCGCGCAGCGACTTCGGCAGCAGCGCGCGCGCTGTCTCGGCATCGCCCGAGCGCAGCGCGATGCGGCCCAGCCACCAGGTGGCGGTCGCTTCGCCGCGCTTGTCGGCGGCGTCCTTGCACACCTTCAGCGAGCGCTGCACCGCTTCGTTGGCGGCGCCCGTCTGCTCGCGCAGGAGCTGCGCCTGCGCCGTGGCCAGTTCGCACTCGGCTTCGACCTCGCGGTTGCCGGCGGCGCGCGCGTGCGTCAGCGCTTCTTCGAGATCGGTCAGGGCACCGGCGGCGTTGCCGGCCCACAGGTGGATCTGGCCGCGGTGCAGCCAGCCGAGCGCCTGGCCGTAGCGGTCGCCGCCGGCGGCGAAGAGTTCGAGCGCCTCGTTCTCGCACGCCGCGGCGCCGTTCACGTCGCCGGCCTGCAGCCGCACCTGCGCCAGCGTCGACAGCGTCGCGGCCACCCACACCGGGTCGCCGAGGCCGCGGCGCAGTTCGAGGCACGTCTCCAGCATCTGCCGCGCCGCCACATGGTCGCCCTGGCCGTCGCTGGCCAGCGCCGCCTCGGTGTACAGCGCGTGCGCGCGCGCCATGTCCGACCCCTGGATCGCCGGCAGCGCCAGCGCCGCGTGCACGAGCTTGCGGCCTTCGCCGGCGTAGCCGCGCTGGATCCAGAACTGCTGCAAAGCCACCGGCAGCTTGACCGCGATCATCGGGTCGGTGCCGCCGTTGAGCGCGCATTGCACCGCCGCGCGCAGGTTCTCCAGCTCGTCCTCGAGCCGCCGCACCCAGCGCGCCTGCTCGGCGCCATGCATGCTGCGCGCCGCTTCCTTCGCCAGCGCGAAGTAGTGGGCGCAGTGGCGCTCGGCCGTCGCCGCGGCGGCGTTGTCCTGTTCGGCCAGCTTCTCGCGCGCGTAGTCGCGGATCGTCTCCAGCATGCGGTAGCGCGAGGCCGCGTGCTCGCCGTCGCGCCAGGCGAGCGACTTCTGCAGCAGCGAAGCCAGCAGCTCCGGAATGCGCTTGCCCGGCAGCTTGTCGTCGGCGCACACCGCCGCCGCTGCCGCGCCGTCGAAGCCGCCGGCGAACACCGACAGCCGCGCCAGCACCTGCTTCTCATCGGCTTCGAGCATGTCGTACGACCAGTCCACCAGCGCGCGCAGCGTCTGCTGGCGCTTCTGCAGCACGCGGCTGCCGCCGGCCAGCAGCTGGTAGCGGTCCTCCAGGCCGGCGAGGATCTCGGGGATCGACAGCGTGCGCAGCCGCGCCGCGGCGAGTTCGATCGCCAGCGGAATGCCTTCGAGCCGCGTCACCAGTTCCGCCAGCTGCGCCGGGTCCTGCGCCTGCAGCTCGAACGAAGGCCGCTGCGCCTTGGCGCGCTCGGCGAACATGCGCACGGCCGACGATTGCAGCAGCGCGTCGAGCCCGGCGTCGCGAGGCGGCAGCGGCAGCGGGTGGATCGGGTAGCTCTGCTCGCCGGGCACGTCGAGCAACTCGCGGCTCGAAGCGAGCAACTGCACGCCGCCGGCCTGGCCGAGGATGGCGTCGGCCAGCTCGGCCGCTGCGCCGACGACGTGCTCGCAGTTGTCGAGCACGATCAGCAGGCGCCGCGTCTTCAGCCAGGCGCACACGGTGGCCAGCAGCGGCCGGCCCGGCTCCTCGAAGATGTCGAGCGTGCGCGCCAGCGCGTTGACGACGAGCGTCTCGTCGCTGACGGCCGAGAGGTCGACGAACCAGGCGCCGTCCGGGTAGCGCGGCAGCCGCTCGGCGGCCACCTGCAGCGTGATCCGCGTCTTGCCCAGGCCCCCCATGCCGAGCACCGTGACCAGCGCCGCCTCGTCGAGCAGCGCCTGGATCTCCTTCATCTCGGTTTCGCGGCCGACGAAGCTCGAGCGCTGCGGCGGCAGGTTGTTCGGCAGCGCGCTCACCGGCACCCAGCGCTCGCCGGAGCGCACCATGCGGTGCGCCTTCTCGCCTTCCTCGGGCAGGCGGAACTCGGTGCCTTCGTCGCCGACCTCGAACACCTCGATCGGATCGGTGAGGCCCTTCAACGACCAGTGCCCGTGCGAGGTGGTGCGCCAGGCGCCCGCGGCGCCGTTGTCGCCCGCGCCGAGCGCGGCGCGCGCCTCGGGCGTCAGCAGCACCTGGCCGCCGCGGGCCATCGACATCACGCGCGCGGCGGTGGGCTTGGCCAGGCCATCGACCTCGATCGGCTTGGCGCCGCGCGCCACGTCCTCGGCGCTGTTCTCGCGCAGGATCACCGGCCCCACGTGCAGCCCGGCGCGCGCCGAAAGCGGCGTCGGCAGCGTCGCCAGCGCGCGCTGGTAGGCCACCGCGTAGGCCACCGCCGGCGCAGCGGTGTCGAACATCAGCAGCATGCCGTCGGTCTTGTCGATCTCGCGCCCGCCGTGCTGCGGCAGCAGGTCGCGCGCGACGCGGTCGTGCGCCGCCCACAGCGCTGCCATCGCCGCGTCGCCGATGCGCGCGGCCATCTTCGTGCTGTCCACGACGTCGGTGAGCAGGAGGGCGCGCGTGTCGGTTTGCATCTCGGCCGCGAATCTAACCGCTCGGCGGCCCGCCTTCCCCGGTTGGCCCCGGCGCTGCCTACCTCCGCCGGAGGTCCCGCCGCGCCCGCCCGGCACTCAGGCGACGCGCTTGCCCGGGCACCCCCGCCGATGCGGCCAGAATACGCACCCGCCTGAGCCCAAAGCCCGTGACGCCCCACGTCCGGCGGCACCGGCCCGGCATATCGACCTCGAGCGTTGGACGTGACTTCCGCCCCCGCGCCAGCGCGCCATCGCTTCGTGCCCGGAGCCGCGCCGGCATCGGCCCTGACTTCAGCGTTGATGTCGGCACTGCTGTCGGCCCTCGTGCTGTTGGCTGCTGCCGCGCTGCTGGCCGGGTGCGCCGCCGTCACCCGCGAGCCGCAGCCCTCGGCCACCGCTTCGCCGGTGGTGGCGGCGGCCACGCCCCCCATCGCGCTGCCCGCGACGCGGGCCGCATCGGCACCTGCATCGCCCGCATCCGCGCCCGCATCGGCGGCAGCGCCGGCATCGGCCCCTTCCGCGCTGCCTCGCGAGGCGCGGCCGCAATACGACGCCGAAGGCCGCCTCATCGGCCTCGAACCCGACGCCGCCGCCACGGCCGCCGACAGCCACGTGCTCGTCACGCCCGGCGAAGCGGCGCAAGGCAGCGCGACGCTGGGCGTCGTCGTCGACATCGAGGCGCCCAAGCCGCTGAAGGATCTTCTCGAACGCCACCTCGACGTCGTGCGCCTGGGCCGCCTCGCGCGCGAGGAAGTCGATGAAGCCGAGTGGTCGCGCCTGATCGACGCCGCACCGGCGCAGGCGCGCGAGCTGCTGCAGACCGAGGGCTACTTCAACGCCCGCGTCGTGCTGCAGCGCCAGCCCCGGCGCACCGCCGGCGTGCCCGACCACGTGCGCATGGTGGTTACCACCGGCCCGCGCTCGCGCATCTCGCGCCTGACGTTCGAGTTCGAGGGCGACCTCGAGCGCGACGCCGCCGCGGGCGACGCCTATGCCGCCAAGGTGCGCGACGACCTGCGCGCCGCCTGGGCGCTGCCGCCGGGCGAGGAGTTCAGCAACGCCGCCTGGAGCCAGGCGAAGACGCAGGCGCTGGCGCGCTTGCGCGCCGCCGGCTACGCGCTGGCCATCTGGAGCGGCACCGCGGCGCAGGTCGACCGCGAGCGCAACGAGGTGCGCCTGTTCATGTCCGCCGACAGCGGGCCGCTGTTTCGCCTGGGCAACCTCGTCGTCGAGGGCCTGTCGCAGCAGGACGCGCAGACGGTGCACAACCTGCTCGCGGCGCGGCGCGGCGCGCCGGTCACCGAGACGCTGCTGCTCGACTTCCAGGAGCGGCTGCAGAAGGTGGGCCTCTTCGCCAGCGTCAACGTCACGCTCGACACCGCCGACCCGGCCACGGCCGGCGAGGCCAACGTCGTGGCCCGCCTGCACGAGGCGCCGCTGCAGGACTACACCTTCGGCATCGGCATCTCGGCCAACACCGGCGCGCGGGCCACCGTCACGCACGTTTACCGGCGCGTCTTCGGCTTCGCCGCCACCTCGCGCAACAAGGCCGAGTACGGCGAGAAGCGCCAGGCGTGGGAAGGCGAGATCAGCACCCACCCCGGCGACGACCTCTACCGCGCCCTGCTCGGCGGCACCGTCGAGTGGCTCAAGGGCGACGCCGACATCGTGCTGTCGCAGCGCCTGCGCCTGGGGCGCACGGTGGACCTCGGGCGCATCGAGCGCCTGTACTTCGTCGAAGCCGAACGGGCCAAGCGCGAGACCGATCTCGAGACGACGCGCGCCATCGCGTTGTCGATCAACTACCACGGCGTGTGGCGCGAGCTCGACAGCGTCGTGCTGCCCACGCAAGGCTTCACCTTCGCCGGCCAGGTGGGCCTCGGCCGTTCGCACGCCACCAACGCCGAGACGGGGCCGTTCTCGCGCGCCTACTTCCGCCTCACCGGCTACCTGCCGCTCGGGCAATCGTGGTACGGGCAGGCGCGGGTGGAACTGGGCAAGGTCTTCAAGGACGGCAACATCGTGCCGCCGGACTCGCAGCGCTTCCGCGCCGGCGGCGACGACTCGGTGCGCGGCTACGGCTACCGCAGCCTTGGGCCGCTGACCAACGGCGTCGTCGGCAGCGGCGACGTGCTCTTCACCACCAGCGTCGAACTGGCGCGCCCGTTCAGCGCCAACCTGCCTTCGATGTGGGGGGCGGTGTTCGTCGACGCCGGCAACGCCGCCGACAGCTTCAGCAACCTGCAACCGGCGCTCGGCTACGGCGTCGGCGTGCGCTGGCGCAGCCCGGTGGGGCCGCTTCGGCTGGACGTGGCCTACGGGCGCGAGTTGCGCAAGTTCCGTCTGCACTTCAGCGTGGGCATTGC
>JAXMEZ010000064.1:0-21302 GCA_046348035.1 Rubrivivax sp. | reverse complement strand
GCGGGATGCGGCCGCCGAGCTTCTGGAACTTCTGCGGGTCGCGGAGGAAGTCGACGAGTTCATGCACCTCTTCCTTGGCCTCGTCGCAGCCCGCGACGTCGGCGAAGGTGGTGGTGTTGTTGGCTTCGTCGAGCATGCGCGCCTTGCTCTTGCCGAAGCTGAAGGCGCCGCCCTTGCCGCCGCCCTGCATCTGGCGCATGAAGTAGACCCAGACGCCGATCAGCAACAGCATCGGCCCCCAGCTGATGAGGATGCTCATCAGGATCGAGGGCTCCTCGCGGGCGCGGACGTCGAACTTGACGCCGTTGTTGATGAGGTCGCCGACGAGGCCGCGGTCGAGGTACGTCGCGGTGCTGCGGATGCGCTTGTCCTCGTTGGTGACGGCGATGATCTCGGTGCCGCCGCCGGGGCTTTCCTGCAACGTGACCTGCTTGATGCGCTTGTTGCGCACTTCCTCCAGGAAGTCGGAGTAGGCGACGTGGTTACCGGTCGTGGCACCGCGGTCGAACTGCTTGAACACGGTGAACAGAACGAGCGCGATCACCAGCCAGACAGCGACTTTGGAGAACCATTGGTTGTTCAATGCGGCTCCTTCACGGACACAAGGCCGTGCGGTTTCACCCCTCCGAAGACATGCGCCCCAGCGGGCGCCAGGGGGAGGAGCTTCGAGGCTCCATGTAGGGGCGATTCTAGGTCACGCAAGATTCCGGTCGCAGGCGGCGGAGCTTTCGATGCGAAGGACAAATGCGTGCCAATTTGCGTCACGGCAAGGGTCCCGGACACGCGCCGATGACCCGCATCCGAAGCCGGACGCGGCCGCGCTCACGAGCCCTTCGCACCGGCTCCTCCGACGGGGGGAGCCTTCAGCCCGAGCCCGACGAGGAAGGTTTCGGCCGACTTGTCGCGCGACGCCTTCGGCTTGATCGCCTTGACGACCCGGAAGCGCTCCTTGAAGAGCTTCACCTGCTGGCTGTAGCCGCTGCCGTGGAAGGTCTTGGCCAGGAGCGCGCCCTGCGGCTTCAGGTGCGAGCAGGCGAACTCCACGGCGAGTTCGACGAGGTGCGCGATGCGCGCCGCGTCCGACGACTCGATGCCCGACAGGTTGGGCGCCATGTCCGACAGCACCACGTCCACCGGACGCCCGGCGAGTTCGCTGTCGTGCAACCGACCGAGCACCTCGTCTTCGCGGAAGTCGCCCTGGATGAAGGTCACGCCTTCGATCGGCTCGAACTCCAGCACGTCCAGCGCGATCAGCGTGCCCGGCAGCGTGCCGACCGCGGCGCCTTCTGGGCGAAACGGCGGCGCACGACCACCCAGGCGCCGGGCACGGCGCCGAGGTCCACCACCACCGTCGCCTGGGCTTCGAGCACGTGCCGCCGAGCGCCCGTCGATCTCGATCAGCTTGTAGGCAGCGCGCGCGCGGTAGCCCTCCTCCGGCGCGCGGCGAACGTAGGGGTCGGTGACATGGTCAGCAGCCGTGCCCGGTTGACCTTCTTGCTCTTCGTTGTCCGGACCTTCGGCGGGCGGCTTGCAGTCTGGCGTCGATGGCCTCGCGTCGATCGATGGCTTCCTCGTCGACAGGCCGATGCCTGCCCTCGCCCTGAGCGCCGCCGAGCGCCGCCAGCACCGCGCCGGATGCACACCACCTCGATCCCGTGGTGATGGTGGGCGCCGAGGGCTTGAGCGACGCGGGTGGTGAAGGCCGTCGATGGCGCTGGCCGCGCACGGCTCTACTGGTGGTGCGCGTGTTCGCCGAAGACCGCGAGGCGCGCGAGACGACTGGCGAACTCGCCGGCCGGCTCGAAGCGGCCCCGGTGCAACACATCGGCAAGCTGCTCGTGCTGCGGCGCCTGCCGGCACTGAAGGAAAAGGCCGCGCGCGAAGACCGCGGCGCCGGCCCGCGCACGGTGAAACTGGTGTCGTTTTCCAAGAGCGCAACCACCGCGCCACCGTGCGCAAGGTGAAGGTGTTCGGCAACGAGCGCGTCATCGCCGGCGGCAAGATCAAGCGCGCCAAGGCGCGCGGCGAGCATCAAGAAGACGGCCTGACCGGTGCTGTCCCCGCTGCGGCCGTTGCGCCTGCAGGAGCCACCGCGCTGGCGTTGCGCCACGCCAGCGCCAGCACGAGCAGCACCTTCATGACGAAGCACGCCGTGCTCGCCCCGTGCAGTTGCGCGAAGCTGAGCGCCCTGCCCGGCGCGCGCCGCCGGCAGCAGCGGCTGGATGGCGAAGTAGCCGAGCACGGTGCAGAAGATCGCCCCAGCGCCAGGCGCACCATGCCGGCGCTGGTACTGAGGCGTCGAAACCGGCGTCGTCGCTGGCGGGATCACTGTCGCTGTCGGCGCAGCCCGATTCGCCGCGCGGCGTTCGAGCAGCAGCACGATGACGCCGAGCACGATGCCTGCGTAGCCTTCGTTCGCCAGCACACGCGCCACCACGCGCCTGGCGTCGGCCACGGCCACAAGCGGCGAACGGCGCCGGCGTCGCGATGGCACCGATGCACACCAGCGCCCCGGCCCAGAAGGCCGGCAGCAGCCGCTGCAGCCGATCCGCGGCCGTCGTTCTTGCGCCCCTCGCCGTCATCTCCGTCGCGCCCGGACCTGCGCCCGCCGAACGGTCAAACGTAGCGGACGTCGACGATCTCCCAGTGCTTGAGCCCGCCGGGCGCCTGCACTTCGGCCACGTCGCCCGCCTCCTTGCCGATGAGCGCGCGTGCGATCGGGCTGGAGATCGAGATGAGCCCGAGCTTCAGGTCGGCCTCGTCGTCGCCGACGATCTGGTAGGTGGCCTTGGCGCCGCTGTCTTCCTCCTCGAGGTCGACGGTGGCGCCGAAGACGACCTTGCCGCCGGCATCGACCTCGGCCGGGTCGATGACCTTGGCGCCGGCGAGCTTGTTCTCGAGTTCCTTGATGCGGCCTTCGATGAAGCCCTGCTTGTCCTTGGCCGCGTCGTACTCGGCGTTCTCCGACAGGTCGCCTTGTGCCCTTGCCTCGGCGATGGCCTGGATCACGGCGTGCCTTTCCACCGTCTTCAAGCGGTGCAGTTCGGCCTTGAGCTTCTCGGCGCCGCGGCGCGTGAGGGGGATCGTGGACATGGTCGGCAAGGTAGCAATGCGCGCAAGGCGCGGACAAAGTGAATCCGCCGCAGCGCCCTCCGGTGGTCCGGACGGGCGAGGCTGCGGCGGAAGCGGTGCGGCGAGTCTAGCTCAGCGCGCGGGCGACGACCTATTGCAGTTCGGCGTGCAGTTCCTGCAGCGACATCACCGAGAGCTTGCTGCCGGCGTCCTGCTGGTGCTTGATCGCCTCGGTGGCCGCTTCGCTGCCGGCCATCGTCGTGTAGTAGGTGATGCGGTTGGCCAGCGACACGGTGCGGATGTGGCGCGTGTCGGCGATCGCCTGGCGCGTCTCGTCGACCGTGGTGTAGACGAGCTGGATCTCGCCCGCCTTCACCATGTCGCCGATGTGCGGCCGCCCTTCCTTGACCTTGTTGACCACGCGCGCCGGCACGCCGGCCGCGGCGATGGCCGCCGCGGTGCCGCGCGTGGCAACCACCTGATAGCCCATCGCCGCCATGTCGCGCGCCACCGCCACCGCGCGCGCCTTGTCGCTGTTCTTCACGGTGATGACGACGGCGCCCTTCTCCGGCAGGCGCGAACCGGCACCGAGCTGGCTCTTCAGCATCGCTTCGCCGAAAGTGCGGCCGACGCCCATCACCTCGCCGGTGGAGCGCATCTCGGGGCCGAGCACCGGGTCGACACCCGGGAACTTGTTGAACGGGAACACCGCCTCCTTGACACTGAAGTACGGCGGCACGATCTCGCGCGGCGTGCGGCCGCCGGCGTCCTTCTGCTCGGCGAGCTTCGTGCCGGCCATGCAGCGGGCGGCGATCTTCGCCAGCGGCTGCCCGGTGGCCTTGCTGACGTAGGGCACCGTGCGGCTGGCGCGCGGGTTCACTTCGAGCACGTAGACGACCGCCGCGTCACCTTCGCCCTGGATGGCGAACTGCACGTTCATCAGCCCCACGACCTTCAGCGCCTTGGCCATCAGCGTGGACTGGCGGCGCATCTCGTCCTGCAGCGCCTCGCTCAGCGTGTACGGCGGCAGCGAACAGGCCGAGTCGCCGCTGTGGATGCCGGCGGCTTCCACGTGCTCCATGATGCCGCCGATGATGACTTCGCTGCCGTCGCAGAGGCAGTCGACGTCGACCTCGATCGCGTCGTCGAGGAAGCGGTCGAGCAGCACCGGGCTCTTCTCGCTGACGCGCACGGCTTCGCGCATGTAGCGCTCGAGGTCCTTGTCGCCGTGCACGATCTCCATCGCGCGGCCGCCGAGCACGTAGCTCGGGCGCACGACGAGCGGGTAGCCGATCTCGTGCGCCATCGCCAGCGCCGCGTCTTCGGTGCGCGCGGTGCGGTTGGGCGGCTGCTTGAGCCCGAGGTCAATGAGCAGCTTCTGGAAACGCTCGCGGTCCTCGGCGATGTCGATGCTGTCGGGGCTGGTGCCGATGATCGGCACGCCGGCGCGTTCGAGGTCGAGCGCCAGCTTCAGCGGCGTCTGGCCGCCGTACTGGACGATGACGCCGAAAGGTTTCTCCTTGTCGACGATCTCGAGCACGTCTTCCAGCGTCACCGGCTCGAAGTACAGGCGGTCGCTCGTGTCGTAGTCGGTCGAGACCGTCTCGGGTTGCAGTTGACCATGATGGTCTCGAAGACCCGTCTTCGCGCATCGCGAGCGCCGCGTGCACGCAGCAGTAGTCGAACTCGATGCCCTGGCCGATGCGGTTGGGGCCGCCGCCCAGCACCATGATCTTGCGCCGCGACGTCGGCTCGGCTTCGCACTCGGCGTCGTAGGTGCTGTACATGTACGCCGTCTGCGTGGCGAACTCGGCCGCGCAGGTGTCCACCCGCTTGTAGACCGGGCGCACGCCGAGCGAGCGCCGCGCCGCGCGCACTTCGTGCTGGTTCGTGCCGAGCAGCTTGGCGAGGCGCCGGTCGGAGAACCCTTTCGCCTTCAGCCAGCGCAGGTCATCGGCGTCGAGCGTCGCGAGGCTGCGGCCGCCCAGGCGCTGCTCGGTGGCGACGAGGTCCTGCAATTGCGCCAGGAACCACGGATCGATCGCCGTCTCCTGGAACACCTCGTCGAGCGTCATGCCGATGCGGAACGCGTCGGCCACGTACAGCAGGCGCTCGGGGCCGGCGTTGCCGATCTCGTCGACGATCTCGTCGCGCTCGCGGCTGCGCTCGGAAAGGCCGTCGATGCCGGTCTCCAGCCCGCGCAGCGCCTTCTGCAGGCTCTCCTGGAAGGTGCGGCCGATGGCCATCACCTCGCCGACGCTCTTCATCTGCGTGGTGAGGTGCGGGTCGGCGGCGGGGAACTTCTCGAACGCGAAGCGCGGCACCTTGGTGACGACGTAGTCGATGCTCGGTTCGAAGCTCGCCGGAGTGGCACCGCCCGTGATGTCGTTGCGCAGTTCGTCGAGCGTGTAGCCCACCGCCAGCTTCGCGGCCACCTTGGCGATCGGGAACCCCGTGGCCTTCGATGCCAGCGCCGAGCTGCGGCTGACGCGCGGGTTCATCTCGATGACGATCATGCGCCCGCTCTTCGGGTCGACGGCGAACTGCACGTTGCTGCCGCCGGTGTCCACCCCGATCTCGCGCAGGATCGCGATCGAGGCGTTGCGCATCAACTGGTATTCGCGGTCGGTGAGCGTCTGCGCCGGCGCGACGGTGATCGAGTCGCCGGTGTGGATGCCCATCGGGTCGAGGTTCTCGATCGAGCAGACGATGATGCAGTTGTCCGCGCGGTCGCGGACCACCTCCATCTCGAACTCCTTCCAGCCGATCAGGCTCTCCTCGATGAGGAGTTCGTTGGTCGGGCTGAGGTCGAGACCCCGCTTGCAGATCTCCTCGAACTCCTCCGGGTTGTAGGCAATGCCGCCGCCTGTGCCGCCGAGCGTGAAGCTCGGGCGGATGACGGCCGGGAAGCCGGTGCCGCCGGTGAGCGAGGCGATGCGTTCGCGCACCGCCTGCGCTTCTTCCCACGAGTGCGCGATGCCGCTCTTGGCCGAGTCGAGGCCGATGCCGGTCATGGCGTCCTTGAACTTGAGGCGGTCCTCGGCTTTCTCGATCGCGCGCTCGTTGGCGCCGATCATCTCGACGCCGTGGCGCGCGAGCACGCCGTGCTTGTGCAGGTCGAGCGCGCAGTTGAGCGCTGTCTGCCCGCCCATCGTCGGCAGCAGCGCCATGCGGCCCGAGCGCGGCGCTTCCTTGCCGATGATGCGCTCGACGACTTGCCAGGTGATCGGCTCGACGTAGGTGACGTCGGCCATCTCCGGGTCGGTCATGATCGTCGCCGGGTTGCTGTTGACGAGGATGACGCGGTAGCCCTCCTCGCGCAAAGCCTTGCAGGCCTGGGCGCCGGAGTAGTCGAACTCGCAGGCCTGGCCGATGACGATCGGGCCGGCGCCGATGATGAGGACGGTGTCGATGTCGGTGCGCTTTGCCATGATCAGCGCTCCTCCATCAGCTTCGCGAAGCGGTCGAAGAGATAACCGATGTCGTGCGGCCCCGGGCTCGCCTCCGGGTGGCCCTGGAAGCAGAAGGCCGGCTTGTCGGTGCGCGCCAGGCCTTGCAGCGTGCCGTCGAACAGGCTCACGTGCGTGGCGCGCAGGTTCGCGCCGAGCGTGGCCTCATCGACCGCGAAGCCGTGGTTCTGGCTCGTGATGCTGACGCGGCCGCTGTCGAGGTCCTTCACCGGGTGGTTGGCGCCGTGGTGGCCGAACTTCATCTTGAAGGTGCGCGCGCCCGAGGCAAGCGCGAGGATCTGGTGCCCGAGGCAGATGCCGAAGGTCGGAATTCCGGTCGCCACGAGTTCGCGCGTGGCCTCGATCGCGTAGTCGCACGGCTGCGGATCACCGGGGCCGTTGCTGAGGAAGATGCCGTCGGGCTTCAGCTTCAGCACCTCGGAGGCCGGTGTCTTCGCCGGCACCACGGTGACATGGCACCCGCGGCTTGCCAGCAGGCGCAGGATGTTGCGCTTGACGCCGTAGTCGTAGGCGACGACGCGGTGCTTGGGTTCGGCAACGCGGCCGACGCCGCGGCCGAGCTGCCAGTCGGACTCGGTCCACTCGTACGGCTCGGTGGCGCTGACCACCTGCGCCAGGTCGAGGCCCGCCATCGACGGCGCCGCCTTCGCCATGGCCACCGCTTCGGCGATGTGCCGCTGGCCGATCTGCGTGCCGGCGGGCAGCGCGACGATGCAGCCGTTCTGCGCCCCGCGCGTGCGCAGCGCCCGCGTCAGCGCACGGGTGTCGATGCCGGCGATGGCCACCGTGCCTTCGCGCTCGAGGTACTCCGACAACGTCGCCGTGGCGCGGAAGTTCGAGTGCAGCAGCGGCAGGTCCTTGATCACGAGCCCGGCGGCCTGCACGCGCAGCGACTCGGCGTCTTCGGCGTTGACCCCCGTGTTGCCGATGTGCGGGTAGGTCAGCGTGACGATCTGCCGGCAGTAGCTCGGGTCGGTGAGGATCTCCTGGTAGCCGGTGAGTGCGGTGTTGAAGACGACCTCGCCCACCGCCGACGCAGGTGCGGCGATGGCGCTGCCCGGCGCGCCGATGGAGACGCCGATGAAGTGCGTGCCGTCGGCCAGCGCCAGCAGCGCCGGTGGCAGGTTCGGGCGCAGGCCGGGCGTGGGCAGCGAGGGGGCGGGAGGGGCGCTCGGCAAGGAAAACACTCCGGGGTTGAAGCGCTCTCGCCGCCACCGCGCCCGGCAGCCGCGCGGGGACCGCGGGGCTGTTCGAGGGGTGGTTCCGAGGGGATCCCGGGGCCGGATGTGCTGTGAGCGCTGCGTGGGGCAGACAAACCGGCGAAGTATACCGGCCGCCTCGATGCCACTCGGGGTGCGCAGGGCTTCGCGCGTGGATGCCCCTGCGTCTCGCTTCCGAGGCGCACGCCCAGGCATCCGTCGCCCCACCCGTAGACTCGCTGCCCATGACGACCTCCGCGACGAGCCGCGCGCCGGCCACTGGGCGCGCGCCGCTGCGGTGGGCCTCCGCCCCGGTGTGGGCCGCCGTGCTGGCCGCTGCCGCCTTCGTCTCGATGGACGCGACGATCAAGGGCCTCGCGCTGCGCTACGGCGCCGTGCAGTTGTCGTTCTTCCGCTTCGCCAGCGGTGCGGCCTTCGCCGTCGTCGTCTGGGCGCTGTGGCGCACGGCGATGCCCACCGCCGCGCAATGGCGCATGCACCTCGCCCGCAGCGCCTTGCTGCTGGTGACGCTGGGCCTGTACTTCCACGCCCTTTCGCTGCTGGCGCTGGCGCAGGCGGTGGCGATGGGCTACACGGCGCCGATCTTCATCGCGCTCCTGGCGATGCTGCTGCTGCGCGAGCGGCCGACGCGCTGGATCTGGGTGGCGCTCGCGCTGGGGCTCGCCAGCGTGGGCGTGGCGATGTGGCCCGAGCTGCAGCAAAGCGGCCGGCCGCGGCTGGCCGGGCTCCTCTACGCCGGCGCGTCGGCGGTCACGTTCGCCTTCGTCATGGTGCTGACGCGGCGGCAGGCTCAGCACGACGCCATTCCCACGTTCCTGCTGCTGCAAGGCCTGCTGCCGACGGCGATGCTGGCGTTGGCGATGCTGGCCATGTCGGCCCTTCCCGCGGTCCCCGCGGCGGCGTCATGGCAACCGTTGGCGCCCTCGGACCTGCCGGCCATCGCTGCCGTCGGCGCCTTCGCCACGGTGGGGCTGTCGGCGATCACGTGGGCGCTCAGGCACATGGAAGCCAGCCGCCTGGCGCCGGTGGAGTACACCGGCTTCGTCTGGGCGGGGCTGATCGGCTACTTCGCTTTCGGCGAGGTGCCTTCGCTGCACACCGCCGCTTCGGCGGTGCTGATCGCGCTCGGCTGCCTGCTGCTGCTCAGGCGCAACGCGTGACGCGGGCGGCGTTCAGGCCGCCGGCTTCGCCGTCGCAGTCATGTTCGCCGTCAGTGCCGCGATGCCGGCGCGCGCGATCTGCACGTCCTCCGCCGATTTGACGCCACTCACGCCCACCGCACCCAGGCATTGCCCTTCGTGCACGATCGGCACGCCGCCTTCGAGCATGCCCTGGAGCGCCGGCGCGCTCAGGAACGCCGTGCGACCCTGGTTGATCATGTCCTCGTCGGTCTTGCTCTCGCGCCGCCCGATTGCCGCGGTGCGCGCCTTTGCCGGGGCGATCTCGGCCGAGACCGGCGGCGCGCCGTCCAGCCGCTGCAGCCACAGCCAGTGGCCGCCGTCGTCGACGATCGCGATCGACACGGCGAAAGCGTGTTGCGCAGCGTGCGCTTCGGCCGCGGCGGCAATGCGGCGGCAATCCTCGAGGGTGAGCATGGGCTTGTTCTTCATGGGCCGCGACGATAGCAATTTCGCCGGCGATGTCGCCACGCCGGGCAGGGTTGAATGCGCTGCCCGTTGGCGGGCAGAAGCGCCGCCTAGAATTGCGCTTATGCCGTCCCGCCGGGACCGGCCTTTCATCATCGTCCCTCGAGGAGGTGTCATGAACCAAAGCCTGCAACCGACCAACCCCTACGCACAAGGCACGGCGGTCACCAGCGCGGCCGAACGCAACCGCGTCCTGCGCAACACCTACTGGCTGCTCGCGCTGTCGATGGTGCCCACGGTGCTCGGCGCCTGGCTCGGCGTCGCCACCGGCGTCACCGCGGCGATGGGACCGGGCCTGAGCCTCATCGTCTTCCTCGCCGGCGCGTTCGGCTTCATGTTCGCGATCGAGAAGACCAAGAACTCGGGCGCCGGCGTTCCGGTGCTGCTCGGCTTCACGTTCTTCATGGGCCTGATGCTGTCGCGGCTGGTCGCCGTCGTGCTCGGCATGGGCAACGGCACCGGCCTCGTGATGACGGCCTTCGCCGGCACCGCGCTCGTCTTCTTCGGCATGGCCACGCTTTCCAGCGTCGTCAAGCGCGACCTGTCGGGCCTGGCGAAGTTCATGATCATCGGCGCCATGCTGATCTTCGTGGCCGCCATCGCCAACGTGTTCCTGCAAAGCAGCGCGCTGATGATCACCATCTCGCTGGTGGCGATCGCCGTGTTCTCGTTCTTCATCCTCTACGACCTGAAGCGCGTCGCCGAAGGCGAGGAGACGAACTACATCAGCGCCACGCTCGGCGTGTACCTGAGCCTGTTCAACGTCTTCCAGAGCCTGCTGGCGCTGCTGGGCATCTCCAACAGCGATTGACGCGGCTGAGCGCCAAGGCTGCGGCCGGCAGCGCTGGCCGTCCCAAGCAACGGGGCCCGCACGGGCCCCGTTTTTCTTGGCCGCGCGGCCAGCGGCTACGATCGCGCGCTGAACTCGCAAGGCGAGGTGGAGGGGAATGAAGCGCGTTCCGGTGGCTCTGGAGGAAGGCATCGCCGTGGCCTGCATGGCGCTGCTGGTGCTCATCACGCTGGGCAACGTGCTCACGCGCTACCTCACCGACGAGTCGTTCGCCTGGACCGAGGAGATCTCGATCTTCCTCATGGTGGTGATGACGCTGGCCGGCGCCGCTGCCGCCGCGGCGCGCGACAGCCACATCCGCATCGAGTACTTCTACGACCGCGGCAGCGCCGGCAGGCAGCGCGCGCTGCGCATCGTCGCCGGCGCCGCGATGGGGCTGCTCTTCGTCGTCATGGCGGTGCTCTTCGCGCGCATGGTCGCCGACGAGTTCCAGTACGGCGAGACGTCGATGGGCCTGGGCATCCCGCGCTGGTGGTTCACGGCGCTGTCGCCGCCGCTGTGCGTGCTGGTGGCGCTGCGCTCGTTCGGCGTCGCCTGGCACGCGGCAAGCGGTGACGCGGGCGGCGCCGATGGACGCGACGGCGACCGCAGCGACGACGGCGAAGCAACTCCACACGAAGCGGCCCGCGGGTGATCGGCTTCACGCTCTTCGCGCTCTTCGTGGCGCTGATGCTGGCGGGCGTGCCCATCGGCGCCGCGCTCGGCTGGGGCGGCATCGTCGCCATCGCGCTGGCCAACGCCGACACGCAGTGGTGGGGGCTGCTCGCCGCCTCTCAGAACATGCAGGCCGGCGTCGCCAAGTACCCGCTGCTGGCGCTGCCGATGTTCGTTCTCGTGGGCTCGGTGTTCGACCGCTCGGGCGTCGCCAAGCGGCTGGTCGACTTCGCCATTGCCTGCGTCGGCCGCGGCAGCGGCATGCTGCCGCTGGTGGCCATCACCGTGGCGACGGTGCTGGGCGGCATCTCGGGCTCGGGCCCGGCGAATGCGGCCGCGGTGGGCGGCGTGATGATCGCGGCGATGTCGCGCGCCGGCTATCCGCCGGCGTTCTCCGCCAGCGTCGTCGGCGCTGCCGCTGCCACCGACATCCTGATCCCGCCCTCGATCGCCTTCATCGTCTACAGCGTCAGCGTCCCGGGTGCGTCGGTGCCGGCGCTCTTTGCCGCCGGCATGATCCCCGGCGTGCTGGCCGGGCTGGCGCTGATCATCCCCGCGGTGCTCGTCTCGCGCCGGCACGGCTTCGGCCAGGCCGAGGCGGCGCTGCCGCGGCCGCCCTTCTGGCACTCGCTGCGCGAAGCCTCATGGGGCCTGGCGGCACCGGTGCTCATCCTCGGCGGCATGCGCGCCGGGTGGTTCACGCCCACCGAAGCGGCGGTGGTCGCGGCGGCGTACGGGCTCTTCGTCGGCCTCGTCATCCACCGCAGCATCGGCCTCGCGGACCTCTACGGCATCTTCCGCGAGGCGGCCGAGGTCTCGGCGGTGATCATGTTCGTGCTGGCGCTGGCAGGCATCTTCGCCTACTCGGTCAGCACGCTCGGCATCGCCGACCCGGTGGTGGCGTTCGTCACCGGCCTCGAGCTCGGCTCCACCGGCACGCTGATCGGCCTCTTCGTCGTGATGACGGTGCTCGGCATGTTCCTCGACGGCGTGTCGATCTTCATCGTCTTCCTGCCGCTCTTGTACCCGCTGATGCAGGCGTTCCGCTGGGACCCGGTGTGGTTCGGCGTGCTGCTGACGATGAAGATCGCGATCGGCCAGTTCACGCCGCCGCTGGCAGTGAACCTGATGGTCGCCTGCCGCCTGGCGCGCGTGCGCATGGAGCAGACGGTGCCGTGGGTGGGCTGGCTGCTGGTGTCGTTCATCGCCGCGGCATTCGCGGTACTGTTCATGCCGCAGCTGGCGCTGTGGCTGCCCCGCCAGCTCGGCTATTGAGCGTCAGGCAAAGCCGGTTCGGTTGTTTGTCAGCACGAGAGGAGATCCGTCGTGAAGCGTCGTTCCCTGGTCCAGTTCGCCGGCGCCGCAGCCGCCGGCATCGCGCTGCCGCGTTTCGCGCACGCGCAGGCCGCCTACAAGGCCGAGTACAAGATGAGCACCGTCGTGCCGCCGGCGTTCGCCTGGGGCAAGGGCGGCGAGATCTTCGGCAACCTCGTGCGCGAGCGCACCGGCGGGCGCATCAACATCAAGCAGTACCCCGGCGCCAGCCTCGTGCAGGGGCAGCAGGACCGCGAGTTCGCGGCCATGCGCCAGGGGATCATCGATGTGCTCTGCGGCGCGCCGATCAACTGGAGCGGCACCGTGCGCGAGCTGGGCGTCTTCACGCTGCCGTTCATCCTGCCCGACCACAAGGCATGGGACGCCGCGACGACGAACCCGGCGGTGGTGGCCGAGTACTTCGACCTCGTTCGCAAGGCCGGCGCCGAGCCGCTGGCGATCGGCGAGACCGGCTACCGGCAGATCAGCAACAGCAAGCACCCGATCAAGGGGCCCGACGACCTCAAGGGCATCAAGGTGCGCGTCGTCGGCAGCCCGATGTACGGCGAGATCATGTCCGGCATGGGCGCCAACCCCACCTTCATGAGCTGGGCCGACGCGCAGCCGGCGCTGGCCTCGGGCGCGGTGGACGCGCAGGAGAACCCGCTCGAGGTGTTCCTGGCGGCCAAGATCAACACGCTCGGCCAGAAGTACGTGACGAAGTGGAACTACTCCAACGACATCCTGCTGTTCGCGATCGCGCAGCCGGTGTGGTCGCAGTGGACCGCCGCCGACCAGAAGATCGTGCGCGAAGCGGCCCAGGACGCCGCGAAGCAGCAGATCGGCCTCGTGCGCAAGCTCTTCGCCGAAGACGTGGACCGCGTGCGCGCCCTCGGCGTCGAGGTGCACATCCCTACCGCCGCCGAACAGCAGGCGTGGCAGATCGCGACGAGGCGCATCTACGCGCGCTGGAAGGTCGGCACGCATGCCGGCCTCGTCAGCAAGATCGAGCAGGTGGCCGAGAAGGCGCGCGGCAAGGGGTGAGTTGCAGCGGCTCGCATCGCTGACGTGATGTGAGCCTACGCCGAAGCCTGGCGGTCGAAGACCGCCAGGCTCTCCACATGCGCGGTGTGCGGGAACATGTTGACCACGCCGGCGGCGCTGCAGGCGTAGCCGGCGCGGTGCACCAGCAGCCCGGCGTCGCGCGCCAGCGTTGCCGGGTTGCAGCTCACATAGACGATTCGCCGCGGCGCGCTCCAGTCGCCGGCTTCGTTCAGTTGCGCCAGCGCCTGCGCCAGTGCGAAGGCGCCTTCGCGCGGCGGATCGACGAGCCAGCGCTCGGCCGCAGGCCAGGCGCGCAACTGCGCCGGGCCGATCTCGAACAGGTTGCAGGCCTCGGCGATGCGCGCGGCCAGGCCGTTGGCGCGCGTTCTCCTCGGCCCGCCGGCACCAGCGCCCGCTTCTTCGAGGCCGAGCACCGCGCGCGCACGCGTCGCCAGCGGCAACGAGAAGTTGCCGAGGCCGCAGAACCAGTCGATCACCTGGCGCTCGTCAGGTCGCGGTCGAGCAGGCGCAGCGCGCGCTCGACGAGGACGCGGTTGATGTGCGGGTTGACCTGCGTGAAGTCGGTGGGCTTGAACGGGATCGTGACGCCAAACCTCGGCAGCCGGTAAGACAGCGTCGGTGCCGGCGCGTCGCTCGTACTCGTCGAGCAGCACCGCGTTGTCCGGCCCGGCCGGCTGCAGCCACCACTGCACGCCGTGCCGCGCGCCGAAGTCGCGCAGCAGCTCGCGGTCGTGCGCGTCCAACGGCCCAGGTGCCGCAACACCAGCGCCACCACCTCGTCGCCGGCGGCCAGTTCGATCTGCGGCAGCCGGTCACGCGCGTGCATCGCGGCGATCAGCTCGCGCAGTGACGGCAGCAGCGCATCGACCTTTGGATGCAGCACCGGGCACACCGTCATGTCGGCGACGTAACGCGACTTGCGCTCGTGGAAGCCGACCAGCACCACGCCCTTCTTCGCGACGTAGCGCACCGACAGCCGCGCGCGGTGGCGGTAGCTCACGCCGGCCCGTGGATCGGCGGCAGCACGAGCGCCGCTCGCACCTTGGCCAGGTGCCACAGGCTGCCTTCCAGCGCCCGCTGCTTCACCGCGACCTGCGCCGCGGCATGCAGGTGCTGCATCTTGCAGCCGCTACAGGCGCCGGCATGCAGGCCGAAATGCGGGCACAGCGGCCGCACCTTGTTGCGCACCTCGCGTGCGATCGCCGTGACGCTGCCCTGCTCCCAGTTGTTCTTCTTGCGCGAGATCTGCCTGCACGCGCTCGCCGGGCAGCGCGCTCGATGAAGACGACCTTGCCGAAGCCAATCGCCGGCGCGGTGCGCCACCCCTTGCCCTTCGAGGTCGAAGCGATTCGACTTCGAGCCACTCGAACCCTGTGCTCATCGCGCGGATTATCCCGGAGCCGCTGGCGCGAGATGGTTGCTCGCTCATCGCAAGCGGCCGCCTCGAGGGCGGCCGCGTTGCGGGAAGAGACTGGAAATGCGGGCTGGAGCGCCGGTCAGTTTGCCTGGCCGACGTACTCGGACACCACCTTCAGCGCGGCCGTCGACGATCTGCGAAAGGCGCGAAGCGCCCGTGCCCAGGTGCTTGGTGGCGCTGAAGGTCAGTTCATCGGAGTCGAAGATGTCCGGCGGCACCTTCATCGAGTCCATCGCCTTGGCGAAGCTGTCGGTCGTGAGGCCGGCACCGGCCTTGGCCGGCCGCCTTCGCGAACGGGTCGACGATCGCGTAGCCGTACACCGAGAACACCGAAGGATCCTCGTTGAACTTGGTCTTGTACTTGTTGGCCCAGAAGCGCACCGGCTGCGAGGCGTCATCGAGGTAGGGGATCGCCGACGCCATCGCCGAATAGAACCCGTTCATCGCCGGGCCGCCCAGCTTGTGGATCAGTTCGGTGTACGACGCCGTCGTGCCGAGGAACACGGGGCTGAAGGCGATCTTGCGCGACTCGGCGATCGTGCCCACGGTCTCGCGGATGATCGTGCCCATCGCCACGAAGTCGCAGCCGGCGGCCTTCATGCGCGCCACCTGGCTGGAGAAGTCGGTGGCGCCGCGCTTGAAGCTGGTCTTCTCGGCCATCTCCAGCCCCACCGTCTTCAGCCCCGCCTCGGCGCCGCGCACGACCTCGAGGCCGAACTCGTCGTCCTGGTAGATATGCAAGGCTTGACGCCCTTCTCCTTGGTTGTGGCGCGGGCGCCACATCACGCGCATCTGGTCGAAGTACGGCACGCTGAACGAGTACTTCAGCTTGTGCGGCGGGTCGAACATCTCGCGCGCGCCGGTCAGCGGGAAGAAGTTGAAGACGCTCTTCTCCAGCTGGATCGGCAACGCGGCGTTGTTGTGCGCGGTGCCGATGTGGCCGAGCATCGCGAAGATCTTGTCCTGGTTGACGAGCTTCTGCGCGCCAGCACCGCCTTCTTCGTCGTAGGCGCTGTCCTCGACGATGAGGCGCAGCTTGCGGCCGTTGATGCCGCCCTGCTCGTTGATCTCGTCGACGCGCAGCAACATGCCCATGCGGGCCTGCTTGCCGAAGCCCGCGATGGGGCCGGACAGGTCCTTGATCGAGCCGACGACGATCTCGCTCTTGCCGACGCCTTGCGATTGCGTCAACGCGCCGCCTGTGGCGAGCGAGCGAGGCCGCGGCTGCAACCGCAAAGAAAGTGGGGATTTCATCAGGCGACTTCGTCCGCATTGGAAAACAGCTCGATCCGGCGGGCAACGGTATCGGCCCGAAGCGCAGGGACGGGGTTTACCTGTACATCGCTTCGATCTGGGGCGTACTTCTGCTGCACGAGCTTGCGCTGAGCTTCATCGTCGGCGTGAGCCTTCGTCCTCGGCGGTGAGCTGGGTCTCGGAGCAGGTGGAACTTCATCTGCTCGACGCGCGCGAACTTGGTGTTGACCTTGTCGATCTCGCCCTGGATCAGCGCCCTCACCTCGGCCGAGCGCGTCAGGCTCGCGTAGTTGCTGAACGGCACATCGTGGTCCTGCGCGTACTTCTCGACGTTCTCCTGGTCGATCATGATCAGCGCCGTGAGGTAGGCGCGCTTGTCGCCGATGACCACCGCGTCGGTGACGTAGGGCGAGAACTTCAGTTCGTTCTCCCACTCGCTGGGCGTGACGTTCTTGCCGCCCGCGGTGATGATGATGTCCTTCATGCGGTCGGTGATCTTGAAGTAGCCGTCGGCGTCGACGCTGCCGACGTCGCCCGTATGCAGCCAGCCCTCGGCGTCGATCGTCTCGGCCGTCTTCTCCGGCTGGTTCAGGTAGCCCATGAAGATGTTGCGGCCGCGCACGAGCAGCTCGCCGGTGGCCGCGTCGACGCGCATCTCGTTCCAGGGGCAGGCGACGCCGATCGAGCCGGGCTTGACCATTTCGGCGGGCATGTAGGTCGAGGCGCCGCAGCTCTCGGACAGGCCCCACACCTCGAGCATCGGCACGCCGAGCGCGAGGTACCACTTCACGAGGTCGGGCGAGATCGGCGCCGCGCCGGTGACGCACAGCCGCGCGCGGTCGATGCCGATCGTCTTGCGCACGTTCGAAAGCGCCAGCCACTCGGCGACGCGGAACAGCACCTTCAGCGCCGCCGGCACCGGCTGCCCGGCCAGCACGCGATCGGCCACGCGCATGCCCACGGAAAGGCTCCAGGCGTAGGCGAGTTGCTGCAACCGGCCCGCTTCCTTCACCGCGATCGTCACGCCGGAGTAGAACTTCTCCCACACCCGCGGCACCGCGGTCACGAGCGTCGGCGAGATCTCGCGCACGTTCTCGGGCACGGTGTCCGGGTTCTCGACGAAGTTGAGCTTGGCGCCGTTGTACATCGCCTGGTACTCGCCGCCCATTCGCTCGGCGATGTGGCACAGCGGCAGGAAGCACATGCGCTCGTCGCTCTCGTACTGGGCGATGGTCTGCTGGTACCCGCGGACGGCGGTCACCACGGTGCGCTGGCTGTGCATCGCGCCCTTGGGCTTGCCGGTGGTGCCGCTGGTGTAGACGAGGATCGCCAGGCCTTCGGGGTCGAGTGCGTTCACGCGCGCTGCAGTTCGCCCGGCATCGCGCGCAGCTTCTCGCGCCCGAGTGCACGCAGCGCGTCGAGCGACATCACGCCCGGGTCTTGCAGGTCGTGCAGGCCTTCCATGTCGAAGACGACGGTCTTGCGCAGCTTCGGCAGCGAGGCGCGCGCTTCCAGCGCCTTGTCCAGCTGCTCGTCGTCCTCGACGAACAGCACCACCGTTTCGGAGTCCTCGCACAGGTACTGCACCTGCGAAGCCGAATCGGTGGGGTAGATGCCCGAGCTCACGCCGCCGGCCGAGAGCACCGCCAGGTCGGCCAGCACCCATTCGACCACCGTGTTGGCCAGGATCGATGCGCGCTCGCCGGGCTGGAAGTCGAGCGCCACGAGGCCAAAGGCGATCTCGCGCACCGCTTCGGCCACCTGGTTCCAGCTCCAGCTGCGCCAGATGCCGAACTCCTTCTCGCGCAGCCAGGTCGTGTCGCCGCGCTTTTCCACCGCGTTCCAGAACATCGCCGGCAGCGTGTCGCCCGCCACCACGATCTCGGTGCTGGGCTTGAGTTCGGCCACGTCCCACAGGTTCGGCATGTCTTCCCGTCCCCTAGCGCCAGGTCTTCTTGCGCTTCCAGCGCCGTTCGCCGCGCACCCCGGCGTCCTTCATGCCGAGGTAGAACTCCTTCACGTCGTCCTTCTCGCGCAGCACGGCGCAGCGCTCTTCCATCACGATGCGGCCGTTCTCCAGCACGTAGCCGTAGTCGGCGGCGTTGAGCGCCATGTTGGCGTTCTGCTCCACCAGCAGGATCGTCGTGCCGCGCTCGCGGTTGATGCGCACCACGATCTCGAAGATCTCGCGCGTGAGCTTCGGTGAAAGGCCCAGGCTCGGCTCGTCGAGCAGGATCATCTCCGGCGCGCCGATCAGCGCACGCGCGATCGCCAGCATCTGCTGCTGGCCGCCGGACAGCAGCCCCGCGTCCTGCCGCTCGCGTTCCTTCAGGATGGGGAAGTAGCGGTACGCCTGCTCGATGTCGCGCGCCACGCCGTCGCGGTCGGCGCGCGTGTAGGCGCCCATCAGCAGGTTGTCGTGCACGGAAAGCAGCGGGAACACCTCGCGCCCTTCGGGCACGTGCGCCAGCCCCAGCCGCACGATGCGCGCAGGATCGCTGGCGGTGATGTCCACGCCCTTGAAGTGCACGCTGCCCTTGCGCGGGTCCAGGATGCCGGAGATGGTCTTCAGGATCGTCGTCTTGCCGGCGCCGTTGGGCCCCAGCACGGTGGCGATCTCGCCTTTGCGCACCTTCAGGCTCACGCCGCGGATGGCGCGGATGGGCCCGTACGCGCTTTCCACGTTCGACAGGACCAGGATCTCGTCGCTCACGCCGACGTCTCCCGCCGCAGGCTGGAGAGGTCGCCCGCCGATCCCAGGTAGGCCTCCACCACGCCCGGGTGCGACTGCACCTCGGCCGGCGTGCCCATCGCCAGCACCTCGCCCTGGTTCATCGCCAGCACGCGGTCGCTGACCTTGCTGACGAGCGACATGTCGTGCTCGACCATCAGCACCGTGATGCCGTACTCGCGCCGGATGTCGTCGATCCAGAACACCATGTCCTCGGTCTCCTCGACGTTGAGGCCCGAGGAAGGCTCGTCCAGCAGCAGCAGCTTCGGCTCGGCGCAGAGCGCGCGCGCCAGTTCCACCACCTTGCGCACGCCATAGGGCAGGCCGGCGATGAGCGTGTCGCGGTAGCGCTGCAGGTCGAGGAAGTCGATCACCTGCTCCACCTTCTCGCGCGCGGCCAGCGCCGCCGCGCGCGCCTTGCGCGTGAACAGCAGGTCGTCCCAGAAGCCGGTGCCGCGGTGCACGTGGCGGCCGATCAGCAGGTTCTGCAGCACGCTGGCGTGCTCGAAGAGCTCGATGTTCTGGAACGTGCGCGCGATGCCCAGCGACGCCACCGCATGCGGCGGCTCGGCCAGCAGGTCGCGGCCGTCGAAGGCGATGCTGCCGCCGGTGGGCGTGTAGATGCGGCTGATGAGGTTGAAGACCGTGGTCTTGCCGGCGCCGTTGGGGCCGATGAGCGTGAAGACCTCGCCCCTCTTCACGTCGAAGCTCACGCCGTTGACGGCCAGCACGCCGCCGAAGCGGACCTTGATGTCCTTCGCCGAAAGCAGGATGTCATTCATCGGAGTCGATCGGACTTCTGGAAGGACTTCTGCCGCTTGAACATGCCGGCGCGGTAGAACGGGAACATCGAGAAGAAGGTGCGCACCTTCAGCCAGCGCCCGTACAGGCCCAGCGGCTCGAACAGCACGAAGCCCACCAGCACCGCGCCGTACACCACCGCCTGCAGGCCCGGCGCCTGGCCGATCACGTCCGGCAGGCTGTCCTTGCCGAGCGCGATGAGCTGCGGCATGGTGATGAGGAAGATCGCGCCCAGGAACGCGCCGTGCACCGAGCCCAGGCCGCCGATCACCACCATCAGCAGCAGGTCAATCGACTGCAGGATGCTGAACTGGTCGGGGCTCAGGAACTGGATCTTGTGCGCATACAGCGCGCCGCCCAGCCCCGCCAACGCAGCCGAGACCGCAAAGCTCAGCGTCTTGTAGCGCGCCAGGTGGATCCCCATGCTCTGGGCGCTGATCTCGCTGTCGCGGATGGCGACGAAGGCGCGGCCGGTGGGCGAGCGCAGCAGGTTCACGATGCCCAGCGTGGCCAGCACCGCCACCGCCAGGCAGAGGAAGTAGAACTCGACGCCGCTGTCGAGCTTCCAGCCGCCGATGCCCGGTGCCTTCACGTGAAGGCCGGCGTTGCCGCCGGTCACCGATTCCCAGCGTGCCAGCACCTCCTCGACGATGAAGCCGAAGGCCAGCGTCGCGATGCCCAGGTAGATGCCCTTCACGCGCAGCGCCGGCAGGCCCACCACCACGCCGACCGCGGCCGAGAGCAGCGCGGCGCAGGCGAGCGTGAGCGGGAACGGCCAGCCCGCGTTCACCAGCACCGTCTGCGTGTAGGCGCCGACGCCCAGGAAGGCCGCGTGGCCGATCGAGAAGAGCCCGGTGAAGCCGGCCAGCAGCATCAGCCCCAGGCCCACCACCGAATAGATCAGCACGAAGGTCAGCTGCGCCAGCCAGTACTCGGGCAGCCCCCAGGGCGCGGCCAGCAGCACCAGGCCGAGCAGCGAATACCAGAAGCGGTGGCCCCCGTGCTTCGCGAGGTCGATGTCCTGCCCGTAGCTGGTCTTGAAGATGAAGCGCATGGCCGGGCTACACCTTCTTGCGCAGCTTCTCGCCGAACAGGCCGTTCGGTTTCACCATCAGCATCACCAGCACCACCACGTAGGCGGCGATGTCCTTCACGCCTTCGGGCAGGTAGAAGCCCGAGAGCGCCTCGACGATGCCGATCACCAGGCCGCCGACGATGGCACCCGGCAGGCTGCCGAAGCCGCCCACCACCGCCGCCGGAAAGGCCTTCAGGCCGATGAAGCCCATGTTGGCGTGCACGAAGGTGATGGGCGCCAGCAGCAGCCCCGCCACCGCCGCCACCGCCGCCGCCAGCGCCCACACCAGCGAGTTCAGGCGCTGCACCGGAATGCCCATGTAGTAGGCCGCGAGCTGGTTCTGCGAAGAGGCCTGCATCGCGATGCCGATCTTGGTGTAGCGGAAGAGCGCGAACAGCGCCGCGCACAGCACGCCGGTGGCGATGATCACCACCATCTGCTCCGCGTTGAGCACGAGCGCGCCGGCGCGCCAGACCGCGTCCTTGTAGGGCACCGGCAGCGTGTGCGTCTCGGTGCCGATGCCGGGGATCATGGTCACGAGGCCGCGTGCCACGTAGGCGAAGCCGATCGTGAGCATCACGATCGCGAACGCAGGCTGGCCCAGGATGGGCCGGATCACCACGCGTTCGGAAACGAAGCCGAACACCGCCATCAGCGCCACCGTGGCCGGCACCGCCAGCCAGAACGGCCAGCCCAGCACCGTGAGCAGGCCGAAGCCGCAGAAGGCGCCCAG
>JAXMEZ010000063.1:0-22051 GCA_046348035.1 Rubrivivax sp. | reverse complement strand
GCCCCGGCCGCCAGCGGGTGCGCCGCGGCGACGGCGCCATGCGCGAACTGCCAGCCGGGCTTCGCCTGCCAGCCCGAGGCGCCTTCGGGTTGCGCCGGCGCGGCCGGTTCGGGTGCGGGCGGAGCGGCGCACGCAGCGAGCGCAACGGCAACGACAGCCAGCCGGCCGGGCACCATCGCACACGCCAGCCACCGAACCACGGTGCGCGCGCAACCCATCGCGCCCCTGGCCCGCATGAACCGCGTCACCAGCGCTCGCACCAAGGGCGCAGGTCCATCTCGAACGTCCACGCCGAGCGCGGCTGCTTGTGCAGCCACCAGTAGTTCTCGGCGATGGCCTCGGGGCGCAGGATGCCGTCGCACTCCTTCAGCGCATAGCGCTCGGGGAAGTTGTCGCGGATGAACGAGGTGTCGATGGCGCCGTCGATGACGACATGGGCGACGTGGATGCCCTTGGGCCCGAGTTCGCGCGCCAGGCTTTGCGCCAGCGCGCGCAGCGAGTGCTTGGCGCCGGCAAACGCGGCGAAGCCGGCGCCGCCGCGCAGGCTGGCGGTGGCCCCGGTGAAGAGCATCGTGCCGCTGCCGCGCGGCACCATGCGCAGCGCCACCTCGCGCGCGACGAGGAAGCCGCCGTAGGCGCCCAGCTCCCACACCTTGCGGTACTTGCGCGGCGTCTCCTCGAGGATTGACGCCGGCACGTTGGCGCCGACGTTGAACACCGCCACCTCGATCGGCCCGATGCCTTCCTCGATCTCGCGCATGAGCGAGGCCACCTGCTCCTCGTCGCGCGCGTCGCTGGCGAAGGCGCGGGCGCGGCCGCCGTCGGCTTCGATCTGCGCCACCAGCGGCGCCAGCTTGTCGCCGTTGCGCCGCGTCACGCAGGTGAAGTAGCCCTCGCGCGCGAAGCGGCGCGCGATGGCGCTGCCGGTCGATTCACCGGCGCCGACCACGAGCGCCACCGGCGCGGGCGAGTTGCGCGCCACGGGTGTTGGCTTGTCCATCGGCGCATCGTAGCGGCAGCGTTGCCGCGGCGCGGCTTCAGCGCAGCGTCAGGAAAGGCTCAGCGCAGGCTCTGCGCGGCATCAGCACAGCATCAACGCAGCGTCACGCCGGTCTTGGCCTGCAGCTCTTCCTGCGTCACGCCGGGCGCACGCTCGACGACCTTCAGGCCATGCGGCGTCACGTCCATCACCGCGAGGTCGGTGATGATGCGGTCGACCACCGCCACGCCGGTGAGCGGCAGCGTGCACTTGGGCAGGATCTTCAGATCGAAGCCGCCGTCCTTCTTCTTCGCCACGTGCTCCATCAGCACGACGACGCTCTTGACGCCGCCGACGAGGTCCATCGCGCCGCCCATGCCCTTGACCATCTTGCCCGGGATCATCCAGTTGGCGAGGTCGCCCTTCTCGCTGACCTGCATCGCGCCGAGGATCGAGAGGTTGATCTTGCCGCCGCGGATCATCGCGAAGGAATCGTGCGAGCCGAAGATCGACGAGCCGGGAATCGTCGTCACCGTCTGCTTGCCGGCGTTGATGAGGTCGGCGTCGATCTCGTCCTCGGTGGGAAAGGGGCCGATGCCAAGCATGCCGTTCTCGCTTTGCAGCCAGACCTCGATGTCCTTGGGCACGTAGTTGGCCACCAGCGTCGGGATGCCGATGCCGAGGTTGACGTAGAAGCCGTCCTGCAGCTCCTTGGCGGCGCGCTGCGCCATCTGGTCCTGGGTCCAGGGCATGTGTCGCTCCTTGTCCTTGCTGCGCTTCAGGCCGCGGTCTTCTCGCGCACGGTGCGCTTCTCGATGCGCTTCTCGGGCGTGGCGTTCAGCACCAGGCGGTGCACGTAGATGCCGGGCAGGTGCACCGCGTCGGGGTCGAGGCTGCCGGTGGGCACGATCTGCTCGACCTCGACGACGCTGATGCGCCCGGCCATGATCACCGCCGGGTTGAAGTTGCGCGCGGTGCGCCGGAAGACGAGGTTGCCGCTCTCGTCGGCGATGTGCGCCTTGGCCAGCGACACGTCGGGCACCAGCGCGCGCTCCATCACGTAGGGCTTGCCGTCGAACTCGCGCGTCTCCTTGCCTTCGGCCACCAGCGTGCCGTAGCCGGTGCGCGTGAAGAACGCCGGGATGCCGGCGCCGCCGGCGCGCAGCTTCTCCGCGAGCGTGCCCTGCGGCGTGAATTCGAGTTCGAGCTCGCCGGCGAGGTACTGGCGCTCGAACTCCTTGTTCTCGCCGACGTAGCTGGAGATCATCTTCCGGATCTGCCGCGTCTCCAGCAGCTTGCCGAGGCCGAAGCCGTCGACGCCGGCGTTGTTGGAGATGACGGTGAGGTTCTTCCGGCCCGTGTCGCGCAGCGCGTCGATCAGCGCCTCGGGGATGCCGCACAGGCCGAAGCCGCCGACGGCCAGCAACTGGCCGTCGCGGACGATGCCTTCGAGCGCCGCGGCGGCGCTGGGGAAGATCTTGCGCATGGTGAAGCGGCTTTCGTCTCTTTGCCGAAGGCGGCAAGCGTACTACCTGGGGCATTACGCAGGCGTTACGTAGAATCGCCTAAGCACTGACGCGTCATCGACAGGGGGAAAGAAGCGATGAACCAGGCTCACGGTCCGCTGGCATCGCTGGCCGACGACGGGATGCTCAACGACGCGCTGGCGCGCGTCTTCGCGCCGTGGGTGCGCGAACTGGACCTGCGCCTCATCGAAGCGCGCGCCGGCGAAGTGACGCTGGCGCTGCCGGTGACGAGCCGCCACGTGCACGAAGGCGGCGTGCTGTGCGGCCAGACGATGATGGCCGCGGCCGACACGGCGATGGTGCTGGCGGTGATGACGAAGCTCGGCGGCTTCAAGCCGATGACGACCGTGCAGCTGCAGACGAGCTTCCTGCGCCAGGTGGCCGGCACCAGCGGCACGGCGCGCGTCGTGGCGCGCGTGCTGCGCATGGGCAAGAGCCTCGTCTTCGGCGAAGTGCAGGTGCTCAACGCCGACGACGAACTCGCGGCGCACGCCACCACCACCTACGCGCTGCTTTGAGTGCGGCCGAAGGTGCGCGGCACGGGCTGCCGGGCGCGCCCGACCACGCCACCGGTGAGGCCGGTGACGCCGCGGAGACCGCGGGCGCCACGCTCGACCACCGCAGCGCCTTCGACCTCGCACCAGTGGGCCTCGTGATCTCGCGCGAGCGGCTGATGGTCGACGTCAACCGCGAGCTGCTGGCGATGTTCGGCGCCACGCGCGAGATGCTCGTCGGCAGGAGCTTCGAGCTCCTGTACCCGAGCGCGGCCGAGTTCGAGCGCACCGGAGCACGCATCAGCGCCAGCATCGGCGCGCAGCTCGACCGCACCGGCCGCTACAGCGACGAGCGGGTGATGAAGCGCCTCGGCCCGTTCGGCGGCGCCAAGGCGGGCGAGTTGTTCTGGTGCCGCGTCTCGGGCCGCGCGCTCGACCCCGACCAGCCGCACGCGCACGGCATCTGGGCCTTCGAGGACCTGTCGTCCAGGCGCGTGCTGCGCGTGGAGTTCACGCCGCGCGAACGCGAGATCGCCGCGCTGCTGATCGAGGGCCTCACCAGCAAGGGCATCGGCCGCCGCCTCGGCGTGAGCCCGCGCACCGTGGACGTCTACCGCGCCCGGCTGATGCGCAAGACCGGCGCCGCGACGACAACCGAACTCGTGCACAAGCTCTTGGCCGGGCAAGGCTGAGACCGCCATGGCGCAATACCTGCGGATAGCCTTGCAATCGACGCTCGCGCCTAGGATGCCGCCGGCTCTCGACGACAACAGGAACGACATCGTGCACGCCGTCTCGCGCATCGCCGAGGCGCCCGCAGACGAACGCGGCGCCGCAGCCGCCATGGCCGCCGCAGCGGCAGCGCGCAGCGAAGCCGCTGATCCGCGCGACGCGCTGACGCAGACCCTTTTCGCCGCCAACCTTGTCGCCGGCACGCTGAGCGCCGACCCGGCGCTGCCCGAGTCGGCGCGCGAGCAGGCCTGCACGCTGGCGCGCCTGGTGCGCGGCGCGCTCGGCCAGACGCGGCTGCTGGTGTTCGACCGCCCGCCGGGCTGCGATGGCAGCGAAGGCAACGACACCCCTGCGCCGACGTTCGCGCAGCGCCTGCACGACGCCGCCGCAGCGCTGGCCGCGTGCGCCGGCCGCGAAGTGCGCGTGCAGGCCGAGGAAGGCGCTGAAAGCGAGCCGCCGCCGGCGTTGGCAAGCGAGCTGTGCCGCCTGGTGCAGGCGGCGCTCGCGCAAGCCGAAGGCAGGCAGCGCCGTCAGCCCAGGGCGCAAAGGCCGATCCTGTCCACGTGTGCTGGCAGGCCGGCGTTGCTCGTGCGGGGCCGGCGGCGCAGAAGGTCGCCTGCCTCACCGTCTGCGGCGGCGAAGCGGGCCTGCAGGTCGAGATCGAACTGAGGTGGCAAGACCACCCGAAGCAGGCGAAGGAACAAGGCGCTGCGGGCCGCCGAAGAGAGGAAGGCGCCGGCGGATGAAGCGGTACACACCAGACTGCGGCGCGCACAAGCGGCGACCAGCAGCGTGCTTCAGGGGCAGCAACATGGAGGTGAGGGTGAACGACACGACAAGCCCAGCCGGGACATACACCGGCAACCACGCCGACGATCGCTCCAGCGCGGAGTGCAGCAGGGCCCACCACGAAGCCGGCCGGCAGCCGATCCGCGTCTTCGTCATCGACGACCATCCGATGATCCGCCACGGCCTCGCCTCGATGATCCGGGCCGAGCGCGAGTTCGAATGGGTCGGCGACGCCGCCGACGGCGAGGACGCGATCCGCATCGCGCCGGCACTGGCACCGGACCTCGTGCTCGTCGACCTCGTGATGCCGGGCCCCGACGGCGTGGCCACGATCAAGGCGCTGAAGCCGCTGCTGCCGCGCGCGCACTTCGTGGTCCTCACCAGCGTGCTCGACGCCGGCGAGGTCAGGCGGGCGATGGAAGCCGGCGCCGGCGCGTACCTGCTGAAGAACGCCTCGACGCAGGAGCTGGTGACGGTGATGCACAGCGCCGCGCGCGGACAGCGCGTGCTGGCGCCCGAGGTCAGCGACGCGCTGATCGCCGGCGAGCGCACGCCCACGCCCGGCGCCGACCTGACGCAGCGCGAGCGCGAGCTGCTCGGGCTGATGGCGCAGGGGCTGGCGAACCAGGAAATCAGCAACCGGCTCGGCATCGCGATGCCCACGGTGAAGTTCCACGTCACCAACATCCTCGCCAAGCTGCACGCCGACAACCGCACCGAAGCCGTGCTGACGGCGCTGAAGTTCCGCCTCGTGACGCTGGAATGAGGACCGCGTGACGCCGGCGTAGCGCCGGCCCGCGGCGCGTTCCGCGGCGCTCGTCGGCTGGCGTGCGGCGGATGCAGGGGCAAGCCCGGCTGCACGCCCGGGCCGTCGGCACAGCAGAATCGGCCGATGACTGCATCGATCGTCCTGCACCACCTCGAGAACTCGCGCTCGCAGCGCGTGCTGTGGCTGCTCGAGGAACTCGGCCTGCCTTACGAAGTGCGCCGCTACGCGCGCGACCGCAAGACGCAGCTCGCGCCGCCCGAGCTGCGCGCCATCCATCCGCTGGGCAAGGCGCCGGTGCTCACCGACGGCACGCTCGTGCTGGCCGAATCGGGCGCCATCGTCGAGTACCTCCTCGACACCTACGACAGCGCCGGCCGCCTGCGCCCGCCGCCGGGCACCGACGACCGCCGCCGCTACACCTACTGGCTGCACTTCGCCGAAGGCAGCGTGATGCCGCAGTTGCTGCTCAAGCTCGTTTTCGACAAGGTGCGCAAGGCGCCGGTGCCGTTCTTCGTCAAGCCGGTGGTGCGCGGCATCGCCGACAAGGTGACGAGCGGCTTCGTCATGCCCAACGTCGAACGCCAGCTCGCGTTCATGGAAGGCGAACTGGCCGCGCGCGACTGGTTCGCAGGCAATGCGTTCAGCGGCGCCGACATCCAGATGAGCTTCCCGCTCGAAGCGGCGCAGGCCCGCGCCGGGCTCGATGCGCGCTACCCGAAGCTCAGCGCGTGGCTCAAGCGCGTCCACGCAAGGCCGGCGTACCAGCGCGCGCTCGAAGCCGGCGGGCCGTACGAGATCGTCAAGGCAGCCGGCTGACCCGGCACCAGCACCGCTGCGCAGGCGCTGCGCACGCAACGCGCACCGCTACACGACGAAGCTACACGACGAACCTACACGACGAAGAAGAGCACCGTCACGAAGTGGCTGGCGCTGCCGCCGAGCACGAACAGGTGCCACACGCCGTGCATCAGCGGCCAGCGTTCGTCGAGCAGGAAGAAGACGACGCCGAGCGTGTAGGTGGCGCCGCCGGCGGCCAGCCACGCGAAGCCCGCGGGTGTGAGCCCGGTCCACAGCGGCACCGCGGCGACGAGCCCGAGCCAGCCCATCACGACGTAGATCGCCAGCGACAGCCAGCGCCGGCCGCGCGCCAGCGTCAGCTCCTGCGCGATGCCGAGCACCGCCAGGCCCCACACGACGCCGAAGATCGACCAGCCCCACGGCCCGCGCAGCGTGACGAGCGCGAACGGCGTGTAGGTGCCGGCGATGAGCAGGTAGATGGCGCAGTGGTCGAGCTTGCGCAGCACCGCCTTCGCGCGGCCGCGCAGGCTGTGGTACAGCGTCGACACCGCATAGAGCAGCACGAGCGTGGCGCCGAAGATGCTGGCGCCCACCACCTTCCACGGGTCGCCGGCGCGCGCGGCGATCGTCACCAGCGTCACCAGCGCGGCCACCGCCAGCAGCGAGCCGAGCAGGTGCGTGCCGCCGTTCAGGCGTTCACCGCGGTACATCGCAACGGCCCTTCCTTCGCCCTCAGCTGATGATCGCGCGCAGCCAGTCGGGCAGCGGCCGGCTCTTCTTCGCCGCGAAGTCGGTCCACACCGTCGTCGCGCCGCCTTCGGCGTAGAGGACGCCGGGTTCGTCGGTGCGCTCGATGGTCACGAAGGTGTCGAAGCTGCTGCGGCCGATGTCGCCGCCCACGTACATCTTCGTGCGCACGTCGCCGGGGTACTCGAGCTGGCGGATGAAGTTGCAGAAGGCGTTGACGATGATGACACCCTCGCCGCTGGTCTGCATCGTGATGCCGTGCGGCGCGGCGACCGAGAAGAACCAGTCCAGGCGCGCCACTTCGAAGTAGCGGAAGTAGATCGTGTTGTTGACGTGGCCCATCGAGTCCATGTCGCCCCAGCGGATGGGCATCGTCATCTCGTACACAAGCTTCTTGTTCGCGGGCAGTTCGAATCGCATCGTCGGGACAGGTCGGGTCGGGTCGGTTCGTTCGGGTTGGAGTCGGTTCGGCGTTCAGGTCTGCACGCCCAGCTCGCGGGCGATGCGTTGCACGAGGTCCCGCAGCTCGGCCACCTCGGCGGCCAGGCGTGTCTGCTCGGCCTTCAGCGCGGAAAGCTCGCCGGCGCTAACGTCAAACGTCGCTGTGCCCCTTGCGGGCGCGGTGCCTGCTGCCGCCGTCATCGTCGCGGCTGCACCGTGCCGCGCCATCGCCGCGGCGACGGGCGCGTCGCCGGTCAGCACCTGCGCCCAGCGCGCCTCGCGTTCGCCCGGCGCGCGCGGCAGCTTCACCGCGCGCGGCGGGTCCTTCGCCGCCAGCTCCTCGAGAAAGCCTTCGGCCGCGGAGATGTCGGCGAAGCGGTGCAGCCGCTCGCAGTTCAGGCGCAGCTCGGCGGCCGTCTGCGGCCCGCGCAGCATCAGCACCGCCAGCAGCGCCACCGCGGCGCCGGGCAGCGCCAGCGCGCGGGCCATGTTCTGCTCGTACTTGACGACGCGGCTGCCGCTGCCCTCGAACACGAGCGACAGCGACTTCAGCCCGTCGATGGCCACCAGCACGTCGGCCTCGCTGGCCTCGATCACCGGCTCGCGCGCCGTCTTCTGGTTGCAGCCGTTGACGAGCGCGTTCAGGCTCAGCGGATAGGTGTCGGGCACCGTGGCCTGCTTCTCGACGAGCACGCCGAGCACGCGTGCTTCGAGCGGGGTCAGGTGCCGCATCGGCGCCGCGGCTTCAGCTCGACTGCCCGTCGTGCGCGGCGATCACCGCGCCGTTGACGAAGTGGCTTTCCTTCGCGCACAGCATCACCAGCAAGGCATCCAGGTCCTCGGGCTTGCCGACGCGCTTGCGCGGGAAGCTTTGCAGCAGGCGCTGGCCGGAGTCGGTCTGCCAGACGTGGTGGTTGATCTCGGTGTCGATGTACCCGGGGCAGATGGCGTTGACGTTGATGCCGTAGCGGCCCCACTCGAGCGCCATCGCGCGCGTCATGTGCACCACGGCGGCCTTGCTCATGCAGTACACGCCGATGCCGTTGGAGACGCTCAGGCCCGCCATCGAAGCGACGTTGACGATGCGCCCGCCGGCGAAGGTGCCCGGGGCCTCGCCCTTGCTGCGCGCGATCATCCGCTTGGCCACCTCCTGCGCGACGAAGAACGCGCCGCGCGTGTTGGTGTTCATCACGTAGTCGTAGTCCTCAGGCTTCACGTCGACCAGCTTCTGCGTCGCGCCGACGCCGGAGTTGTTGACGAGGATGTCGATGGCGCCCATCTCGGTCTCGGCGTGCGCCACGGCCGCGCGGATGCTCGCCGCTTCGGTGACGTCGAGTTCGACGAAATGCGCGTCGCCACCGGCCGCTTCGAGCTCGGCGCGCAGCGTCTTCAGGCGGTCGACGCGCCGTGCCGCCAGCACCACCGCGGCGCCGGCGCGGCTCAACACGCGCGCGAACTGCGCGCCGAGGCCGCTGGAAGCGCCGGTGACGAGGGCCACGCGGCCGGCGAGGTCGATGTCGTATGCCATGTTCGAGAAGCTCCCGGGGAAAACACCCTCGGCGGCGGCGCGGAAGCAGCGGCGGCCCGGCGGGGCCCGTCTTCGCGAAGCTCCACGATGCGCACGGGGTGTGCTCGGCACGATAGCACGCAGCCTTGCGGCATCATCGGCCGCGCTCATCGCGTTCATCGCGCTCATGCCGCTCATGGCGCTCATCGCGCTCATCGCGCTCAAGCCGTTCATGCTCGAGATCGACCAACTCGCCAGGCGCTACGGCGCGAGCACCGTGTTCGAGGGCGTGTCGCTGCGCCTCGCAGCCGGCGAGTTCGTCGCGCTCGTGGGCGAGAGCGGCGTCGGCAAGTCGACACTGCTCAACTGCATCGCCGGCCTCGACCGCGCCGACGCCGGGCGCATCGTCTTCGGCGGCACGGACCTCGCGACGCTCGACGACGACGGGCTGGCCTTGATGCGCCGGCAGCACATCGGCTTCGTCTTCCAGGCCTTCCACGTGCTGGCGCACCTGCCGCTGGGTGAGAACGTCGCCTTGCCGCTGTGGCTGGCCGGGGTCGGCCGCAGCGAAGGCCTGGCGCGCGCCGAGGCGGCGCTGGCGAGCGTGGGGCTGGCGGGGCTCTCCGGGCGCTGGCCGGCGCAGCTTTCGGGCGGCCAGCTTCAGCGCGTGGCCATCGCGCGCGCCGTCGTGCACGGGCCGCACCTGATCCTCGCCGACGAGCCCACCGGCAACCTCGACCCGGCCACCGCCGCCGTGGTGCTGGGCGTGCTGCGCGCGCAGGTGCGCGACGCCGGTGCCGCGTGCCTGCTCGTGACGCATTCGGCCGCCGCCGCGGCGCTGGCCGACCGCACGCTGCGGTTGACGCCGGCAGGCGTGAGCGGAAGCGCGCCTCGCGCGGAGCCATGAATGCCAGCGGCGCGGGCCGCGCGAACGGCATGAACCGTACGACGGGCAACAACGGCACGATCGGCTGTTCGGCCTCGCGCCGCTCGTCTGGCGCGAATGGCGGCACCACCCCTGGCGGCACGCCGTGGCGCTGCTCGCGGTGAGCCTGGGCGTGGCGCTCGCGTGGTCGGTGCACCTCATCAACCGCTCGGCGCTCGGCGAATTCGCCGCCGCCGTGCGCAGCGCCAACGGCGACCCGGACCTCACGCTCGCCGGCCAGCGCGAGGGCTTCGACGATGCGCTCTTCGCCGCCGTGCTCGCCGACGAAGCGGGTGGCACAGGCGAGCGCGGTGGTCGAGGTGGAAACGCACGCCCGCACCGCGAGCGCTGCCTCCGCGAACGCCGGCAGCAGCGCCGCTCGAACGCCGGCAGCAGCGCCGCTCGGAACGCCAGCAGCAGCGCCGCTCGGAACGGCGGCAGCGGCGCCGACGCGAACGTCGCCAGCGGCGCCTCTGCAGCCGACAGCGGCGAACGCATCGCCGTGCGCGTGCTCGGCGTCGATGCCCTGCGCATCGCGGCGCTGGCGCCGGCGCTGCTGCCGTTGCCGCGCGCGGCGAAACGGAGCAGGTGTTCCTCGACCCTGGCGTCGTGTTCATCAACGGCGCCGCGCGTGGACGGCTGCGGGCCGCGTCGCTCGCCGGTGCGGTGCGCGGCACGGCGGCACCGGCTGCGCCGAGCGCCTCGCCGACGCAGCTTCAGTTGCAGGCCGGATCACAGTGGGCGGCGCTGCGCGTGGCCGGCGACGTGGCCATCGGCGGCGCGCCGCTGATCGTGATGGACATCGCCGCAGCGCAGCGGCTGTTCGGCTTCGCAGGAGCCGTCTCGCCCATCTCGCGCATCTCGCCCATCTCGCCGATCTCGCCGATCTCGCCCATGTCGATCTCCCGCATCTCGCGCATCTCGCGCATCGACCTGCGGCTGGTACCGGGGCACGACGCGGCGTCGCTGCGCGAGCGGCTGGCGCGTCTGCCGCTGCCGCCGACGGTGCGCGTCGTCGTGCCTGCGCAAGCCGAGGAGCGCGTCCCGATCTCTCGCGCGCCTACCGCGTCAACCTCACGGTGCTGGCCGGCATCGCGCTCTTCGCCGGCGGCTTCCTCGTCTTCTCGGTCGTGGCGCTGTCGGTGGCGCAGCGCACGCCCGCACTGGCGCTGCTCGGCGTGCTCGGGCTCACCGCGCGCGGCCGCGGCATGCTCGTGCTCGGCGAATGCGCCGCTGTCGGGCTGGCCGGCGGCCTCATCGGCGTCGCCGCGGGCACGGCGATGGCGGCGCTGGCACTCGTGGCGTTGGCCGGCGACCTCGGCGGCGGCTATTTCCCCAGGGCCTCGGCGTGCGCCCGGCACTGCACTGGAGCACGCCGGCAGCCGCCGTGCTGGTAATGCTGGGCGTGGCTTCCGCGGTGGCGGGTGGCCACTTCCCGGCAGCGCGCGGCGGCCCGGCTGCAACCGGCCGTGGCGCTCAAAGGCCTGGGTGATCCGGACGCGCCGGCGCCGCGCACGTGGCGCATTGGCGTTGCCTGCGCTGGGCGCGGCCATGGCCTTCCTGCCGCCGGTGGCCGGCCTGCCGCTCGCGGCCTACGCGGCGGTGGCGGCGCTGCTGTGCGGCGGTGTCGCTGCGGTGCTGGCCGTCGTGCATGCGCTCACGCTGCGCCGGCCGCGGTTCGAGTCGCCGCTGGCGCTGCTCGCCTGGCGCCGCGCCGCGCATCACCGCGGCACCGCAACCGCGGCCACCGCCGGCGTCGTCGCGAGCCTGGCCTTGTCGGTGGCGCTGACGGTGATGGTGGCGAGCTTTCGCACGAGCGTCACCGATTGGCTCGACCAGGTGCTGCCGGCCGATCTCTATGCGCGCAGCGCCGCCACGGCGACGATGGCCGAGACGGCGTGGCTGCCGAGCGGCTTCGAAGCGCAGGTGCAGAGCCTGCCCGGGGTGCAGCGCGTCGCCGCCACGCGCGCGTGCGCTCGCTCCAACTCGAGCCGGGCCGGCCCGCGGTGGCGCTGATGGCGCGGCCGCTGGCCGTTGATGCGCCGGCGCCTGCGGGCCCGGCGGCCGCCGGCACCGCGCCGCTCGCACTCGTCGCGCCGGCGTTGCCGCCGCACGGCACGCTGCCCGACGTGTTCGTCAGCGAAGCCGTGCAGTCGCTCTACGGCGCGCAGCCAGGGGCGCGACTGGTGTTGCCACTGCCTGCCGCAGCGCCGCGCCCGGCGCGCAACCGACCGGCGGCGGCGTCGAAGTGCACGTGCGCGGCGTCTACCGCGACTTCGCGCGCCAGTTCGGCTCGATCGTCATCGACCGCGCGACCTACCAGCGCCTCACCGGCGACGATCGCATCAGCGACCTCGCCGTGTGGCTGGCGCCGGGCGCCGACGCGAAGGCGGTGATGGCCTCGATGCGCGCGCTGCTGCCCGACCCGGCGCTGCTCGACTTCGCCACCACGGGCGAGCTGCGCGCGGTGTCGCTGCGCATCTTCGACCGCAGCTTCGCCGTCACCTACTACCTGCAGGCGGTGGCCATCGCCATCGGCCTCGTCGGCATCGCGGCGAGCCTGTCGGCGCAGGTGCTGGCGCGGCGCAAGGAGTTCGGGCTGCTGACGCACCTGGGGCTGACGCGGCGGCAGCTGCTGGCCGTCGTCACCGGCGAGGCCGCGGCGTGGGTCGCCGCCGGCACGCTGGTGGGCCTCGCGCTCGGGCTGGCGGTGAGCGCGGTGCTCGTGCACGTCGTCAACCCGCAGAGCTTTCACTGGACGATGGAGATGGTGCTGCCGGCGGGGCGGCTGGCCGGCCTGTGCGCGGCCGTGTTCGCCGCCGGCACGCTGACCTCGGCCTGGACGGCGCGCGGCGCCACGGCGGCCAGCGCAGTGCTGTCCGTGAAGGAGGACTGGTAATGAACCGGCGCGGCGCGCGTGGCTCGCGGCCGGCGCTGCGTGGGCCGCAGGTGCGTCGCCCGCGTTACCTGCGTCGGCTTCATCAGCGCCGGCCGCATCCGCGGCCGACGCGCCGGTTCATTCGAACGTGCATCGTGGCAACGCCCTCGCCTTCCCGCGCGACCACGGCGCGCACCTGCCGGCGCGCATCGAGTGGTGGTACGTCACCGGCTGGCTGGCTGCGGCGGCAGTCGGGCCGGCCAGCGCCGCCGCCACGCAGCCCGAGCCTTCGCACGGCTTCCAGATCACGTTCTTCCGCAGCCGCGTCACCGGCCCCGCCGCTGCTGCCGATGATCACAGCCGCTTCGTGCCGCGCCACCTGCTCTTCGCGCACGCGGCGATCACCGATCTCTCGAGCCGGCAGCATCTGCACGCGCAGCGCAATGGCCGCTGGAACGGCGAGCCCGACGCCGCGCTCAGCGGACCTGACCGCGCCGCCACGGGCGACACCGCGCTCGCGCTGGCGCGCTGGCGCCTGGCGCGCGACCCGGCGAGCCCGGTGGACGCGTCGCGCTTCACCCTCGCAGCGCGCGCCGAGGCCTTCGCGCTCGCCGGCACGCTGGCCGCCGGCGCACGGCCGCTGCTGCAAGGCGACGCCGGCTTCTCGCGCAAGGGTCCGGAGGAGCGCCAGGCGAGCCACTACTACAGCCTGCCGCAGCTGCCGCCGAGCTGACGCTCGAAGTGAACGGACGGCCGCCGTTGCCGCTTCGGCGGCCGCGCCTGGCTCGACCACGAATGGAGCGACGAGCTGCTGCATCCGCAGGCCGTGGGCTGGGACTGGATCGGCATCAACCTCTTCGACGGCAGCGCGCTCACGGCCTTCCGCCTGCGCCGCGCCGACGGCACCACGCTGGGCCGGCGGCAGCTGGCGCGCCGCGGCATCCACCAGCGGACCGGGCCGCGCACCCACGGCGGCCCACCGGCGCGCCCACCACGCGCCCACCAGGGCACCGCGCCCCTTCGCCCCCGACGAAGTGCGCTTCGAGCCCGGCCGGCGCTGGCGCAGCGCCGCGACGAACGCCGTCTACCCCGTGCAGTGGCAGGTGCTCACGCCGGCCGGCGCGCACACGGTGCGCGCCTTGCTCGACGCACAGGAACTTCGACGGCTGCGCCGGCACCGGCGCGGTGTACTGGGAGGGCTTGGCCGAGTTGCTCGACGCGAGCGGCCGCCGCGTCGGCCTGGGCTACCTCGAGATGACCGGCTACGCCGCGCCGCTCAAGGTGGCGTGAGGGCCTGCGGCGGCCCGCGAAGGGCCTTCAGCTCTTGTCGGCGCGCGAACCGTCGCGGGCCGGGCCGGCGGCCGGCCGCACATCCACCGGCGCAGCGCGAACGCAGTTGCCGCCCACGGTGCGCGCGGCGGCGAGCGCCTCGGTCACGTCGTCGACCAGTGCCTGCAGATGCAGGTGCGCCGGCCGCAGGTGCGCCACGCCGACGCTGACGGTGAAACGCACGCGCCGCCCCGCCGCCGTCACTTCCATCTGCTCGGCGCGCTCGCGGATGCGCTCGGCCACGTCGAGCGCGCCGGTGGCGTCGGCATGGGCGAGGAACACCGCGAACTCGCCGCCGGCCTGGCGGGCCAGCGCGTCGGCACCGCGCAGCGTCGGCGCGGTGGCAGCGATCATGTCGGCCAGCACCTTCTCGCCGGCCGCTTCGCCCAGCGCTTCGGTCAGGCGCGGGTAGCGATCCACCTGCACCAGCAGCAGCGCCGCACCGGTGCCGTAGCGGCGGGCGCGCGACCACTCGCGCGCCACCATGTCCCTGAAGTTCTCGCGCGTCAGCACCAGGCCCTGCGGCACGCCGCGGGCGGCAGCGGCCGGCAGCGGCTCGGGCAGCACCGCTTCGGTGGTCGTGGTGGCAGCAGCGACGGTGGCAGAAGAAGAAGCAGGCACCGCGGCGGCGCGGTGGTTGCGCGCCAGGCCGAGCAGCGTCACGCCCAGCGGCAGCGCCATGCACAGCACGCCCACGGCCGAAGCGAGCCCCACCATCCAAGGCGACACCGGCTCGATCCACGCCGCCAGGCCGAAGCCGAGCAGCGCCGCCACGGCCACCGAAGCCGCCACGAACAAGAGCGCCAGCGGACCGAGGGGCACGCCGGCCGCAACGGCAGGGGGTTCGGCTTGCGGCGCGCGCGCGGGCGTTGCGGCCACGCCGGCGCCGCGCGGCACAGCGGCCTTCGGCACAGGCGCCGGCACCGGCGGGGGCGCAGAAGCGGAAGTGGTCTTCGGCGGATCGGAGCGATTCGGCATGAATGCCAGGAACGTCGAAGCCTGCACGCAGGCGAAAACGGCAAGGATTGAAAAACCGTTGAACCGGGCCGCAACCCCCGCGGCGGCGCGCGCCGCGGCGCGAGCGCCCGCGGCCTGGGCCTGAGGCTGCGTGGTATTCGACCACAACCGCCTGCTCTTTGAGGCCGGCTGTGTTGCGTATCGTGACGCACCCCCCGTAAACGGGGCCGGCATGGCGCGCCGCATAGACTTCCGGCCCATGCCTTCCCCCCAAGCGCAGCGCGCCGCTGCCTCGACGCCGCGCGCGCTTTCCGGCCTGATGCCCTACCTGCGGCCCTACCGGGGCCGCATCGCGCTGGCGCTCATCTTCCTGGTGCTGGCGGCGGTGTCGACGCTGCTGTTCCCGGTGGCGCTTCGGCTGCTCATCGACAAGGGGCTCGTCGCCACCGACCCCGGCGAGCGGGTGCTGGCGCTGCGCGGGCATTTCCTGGCGCTGTTCGGCGTCGGCGCGGCGCTGGGGGTGTTCTCGGCGGCGCGCTTCTACATGGTCACGTGGCTCGGCGAGCGCATCACCGCCGACCTGCGCAATGCCGTCTACGCGCACGTCGTGCGGCAGAGCCCCGAGTTCTTCGAAGCCACGCAGACCGGCGAGGTGCTGTCGCGCCTGACCACCGACACCACCGTCGTGCAGACGGTCGTCGGCTCGTCGCTGAGCATGGGCTTGCGCAACACGGTGATGGGCCTGGGCGCGGTGGTCGCCCTCGTCGTCACCAACCCGTACGTGATGTCGCAGGTGCTCGGCATCCTCGTGCTCGTGGTGCTGCCGAGCCTCGTCTTCGGGCGCCGCGTGCGCAAGCTCAGCCGCGCCAGCCAGGACCGCGTCGCCGACTCGAGCGCCATCGCCGCCGAGGTGCTGAACGAGATCCCGGTCGTGCAGGGCTTCGTGCAGGAGGACCGCGAAGCGGCGCGCTTCGCCGCCAGCACCGAGCGCGCCTTCGACACCGCGCGCCGGCGCACGCGCGTGCGCTCGCTGCTGGTGGCCTTCATCATCACCGCCACCTTCGGCACGCTGCTGTGGGGCCTGTACCAGGGTACGCAGGCGGTGCTGGCCGGCGAGATCACCGCCGGCCACCTGGGGCAGACGGTGGTGTTCGTGATCATCCTCGTCAGCTCGGTGGCGGTGCTCGCCGAGGTCTACGGCGACCTGCTGCGCGCCGCCGGCGCCACCGAGCGGCTGATGGAACTGCTCGCGGCGCGCTCGCCGGTGGCCGAGCCGGCCGCGCCGCGCGCGCTGCCGCCGGTGCAGGCAGGCCGCGGCGCCGCGGTGGCGATGTCGCACGTGACCTTCCACTATCCGTCGCGGCCGCGGCAGGCGGCGCTTGCCGACTTCTCGCTGAGCGTGCGCCCCGGCGAGACGGTGGCGCTGGTGGGCCCGAGCGGCGCCGGCAAGAGCACGGTGTTCCAGCTGCTGATGCGCTTCTACGATGCCGATGAAAGCCGCAGCGCCGACAGCGCGGGCCGCGGCAGCGACGGGGCCGCGGGCGGCACCGGCACCGCAGCCGACCGCGGCCGCATCGAGATCGACGGCGTCCCCGTGCGCGAAGCGTCGCTGGCGGCGCTGCGCGGCCGCATCGGCCTCGTGCCGCAGGACAGCACCGTGTTCTCGACCACGGCGCTGGAGAACATCCGCTACGGCCGCCCCGATGCCAGCGACGAAGACGTGCGCGCCGCCGCCCGCGCCGCCTTCGCGCACGAGTTCATCGCCAACCTGCCCGAGGGCTACGCCACCTACCTCGGCGAGCGCGGCGTGCGCCTGTCGGGCGGCCAGCGCCAGCGCATCGCCATCGCGCGCGCGATGCTGAAGAACCCACCGCTGCTGCTGCTCGACGAGGCCACCAGCGCGCTCGACGCCGAGAGCGAGCGCATGGTGCAGGCCGCCCTCGAAGCGGCGATGCGCGACCGCACGACGCTCGTGATCGCGCACCGCCTGGCCACCGTGCTGCGCGCCGATCGCATCGTCGTCATGGAGCAGGGCCGCATCATCGACGTCGGCCGCCACGACGAACTCGTGGCCCGCGGCGGCCTCTACGCGCGCCTGGCGGCGATGCAGTTCGACCTCGAGCCGGTGGCGTAGAGCCCGTGCGGGCCTGTTCGCCCGACACGGGAAGATGCTTCACCGCCGAGCGCGGCCCAATCCCCGGATCGGAAGCGGCTGGTTGTCCCCGCCTCGAATCCGCAGGTGGCCATCGAGGTCGACGACGAGATCACGGAAGCGGCTGATGGCCGGCTCTTCGAGGGTCTTGATCGACCATGTGTACGGCTTGCCGACATGCTCGGTGGTCGCATTCAGCTCGGCTCCGATGTCGATGCGCCACACATCGCCTTCACGGACCAGGAAGTGCGGAGAAACAAACGGCGTGCCGGTGAAGTAGAGGATCGCGTGGCCGCCGCGCTCCACGACCTCGAATGCTCTTGCCGTACTCCTGCATCAGGATGAAGTGGCGATAAGCCGGCGACAACGGCAGCTGGCGCAGATACGCACGCGACTCCGCGGTAAACAGGTCGCTGTCGGCCAGCCACTGCGGCTCGGCGAGAAGGCGAAGGTAGGTGGCGTAGGTCTGCCTCGGCGTGACGCCGGCCGCGAACATGGCGCCGGCGTCGTCGGACGCTGCCGGGCGGGTGACCTCGATCCCGCTGTCCGCGCCCCTTGTCGCTCCAGCGCCACTGCTGAGGTACCGCGTGGCCGCAGCCATTGCAAGGAACCGCGGGTCGAACTCGCTGCCGAGAACGGCTTCGCGGACGCGATGGTGCAGCAGGCGGGCAAGCATCTGGAGCGCGAGTCCGCCTTCCTGTGCGTCGAAGAAGAGGCGCGAGTGCTGGTCGATGAGGTAGGCAACGAAGGCGTCCGGGAAGTAGCCTTCGAGTCCATACCCGACATCGATCCGCAAGCGCCGCTGAGTCGTATCGAACTGCAGCAGCACGCCGCGTTGCTCCTGCGTCGGCGACCCGACCCGCAATCGCTCCATGGCTGCCGCGTCGCCGGAAGCGTCGAGGCCGTTGGCCCCGTCGGCGCTCCCAAAGACGACCCGGATGTCCACGTCGGACTCGGCCAGGATGCCCGCGAACATCGCGTTGACCCGGCCGATATCGCCCACGCCCACGAGCCGCGCGTGGTCGACGATGTGATCGCAGATGTTGGCCGCGATGCAGGGTTTCGCGAGCCGCGTTCCGACAGGGTCCTGGTAGGTCAACCTGCGCCAGGCGTCGGCAATCCACGCCTGGGCCAGGGCCAGCGCGAGGCCTACGATGCAGGCAACCAGCACCAACCGCAACGGACGCATGGCCGCTGATCAGCCACGCGTTGCGTCAGGTTCCGCCGATCGAAGTCGGTCGAGGGCAGGGATGTGCGCAGCCTCGGCACTTGCACCGTCCGCAACATCGCGCGCGATCCGGCCCGGAAACGAGTCGACCTCGAACATCTCCAGTGCGAGTCGCAGCCTGGCACGTTGCCCCAGGTGCGCGAGCAGCGCCTGCAGTCCCATACAGGCCCCTCCAACCGTGACGAACAGGGAGCCCGCGATGACGTACAGGCGCATGTCCTCGCCGGACACCCTCGGCCAGCCGATCATGCCGGCCACCAACGGAAGGAGCATCAGCGCGGCACCGAAGGTCGCGACATACAGCGGGTGCCTGGAAGTGACGAGCCGGTCGCCGCTGCGTGCATCGAGCGCTGCGATCGCGGCGACGATGCGTTCGAGTTGGGCCGTTCGATCCACGGTCTCTGTCATGGTGAAGCCTCCCTCCACTCGCAGCGCGCTGTGCCTACTGTTGGGCAGCGCCGATGAAAGGATACAGGCTCGCTCGCGGCGCTGCCTCGCTAGTTCGTGGGGATAATCGTCACATGTCGACACCACGGCCCACGCCCTACGAAGCGCTGATGCGCCACGTCTTCGAGCACGGCGTGGCCAAGGCCGACCGCACCGGCACCGGCACGAAGAGCGTCTTCGGGCACCAGATGCGCTTCGACCTCGCAGCGGGCTTTCCGCTCGTGACGACGAAGAAGGTGCATTTCAAGAGCATCGCGCTCGAGCTCCTGTGGTTCCTGCGCGGCGAGGGCAACGCGCGCTGGCTGCAGGAGCGCGGCGTGACGATCTGGGACGAGTGGGCCAGGCCCGACGGCGACCTCGGGCCCGTTTACGGCGTGCAGTGGCGCAGCTGGCCCACGCCCGACGGCGGCCACATCGACCAGATCGCCGAGGTCGTGCAGCAGTTGAAGCGCAACCCCGACAGCCGCCGCATCATCGTCAGTGCCTGGAACGTGGCCGAGCTGCCGAAGATGGCGCTCGCGCCTTGCCATGCGTTCTTCCAGTTCTACGTCGCCGAGGGAAAGCTGAGCTGCCAGCTCTACCAGCGCAGCGCCGACATCTTCCTCGGCGTGCCGTTCAACATCGCGAGCTACGCGCTGCTGACGCACATGCTCGCCGAGCAGTGCGACCTCGAGCCCGGCGAGTTCATCTGGACCGGCGGCGACTGCCACATCTACAGCAACCACTTCGAGCAGGTGCGCACGCAGCTCGCGCGCGAGCCGCGCCCGTGGCCGAAGCTCGTGCTGAAGCGCCGACCGCCTTCGATCTTCGACTACGCGTTCGAGGATTTCGCGATCGAAGGCTACGACCCGCACCCGGCGATCAAGGCGCCGGTGGCGGTGTGATGCGGCCGATGCGGCCGTCTGCGACCTTCGCGCCGGTGCCCGCGTGAAGCTCACCCTCGTGGCCGCCGTCGCTGCCGACGGCGGCATCGGCCGCGGCAACGGGTTGCTCTTCACCGATGCCGAAGACCACCGCCACTTCCGCGCCGTGACGATGGGCAAGCCCGTCGTGATGGGCCGCAAGACCTGGCTGTCGCTGCCCGAGCGCTTCCGCCTGCTGCTGGCCGCCGCAACGTCGTGCTCAGCCGCGAAGCAGGCTTCGGCGCGCCCGGCGCGAGACGGCGTCGCTCGAAGACGTGCTGGCGCGCCTCGCGGCCGAGCCCGAGGTTGCATCATCGGGCGGCGCCGACGTCTACGCGCAGGTGCACTCGCCGCGCCGACGACAGGGCTGACGACATCGGCCGCACGTTCGGGCGCCGACCTTCTTCCCGACCTTCGACAAGGCCGTCTTCGCCGAGATCGAGCGGCGCGAAGCCACGGCGGCCGACGGCACGCCGCTCGCCTTCGTCACTTACCGGCGCAGGCGATGAGCGCCACCGGCTCCTCAACCACCGCCGGCGAGGCCGCGCCAGCACCGGCGCCAGCATCGGCGCCAGCGCACGCGCACGCTCACGCGCACGGCACCGACTCGCGCTACGCATGGATGCGCCTCGGCGTCGTGCTGGTGCTGATGGCGCTGGGCAGCAGCGCGATGTACGTCGTCTCGGTGGTGCTGCCGGTGCAGGCCGAGTTCGGCGCCGGGCGCGCCGGCGCTTCGCTGCCGTACACGCTCCTGATGGTGGGCTTCGGCCTGGGCGGCGTGCTGATGGGGCGCCTCGCGGACCGGCACGGGCTGATGACGGTGGTGGTGATCGGCGCGGCGGGCCTCGCCAGCGGCTACATCGGCGCCGGGCTCTCGGGCAACCTGACGCTCTTCGCGCTGATCCACGGCGTGCTGCTCGGCGCCTTCGGCTGCGCAGCCACGTTCGCGCCGCTGGTGGCCGACACGTCGCTGTGGTTCGTGCGCCGGCGCGGCATCGCGGTGGCGGTGTGCGCCAGCGGCAACTACGTCGCCGGCACGATCTGGCCGCCGCTGGTGCAGCACTTCATCGGCACGGTCGGCTGGCGCACCACGTTCATCGGCCTGGGCGTCCTGTGCGCGGTGGCGATGCCGCTGCTGGCGCTGCTGCCGTGGCCGCGCCCGCCCGCGGCGGTGGCCACGGAAGCGGCACCGGCGGCGACGGCCGCCGCGATGACTTCCTCGAGCCTGCCGAGCCCGTCGCGGCCGTTCGGCCTCTCGCTCAACCAGGCGCAGGTGCTGCTGTGCGTGGCCGGCGTTGCCTGCTGCGTGGCGATGAGCATGCCGCAGGTGCACATCGTCGCCTACTGCTCCGACCTCGGCTACGGCGCCGCGCGCGGGGCCGAGATGCTGAGCGTGATGCTCGCCTTCGGCGTCGTCAGCCGCCTCGTCTCGGGCGCCATCTGCGACCGCATCGGCGGCCTGCGCACGCTGCTGCTGGGCTCGGTGCTGCAGGGCCTGGCGCTGCTGCTCTTCCTGCCCTTCGACGGGCTCGCTTCGCTGTACGTCGTCTCGGCGCTCTTCGGCCTCTTCCAGGGCGGCATCGTGCCGAGCTACGCGATCATCGTGCGCGAGCACTTCCCGGCGCGCGAAGCCGGCGAACGCGTGGGCATGGTGCTGATGAGCACCCTCTTCGGCATGGCGCTCGGCGGCTGGATGAGCGGCAAGGTGTTCGACCTCACCGGCTCGTACCAGGCCGCGTTCGTCAACGGCATCGGCTGGAACGTGCTCAACGGCGCCATCGCGGCCTGGCTGCTGTGGCGCGTTGCGCGCGGTACGGGCGGTGGAGCGGCCGGCCGCGGCTTGCAGCGCGCCTGAGCGGAGGATCACCGGAACCATGAAAGTCGACGATCTCATCGCCATCGACATGCACACGCACCTCGAGGTGTCGTGCCGCAACCCGTTCGACAGTTACGGCGAGGAATACGACCGCGCCGCCGACAAGTACTTCCGCTCGAGCAAGCGCCCGACGATGGACGAGACGGTGGCCTACTACCGCGACAAGCGAATCGGCTTCGTCAACTTCACCGTCGACGCCGAGACGCAGCTCGGCCGGCGGCGCATCCCCAACGAGGAGATCGCCGACGCGGCGAAGGCCAACCCGGACATCATGATCGCCTTCGGCAGCGTCGATCCGCACAAGGGGAAGTTCGGCGCCCGCGAGGTGCGGCGCCTGATCGAGGAACACGGCGTGCGCGGCTTCAAGTTCCACCCCACGGTGCAGGGCTTCGAGCCGGCCGACAAGATGGCGTGGCCGCTGTACGAGGTGATCGCCGAACACAAGCTGCCGGCCGTGTTCCACAGCGGCCACTCGGGCATCGGCAGCGGCATGCGCTGCGGCGGCGGCCTGCGCTTGCAGAACAGCAACCCGATGCTGCTGGAGGACGTGGCCATCGCCTTCCCCGACATGCAGA
>JAXMEZ010000062.1:0-22731 GCA_046348035.1 Rubrivivax sp. | reverse complement strand
CAGGGGCAGCCGCTCTTCGACGCCTACAGCCCCGACCTCGTCGCCGCGCAGCGCGAGTACGCCATCGCGATGCAGGGCCTGGAAGCGATGAAGGAAGCCGGCGCCGAGGCGCAGGCCGGCATGCGGCAGTTGGCCGAATCGAGCCTGGCGCGCTTGCGCAACTGGGACCTGCCGCCGGCGCAGCTGGCGGCGCTGGTGAAGTCGGGCCAGCCGCAGCGCACGGTGTCGTTCCCCTCGCCCGCCGCGGGCATCGTCTCGGACAAGAAGGCGCTGCAGGGCATGCGCTTCATGCCCGGCGAGATGCTGTACCAGGTGACCGACCTGTCGTCGGTGTGGGTGGTGGCCGAAGTGTTCGAGCAGGACATCGGCCAGGTCCGCAGCGGCGCCAAGGCCACGGTCACGCTGCCGGCCTACCCCGGCCAGGCCTTCAGCGGCCGCATCACCTACGTCTACCCGACGCTGAAGGCCGAGACACGCACGGTGCCGGTGCGCATCGAACTCGCGAACCCGAAGCTGCTGCTGAAGCCGGCGATGTTCGCGCAGGTCGAAGTGCAGCTCGGGGGCGGTGCGCCGGTGCTCACCGTTCCCGACTCGGCCGTCATCGACAGCGGCAAGCGGCAGATCGTGCTCGTGCAACTCGGCGAGGGCCGCTTCGGGCCGCGCGAGGTTCGCACCGGCGCGCGCGGCGACGGCTTCGTCGAGGTGCTGCAAGGCCTGAAGGCGGGCGAGCAGGTCGTCGTCGCGGCGAACTTCCTCATCGATGCCGAGAGCAACCTCAAGGCGGCGATCGGCGGCATGGGCGCGCCGGCTGCGGCTGCGGCGTCGGCATCTTCTTCACCGTCCGCAGCGCCCAGGGCACAGGTCGGCCACCACGGCAGCGGCAGCGTCGACAGCATCGACGCGAAGACCGGCGCCGTGACGCTGAACCACGAGCCCATCGCGTCGCTGAAGTGGCCGGCGATGACGATGGAGTTCGCCGTCGCCAACCCCTCGCTCGTCGCCGGCCTGAAGCCGGGCGCGGCGGTGGACTTCGAGTTCGTCGAGCGGCAGCCGGGCGAATGGGTCATCACGCGCCTGACGCCGAGGGTGCCGGCGCGCGGGACGACCAAGGCCAGCGCGAACGCGGGCACGGGGCGCTGACGAGAGACCGGCCATGTTGAAGAACATCATCCAGTGGTCCGGGCGCAACCCGTTCCTCGTGCTGCTGGCGACGCTGTTCGTCGTCATCGCCGGCGTCGTGGCGGTGCTGCGCACGCCGCTCGACGCGCTGCCCGACCTCTCCGACGTGCAGGTCATCGTCTACACCGAGGTGCCCGGGCAGGCGCCGCAGGTCGTCGAGGACCAGGTAACCTACCCGCTGACGACCGCGATGCTCGCGGTGCCGAAGTCGAAGGTCGTGCGCGGCTTCTCGTTCTTCGGCGCTTCGTTCGTCTACGTCATCTTCGAGGATGGCACCGACATCTACTGGGCGCGCAGCCGCGTGCTCGAGTACCTGAACTTCGCCGCCGGCCGCCTGCCCCGGGGCGTGGTGCCCTCGCTCGGGCCCGACGCCACCGGCGTCGGCTGGGTCTACCAGTACGCGCTGCTGGCGAAGAACCGCACGCTGGCCGAGCTGCGCACGATCCAGGACTGGTTCGTGCGCTACCAGCTCACCAAGGCCGCCGGCGTCGCCGAGGTGGCGTCGCTCGGCGGCTTCGTGCAGACCTACCAGGTGACGGTGGACCCGCTGAAGCTGCGCAGCTTCGGCATCCCGCTGGCGCAGGTGACGAAGGTGATCCGCGAGTCCAACCGCGACGTCGGCGGCCGCGTCGTCGAGATGGCCGAGACCGAGTACATGGTGCGCGGCAAGGGCTACCTGCGCGGCAAGGCTGACCTCGAAGCACTGGTGGTGAAGGCCGACCGCGGCACGCCGGTGCTCATCCGCGACATCGCGCGCGTCGAACTCGCACCCGACGAGCGCCGCGGCCTCTCGGAACTCAACGGCGAGGGCGAGGTCGTCTCCGGCATCGCGATGTCGCGCTACGGGCAGAACGCGCTGGAGGTGATCGGCAACCTGAAGGCGCGCATCGGCGAGATCGCCGCCGGCCTGCCCGAGGGCGTGACGATCGAGCCGGTGTACGACCGCTCGGACCTGATCCACCGCGCCATCGATACGCTCGAGCGCACGCTGCTGGAGGAGAGCCTCATCGTCGCCGCGGTGTGCGTGGTGTTCCTGCTGCACGTGCGCTCGGCGCTGGTGGCGATCCTGATGCTGCCGGTGGGCGTGCTGATCGCGTTCATCGCGATGCGTCTGCTCGGAATGAACTCCAACCTGATGAGCCTGGGCGGCATCGCGATCGCCATCGGTGCGATGGTCGACGCGGCGATCGTGATGATCGAGAACGCGCACAAGCACCTGGAGCGCCTGCCGGCCGGGCACACGGTGCGCGAGCGCGCTGCCGCCATGCTCGACGCGTGCAACGAAGTGGGGCCGGCGCTCTTCTTCTCGCTGCTGATCATCACCGTGTCGTTCCTGCCGGTGTTCACGCTCGAGTCGCAGGAGGGGCGCCTGTTCTCGCCGCTGGCCTACACGAAGACGTTCTCGATGGCCGGGGCGGCGCTCTTGTCGGTGACGCTCGTGCCGGTGCTGATGCTGCTGTTCATCCGCGGCAAGGTGATTCCCGAGGCGCGCAACCCGGTGAACCGGTTCCTCATCTGGATCTACCGGCCGGTCATCGCTGCGGTGATGCGCTGGAAGGTGCTGACGATCCTGGCCGCGCTGCTCGTGATGGCGTTGACCTGGGTTCCGGCCTCGCGGCTCGGCAGCGAGTTCATGCCCACGCTCGATGAAGGCACGCTGCTGTACATGCCGGCATCGCTGCCCGGCATGTCGATCACCAAGGCGGCCGAGGTGCTGCAGACACAGGACAAGATCATCAAGAGCTTCCCCGAGGTGGCTTCTGTCTACGGCAAGGCGGGCCGCGCCAACACCGCCACCGACCCTGCGCCCACCGAGATGTTCGAGACCGTCATCAACCTCAAGCCGCAAAGCGACTGGCGGCCGGGCATGACGACCGACAAGCTGATCGCCGAGCTGGACAAGGCGTTGCAGTTCCCCGGCATCTCCAACGCCTGGACGATGCCGATCAAGGCGCGCATCGACATGCTCTCCACCGGCATCCGCACGCCGATCGGCATCAAGGTCTTCGGCAAGGACCTGGCCGAGATGGAGCGGCTGGCGCAGCAGATCGAGGCAGTGGTGAAGACCGTGCCGGGCACGACGAGCGCGTTCGCCGAGCGCATCACCGGCGGCAGCTACCTGACGATCGAGCCCGACCGCGAGCAGCTCGCCCGCTATGGCTTGACCGTCGGCGAGTTGCAGGACGTCATCGCCACGGCCCTCGGCGGCGAGATGGTGACGACGATGGTCGAAGGGCGCGAGCGCTTCGGCGTCACCGTGCGCTACCCGCGCGAGCTTCGCGACAACCCGCAGCAGATCGAGCGCGAGGTGCTGGTGCCGACGATGAGCGGTGCCGGCGGCGTGGCGAACGTGCCGCTGGGGCAGGTGGCGCGCGTCTCCTTCGAGCGCGGCACGCCGGGCATCCGCACCGAGAACGCACTGCTGTCGGCGTACATCTTCGTCGACATCCGCGAGCGCGACATCGGCTCCTACGTGGCCGAAGCGCGCAAGGCCGTGGCCGACCAGGTCAAGTTCCCGCCCGGCACTTACGCCACCTGGAGCGGCCAGTTCGAGTACATGGAGCGCGCCATCGAGAAGATGAAGGTCGTCGTGCCGGTGACGCTGCTGACGATCTTCGTGCTGCTGTACCTGAACTTCCGCCGCCTGACCGAGACGCTGATCGTGATGCTGTCGGTGCCGTTCGCCCTGGTGGGCGGCGTGTGGCTGATGTGGGCGCTCGGCTACAACCTCTCGGTGGCCGTGGCGGTGGGCTTCATCGCGCTGGCCGGCGTGGCGGCCGAGACCGGCGTCGTGATGCTGATCTACCTCGACCACGCCTGGCAGGCGGTGCAGGCGCGGCGCCAAAGCGAAGGCCGCGCCGCGACGGCAGCCGACCTCTACGCCGCGGTGATGGAAGGCGCGGTCGAGCGCGTGCGGCCGAAGATGATGACGGTGGTCGCCATCATGGCCGGCCTGCTGCCGATCCTGTGGGGCAGCGGCACCGGCTCGGAGGTGATGAGCCGCATCGCCGCGCCGATGGTGGGCGGCATGATCTCCTCGACGGTGCTGACGCTGGCGGTGATCCCGGCGATCTACGCGCTGGTGAAGGGCTGGGGTCTGAGACGCACCGCCGTCACTTGACCTCGATGGTGCCGACCATGCCGGCTTCGAAGTGGCCGGGCAGCAGGCAGGCGAACTGGAAGGTGCCGGGCCTGGTGAACTGCCAGACGATCTGGCCGCCGGCGCCCGGCTTCACATGCGCCATGTTCGCTTCGGCGTGCTCCATGCCCGGGAACTTCTTCATCAGCTCGGCATGCGCCTTCAACGCCTCGGGCGTGCCGAGCACCATCTCGTGCAGCAGCTTGCCGCTGTTGTGCAGCACGAAGCGCACCGTCTGCCCGCGCTTGATCGCCAGCGCCGCCGGCGTGTAGCGCATCGCGTCGGACATCTCGATCTTGATCGTGCGCACCACCTTCTTCGGGTCGCCTTCGCGGCCGAAGGGCGTGTCCTCGACCTTCGAGGCGTCGTAGGTGCGCGGCATGGCGTGACCTTCGTTGCCGTGCGCCAGGGCAGCGGGCACGGCCAGCGCCAGCCACGACGCCGTGGCCAGCAGTGGCAACACGGAGAACGAGGAAGACAAGGAGAGCAAGGGCATCTTCATTGCGAGGTCCTGTTCATGCCGCCGGCCGAGCCGAGCCCGGGGCATGGTAGGCCTTCGAACCCTCGACGAAAGCATCGGGGTCGCCGTCCATCGGCTTCGCAAACGTTCTCGCGTCGTGCGTTATGCCCGAGCGCCTGCGCCAAAGGACTGCCGGGCGGCGCCACTTCGGCCGATAGCCTCGCGAGTTGCCACCGACGGGGGCCAGCCAGCATGCGAACCGACCTCTTCCAGCAAATCCTCCAGGAACTCAACGGCGCCACCGCCGACATCGAGGCCTCGGCGCTGATCTCCACCGACGGCCTGATGATGGCTTCGGCCTTGCCGCAGGGCATGGACGAGGACCGCGTCGGCGCGATGTCGGCCGCGCTGCTGTCGCTCGGCGACCGCGCGGCCAAGGAACTGGCCCGCGGCAGCCTGCAGCGCGTGCTGCTGCAAGGCGAGCGCGGCTACGTGATCATGAGCGCCTCGGGCAGCGAGGCGGTGCTCACGGTGCTGGCCAAGCCTAACGCCAAGCTCGGCCTGATCTTCCTCGACATGCGGCGCGCCGCGGAGTCGCTCGCCAAGCTGATCTGAGGAGGCGCCGCGATGACGCTCGTCGAGATGCCGCGGCCGGCAGGCCCGTGCACGCAGCACGAACTCGTCCACCACGACGGCTCGCGCCGCACGGTCTACTGCACCGAGCGCGAGGAGGCGTTCCCCGAAGGCCGCCTGATCGTCTCGCGCACCGACCTGGCCGGCGTCATCACGCACGCCAACGAGGCCTTCGTGCTGATGAGCGGCTACACGCGCGAAGAGCTGCTCGGCGCGCCGCACCACGTGCTGCGCCACCCCGACATGCCGCGCGCCGCGTTCGCCGACCTGTGGACCACCCTCGCGCGCGGCCAGAAGTGGCACGGCTGGGTCAAGAACCTGCGCAAGGACGGCGCCTTCTACTGGGTCTACGCCACCGTGATCGCCAACGTGCGCGGCGGCGTCGTCACCGGCTACACCTCGGTGCGGCGCAAGCCCTCGCGCACGAAGATCGAGCAGATGGCGCGCGTCTACGCCGACATGGTCGCCGCCGAGAACGCCCGGGAGGCGCGGGCATGACGCTCAACTTCCTGGTCGCGCCCGACTTCGCGCCCGACCGCTTCGCCGGCTGGCACATGCTCAACACACTGTTGCAGGCGCGCTCGGGCCTGGCGCTGCATCTCGTGATGCCGGCCAGCGCCGCCGAGCAGGCCGAGCACCTGCGCGCCGGCCGCGTCGACCTGATTTACGCCAACCCCTTCGACGCCAGCCACCTGATCCGCGAACTGGGCTACGTGGCGCTGGCGCGGCCGCGCGCGCGATCGGACGAAATGGTGATCGCCACCGCGGCGGCCTCGCCGGCGCAGTCGGTCGAAGGGCTGATGAAGGGCGCGCGCATCGCGCTCACCGACAACCGCGACGTCAAGCTGATCGGCCTGCGCCTGCTCGAGCCGGCCGACCTGGCCGAGGCCGACCTCGAATGGGTCGTCACCGAGAGCTACCAGGCCGCGGCGCGGCTCGTGATCAAGCGCGAGGTCGACGCGGCCTTCTTCCTCGCCGACGCGTTCCATGCCCTGTCGCGAATGACGCTGGCGCAACTGCGCGTGCTGGTCGAGAGCGCGCTCGACGACATCAGCCACGTGGTGCTCGCGCATCCGCGCATCGCCGGCGACCTGCCGCGCATCGGCGCGGCGCTGGTCGGCGTGGGCGAGGTGGCGCGCGACGCCGAGGTGCTCGACGCGCTCGGCCTGCCCCAGGGCTTCGTCGCGATGACGGCCGAAGAGGCCGAGTTCATGATCGACCTGATGGACACGCTGCAGGATTGATGCGCCGTGAGCGAGGCGATGGACACCGTGCCCCAAGCCTTGCTCGACGGGCCCGGGGCCCCGGCGCTGGCGTGCACCGCGGCATCGCTCGCCGCCGGCAGCGTCGCCGCCCGCCGGGCGTTCCGCGCCGCCGGCCGGCGCGTGCTCGCCGAGCCGCAGTCGCTGAAGCAGCATCTCACGCGTGTGCGCGCGGCATGCGCGATGGCCGGCAGCGAGCCCGTGCAGGGCAGCCTCGCCGATCTGTGGTGCGCCACGGGGAAGGCACGCCGCAGGCCCGTCACGATCGCGATCGTGCCGGCCATGATGACCGGGCCACGGCAGCAGCGGCCCTCGCCGCACGCCGGCAGGCGCTCGCCCAGGCGCAGGGCCGCCTGATGCCGCACGTGGCGCGCGCGTTCGCGCTCGCGCTCGGCGCGACCGGGCTCGCCTGCACCGAAGCCGCCCGCGCCTTGGCCACGCGCTGGAGCGTGATCGCCCGGCCCACGCTGGCGCGGCCCGAGCGACGCCTGCGCTGCGGACCGGACGACTCGCGCGCGCTCGCCGCCGCCGCCGCCGAGGCGGTGCGCAACGGCGACGCGGCCGCCGGCTTCATCGAGCACTGCCGCGTGTGCGGCGACGTGGCGGCCTTCCTGCTCGCGCGACGTCCGCTGCTGGCCCAGGCGCGCGAGCTGCCGCCGGCCTGGCTCGCGCTCGCCGACGAGTTCGAGCGCCGCCAGGCCAGCCGGCGCGAAGGCCCGCGGGAAGCGGGGGCGGACGCGTGACGGCGATGCTGCTGCTGGCCGGCCTGTCGCGCCAATCGGGCACGGCGGTCGAGCACGTCGCGGCGCAGGCGTTGCCCGGCGCGCGCTTCATTCGCGTCGGCGACCCGGGCTCGCGTTGGACGCCCGCCGACCTCGACGCGGCGGCGGCGCGCACGGCGCTGTGCATCGTCGACCTGCTCGGCCTGGGCTGGTCGCGCTGGTCGGCCGAGCGCGAGCGCGACCTCGACTCGCTGCTGGGCCTGAAGCCGGCGCTCGTGCTGGTGCCCTCCGGCGACGGGGCGGCTGGCTGCATGTGGCGCGCGAGCGCCCGTCGCCGCGCGTCGTGCTGCAACAGCCGCTGGCGGTGACGGCGCTGCGCGAGGCCTTACCCGGGCCGCGGCGGCGCCGGCGAATCGCGGCACGGTTGCAGCGGGCCTGGGCCCAACCGATGGGCGCCGCGCGCTCGCGAAGAGCCCGGCCCACGCGACCGCGGCGGTTGCGTCGCTGGCAACGACGCCGGCGCCCGCGGCAGCGGCTGAGGCCGTGCTCGCCGCGGCGGCCGCACCGCCGTCGACGCCGCCATCACCGCCATCGCCCAGGCGCCGCGGCGCCTGCAACGGCCGCTCGCCTGCGCTGTGCGCGGGTTAACGCTCGAAGCCGGCGCGCTCGGGCTCCTGCGCGCGGCCTGCCCCGGGCTCGCCGGCCAGGGCTTCCTCGGCCTCGTGCTCGACATCGCGCTGGCCGGCGAACCCACCGAGCTGCGCATCGCATCGCGCAGCGGCGCCCGTGTTCAACCCGCGCGCAGGCTGGTCGCGTCCAGCATCCCCATCGTGCTGCGCGACGGCCTCCTGCGGCACGACCTGATGCCTGGTTCGGTGACGACCCGCGCATCGCATTCGATGAAGCCGAGCCGCTCGCCGCGACCTACTTCGGCCGCCGCCGCGAAGGCCTGAGGCCGATATCGGGGTTCGTCTGGTCGCTCGCCGATGCCGCGTTCGCGCGCGCGCCGCCGTTGCTCGAACGCGACCTCGTGTTCCAGCTCCATCGCCTGCCCGACTTCGCGCGCCTGCGCGCGGTGCCCGAAGGCTTCCAGCGGCTCGCGGTGGTGGCTGCGCGGCCCGCAGTCGGTGCGCGCGCTCGAGCGCGAGTTCCCGATGCTCGAGCCCGGCCTCGTGGCGCGCTTCGCGCTCGTGGCGCTGCTGTCGGGCCAGGCCACGCTGCGCGAGGAGGCGCTGCCGCCGGCGCAGCAGGACAACGATGCCGCGCGGGCAGCGCAGCCGGCCAGGGCGGCCTGCTGCGGGCACTGCTCGCGAAGCTGTTCTGAACGCGCCGAGGCCGCCGCCCGCATTGAGCGCCGTCTACAAGATCGTCTTCACCGGCCCCGTGGGCGCGGGCAAGACTTGCGCGGTACGCACGCTGTCGGACATTGAGGTCGTCGCCACCGAGGCGCGCGCCTCCGACGCCGTGAGGCACCTGAAGGCCGAGACCACCGTCGCGATGGACTACGGCGTGCTGAACCTGCCTGGCAACGACCGCGTGCGCCTGTACGGCACGCCGGGCCAGGAACGCTTCGACTTCATGTGGGAGATCCTGACCGAGAACGCGCTCGGCCTCGTGCTGTTGATCGATGGCAGCGCGGCCGACCCGGTGGCCGACCTGCGCCGATACCTGCGCGCTTTCGATCGCTTCATCGCCGACCATGTGCTCGTGGTCGGCGTCACGCACACGGCGTGGGGCAGGACCGCGGTGCGCGAGCGCATCGCCGATGCGCTGGAGCGCCAGGGCCTGCTGCCGCTGGTGATGAGCGTCGACGCGCGCGAGCGCAGCGACCTCGTCGCGCTGATCCGCACGATGATCTACTGCCTCGACCCGCATTGCGCGCTGGGTGCGGATTGAACGCAAACCCGGCACGAAGGCGGCACGCAAGCGGCATGTACCCGGCATGACCCCGGCATGAACACCCACGAGCACGGCGGCGGCAGCGCCGACCCGCGCACGCTGACGCTGACGCCGGCCGGCGTGCTGCACGCGTTCGGCGAGGCCGAGCCCGACGCGCCGCGGCGCGCGCTGCAGTCGGTTCTGGCCGCTGCCGAACTGCCGACGCTGGCGGCATGGCAGGCCGAGCAGCCTGCTGCGCTGCTGGCCGAGGCGCTCGCGGCCGGCTGGCTGGAGGTGCTGCCGCGCGGGCGGCGCGCGCCCGAGCCGCGGCTCGATGCGTTCATCGCTCCGGTGATCGCCTCGCTGTCGGGCGAGCGGCGCGCGGCGCTCGCGTCGGGCGGCGGCTTCTGCATCGGCGCGGTCGGGTACTCACCCGACGAGGCCGAGGCGCTGTGCGCGGCGGCGGCCGACTTCGGCGAGTACACGCGGCGCCAGCGCGCGCGCGGCTGGAACACGGCCGGCCGCGTCTCGTTCCACACCGATATCGCGATGCTGCTGCCCAGAGTGTCGTTCGTGCCGTTCTGGATCGACGGCACCGACTACTGCCTCGTGCTGGCCGGCGAGCCGCTGCTCGACAACCCGGCGCTGGTGGAACTGGCGTGGGCGCTGGCGGGAAGCGGCGCGCGCTACCGCACAGGGCCCGCGGCTTCAGCCAAGCCGGCTTGAAGCCGAAGCTTGCGCCAGCGCAAGGAGGTCCGCGCCGTTTCAGCGACTTTGCCTTGACCTTGCCACGGCCGGAAGCCCGATACTGGCGCATCCCTCACCCGCTGGAACCGGAGAGAGCATCGTGATTGCATTCGAAGTGAAGGACATGACCTGCGGCCACTGCGTCAGCACGATCACCAAGGCGCTGAAGGCCACCGACAAGGACGCCCGCGTCGACATCGACCTCGCGCGCCACCTCGTGACGGTGGAGCCGAAGGAGGCCGATGCGAACGAGCTGCGCGAGGCGATCGCCGAGGCCGGCTACACGCCGGTGGAGAAGAAGGTCGTCGCGCTCGAGACGCCGGCCAAGTCGGGCTCGTGCTGCGGGCATTGCGGCTGACCTGACCGCTTCCGCCGCTTTTCTTCCGCTTCGAACCGCCAACGGCCGGAAGCGAAAAAGCCCCGGCCCTCTTGCGAGAACCGGGGCTTGCCGTGTTGGTAGGCGCGAGAGGACTCGAACCTCCGACCCCCACCATGTCAAGGTGGTGCTCTAACCAGCTGAGCTACACGCCTGTCGTCGAGAGGCGCATCACGCCTGTCGTCGAGCGGCGCATTCTATAGCAGCCCGTCGCGCGTCCTGCGTCGGCGCGCCACCTGCGGCCGGACCTCGATGGCGCCTACTTGCGCCGCGCGTGACGAACGCCCGGCACGCGCGCCACCTGCGCCAGCACCGCGGCCACGCGCGCCGCGTCGGGCACCTCGACGGTGAAGGTCATCCACGCGGTGCTGCGGTCGCGCGCGCTTTGCGTGTTCACTGCCGTCACGTTGATCTTGTGCTTGAGGAACGCCTCGGAGATGTCGCGCAGGAGGCCGCTGCGGTCGGCCGCCTCGACGACGATGTCGATCGGGTAGAGCGGCTCGACAGCACCCTTCGAAACGCCGCCGCCCTCCCCCCACTTCACCTCGATCAAGCGGCCGGGGTTGGCGGCGGCCATGTTGCGCAGGTTCGTGCAGTCGGCGCGGTGGATGGCCACCCCCTTGCCGCGCGTGACGAAGCCGCCGATCGCATCGGGCGGCGCCGGCCGGCAGCAGCGCGCCAGCGTCGTCAACAGCGAATCGACGCCCACCACCAGCACGCCGCCGCGGCCACCGGCAGCGCCGCCGCTGCTGCGCGAGCGCTGCAGCGTGACGCGGTCTTCCTCGGGCGCCGCCGCCGGCGGCGGGCGCAGCAGGTTCTCGATGTGGCGCAGAGAGTACTCGTCCTTGCCCACCACCTCGAACAACGCTTCTGCGTTCTTGAAGCCGAGTTCCTCGGCCAGGCCGTCGAGCTTCACCGCGGTGCGGCCTTCGCGCTGCAGCAGCTTCTCCACCAGTTCGCGCCCGCGCGCCACCGTGGCCTGCAAGGCCTGCACGTTGAACCAGGCGCGCACCTTGGCGCGCGAGCGCGGGCTCTTCAGGTAGCCGAGCTCGGGGTTCAGCCAGTCCATCGACGGGCCGCCTTCCTTGGCCGCGACGACCTCGACCGTCTGCCCCGATTGCAACGGCGTGTTCAGCGGCACCATCGCGCCGTCGACGCGGGCGCCGCGGCAGCGGTGGCCCAGTTCGGTGTGCAGCGCGTACGCGAAGTCCACCGGCGTGCCGTCCAGCGGCAGATCGATGATCGTCGCTTGCGGCGTGAAGACGTAGATGCGGTCGTCGAAGCTGCCCTCGGCGGCGCGCGGCGGGCGCGAACCTTGCGATCCTTTCGCCGGCGCCGCCGCCTCGCCGTGGCCTTCCCTGCTTTCGCCATCGCCGCCACCGGCCGCGTCGCGCTGCCAGGCCAGCAGCTCGCGCAGCACCGCCTTGCGCGCCTCGGCCACGCGCTCCTCGAACTCACCCATGGCGGCGGAGCCGACATTGCCCTTGCCCGCGCTGACGCCGGCGTAGCCCTTGGCGCCGGCTTCCTTGTACATCCAGTGCGCGGCCACACCGTGCTCGGCGTGCTCGTGCATCGCATGCGTGCGGATCTGCACCTCCAGCGCGCGGCCGTCGTCGGCGGTGACCACCGTGTGCAGCGACTGGTAGCCGTTGGCCTTGGGCCGCGCGATGTAGTCGTCGAACTCGCCGGCCACCGCGTGCCAGCGCTCGTGCACGCGCGCCAGTACCGAGTAGCAGGTGGCGGTGTCATCGACGATGACGCGCAGCGCGCGCGCGTCGAGCACGCGCGCGAAGTCCAGGCCCTTGCCGCGCATCTTGCGCCAGATGCTGTACAGGTGCTTCGGCCGCCCCAGCACGTCGGCGCGGATGCCGGCTTCGGCGAGCAGGCGCGCCAGCTTCTGGCGCGAACGCTCCACGCCCTGCTCGCGCTCGGTGCGCTTCTCGTGCACGAGCGCGGCCACCTTGCGATAGTCCTCGGGCTGCAGGAAGCGGAACGAGAGGTCCTCGATCTCCCACTTGATCTGCCAGATGCCCAGGCGGTTGGCCAGCGGCGCGAACACCTGCAGCGACTCGGTGGCCAGTTCCGGCGGGCACGGCCGGTGCATCGCCGCATGCCAGCGCAGCGTCTGCAGGCGCGAGGCCAGCCGCAGCAGCACGACGCGCAGGTCGCGCGAGAACGCCAGCAGCATCTTGCGCACGCGTTCGACCTGCTGCGCACGTTCGTCGCCGCCGGTGACCGTGGCGCGCGCGGTGCGCTGGATCTGCACCAGCTGCCGCGTCAGCGTGACGAGCCGTGCGGCATGTTCGCCGAACGCCTTGCGCAGCACGTCCTCGGGCCGCTGCAGGTAGTCGCCGGCGTAGACGAGGTACGACGTGGCGGCGAGTGCCGGCGACGCACCCACCGATTTCAGCAACGCGGCCACGCCGTCGGCATGCGCGAGCGCGTCTTCGCCGGTGTCGAGCAACTGGCCGGCGAGCAGCGGTTCGGCGAAAGCGCGGGCGCGTGCCAGCGGGTCGGCGATCGCCGGTGCGGCAGCGGTCCCCGCAGTGGCTGTGGCTGCGGTCGCCATGTCGTGGCCGCCGCGCCCGCTGCGCCCTTGGCCGGCCAGCCTTCGCTGGAAGCGGCCTCTGCCGCAGCGGCCGCCGCTTCGTCGCTGGCCAGCCGGACGATGGCCGCCGCCGGCCCGGCGGGCGCGACGGGGCTCGACTTCATGGCCCGAGCAGGAACTCGCGCACGGCGGCGCGCTGGTCGGCGGCCACGAGCGTGGGCGCATGGCCGACACCGGCGAACTGCACCAGGCGCGCTTTCGGGCCGCGCTCGGTCATCGCTTTCGCGGTGGCCGGCGAGAGCAGGTCGGAATCCGCGCCGCGCAGCAACAGCGTCGGGCAGCGCAGGCGGTCGTAGCCTTGCCACAGCATCGCTTCGCCGGCCTTGGCCAGCTCGGGCGTCATGGCGCGGACCGGCACCGCGATGGCCGGGTCGTAGTGCGACATCCAGCCGCCGCCCGGTGCCGGCACGAGTTGCGGCCGCGTCAGTTCGAGCCACTGCTCGCTCGTGTGCGGGCCGAAGCCGAGCGAGATGCTGCGCAGCGAGTCGGCCGCCGCTTCCACGGTCGGCCAGGTGATCGGCGCCCCGAGGTACTGGCCGATGCGCTCGATGGCCGCGATCTCGATCGTCGGGCCCACGTCGTTGAGCACGAGGCGGCGCACCGGCGAGTTCGGCAGGCTCGCGAGGCCGAGGCCGATGAGGCCGCCCATCGACGTGCCGACCCAATCGACCGCATCGACATCGAGCCGCGCCACCAGCGTCACCATGTCGGCCACGTAGGTGGGCACGGCGTAGCCGGCGGGGTCGGCGAGGCGATCGCTTTGGCCGCGGCCGACGACATCGGGGCAGATCACGCGGCAGTGGCTCGAGAGGTCGCGCGCCAGCGTGTCGAAGTCGCGCCCCTGCCGCGACAGGCCATGCGCGCACACCACCGTGCGCGGCGTGTCGAGGTGGCCTTGCTGCGCCCACTCCCAGTAGGCCATGCGGTGCAGGCCGCGCGCGTCCAGGCAGCGGACATGGCGAAGCGTGGGTTCGATGGCGTGCGAAGCTGTCATGGGGTGTCGGCGCGAGGCGTGAAGGGTCGCGAAGCCGGTGCCGTTGCTGGGCTCGGCCCCGATAATCGGTTCATCGTAACAAGCAAGTCGCCGCAGGGAGCGAAGCCTCATGCCCACCGCAGCCAAAGGATCTTCCGTGCAAGGGAAAGTCGCTCTCGTCACCGGTTCGACGAGCGGCATCGGCCTGGGCATCGCGCTGGCGCTGGCCGAGCAGGGCGCGCGCCTGATGCTCAACGGCTTCGGCGACGTCGAAGGGGCGCTCGCCGCGGTGCGCAAGCACGACGCCGGCGCCCGCCACCACGGCGCCGACATGAGCAAGCCGGCCGAGGTGGAGGACATGGTGCGCACCTGCGAGCGCGAGCACGGCCGCGTGGACATCCTCGTCAACAACGCGGGCATCCAGCATGTCGCGCCGATCCACCAGTTCCCGCAGGAGCGCTGGGACGCGATCATCGCGATCAACCTCAGCTCGGCCTTCCACGCGATGCGCGCGGCGCTGCCCGGCATGCGCGCACGCAACTGGGGCCGCGTGATCAACGTCGCCTCGGTGCACGGCCTCGTCGCCTCGGTGGACAAGAGCGCCTACGTCGCCGCCAAGCACGGCCTCGTCGGCCTGACGAAGGTCGCCGCGCTCGAGAACGCCACCACCGGCGTCACCGTCAACGCGGTGTGCCCGGGCTGGGTGCTGACGCCGCTGGTGCAAAAGCAGGTCGACGCGCGCGCCGCCGCCGACAAGGTCGACAACGCCGAGGCGACGCGCCGCCTGCTCGGCGAGAAGCAGCCTTCGATGCAGTTCACGACGCCCGAGCAGATCGCCGGCCTGTGCCTGTTCCTCTGCTCGCCCGCTGCCGACAACGTGCGCGGCCAGTCCTGGGCGCTCGACGGAGGCTGGACCGCGCAGTAGCGCGCCATAGCGGACAGTGGCGCGCGCCGCAAGACGCGGCCGACGGCTCGGCGCGCGGCCGCGACCCACGGCGCGGCGTCCGCCGCGTGTCCGGTTCCGCTCGCGGCCGCCCCTATTTGCTCACGCGGCACTCCCCTTGCCTCGTTCACTCCAACCCTGAGTGAACCGCGAAATACTTGTAACGGATGGTCGTTACCCCGGGAAAGCCCGTGGTGCCGCACCGCAAAATGCCGTTGTTACAAATCAGGAGTCGCCGATGAGCACTGCTCCCAACGCCCGCCCGGACCGCATCGTCGTCGTCGATGACGATGCGCGCATCCGCGACCTGCTCCGGCGCTACCTGTCGCAGGAAGGCTTCGACGTCCTGCTGGCCGAGGACGCCAAGGCGCTGAACCGGCTGCTGACGCGCGAGACGCTCGACCTGATCGTGCTCGACCTGATGCTGCCCGGCGAGGACGGCCTGTCGATCTGCCGCCGGCTGCGCGCCGCCAACGACCAGACGCCGATCATCATGCTCACCGCCAAGGTGGAGGACGTCGACCGCATCGTCGGCCTGGAGGTCGGCGCCGACGACTACCTGCCCAAGCCCTTCAACCCGCGCGAGCTGCTGGCGCGCATCCACGCCGTGCTGCGCCGCCGCCCCGCCCCCGAGGCCCCGGGTGCACCTTCGAAGGAAGCGCAGGTCGTCAGCTTCGGGCCGTTCGAGTTCGACCTCTCGCTGCGCAAGCTGTCGAAGAACGGCGAGCAGATCTCGCTGACCACCGGCGAGTTCTCGATGCTGAAGGCGCTGGTGCGGCACCCGCGGCAGCCGCTGTCGCGCGACAAGCTGGCGCAGCTGGCGCGCGGGCGCGAGTTCGAGCCCTTCGACCGCAGCCTGGACGTGCAGATCTCGCGCCTGCGCAAGATGATCGAGCCCGATCCGGCGCAGCCGCGCTACATCCAGACCGTGTGGGGCGTGGGCTACGTGTTCGTGCCCGATGGCGCGAACTGAGCCCGGCCGCCCTGCCCCGGCGCATGCCTCTCGCTCCTCGCGGCGCGGCCGGCCGCGCCTGCCGTAGCTGACGGACCCTCCCGGCGTGGCCAACCACTCGCTCGGCTTCAGCCTCTTCTGGCGCACGTTCTTCCTGCTGGCGCTGCTGCTGGCCGGCGGCGTCTACGCCTGGGTGTACACGCTGCACGCGATGGAGCTGGAACCGCGCGCGGTGCAGCAGGCACAGCAGACCGCGGGTCTCGTCAGCCTGGCGCGCGCGGCGCTGATCCCGGCCGACGGCATCAACCGCGTGACGCTGCTCAAGAGCATGGCCACGCCGACAGCCATCCGCGTGCAGCCGCGCGAGCCGGGCGACAAGTGGCTGTCGTTCGAGACCGACCGCTTCTCGCGCCACCTCGCCTCGGAGCTGAAGCGCGTGCTCGGGCCCGACACCATCGTCGCGCGCGCGGTGAACAACCAGAGCGGCCTGTGGGTCGGCTTCTCGATCGAGCAGGACCTGTTCTGGCTGCAGGTCAACAGCTCGCACCCGGCATCGGTGGCCAACAGCACCGTGTTCGCGTGGATCGGCATCGCGGTGCTGGCCACGCTGCTCGGCTCGGTGGGCGTTGCCAGCCTCATCAACCGGCCGCTGAAGCAGCTGTCGTTCGCGGCCACGCGCATCCGCGAGGGCGACCTCGATTCGCGGCTGGACGAGAACACGCTGACGAGCGAGATCCGCGAGGTCAACCGCGGCTTCAACCGCATGGCGCGCGAACTGGCGCGCGTGGAGGAAGACCGCGCCGTGATGCTGGCCGGCATCAGCCACGACCTGCGCACGCCGCTGGCCCGCCTGCGCCTGGAAGCGGAGATGAGCGTCAGCGACGAGGACGCGCGCAAGAACATGGCCAGCGACATCGACCAGCTCGACGCGATCATCGACAAGTTCATGGACTACGCCCGGCCCGGCGAGACGAAGCTGATGCCGGTCAACGTGTCCAAGCTCGTCGAGGAGGAAGCGGCGCGCTTCCGTGATCCGGCGCAGATCCGCATCCAGTCGCGCCTCTCGCCCGACCTGCAGGTGCTGGCCGACGAGACCGAACTCGGCCGCGTCTTCCTGAACCTGTTCGAGAACGCGCGCCGCTACGGCCGCGGCACGTACTCGGGCGTGGCCGAGGTCGACGTGTGGCACGTCAAGGCGGGGCCGTGGCTCATCGTCAGCGTTCGCGACCACGGCCCCGGCGTCGCGCCGGAGAAGCTGGCGCAATTGACGACGCCGTTCTTCCGCGGCGATGCCGCGCGCACGGCGGCCACCGGCGCCGGCCTCGGCCTCGCGATCGTCGAGAAGGCGGTGGCGCGAATGGGTGGGAGCCTGGAGCTGGCCAATGCGCCCGAGGGCGGCCTCATCGCGCACCTGCGGCTCAAGCGCGTGCAGCGCAGCGCCACCGGACCGGAAGGACCGCCGCCGAAGAACGGCTCACGTGCGCGCGCCAGTGCGAACGCCAATGCTAATGCGCTTGGCCCGGCGACCGAACCGAACCTCGCCTGGGCCGACACGCGCGCCGGCGCCGGGGGTAGCGGCAAGGCCTGACACGTTGCGTTCGACGCAGGAGAACCGTTCGGGCTGATCCTTCGACAAGCTCAGGACAGGGTACGCCTGACGGCGTATCGAAGCCCGCGGCGAAGCGACCGCGGGCCACGGCGGCCGCGGCGCTCAGCCGATGCCGGGCGGAGGCCGCATCAAGAGGCACACGGCGCGCGCTTCGATTGCGCGGCCCTCGCCGACCGGTCCCATCTTCTCGGCGGTCTTCGCCTTCACGTTGACGGTCCCGGCTGCAACGCCGAGCACGGCAGCGATGCGCGCGCGCATGGCTTCGATGTGCGGCGCCATCTTCGGCGCCTGCGCGACGATGGTGCTGTCGACGTTCACCACCTGCCAGCCGCGTTCGCGCACGCGCTCGAGCGCCGCGGCCAGCAGCCGCGCCGAGTCGGCACCGGCGTGCGCCGCTTCGGTGTCGGGGAAATGGCGGCCGATGTCGCCCAGGCCCGCGGCGCCGAGCAGCGCATCGGTGATCGCGTGCAGCAGCGCGTCGGCGTCGGAGTGGCCCGCGAGCCCGTGCGTGTGCGGCACGACGATGCCGCCCAGCACCAGCGGCCGGCCGCTGACGAGCGCGTGCACGTCCCAGCCTTCGCCGATGCGCAGTTCCGGCACGATCGTCATCGCCGTGTCTCCAGCAGGCGTGCGGCTAGCTCGAAGTCGGCCGGCCAGGTAGCCAGTTCTCGGCGTGACCACGGCACGAAGCGGCGCGCAGGCCGGCCTCGACGGCGCTGGCTTCGTCGCCAGCCCTCATCGCCGCAGCAGCAGCGCGGCGCCGGCAGGCCGGGCGGGAACATCTGCGGCGATCTGCAGCAGCACTTGTCGCCGCGCGGCAACCGTGGCGGCCCACGCGCAGCTGTTCCTGCGACGCCTGCGACCGGGCTGGCCGCCTGCTTCAGCGTGTCGGGCAACGGCACCGCGAGCAGGCCGCCGGCTTCGTCTTCGCGGCGGGCGGCGATCAACTCGTGCACCCAGGCCGGCGCGGCAGGCGTGCGTCATTTTTGAGCACCCAATCGTTCTCGCCCGACGCCGCGCGCGCAGCTCGGCCAGGCCGTTGGCCACCGTCGCCGCGCGGCTCGCGCCGCCGCAGCGGGCGACCCACGAGCGCGGGCCGGTGAACGCGCTCGCGTACTCGAACTCCTGGTCCTCGCGCGCCAGCACGACGAGCACCGCCTCGATCTCGCGCACCGCCGCCAGCGCCGCCAGCGTGTGCGCGACGACGCTGCGCCCGGCGATGCGGGCGTACTGCTTGCGCCCGCCGGCCTGCGCGCGCTCGCCGATGCCGGCGCAGGGCACGAGGGCAAAGCGGCGGGCGGCAGCAGGCATCCGGGCCGATTCTAGAATTCACCCCCGACACGCCCCGCCGTACGCACGACGGGGCGGTTGTGTTTGTTGTCGATGCAGCTTCCACCCCTCACGCCGGGCCGGCGCCTGACGTCCGCGCGGCCCGCCGGCTCCCGCGATGCGCTGTGGCTGGCCGAACTGGCGCGTTCGCGCGCCGCGGTGCCGCCCACAAGCACGGCTGAGTGCCGCCACCGCTGGCAGCCGGCCGCGGCGCTGACCGTCTTCACGCCGACGCCGCCGACGCGCAGCGCCTGCTCGACGAACTGCCGTTCTTCGCGCCGGGCCTGGCGCTGGCGCAGTTCCCCGACTGGGAGACGCTGCCCTACGACACCTTCAGCCCGCACCAGGACCTCATCTCCGAGCGGCTGGCGACGCTGTGGCGCATCCGCCAGCGCGAGGTCGACGTGCTGCTCGTGCCCGCCACCACCGCGCTGGCGCGGCTGGCGCCGCCTTCGTTCACAAGCCGGCACCACGTTCCACTTCAAGCAGAAGACGCGGCTGGACGAAGCGAGCCTGAAGGCGCAGCTCACGCTCGCCGGCTACGAGCACGTGAGCCAGGTGGTGAGCCCGGGCGAGTACGCGGTGCGCGGCGGGCTCATCGACCTCTTCCCGATGGGCTCGCTCGTGCCGTACCGCGTCGACCTCTTCGGCGACGAGGTCGATTCGATCCGCACCTTCGACCCCGACACGCAGAGGAGCCTGTATCCCGTGCCCGAGGTGCGCCTGCTGCCCGGGCGCGAGTTCCCGATGGACGAGACGGCGCGGACCGCCTTCCGCGCCCGCTGGCGCGAGCGCATCGAAGGCGACCCGACGCGCGCCCGCATCTACAAGGACATCGCGCAGGGCATCGCCACCGGCGGCATCGAGTACTTCCTGCCGCTCTTCTTCGAGCAGACCGCCACCGTCTTCGACTACCTGGGCGAGCAGGCCGCGCTGGTGCTGCACGGCGAGGTGGACGCCGCGCTCGAGCGCTTCTGGACCGACACCCGCGAACGGCATCGCTTCCTGCAGCACGACCCCGAGCGGCCGCTGCTGCCGCCGGAAGACATCTTCCTGCGCCCCGACGCCTTCTTCGCCGCCACCCAGCCGCACGCCACGCTGGCCTTGCGCGGCACCGAAGCCGTGCCCTGGGCGCGCCCGCTGCCCGACGTGGCGGTGGACCGCGGCGCCACCGAGCCGCTGGCAGCGCTGGAACGGCACCTCGACCAGACCCCGCACCGCGTGCTGCTGGTGGCCGAGAGCGAGGGCCGGCGCGAGAGCCTGCTCGAGCTGCTGCGCGACCACAAGATCAACGTGCCCAGCGTCGGCACGCTGGCCGAATTCACGGCCGGCAGCGAGAAGGTGGCCATCGTCGCCGCGCCGCTGGCCGAAGGCTTCCATTGGCTGGACGATGGGGTCTCGGTCCAGTTCCTCACCGAGACCGAGCTCTTCGCCACCACGCCGCAGGCCCGCCGGCGCAAGAAGCAGGAACAGGTCAGCAACGTCGACGCGCTGATCAAGGACCTCTCGGAGCTGAAGGTCGGCGACCCCGTCGTGCACGCCAACCACGGCATCGGCCGCTACCAGGGGCTGAAGAGCATTGCGCTGGCCGCCGACAACGAGTCCGGCGAGCAAGGGGGAACGAGCGAGTTCCTGCACCTCGAATACGCCGACAAGGCGACGCTGTACGTGCCGGTGTCGCAGCTGCACCTCATCAGCCGCTACACCGGCGTCAGCGCCGAGGAGGCGCCGCTGCACCGGCTCGGCTCCGGGCAGTGGGAGAAGGCCAAGCGCAAGGCCGCCGAGCAGGTGCGCGACACCGCCGCGGAACTGCTGAACCTTTATGCGCAGCGCGCCGCGCGCGACGGCTTCGCGCACCGCTTCTCGGCCCACGACTACGAGGCGTTCGCTGCCAGCTTCGGCTTCGAGGAGACGGCCGACCAGCGCGCCGCCATCCACGCCGTCATCCAGGACATGGTGAGCCCCAAGCCGATGGACCGCCTCGTCTGCGGCGACGTGGGCTTCGGCAAGACCGAGGTCGCGCTGCGCGCTGCGTTCGTCGCCGTGCACGGCGGCAAGCAGGTGGCCTTCCTGGCGCCGACGACGCTGCTGGCCGAGCAGCACTTCCAGACCTTGTCGGACCGCTTCGGCAAATGGCCGGTGAAGGTGGCCGAGCTGTCGCGCTTTCGCACCGGCAAGGAAGTGAAGGCGGCGCTCGAAGGCATCGCCGCCGGCACGGTGGACATCGTCGTCGGCACGCACAAGCTGCTCGCCGCCGACGTGAAGTTCGCGCGCCTGGGCCTGCTCATCGTCGACGAGGAGCACCGCTTCGGCGTGCGCCACAAGGAAGCGATGAAGGCGCTGCGCGCCGAGGTCGACGTGCTGACGCTCACCGCGACGCCGATCCCGCGCACGCTCGGCATGGCGCTCGAAGGGCTGCGCGACCTGTCAGTGATCGCCACCGCGCCGCAGCGGCGGCTGGCGATCAAGACCTTCGTGCAGAACGAGGGCAACAGCATCGTGCGCGAGGCCATCCTGCGCGAGTTGAAGCGCGGCGGCCAGGTCTACTTCCTGCACAACGAGGTCGAGACCATCGCCAACCGGCGCGAGCGCCTGGCCGAACTGGTGCCCGAGGCGCGCATCGCCGTGGCGCACGGCCAGATGCCCGAGCGCGAACTCGAAGCGGTGATGCGCGATTTCGTCGCCCAGCGCCACAACGTGCTGCTGTGCTCGACGATCATCGAGACCGGCATCGACGTGCCCAGCGCCAACACCATCGTCATCAGCCGCGCCGACAAGTTCGGCCTGGCGCAGCTGCACCAGCTGCGCGGCCGCGTCGGCCGCAGCCACCACCAGGCCTACGCGTACCTGCTGGTACCCGACAAGGAAGGCCTCACCAAGCAGGCGGCGCAGCGGCTGGAGGCGATCCAGCAGATGGAGGAACTGGGCAGCGGCTTCTACCTCGCGATGCACGATCTCGAGATCCGCGGCGCCGGCGAGGTGCTCGGCGAGCAGCAGAGCGGCAACATGATGGAGGTCGGCTTCCAGCTCTACAACGACATGCTCGCCGAAGCGGTGCGTTCGCTGAAAGCCGGGCGCGAGCCCGATCTGCTGTCCCCGCTCGGAGGCCTCGCCGGCACCACCGAGGTGAACCTGCATGCACCGGCGCTCCTGCCCGACAGCTACTGCGGCGACGTGCACCAGCGCCTGTCGCTGTACAAGCGCCTGGCCACGGCCGACCGGCCCGAGCGCATCGACGCTTTGCTGGAGGAGATCACCGACCGCTTCGGCCGCCTGCCGGCGCAGGGGCAGACGCTCTTCGACACGCACCGCCTGCGCGTGCTGGCCAGGCCCTACGGCGTGGCCAAGATCGACGCCGGGCCGAAGCTGATGAGCGTGAGCTTCCGCCCGAACCCGCCGATCGACGCGCGGCGCATCATCGAGCTGGTGCAGAAGAACCGCGCCATCAAGCTCGCCGGCAACGACAAGCTGCGCATCGAGCGCCAGATCGACGCGCCGGCCGAGCGGGCGCAGTTCATGCGCGACCTGCTGCGCTCGCTGGGCACGCCGCAGGCGACGGTGCCTGCGTAGGCGCCCACGCGCGCACGAGGGAGGACAGAAGAACATGCCGCACGTTCCACACGCACCCGGGAATGAACGGCCCGAACGACCGCGCGAGAAGGCGCACGAGATCGAGCCGGGCCTGTGGATCCGCGGCATCGTGCCGCCGCTGTCGCTGGCCGACTTCAAGCTCGTCGCCTTCGACATGGACTCGACGCTCATCAACATCGAGTGCGTCGATGAGATCGCCGAAGCGGCCGGCCGCCGCGCCGAGGTGGCCGCGATCACCGAAGCCGCGATGCGCGGCGAGATCGCCGACTACAAGCACAGCCTGCGCCGGCGCCTCTCGCTGCTGCGCGGCGTGCCGGAGTCGGCGCTGGA
>JAXMEZ010000061.1:0-22900 GCA_046348035.1 Rubrivivax sp. | reverse complement strand
ACCGCTTCGGCAGCCGACGACGTGCCGGCCTCCATGCCGGCCTTCGTGCAGGACGCACCGGCCTCGCGGGCTGCGCGCTCGCCATGGCCGCAGGCCTGGCCGCAGCGCAAGGCGCCCCGGCGCAGACCTACTTCGGCATCAACGTCGGCAAGCCCAAGCTCGGCACCGACTGCGGTGCCGCTGTCTTCCCCTGCGACGACGCGAGCACCTCGGTGCACGTGTACGGCGGCAAGATGCTGAGCGACTACTTCGGCGTCGAAGCCGGCTACCTGAACGCAGGCAACGCCGACCGCGCCGGCGGCCGCACCAAGGCGCAGGGCCTGAACCTGAGCCTGCTGGGCCGCCTGCCGCTGGGGCCGGTGGACCTCTTCGCCAAGGGCGGCACCACCTATGCGCGCACCGACGTGACGGCCGACCCCGCTTCGGGCGTCGCTTCCGGAAAGACGAACGGCTGGGGCGCTTCGTACGGCGCCGGCGTCGGCTTCAACTTCGGGCAGCACTCGCGCGTCGTGCTCGAGTGGGACCGCCACGACATGAAGTTCGCCGGCACCGGCCGCGAGGGGCTGAAGATCGCCAGCGTCGGCTACGTGTTCCGCTTCTGAGGCGAGCTTCCGAGGGAGGCGGTGGAGCGTCTGTGATGCGGGCGATGGCGGCGCCTTTCGCTGTTGTCGATGTTCAGCGCGTGATGCGGCCTCAGCGCCGCACCGGCCCGGGCGCGGCGGCAGTGCGGCTGCCGCCGTCGCCGCGGTGCTTCTCGATCGTGGCCACCGCCTCATGACAGCGGTCGCGGTCGGCTTCGCCCATGTCCACCAGCGCCAGAAGCGCCGCCGGCGGGGCCACCAGCGTGAGCGCCGCCGCCCGCGCGATGCGGCGCGCGATCGACTTCTTGTCCAGGTGCACAACGGGGTCGGCGAAAGTGCCGCCGATGCCGATGGGCGAGCGCAGCGTGAACGGTGAGGCGTCGTGCGGCAGCGCGCGCACCTGCAGCGCCAGCTTCTCGGTGGGCAGCGACACCTCGCCGTCGACGAGCAGCGTCGTGTCGGGCGTGTCGATCAGCGCCACCTCGGGCCGGGCGCGGCCGTCGCGCAAAGCCAGGCGCGCGATGGCGCAGCGCATCGGCAGCGTGCGGTCGCCGGTGATGACGACGCCGAGCCCTTCGAAGACGTCCAGGCCCGCCGCTTCGACGAGCAGGTGCGACAGCGTGCCCTCGCGGATGCTCAGCATCGCGGTGCCGTCGAGCGAGCCGAGCACGGCAGCGATGGAGCGGCCGTGCCCCACCACCTTCGCCGAGCCGGCGAGCGAGCCGCTGACATAGGCCGTGCGGCCGTCGCGCTGCTGCGCGGCCGGGTCGGCGGCGGCCGTTTTCGCGTCGGCCTTCGTGTCGGCCTTCGTGTCGGTCTTCGCGGCCTTCGTGTCGGTCTTCGCGGTCTTCGCGGCCTGCGCGTCGGCGTCGCGCGGGTTGCGCGCGCGCACGAAGCGCTGGAGCTGAATGCCGGACCAGCGGATGTCGGCGCTCCAGCGCGGCAGCCTGGCGGTGGGGGCGGGGACCGCCTTGCCGTTGGCGGCGAGGATGTGCCCCGGAGGCAGGCGCGCCGGTGGCTGGGCCCTCCACCGCGCGGCCGTTAGCTTGCCCGGAGGCGGGGGCGTGCGCGGGGCTCGCCGCGGCGCCCGCTCCCACCGCGGCCGCCGCGGCCGCCGCGGCGTGTGCGGTCTTCGCTTCGGGCCGCGCGTCGAGGGTGATGTCGCCGCGCAGCGTGCCGGCGGCGGCGGTGGCCACGAGGTCGTGCAGCGACAGCACGCCGTCGCGCAGCACGACGCGGCCGCGCAGCGGCATGAACGACTCGAGCTGCTCGGTGCCGAGGTCCAGGCGCCCGAGGTCCACCTGCACGTCGGCGTCCATGCGCCTGAGCGACGGGATGTCGAACTCGCGCGCCGGCAGCACGCGCCCGGGCGGCGGCGGCGACTTGCCGCCTTCGGGCGCGGAGGTGCCCACGGCCGGGCCGAGGTCGGCCAGCGCCAGGCGCGGGCCGCCGAGCGTGCCGGTGAGCAGCGGCACCGGCAGCCGCGGGTCATAGCGGAAGACGGCGCGCAGGTGGCTCGTGCCGACGCTCCAGGTCGGAATCTGCGCCTGCCAGACGCTGCCTTCCTTGGAGATGCGGCCCTGCATCGCGAACTCGGCCGTCGTCGGCAGCGTCAGGCCGAGCGCGGTGCCGATCGCTGCCAGCGAGGGCCCGACGAGATCGAAGTCGCCTTCGAAGCCGCCCAGGTGCACGACATCGCTGGCGTGGCCGGCAAGCTTCAGCCGCGCGCGGCCGGAACGCACGTCCACCCGCAGCGGCGCGCCGCGCGTGCCGTCGTCGGCGGTGCGCATCAGCGGCAGGAAGCCGCTCGACTCCAGGTGCCCGGCCAGCGGCTGCTCGTGCCACGTGCCTTCGAGCTCGACGCGCAGGCCTGCCGGCGCGCGTGCCGGCGCTGAAGCAGCCGCGGCAGCGTTCGAGAGCATAGCGCGGTACCGCTTTCATCGGTGCTGACGCGGGCCAGCACGTCGGCGTCGAGCAGCGCGTCGACGTAGCGGGTGACGCCCTGCGCGCGCAGCGCCGAACACCGGCCACGCCGGCGCCATTGGCGGCGCAGTACTCGGCGACGAGTTGCGGCGGCAGCTTCGTGCGCGCGCGCGGCATCCGCTTCGCTTGCGGCCGCGGCCGCCGGCGACGACGCCAGGGCGCCGAAGGCCCAGTTGGTGCGGCCTTGCGCGTTGCGGCGCAGGTGCAGGGTCGATCTTCGCCACGTCGAGCGACTCGATGTAGACCGGCTGGCCGGCCTTGCGGCCGCGCAGGTGCCACAGCGTCGCTTGCGGCACGACGGAGCTCGCTTCGCTGGCGCGCAGCAGATGCGCCGGCGCGCCGCCGCGGGCTGCGGCTGCACGGGTACCGGCGTTGCCGCCGTGGCCGTTGCCGCCGTCTTCATGACCGTCGTTCTCACCGGGGCGGCGCCGACGATCTCGCCGGCGTGCGCGCACGGAGCCAGCAACCGCACGCCGAGGCGCGGCCAGTGTCACCGGCCGGCCGAGCGCACTGGCCAGCGTGTGTTCGAGCGGCGAGCGCAGGAACGGCCACTCGAGGGCTTCGCAGGCGGCGAGCGCTACGAGCAGCAGCGTGACGATGCCGAGCACGGCGAAAACCCACGCGCTGGCGCGGCAGCCGCGCCGACCACGCCGCCGTGCCCGCCGCAGGCATCGAAGGAAGGGTGCTGGCGCCGGCATGGCCGCGGGCGGGCAAGGGTCGTTCCCGTGCGCGCGGCCAGCGCTGGTGCGGACGCAATCCGGACGGCCGACCGGCTTCGCTGCGGTGCTAACGGCAATGCTGCTGGTATGGCCCGGCTTCGTTGCGCCGCGTGTAGGCGTGCATGCGCGCGGGCCGCGACGGCGCGCTTCCGGGCCCGCGGCCTCGCCCTACCCGGCGCGCCGGGCATTGTCCGGCATACCGGCCCAAGGCGGCTTCCTAGAGTGGGTTTCGCATCGGCGGCGCTTGCAGCGCTTGTCCGATTCATCTTCAACCGATTTGCCAGGAGAGACATGTCATGAACTGGGACCGCGTCCAGGGTGAGTGGAAGCAATTCACCGGCAAGGCCAAGGAGCAGTGGGGCAAGCTGACCGACGACGACCTCGGCCATCGCCGGCAGCGCGACCAGCTCGTCGGCAAGATCCAGCAGCGCTACGGCTGCGCCAGGGACGACGCCGACAAGCGCGTCAGCGAGTGGGAACGGCGGCTCGACGCCAACGAAGCGCGCCACTGAGGCCGCGAACCTTCTTCGCCCCATATCACCGCAACCCTCCTTCGGAGAGAACGTCATGCATTCGTTGAACCGTTTCGTCTTGCCCGTGCTGGTGGCCAGCACCGCGCTCTTCGCCGCCTGCACGCGCAACCAGCAAGGCGATGTCCGCCAGGCCGGCCGCGATGCCAGCGAGAGCACGCAGCGCATGGCCAACGCGGCCGGCGACAAGGCCAGGACGCCGGCATCACCACGCAGGTGAAGTCGGCGCTTCGATGGCCGACTCGATGATCGGCGGCCTGAAGATGAACGTCGACACCAACAACGGCCGCGTCACGTTGCGCGGCACCGCGCCCGACGCTGCCGCCCGCGACAAGGCGGGCGAACTGGCCAAGGGCATCGAAGGCGTCAGCGGCGTGGACAACCGGCTGCTGGTCAGCCCAACCGCTGACGCTGCACCGGCGCCGGCGCCAACACCAGCATCACAACCGCAGGAGGCCGACATGAAGGCTCTGATCACCGCCATCGCCATTGCCGCCACCGCCGTGGCTGCCCCGTGCTGCAAGGCTGCTCGGTCGCGCGCGACCAGCGAACGGCCGGCTCGACCGTCGACGACCGCGCTGACGACGCGTGAAGGCCAAGTTCGCCGAGGACAAGACCGTCAGCGCGATGTCGATCCACGTCGAGACGCTGAAGGGCGTCGTGCGGTTGTCGGGCTTCGCCAAGTCGGCTGAAGAGCGCAACAAGGCCGAAGAGCTGGCGCGCTCGGTTTCCGGCGTCGTGGCGGTGCGCAACGACATCGCGCTGCCGCGGCTGACGCCGCCGCCGACCTCCGCTTCTCAACTCCAGGAGCTTCGCCATGCTGCATTACGCAGTGGTCTTCTTCATCATCACGCTGATTGCCGCCGTGTTCGGCTTCAGCGGCATCGCCTGCGCCGCCGGCATCGCCCAAGGTGCTCTTCGTCGGCTTCCTGATCCTCGCCGTGGCGGGGCTCGTGGTGGGCCTGTTGCGACGAACGTGACGCGGCACGCCGCGCCTTGAGCCAAGTCGGCGTGCACACACGGCACGCCGCAAGGAAAAACGGGCCGGCATTGCCCGGCCCGTTTCGGACACGCGCGCTTTGGGACGCGCGTGCCGCGAGTGGCGCTGCATCAGGGCTCACTTCGACGCGCCGCGCTTGCGCCGCGTCGCCGCTGCCGGTGACCTGCTCGGGCTTCTTCAGCTCGATCTTGTCCTCGGCGACGCCGGAGCCCTTCAGCGCGTCGCGCACCGCGAAGGCGCGCTGCTTGGCCAGTTCGGCGTTTTGCTCGGCGTTGCCGCTGGCGTCGGCGAAGCCGCTGACGACGGCCTTCTTGCCGGCGCCCCACGCCCTTGACGATCTCGGCCAGCGCCTGCTGCGCGCCGCCGGCGAGATCGGCCTTGCCACTGGCAAGTAGAACTTGACGACGCCGTTGTCGACCGTGACCGAGGCGCCGTCAGCGACAGCGGCGGACGCGAGGCGCCGGCATCGCTGCCGCCGAAGCCGCAGCGGCGGCAGCGGGCGCAGCGACGATCGGCGGCGCCTTGCCGGCACCCGGCAGCAGCGGCACGATGAGCAGCGCGACGATGTTGATGATCTTGATGAGCGGGTTCACCGCCGGGCCGGCCGTGTCCTTGTAGGGTCGCCCACGGTGTCGCCGGTGACGGCGCTTGTGTCGAGACCTTGCCGCCGTGGTGGCCGTCTTCGATGTCGCGCTTCTTGGCGTTGTCCCAGGCACCGCCGCCGGTGCCCATGCTGATGGCGACGAAGAGGCCGGTGACGATGGTGCCCATCAGGAGGCCGCCGAGTGCCTCGGCGCCAGGGACAGGCCGACGAGGATCGGCACCACCACGGGCAGCAGCGAGGGGATCATCATCTCCTTGATCGCCGCGCCGGTGAGCATGTCCACCTTGCCGTATTCAGGCTTGCCGGTGCCTTCCATGATGCCCTTGATCTCGCGGAACTGGCGCCGCACTTCCTCGACGACGCTGCCGGCGGCGCGGCCCACCGCTTCCATCGCCATCGCGCCGAAGAGGTAGGGGATGAGGCCGCCGAGGAACAGGCCGATGATGACCTTCGGGTTGCTCAGGTCGAACGAGGCGTGGATGCCGCGCGCTTCGAGCGAGTGCGTGTAGTCGGCGAAGAGCACGAGGGCCGCCAGGCCCGCCGAGCCGATGGCGTAGCCCTTGGTCACGGCCTTCGTGGTGTTGCCCACGGCGTCGAGCGGGTCGGTGATGTCGCGCACGCTGTCGGGCAGCTCGGCCATCTCGGCGATGCCGCCGGCGTTGTCGGTGATCGGGCCGTAGGCGTCGAGCGCGACGATGATGCCGGCCATGCTCAGCATCGACGTGGCGGCGATGGCGATGCCGTACAGGCCCGCCAGCGAGTACGAGGCGAGGATGGCCAGGCAGACGAAGATCACCGGCCAGGCCGTGCTCTTCATGCTGACGCCGATGCCGGCGATGATGTTGGTGGCGTGGCCGGTGGTGCTGGCCTGCGCGACGTGCTTCACCGGCTTGAAGTCGGTGCCGGTGTAGTACTCGGTGATCCAGACCATGCCCGCGGTCAGCACGAGGCCGACGACGCAGGTGCCGAACAGCGCCATCGCACTCACCTTGGTGCCGCCGGCGAGTTCGAGGCCGCCGGGGAACATCGACGAGGTGACGAAGTAGAACGCGATGAGCGAGATGACGCCGGCGACGATGAGGCCCTTGTACAGCGCCGGCATCACGTTCTTCATGCCGGGGCTGGCCTTGACGAAGGCGCAGCCGATGATCGAGGCGATGATCGACACGCCGCCGAGCACGAGCGGGTAGACCACCGCCGAGCCGCCACCGGTGCCCACGACCATCAGCGCGCCGAGGGCCATCGTGGCGATGAGCGTGACGGCGTAGGTCTCGAACAGGTCGGCAGCCATGCCGGCGCAGTCGCCGACGTTGTCGCCGACGTTGTCGGCGATCACCGCCGGGTTGCGCGGGTCGTCCTCGGGGATGCCGGCTTCGACCTTGCCCACGAGGTCGGCGCCGACGTCGGCGCCCTTGGTGAAGATGCCGCCGCCCAGACGCGCGAAGATCGAGATCAGCGAAGAGCCGAAGGCCAGGCCGAGCAGCGGCTTCAGCGTCGCTGCATCGGGCTTGGCGGTGCCGCCGATGAACCAGAAGAAGGCGCCGACGCCGAGCAGGCCGAGGCCGACGACGAGCATGCCGGTGATGGCGCCGCCCTTGAAGGCGATGTTCAGGGCCGGGCCGATGCCTTGCGTGGCCGCCTGCGCCGTGCGCACATTGGCGCGCACCGAGACGTTCATGCCGATGAAGCCGCAGGCGCCCGACAGCACGGCGCCGAGCACGAAGCCCATCGCGGTGGTCTTGTCGAGGAACAGGAAGATCAGGATCGCCAGCACGACGCCGACGATGGCGATGGTGCGGTACTGGCGCGCCAGATAGGCCGCAGCGCCTTGCTGCACGGCGCCGGCGATCTCCTGCATGCGCGCGTTGCCGGCATCCTGGTTCAGGATCCAGCTTCGCTGCACGAAGCCGTAGACGACCGCGGCGAGACCGCAGGCCAGCGCCACGTAGAGCGCCATGGTGGTGGACATCGGGAGTTCTCCTTCCTCTTCCGGGTTCTCGTTCGTCGGGGCGCGCGGTGCGGCGGGGCGATTCGCTGACGCTCGCTTCGCGCTCGCGGCCAAGCGGCAAGGGCAGCGGCCGGGCAAACCTGCGAATGGTAACCGCGTTGCCTTGCGATTCCTGACAACACCGGTGCCGGCGCGCTGGCACGCTCACACAGTGACTGTGGGGGCCGGTGCGTCAGCCGTTCGCAAGCGCGATTCCTAGAATCGCCGCTCCCGGCGCCGGCCTCGGCGCAGCCAACCGACGACAAGGCACCCGCGCGATGAGCCTGCACAACGTGACGCCCGGCGACAAGGCCCCCGAGGAATTCAACGTGATCATCGAGATCCCGATGAATGCCGACCCGATCAAGTACGAGGTCGACGAGGAGAGCGGGGCGCTGTTCGTCGACCGCTTCATGGCCACCTCGATGCACTACCCGTGCAACTACGGCTACATCCCGCAGACGCTGGCCGACGACGGCGACCCGGTGGACGTGCTGGTGATCACGCCGGTGCCGCTGCTCTCGGGCGTGGCCGTGACGTGCCGGCCGCTGGGCATCCTGAAGATGCAGGACGAGGCCGGCGGCGACAACAAGCTGCTGGCGGTGCCGGTGAACAAGATCCTCTCGATCTACTCGCAGTGGTCCAAGCCCGAGGACCTGAACCCGATGCGGTTGAAGACGATCCAGCACTTCTTCGAGCACTACAAGGACCTCGAGGAAGGCAAGTGGGTGAAGGTGATCGGCTGGGAGGGCCGGAAGCGGCCAAGGCCGAGGTCACGACCGGCATGGCGGCCTGGCGGGGCAAGCACCCGGGGCACGCGCGCAAGGGCTGAGCGCCGCGTCGCGCGCCCGCGCAGCGAGGCTAGCCGGCGCGGCGCCAGCGGGCCGCTTTCGAATCGTCAGCCGCCGCCGGCCTTGAACGGATTGCGCTCGCGCAGCTCGTCGACGTAACCGTCGATGTGCGCGGCCTCGTCGCCGAGGAAGTCGGCCACGGCCGAAGCGAAGCGGGCGTCGCGCAGCCAGTGCGCCGAACTCGTGCGCACCGGCAGCAGGCCGCGCGCCATCTTGTGCTCGCCCTGCGCGCCGCCTTCGAAGCGGCGGTAGCCGTTGGCCATGCACCAGGCGAGCGGCTGGTAGTAGCAGGCCTCGAAATGCAGGCACGGCACGTACTCGAGCGCGCCCCAGTAGCGGCCGTAGGCGATGCGGCGCTCGGGGTCGACCGCCACCAGCGAGCAGCCGAGCGGCTCGCCGCGGCCGCTGCCGTCGCCCCGGCGGGCGACGAAGAGCACCCAGTGCGCCGGCATCGTGCTTGCCATCGCGGTGAAGAACGCGCGCGTCAGGTACGGCGTGCTCTGGTGCGCGCGGTAGGTGAGCGTGTAGCAGCGGTGGAAGAAGTCCCACAGCGTCGGGTCGATCGCCTCGCCCTCGTGCGTGGTGAAGACGATGCCTTGCTCGGCGACGCGGCGGCGCTCCTGCGCGATCTTCTTGCGCTTGTCGCGCTGCAAGGTGGCGAGGAAGGCATCGAAGGCGACCGGCGCGGTGCCGCCGCCGCTGGGCTCGTCCCGTTCGTGCTGCTGCGGCGCTTGCGGCGGGGCCTGCCAGTGGAACTGCACGCCGTGGCGGATCATCCAGCCGGCGCGGGCGAACGCGCCTCCGTCGGCCTCGTCGGTGAAGAGTACATGCGCCGAGGACAGGCCGGCATCGAGCGCCTGCGCGTGAACAGCGGCGACCAGGCGGTCGCGCCAGATGTCGTCGGTTGCCAGCAAGCGCGTGCCGGGCACCGGCGTGAACGGCACCGCGCCCAGGAGCTTGGGGTAGTAGCGCAGTCCGTGGCGCCGATAGGCCTCGGCCCAGGACCAATCGAAGACGTACTCGCCGTAGGAATGCGTCTTCAGGTACAGCGCCGCGGCGGCGCGCAGGCCGCCGCGCGCGTCACCACGCGCGCGCAGCGTCACGAAGTGCGGCGTCCAGCCGGTGCGCGGCACGGCGCTGCCCGATTCGTGCAGCGCCGCGAGGTACTCGTGGCGCATGAACAGCGTCGGCTCGGCCTGCGTGGCGAGCAGCGCGTTCCACTCGTCGCGCGCGATCGAGCGCGGGTCGTCGTGGACCCGGATGTGATAATCGTGCGCATCATCCGCCGCCGCGGCGCGTGACATTCAAGGGTTCCAGGGATGAAGGTTGCCATCGCCCAGATCAACCCGACGGTGGGCGACCTCCAGGGCAACGCGCAGCGGCTCGAGCGCGCAGCGCGCGCGGCGCACGCGCAAGGCGCTGCCGTCGTCATCGCGCCCGAACTGGCGTTGTGCGGCTACCCGCCCGAGGACCTGCTGCTGCGCCCGGCCTTCATGGCCGCCTGCGCGCAAACCCTCGGGCAACTGGCGGCGGCGCTGGCGGACTGCGTGGGCTTGCATCTCGTCGTGGGGCACCCGCACCAGTTCGGCGAGCGCGGCGATGTTAGGTCGAAGTCGCTGGCGGTGCAGAAGCGCTTCAACGCCGCCTCGCTGCTGGCCGGCGGGCGCGTGCAGGGCACCTACGCCAAGCGCGAACTGCCCAACTACCAGGTCTTCGACGAGCGCCGCTACTTCGCTTCCGGGCGCGACGCCGGCCTGCCGCCGCTCGTGTTCCGCTGCGGCGGCATCGGCTTCGGCGTGCTGATCTGCGAGGACGCCTGGTTCGACGAGCCGGCCGCTGCCGCGTGCGCCGCGGGTGCCGAGGTGCTGTGCGTCCTGAACGCGTCGCCGTTCCACATCGACAAGGCCGGCGAGCGCCAGGAGCGCATGGCCGAGCGCGCGCGCGCCAGCGGCTGCACGGTGCTGTACTCGCACCTCGTGGGCGGGCAGGACGAGGTGGTGTTCGACGGCGCTTCGTTTGCCGTCGATGCCGGCGGCACGGTGCGTGCGCGCGCCGCGTCTTTCGAGGAGGATCTGCTCGTCGTCGAACTCGCCGCGGGCGGCGCGCCGCGCGGGCCGCTGGCCGAGGTGCCGCCGATCGAGGCGCAGGCTTGGGCAGCGCTCGTCACCGGCGTGCGCGACTACCTGGGCAAGAACGGCTTCCCCGGCGCGATCATCGGCCTGTCGGGCGGCATCGATTCGGCGCTGGTGCTGGCGATCGCGGTCGATGCGCTGGGCGCCGACAAGGTGCGCGCGGTGATGATGCCCTCGCCCTACACCGCCGACATCTCGTGGCTCGATGCGCGCGACATGGCGGCAAGGCTCGGCGTGCGCTACGACGAGATCGCCATCGCGCCGATGTTCGATGCCTTCCGCGCCGGCCTGGCGCAGGAGTTCGCCGGGCGGGCGGAAGACGCCACCGAGGAGAACCTGCAGGCGCGCATCCGCGGCACGCTCCTGATGGCGCTGTCGAACAAGACCGGCGCCATCGTGCTGACCACCGGCAACAAGAGCGAGATGGCCACCGGCTACTGCACGCTCTATGGCGACATGGCCGGCGGCTTCGCGGTGATCAAGGACGTGGCCAAGACGCTCGTGTACCGGCTGGCCGAATGGAAGAACCGCCAGGGCGCGCGGCGCGCCGACGGCAGCACCGGGCCGGTGATCCCCGAGCGCATCATCACGCGGCCGCCTTCGGCCGAGCTGCGGCCGAACCAGACCGACCAGGACAGCCTGCCGCCGTACGACGTGCTCGACGCGATCCTCGCCCGCTACATGGAAGAAGACCAGGGCATCGACGAGATCGTCACTGCCGGCTTCGCGCGCGCCGATGTCGAGCGCGTGACGCGGCTCATCAAGGTCAACGAGTACAAGCGGCGCCAGGCGCCGGTGGGCATCCGCATCACGCACCGCGCCTTCGGCCGGGACTGGCGCTACCCCATCACGTCGAAGTTCCGTGCTTAAATCGATCCCCATCCAACTCCAAACCATTGCCAGCGCAGCCGCGCGCCGGAGCCCGCCATGAAGCAGATCACCGCCATCATCAAGCCCTTCAAGCTCGAGGAGGTGCGCGAGGCGCTGGGCGAGATCGGCGTGTCGGGCCTCACCGTCACCGAGGTCAAGGGCTTCGGCCGCCAGAAGGGGCACACCGAGCTGTACCGCGGCGCCGAGTACGTCGTCGACTTCCTGCCCAAGGTGAAGATCGAGGTGGTGGTGAAGACCGAGGACGTCGACCGCTGCATCGACGCCATCATCAAGGCCGCCAAGACCGGCAAGATCGGCGACGGCAAGATCTTCGTCACCAGCGTCGAGCAGGTGGTGCGCATCCGCACCGGCGAGGTCAACGAAGCGGCGGTTTGAGGGTCGCGGCCCGGCTTGCCGGGCCGGCACCGGGGCCGAAGTCTGCATCGGGGCCGCGCGCAGGCGGCCCCTTCACTTCACTCAGATGCGCGAGTAATCGTCGCTGCCGCCGGCCCGGCGCGCGCGTTCGCGCAGCGCCAGCAGCAGTCGCTCGGCGTCCTCGTCGATGGCGAGCATCTCCATCTGGGCCGCCGCGAGGAAACCCTCGGCCACCATGTGCGCCACCGAGCGCAGGAAGGCGTCGTAGTAGCCGGCCACGTTCAGCAGCCCGATCGGCTGGTCGTGGTAGCCGAGCTGGCGCCACGTCCACACTTCGTACAGCTCTTCCATCGTGCCGATGCCGCCGGGCAGGGCGATGAAGACATCGGCGCGCTCGGCCATCGCCTGCTTGCGCTCGTGCATCGTGCGCACGACGTGCAGTTCAGTGAGGCCGCGGTGGCCCACTTCGCGCTGCAGCAGCGCTTCGGTGATGACGCCGACCACGGTGCCGCCGGCGGCGAGCGTGGCATCGGCCACTTCGCCCATCAGGCCGACGTGGCCGCCGCCGTAGACGAGCTGCCAGCCGCGTTCGCCGATGGCGGCGCCGAGCCGGCGCGCCGCTTCGGCGTACTCGGGCCTGCGGCCGTGGCGCGAGCCGCAGTAGACGCACACGCGCAGCGGCGGTGCAGGCGCGGGTTCAGGTTCGTTCAACGGGTCGGGCTTTCGCGGGCGGAGTCAGGTGCAGGGGCCGCGGCAGCGCGCGTGTCGAGCACGCGCGTGCCGCAGACAACGTCGTGGAAGAACTGGCGGTCGGCGCGCAGCAGCGCCAGGCCCGCATACGCGAGCACGCCGCTCGTGACGATTGCCGTCGTGGCGCCGCCGCTCTTCAGCCCCGAAAGGCCCACCAGCGCCAACGCCGGCAGGAACCACAGCCACGCGAGCAGGTAGCGCAGCAAGGCTCGCGCCGTGCCCGGTGCGCGGCCATCGGCCGCGGCCAGGCGCAGGCTCCAGGTCTTCATCGCCAGTGTCTGGCCGTGGCGCGACCAGAAGTAGACGAAGTACACCCCGAGCACGATGAAGAGGGTCGCCTTGAGCCCATTGGTGCCGGCGAGCGCGTGTCGCTGGTCGGTGGCCAGGCCGTAGACGAAGCCGGTCACCATCACGACGCCGAAGAGCAGCACGCCCTCGTAGACGAAGCAGGCCAGCCGGCGCGCCAGGCCCGGCGCGCGCGCCGGGCGGGCGTTGGCCGCCGCCGTCGCGGCGGCGGCGGTCACGGCTCGCGCGCGGGATCCGCCGAAGCCGCGGTGCGCATCGCCGCCGCCTGCGGGCCGCGCTTGGGCAGCAGCGTGTCCGGGTCGACGAAGCTCGGCGTCGCGACCACCTTCGGCAGGCCCGTCTGGTGATGCAGCGGCGGCCTGGGGCGCGTCGACACGGTCGTCGTGCTGGCGCCGGGCTTGGCCTGCACCACCGTCGGCGCCACCGTGCGCGGCGCCGGCGAAGGCGTGGCGACGACGACGTTGCGCTTCGGGCCGCTGGGCTGCAGCGAAGCCGGCGAAGCCACCGCCTTGCCTTGCGCCACCGGCCGCGGTGCCGCCTTGCCCTTGCCGGCTTGCGCCAGGCGCTTGCGCTCGTCTTCGGGCAGCGATTGGTAGGCCTGCCAGCCGGCCTGCCGTTCTTCGGCGCCGATGCGGCGGGTTTCCTGGAACTGCACGCGGGCCCGCGCCCGCTCGGCCGGGGTCAACGCGGCCCAGGCGGCCATGCGATCCTGCACGCGCTTGCGTTCGTCGGCCGGCATGCCCGGGAAGCGGTCGGCCACCTCGACCCACTTGCGCTTGCGCGTTGCGTCGATGCCGTCCCAGTCGGGCTTCAGCGGCGCCAGCGCCCGCTGCTGGCTCGCGCTGAGGGCGTTCCACGCCGGGCTGGAAGCGGCCTGCGGCACGCGCGCGGGGGCCGTTGCGCCGGCAGCCGCCGGCGCACCCGCGGTGCCCGGCGAGGCCGGACCGGCGGCGAAAGTGGTGCCGACGACGACGGCGGCAAGCGCGACCAGGGCCGACAGCAGCGCCGTCCGCCTCACGGCGCGCGCTCCCGCATGAACTCGGCGAAGCCGGGGTCGGAGTAGGCGTCGGGCGGCAGGTCGTCGGCGAGGAGCTGCGTGTCGACCTCGGCGGCGGCGTGGATCTGCTCCAGTTCCGACTGGCGCTGGATGAGCATGAGCCCGAGCACGAGCACGGCCAGCGGCAGCAGCGACGCGGCACGCTGCCACCACGCCGGCGCACCGCCGAGCCCGCCGAGCAGCGCCGCGCCTTGCGTGCTGAGGCCGACGACAGCGGTCTCGCCGGCTGCGCTGCCCTGGGGCGAACGGCGGCGCACCTCCGCGGCACGGGCCAGCGCCTGCTCGCGCGCGGCGCGCAGGCGCTCGACGATCTCGTGCGGGAGTTGCTCGGTGCGCTCGGTGAGGCCGGCCCCCAGCCGAGCCGACAGCCGGGCCTCGATGGCCTGGTCGTCGGAGAAGTGTCGGCGGGGATTCATAGGGTTATTCCTCGGGCTCTGAGGGCCTTGGCCAGCGCATGCACTGCTCGCGAGCAATGGGTCTTGACGCTTCCTTCGGAGCAACCCATCACCGCTGCGGTCTCGGCGACATCGAATTCTTCCCAGTAACGCAGCAGGAAGGCCTCGCGTTGACGGGTCGGAAGTTCGGCCACTTCTGCCTCCACGGCGCCGAGGATCTGTGTTCGGGAGACGGCATCGAGCGCGCTTTCCGTGCCCAGCGACCCGTCCAGCGTGTGCAGCATCTCGAGCAGGTCGAAGTCGTCGCCGTCGTCGGCGCCTTCGAACTCCGACAGGTTCTGCATCACCGCGTTGCGCACCTTCTCGCGACGGAAGTGGTCCATCGTCGCGTTGCTGAGGATGCGCTGGAACAGCAGCGGCCACTCGGCCGGCGGCCTGTCGGCGTACTTCTCGGCCAGCTTGATCATCGCCTCCTGGACGATGTCCAGCGCGGCGTCGTCGCTGCGCACGGCATAGACCGTGCGCTTGAAGGCGCGCTTCTCGACGCTCTTGAGGAAATCGGACAGTTCTTTGTCGGAGGACAACGCGCGTCAAGGGCGGGCCGGCCCGGTTCGGACCGCGCGGAATTATGTCATCGCCCCTCGTTGGCGCCTGTGCCGTCCGGCAAGGCGCCGCCTCGGCGCGCAACGGGCCGTGCCGGCACGCCGCGCAGGGTGCGTCGCGCGCGGCGGGGCTGCCTGGCTCTTGCAGCGGCGTCGCTGCGTTGGCCGATGCCATAATGCTGCTTCGCACAACGCTCTTTGGGTCTCCCGTCGCCGCCCGACCCGCAGGCGCCGACCGTGGACCGCGCAGGCACCGAAGCCGCCTCACGAGGGCGCGCAAGAGGTGCACCGATGGTTTTTCGTCAGAGAAATTCTCAGAGGTTCGAAATGGACTTGTCTGCCGCGGAAGTCAAGCGTGCCGCCCAAGCACGGCCTTCCTCCCCTCAAGATCCCGCCGCGGAGTCGCTGAACGGCTCCGAGATCCTCGTTCGCTGCCTGCAGGCCGAAGGGGTGAAGTACCTCTGGGGCTACCCCGGCGGCGCGGTGCTCTACATCTACGACGCGCTGTACAAGCAGGACAGCATCCGGCACGTGCTGGTGCGCCACGAGCAGGCCGCCGTGCACGCTGCCGACGGATACGCGCGCGCCACCGGCGAGGTGGGCGTGGCGCTGGTCACCTCGGGCCCCGGCGTCACCAACGCGGTGACCGGCATCGCCACAGCGTACATGGATTCGACGCCGATGGTCATCGTCACCGGGCAGGTCTCCACCCCGAACATCGGGCTGGACGCCTTCCAGGAGTGCGACACCGTGGGCATCACGCGCCCGGTGGTCAAGCACAACTTCCTCGTCAAGGACGTGCGCGACCTGGCGATGACGCTGAAGAAGGCCTTCCACATCGCGCGCACCGGCCGCCCCGGCCCGGTGGTGGTGGACATCCCGAAGGACGTGTCGCTGAAGACGACGTCGTTCCACTACCCCGAGAAGATCGAGATGCGCTCGTACAACCCGGTGCGCAAGGGGCACGGGGGGCAGATCCGCAAGGCGCTGCAGCTGCTGCTGGCGGCCAAGCGGCCGTACATCTACACCGGCGGCGGTGTCGTGCTCGGCAACGCGGCGGCGGAACTGCGCCGCCTGGCCGACATGCTCGGCTTCCCGTGCACGAACACGCTGATGGGCCTGGGGTCGATGCCCGCCAGCGACCCCAAGTTCCTCGGCATGCTCGGCATGCACGGCACCTACGAAGCGAACATGACGATGCAGCACTGCGACGTGCTGCTCGCCGTGGGCGCGCGCTTCGACGACCGCGTCATCGGCAACCCGAAGCACTTCGCGCAGGTCGAGCGCAAGATCATCCACGTCGACATCGATCCCTCGAGCATCAGCAAGCGCGTCAAGGTCGATGTCCCCATCGTCGGTGACGTGAAGGAAGTGCTGACCGAACTGATCGCGCAGCTCGAGGAATCGAAGGCGAAGCCCGACGCCCAGGCGCTCGCCGCGTGGTGGAGCCAGGTCAACGAGTGGCGCAAGCGCGAGTGCCTGTCGTACCGCCGCAGCAGCGAAGTCATCAAGCCGCAGATGGTGGTCGAGAAGCTGTGGGAGATGACGCGCGGCAGCGAGTGCTACATCACCAGCGACGTCGGCCAGCATCAGATGTGGGCGGCGCAGTTCTACCGCTTCGAGGAACCGCGGCGCTGGATCAACTCCGGGGGCCTGGGCACGATGGGCGTCGGCCTGCCCTACGCGATGGGCATCAAGCTCGCCAAGCCGGACGCTGATGTCTTCTGCATCACCGGCGAAGGCAGCATCCAGATGTGCCTGCAGGAACTCTCCACCTGCAAGCAGTACGACACGCCGGTGAAGATCGTCTCGCTGAACAACCGCTATCTCGGCATGGTGCGGCAGTGGCAGCAGCTCGACTACGGCGGGCGCTACTCGCACAGCTACATGGACGCGCTGCCCGACTTCGTGAAGCTGGCCGAAGCCTACGGCCACGTCGGCCTGCTGGTCGAGAAGCCGGCCGACGTGGAGCCGGCGCTGCGCGAGGCGATCCGCCTGAAGGACCGCACCGTCTTCATCGACGTTCGCACCGATCCGACCGAGAACGTCTGGCCGATGGTGCAGGCCGGCAAGGGCCTTTCGGAGATGCTGCTGGGCAGCGAAGACCTGTGACGCGCCGCGAGCTGCGGGGCGGGGGGCCGGCGTTACCGCGCCGGCCTCGGCAGCCCGGCGGCGAGCCGCGAAGCGCTTCGCCTGCAGCAGTTCTTTTCATCCACCTCGAAATCCGCGCGCCAAGGCACCGGGGTTACCGCCCCGGCCGCTGAAGAGCCGCGAAGGACGAACCGACCATGAAACACATCATCGCCGTGCTGCTCGAGAACGAGCCCGGTGCCCTTTCGCGCGTCGTGGCCCTGTTCTCGGCGCGCGGCTACAACATCGAGAGCCTGACCGTCGCCGCCACCGAGGACGCGAGCCTGTCGCGCATGACCATCGTCACCACCGGCAGCGACGAGGTCCTCGAGCAGATCACCAAGCACCTGAACCGCCTGATCGAGGTGGTGAAGGTGGTCGACCTGACCGAGGGCGCCTTCATCGAGCGCGAGCTGATGCTCGTCAAGGTGCGCGCCGTGGGCAAGGAGCGCGAGGAGCTGAAGCGCACGGCCGACATCTTCCGCGGCCGCGTCGTCGACGTCACCGACAAGAGCTACACGATCGAGCTCACCGGCGACTCGACCAAGCTCGACGCCTTCTTGCTGGCCATCGACCGCGCGGCCATTCTCGAGACGGTGCGCACCGGCGCCTCGGGCGTCGGGCGCGGCGAACGCATCCTGCGCGTCTAGTACTCCGGCACAGGGGTTTCGGAACATGATGAAAGCGCCTTCCCTTCCCCCGCCCCGGCCGGCGTCGGCCGCGCATCCACCCCACGCAACCGCTAGACAGAGCAAGAGAGAGCACACATGAAGGTCTATTACGACAAGGACGCCGACCTCAGCCTCATCAAGGGCAAGCAGGTCACCATCGTCGGCTACGGCTCGCGGCCACGCGCACGCGCAGAACCTCAACGACAGCGGCGTCAAGGTGACGGTGGGCCTGCGCCGCGGCCGCGCCAGCTGGCCCAAGGTGGAGAAGGCCGGCCCCCAAGGTGGCCGAGGTGAAGGACGCGGTGAAGGACGCCGACGTGGTGATGATCCTGCTGCCCGACGAGCAGATCGCCAGCGTCTACGCCAACGACGCGGCGCCGCACATGAAGAAGGCGCCTCGCTCGCCTTCGCGCACGGCTTCAACGTGCACTTCGGGCAGGTCGTGCCGCGCGACGACATCGACGTGTGGATGGTGGCGCCCAAGGCGCCGGGCCACCGTGCGCGACACCTACAGCCGCGGCGGCGGCGCCGCACCTCATCGCCGTGCACCAGGACAAGAGCGGCAAGGCGCGCGACCCGCGCCTGGGCTACGCGGCGGCCAACGGCGGCGGCAAGGCCGGCATCATCGAGACCAACTTCCGCGAGGAGACCGAGACCGGGACCTCTTCGGCGAGCAGGCGGTGCGTTGTGCGGCGGCACGGTTTCATCAAGGCCGGCGACGAGACGCTGGTGGAAGCCGGCTACGCCCGAGATGGCGTACTTCGAGTGCCTGCACGAGCTGAAGCTGATCGTCGACCTCATCTACGAGGGCGGCATCGCGAACATGAACTACTCGATCAGCAACAACGCCGAGTACGGCGAGTACGTCAGCGGCCCGAAGATCATCACCGCCGAGACGAAGGCGGCGATGAAGAGGATGCTCGCCGACATCCAGAGCGGCGAGTACGCGAAGAGCTTCATCCTCGAGAACTGCGCCGGCGCACCGACGCTACGAGCCGCCGGCGCCTGATGGCCGAGCACAGCATCGAGACCGGGGGCGAGAAGCTGCGCGCGATGATGCCGTGGATCAAGGCCAACAAGCTCGTCGACCGCAGCCGCAACTGAGGCGGCGCGAGGGCTATGCTTCGCTGCGCGGCTTTGCGCATGACGGCGCGCGTATGCTGCCGGGCATGAACGAGCCCGCCCGCGCCGTGGAGCCTGCCGGCACGCCCGCTGCCGCGCGCCCGGCGGCGAGGTGGCCGCCGAGGTCATCGAGCTGCCGCGTCCGAAGCGGCGCGGCATCTACGTGCTGCCTGCCATCACGCTGGCGGCGTCGTTCGCCGGCTTCTACGCCGTGGTGATGGCGATGAACGCGCGCTTGAGCCAGTCTCCGGGTGCATCGCCATCTTCGCCGCTGCTGTGCTCGACAGCCTCGACGGCCGCGTGGCGCATGACGCACACGCGTGGTGCGCCTTCGGCGAGCAGATGGACAGCCTCTGCGACATGGTCGGCTTCGGCGCCGCGCCGGCGCTGATCGTCTACGAGTGGGCGCTCAAGGGCCTGGGCAAGGCGGGGCTCATCGCCGCGTTCGTCTACTGCGCCGGCGCGGCGCTCAGGCTGGCACGCTTCACCACGAATATCGCCATCGTCGACAAGCGCTACTTCCAGGGCCCAAGCCGAGCCCGGCGCCGCGGCGCTGGTGGTGGGGCTGATCTTGGGTGATGGACGACGCCGGCTTCAAAAACGTCTCGCAGGAGACCTGGCTGGCGGGATCGCCTTCGGCGTCACGCTCTACGCGGGGCTGACGATGGTGACCAACGCGCCCTTCTACAGCTTCAAGGTCTGGGGCGCAAGCGCACGGTGCCCTTCGCCGTGATCGTCGCCATCGCGCTCCTGATCGCGCTCGTGAACGTGCACCCGCCGATCGTGCTGTTCGGGATGTTCTGCCTGTACGCCTACGTGATCTACGCCTGGCGCAAGGCCATGGGCCAGCGCACGAGCGTCATCGCCACCTCGACCGACGAGCCCGAGGAGCAAGGCCTGCATCCCTGAAATGCAGCCCCCGCCGTCGATCGGCGATTCGACTCAGAATTCACTTGAGATCAGGCACGTAAGTGCCTGATTTTTTTCTTCTTATCGGCGCGGGTTCCTCGTACACTGCGAGCCTCTCGCAGAGGGGAAACCGCGTGGCGCAAGGCAAGGCGTTCGGGAGCAGGTCGAATCGGCGGCAAGGTTGCTGCGCGGCGCTGCTGGCCTGGCGGCGGCCCTCGTGATGGGGCTGCTCGGCACCCCGCGCCCAGGCTGCCCCGGCGCAAGGCACTGCGGCCGCGGCCAAGGCCAAGCGTGCTCGGCAGCGGCCAAGGCAGCCAACACCCCGGCCGTCGTTGCCCGCTCGGCGACGAGCTTGCGCAGGGTGGCGGTGTCGCGCCCGCGGGCGCCGGTCGTTCCGGCCGTGCCGTCGGTCGGCCAGCAAAGTGGCCTGCACGCCACCGACGACGAACTGGCGCTGAAGTCGGTTGTGGCGCTGGTCGTTGATCGCGAAACCGACGAGGTGCTGTTCAGCAAGAACGCACGTGCCGTGCTGCCGATCGCCTCGATCACCAAGCTGATGACGGCGCTCGTGGTCGTCGAGTCCGGTGCGCCGCTGTCGGATCCGGTGGCCGTCACCGCCGACGACGTGCGGGCCACCGCCGGCGGCAACCGCCGCCCGCTCGCAGCGGGCACGCAGCCGATGCGCGGGCGAGATGCTGCAACTCGCGCTGATGGCTTCGGAGAATCGTGCCGCGCACGCGCTCGGGCGCAGCCACCTCCGGCGGGGCTTTCCGCCTTCGTTGCGGCGATGAACGCCAAGGCGCGCGAACTCGGCATGCGCGACACGCGCTATGTCGAGCCGACGGGGCTGTCGAGCGAGAACTGCTCCAGCGCCGAAGACCTGGCGCGGCTGGTGCGGGCCGCCGCCGAGCACCCGATCATCCGCGAGTACTCCACCAGCACGCCGCGGTCGCCAGCGTACGCCGGCAGCAGCAGTTCCACAACACCAACGGCCCTGTGCGCAGCCCCGATTGGGAGATCGCGGTGCAGAAGACCGGTTATATCGCCGCGGCCGGCCGCTGCGTGGTGATGCAGGCGCAGATGGCGGGCCGCCAGCTCATCATGGTGCTGCTCGATTCGGCAGGGCGCTATTCGCGCATCGGCGACGCCGCCGAACGGCCGCGCTGCTGGCTGGTCGAAGGCCTCGGCGCAGCGCGCAGCCGGCGCGACGCCAACCGAGTCGGCCTCGGCAACAGGTCCGGCCACGCTGGCCGGCGCCGCCGCCGCGCGCTTGCCGGCCGCCGCGGATGTCGCAGCGGCAGCAGCGGCCGCGTCGACGAGCACCGACGTGCCCGCCGCGGCCGCCACCGCCGGCGAGCGTCAGCCGGCGCGGTAGCCGAGCGACCCCGAGATCTGCGCCGCCGTCGCCTTCGGCCACGCGATCGAGCCACGACTCCTCGAGCCGGTCGGCCGGCGCCAGATCGACAGCCCCGCCACCAGCTTGCCCTGGTCGTCGAACACGCCCGAGGCCATGCAGCGTACGCCGGTTTCCGAGTTCCTCGTCGTCGCGGGCGCTGCTGCCGTTGCGTACCTTGCGCCAGTTCGCGCTCCAGCCGCGCCAGGTCGGTGATGCTGTTGCGCGTATGTTCGGTGAGGCCGGTGCGCACGGCGTAGCTGCGCACGCGACCTGGGTCGTCGTGGGCGAGGAAGAGCCACCACCGAGGCCGCGCAGCGGCGCGCGGCCGCCCACGGTGCGCACCACCGGCATGCCCGAGCGCTCGCCGTAGGCGCGCCCTCGATGTAGACGATCTCGTCGCCCTGGCGCACCGACAGGTTCACCGGCTGGTGCGTCAGCTTGTGCAGCTCGCGCATCGGGTTGACCGCCGCGTCGCGCACGTCCAGGCGCGCCTTGACGAGGTTGCCCAGTTCGAGCAGGCGCATGCTCAGGTGGTATTGCCGGCCTGCGGTCGGTCGACGAAGCGGCCGATGGCGAGGTCGTTGAGGATGCGGTGCGCGGTGGACGGGTGCAGCCCCGTGCGCTCGCTGATCTCCTTCAGTGACACCGGCTCGGCCTGCGCCGCCAGCATGTCCAGCAGCGCGAACGCGCGCTCCAGCACCTGGATGGTGGGCGTGTGCGGATCCTTGCGGCTCATGGTGCGTCTGCCGTCCTGTTCTGTCCAACGCGCTGCCGGTCATTCGGCCCGTTGCCCATTCTGCATCGCGGAAAGGCGGATTGCATTCCGGAAGGCCGAATGCCGACCGGCTTGGTCGGAGCGCGATCAGCGGGGCTGCTGCGGCGTCAGCGCCTCGACCGCCTGCTCGCCCGAGCGCACCGCGCCTTCGAGCGTGGCCGGGTAGGGGCCGGCGACGTAGTCGCCCGCGGCCAGCAGTCCGGGCGCGATGGCCATCGGCGGCCGCGCCAGCGCCGGCGTGCAGCGGAACGTGGCCCGGCGCTCGACGATCACCTTCAGCACGCGCGGCGTCGTGGGCCAGGTGCCCTGGGGCATCGCCGAACGCGCCTGGTCGAGCACCGTCGCGGCGAGTGCGCCGGAGCCGCGCTCGACCCACGGTGCTGCGCCGCTGACGACGAAGGCGAAGCGCCCGGCTGTGCCGCCGAGCGCGCCGTGATCGAAGGCGAACTGCGCCGGCGCGGCCGCGCTTTCCACCAGTGCCGTCATCGGCGCGGGCAGGCGGGCGCCGCGGCATTCGAGGTACACGGTGGCGATCGGCTCGTAGCGCAGCGCCTGCGCCTGCGCGGCCCAGGCCGGCGCGATCGGCAGCGCCAGCCGCGCCGCCTCGGCCGCGGGTGCGGCGAGCACGACGCCTTCGAAGTGCTCGTTGCCGATGCGCCACGTGGGCGTCGGGCCGCCATCGCCGGCGGGGCGAGCGTTGCCGACGTCGCCGCTGCCGACATCGACATCGGCGCCGTTGCCGCTGCCGCTGCCTGACGCGCCCCGTCCCAGCTCGGCCACGCGCTGCCCCAGGCGCACGATGGCGCCGTGCGCGCCGAGCCAGCGTGCCGCCGGTTCGGGCAGCAGTTCAGCCAGCGGCCGCCGCGGCAGCAGCAGGTCGGCGGCGCCGCGGCCGCCGAACAGCGCATCGCGCAGCACGCGCAGCAGCACCTCGGCGCTCGCTTCGCGCGCCGGTGTGTTGAGCGCGGCGACGCACAGCGGGTCGATCAGGATTTCGCGCACGGCCGGCGGCAGGCTGTTGCACAGCGCATCGACGGTCAGTGCGGGGTCGCAGCGGAAGCGGTCGAGCGCCCAGCCCGCCGCGGTGCGCACGAGCGCAGCCTTGTCGCGCCAGGTCCAGCCGGTGCAGCCGGCGACGCCGCGCACGAAGGCCAT
>JAXMEZ010000060.1:0-23112 GCA_046348035.1 Rubrivivax sp. | reverse complement strand
CCGAGCAGGCGCTGGCGCGCATTGCCTCGGTGCAGTCGAATTTCGGCGCCAGCGCGTCGATCGGCGGCACCACCGGCGGCAAGGCCGAGGCCGACCTGCGCGGCCTCAGCGGCCCGACAGGCACCAACGCCAACAAGACGCTCGTGCTGTTGAACGGCCGTCGCATGGCCAACCACTCGTTCGACGCCGCTGCCGTCGACCTCAACGCCATCCCGATGGCCGCGGTCGACCGCGTCGAGGTCCTGCGCGACGGCGCTTCGGCCATCTACGGCACCGACGCCATCGGCGGCGTCATCAACTTCATCCTCAAGCGCGACTTCCGCGGCGTCGAGCTGTCGGCATCGCAGTCGCGGCCGGAAGCCGGCAACGCCGGCTCGACGACGCGCGCCAACGTCGTCGCCGGCTTCGGTTCGCTGTCCGAAAACCGCTTCAACGTCATGGGCGCCATCGACTGGCGCAAGCAGAAGGTGCTCGAGGCGGTGGACCGCAAGTTCGGCTCCACCGGCGTGCTCGGCACTCGGCGCGCCGACATCACCGCCGGCACCAGCGGCACAGCGTTCCCGGGCGACGTCGACGGCTTCGAGCCTTCGGGCCCCGCTTGCGATCCGCCGTTCTCGATCCCGCGCAACACCAACGCCGACAACACGGGCGCCTTCCAGACCTGCCGCTACGACTTCACCAAGTCGATCGACCTCGTCCCCGAGACCGAGCAGATCACCGGCCTCCTGCGCGGCACGTTCTCGCTCACGTCGGCATTCACGCTGACGGCCGAGTACGTCTACGCCAACAACAAGGCGACGTCGCGTGTCGCGCCGGCACCGACGACGCACCTCATCCTGGCCACGAGCCCGTTCTTCCCGGCCGGAGCCCCCACGCGCGACCTCGACGCGCTGATCCCGTTCTTCGGCGTCACCGATCCCGTGCCCGGCGGCCCGACGCTGGGCGGTGCGGTGAACTGGCGCCAGGTGCCCGCCGGCAAGCGCACCAGCGGCGACGACACCACCACCGACCGCTTCATGCTCGACCTCGAAGGCACGGTGGGCGCGCTGGACCTGCGCGGCGCCGTCGGCCGCACCACCAACAAGAGCGAAGCCAGCGTCAAGCGCGGCTATGTCAACGACCAGTTGATGCAGGACGGCGTCTGGGCCGGCGTCATCAACCCGTTCGGCACCCACACCGCAGCGAACTTCGGCCAGACGGCCGCCGGCCTCGCGGCCATCGAAGCGGCGCAGGTCGTCGCGCCGACGCTCATCGGCAAGGCGACGGTCGACGTCGCGGACGCCCGCGTCTCGACCGACCTGTTCAAGCTGCCGGCCGGCAGCGTCGTCGGCGCCTTCGGCATCGACCTCAGGCGCGAGAAGTCCAGCTTCGAGGCCACCGACATCACCGCGCAACTCGGCAGCCTCGGCATCGACCCCAACAGCGACACCTCGGGCAGCCGCAACGTCGGCGCCATCTACGCCGAACTGGGCATTCCGCTGATGAAGGGCCTGGACGCCACGGTGGCGGCGCGCTTCGACCGCTACAGCGACGTCGGCAGCACCTTCAACCCGAAGGTGGCGATCAAGTTCGCGCCGATGGCCGGCCTGGCGCTGCGCGCCTCGGCCAACAAGGGCTTCCGCGCCCCGACGCTGTACGAGATCCACCAGCCGCAAAGCCTGACCTTCACCACCGACAACTACGACGACCCGGTGCTGTGCCCGGGCGGCACGCCGGTGGCGGGCACGTCGGCCGGCGTGGTGTGCGGCCAGCAGGTGCTGCAGCGCAACCTCGGTCCGGTCGCCAACGGCCTGGCCGCGGACACGCTGAAGCCGGAGAAGTCCACCGCGTTCTCGGCCGGCCTGGTGTTCGAGCCGATGCGCGGCCTGAGCTTCACGGTCGACTACTTCCAGATGGAGATCAAGAACCTGATCAGCGGCCTGCCCGAGCAGGAGATCTTCGCCAGCTCGACCCGCTACGCGAGCCGCTTCGTGCGTTGCAGCACCGTGGCTGCCGGCGGCACGCCGGGCATCACGCTGGGCATGATCGACGCCTGCGGCAACCTGAGCCCGACCCAGGACCCGATCGCGTTCATAGACACGCCGACCGAGAACCTGGGCACGCTGAAGGTCAATGGCATCGACGTCTCGGCCAGCCGGCGCTCGGGCGGAACGCCGGCGGGCAACTTCGGCGTCGCCATCGAAGGCACCTACCTCACGAAGTACAACTACCAGCGCGAGCGCGGCGGCACGTTCATCAACGCGCTCGGCCGCTACTCCGACAACGCGCCGGTGTTCCGCTGGCAGCACGTGGTCGGCATCGACTGGAACATGGGCCCGTTCGGCGCCACGCTCGGCCAGCGGTTCAAGAGCGGCTACGTCGACCAGGACGGCACCAGCTCGGTCGGCAGCTACGAGATCTACGACCTCTCGCTGTCGTACACGCCGATCAAGAGCCTGACGCTGACGCTGGCGGTGAACAACCTGCTCGACAAGGATCCGCCGCGCTCGGTGCAGGTAACGACATTCCAGCGCGGCTATGACCCGCGCTTCACCGACCCGCTGGGCCGCACCTACACGCTGCGTGCAGGGCTGAAGTTCTGACCTTCGGTCCACCGGCGCCGCGAAACGGCGCCCGGGAAATGACAAGGGGCACGATCGAAAGTTCGTGCCCCTTCTTCGTTCCAACCTCGCCCTGCGGCAGGCCGATCCGGTGCCCACCGGCCCGGGCCGGCGCGGCGCGACAGGCCAGGCCTGCCGCGCCACGCCCCGCTCAGAACGCGTAGCTCGCGGTCAGGCGGAAGTAGCGGCCCACCACGTCGTCGACCTGTGCGAAGCCCAGTGTGCGCGGGTCGTTGTTCGAGAACGGCGGCTCCTTGTCGAAGATGTTGCGCACCGAGCCGGTCAGACGCAGGCCCTTGATGCCGGTGTAGGTGACCGCCAGGTCGAACGTGTCGAAGTTGCCGACCACAGCCGTCGTCGCCGTCACCGGCGTGGCGGCGGTCGATTGCGGCTTGTCGAAGAACCTCGCGCGGCTGTTGGCCGTGAAGTTGATGTCGAAGCCGCCGGTCTGCAGGCCACGCGCGTCTGGGTGCGCCAGCGCGGCAGGTTCAGCAGGCCGAGGCGGTTGTACAGCGGCGTGCCCGGCTGGTCGGCATACGTGTAACGCTCGAAGTACGTGCCCAGCAACTCGAAGTCACCCGGCCCGGTGTCGGCGCGCGCAACTGCGCCTGCAGGTCCCAGCCGTTGATCTTGCGCTCGCCGAGGTTGCCCAGCGAGGTGTCGATGCGCGTGATCGTGCCGCCGGCATTGCGCGTCACCGCGAACGCCGGGTTGCCGCCCAGCGTCGTGGTGGCGCCCGGGACGTAGGCGACGTTGTCAATGACGAACTGCGTCAGCACCAGGCCGATCTCGTCGGTCTTGTTGATGATGAAGTAGTCGATGCCGAAGGTCAGGTCCTGGACCGGCTCGGCCATGAGGCCGAACGACCAGCTCTTGGCCTTCTCGGGCTTGAGCTGCGCGTTGCCGCCGGAGAAGCGGTCGTACTGCAGGCGCGGGCACGCCGCGGCGGCGACGCCGTTGGCGGCGCACCCCGGGAAGTCCTGCACCGAGTCGGCACTCTGGTTCTGGCCGCCGAACAGGTCGCGCAGTGAAGGCATCTTGAAGCCCTCGGAGTACGAACCGCGCAGCAGGAAGTCCTTGGTCGGCTGCCACTTCAACGCCACCTTGGGCGTCGTCGAAGTAGTGTCCCCCGAGTACTTGTCGTAGCGCACCGCGAGCTGGCCCTCGATCGTGCGCGTGATCGGGATCGACAGCTCGGCGAACGCCGCGGCGAACTTGCGCGACGCCGACACCGGCGACTGCTGGATGCTGCCGAAGACGTTGCCGGTCTGCTGGTTCGGGCCCGGGATGTCGGCGATCTCCTCCTCGCCGTAGATCGAGCCGACCGCGAAGGCGACCGAGCCGGCCGGCAGCTTGAACAGGTCACCCGTGACGCGGCCTTCGAGGTACGTCATCGTCGTCTCGCCGGTGCGCGTGTCGCTCGAGCTGATGCTGGAGATGACGCCGGCCGAGTTGGTCAGCGAGAACGGGTTGAAGGTGCCCGCGGCGATGGCCGCGTTCATGCGGTCGAGCAGGAAGTAGCCGCCGTCGACGTTCTTCGCCTTGTTCTTGGCCTGGCCGAGCGCGACGTTGATGTCGTAGCCCGCCAGTGAGGTTTCGACGCCGGCGAGGAAGCGGGTGGCGTCGTCGGTGTTGTCGGTGGTGCGCGGACCGGCCTGCAGCGGGCGCCCGCGCACCGTGATCGGCACGCCGAACGTGTTGGCCGGGTGCGCGGCGGCGAGCGTGAAGTTGCCCGGCGTCGGCGCGGCGCTGGCGAAGCTTTCGCTGCGCGCGAACAGCGCCTCGAGGAACAGCGACGTGTTGGCGGTCAGGCCCACGGTGCCGTTGAGCAGGCCGCCGATGCGCTCGGTCTCGTACAGCGTCGTGCGGTACGGGGCGAAGTCGAACACGCAGCTGGAGCTGCCCGCCACGCCCGGCGACAGCGGGGAAGGCGTGATGACCAGCGAGGGGTCCGGGCAGGCCGTGAACGGCGACTGCAGGCCCGTCGTCGGGTTGACGAAGTTGCCCGACGGCGCGAACGTCGAAAGCTGGTTGCCGCCGCCGAAGCGCCGGTAGTCGGCGGTGCGGGTGCGCTCCCGGTCCAGGTTGTTGAGCGGGTCGCGCTTGAAGTAGTTGAGGTTGGCGAGAATGTTGAAGCCGCCGGCACCGCCGCCGCCGAAGCCGAAGGTGGCGCTGGCGCTCGTCTCGGCGGTGTCGCCTTCGGAGGAGATGCCGTAGCCGCCGCTGAGCTCCACGCCCTGGTAGTTCTTGCGGGTGATGAAGTTGACCACGCCGCCGATGGCGTCGGCGCCGTAGATCGCGGCGGCGCCGTCTTTCAGCACCTCGACGCGCTGCACCGCCCCGAGCGGGATGGTGTTGAGGTTGACGAAGGCGCCGTCGAAGCCGTAGTTGGCGAGCCGGCGGCCGTTGAGCAGCACCACCGTCTGGTCACCGCCCAGGCCGCGGAAGCCCACGCTCGCGGTGCCGGTGCCGTTCGGGCTGTTGGAGAGCAATTCGTCGTTGAACGACGTCATGTACGGCAGCGAGCGGATGAGGTCGTTGACCGAAGCGACCGCGCGGCGGTCGATCTCCTCCCGCGTCACCACTTCCACCGGCACCGGCGTCTCGGACTGGATGCGCTTGATGCGCGAGCCGGTGATCTCCACCCGCTCCGAGCCCGAGCTTTGCGCCCAGGTCGGCCCGGCCGCCAGCACTCCGCCGAGCGCCAGCAACACGCCGGTACAGATTCGCGTTCTCTTGAAAGACATGAGGGTCACACTCCTACGTCATTGGTTTCACGAAACGACAGGCGCAACCGTGTCGGCGAAGCAACAGCCGCCGCACGCACGTTGCGCCATGTGAATCCATTGTTGGACCCGGGCACGCTGCTTGCCGCCGGGAGAATCCATGAGGGGGCGACCGGCCGCAGCGGCCGTCCTTGTGCCGGCGGCCCGGCGAAAGCTTGCTGCCTTGGCAAGAACTTTTTGAATCAAGGACTTACCGGGGATTCCTCAAGCCGCATGCCATGTCCCGGCGGGGCGCCTCCCGCGCCCGGCGTGGCACCTAGGGTCAGTCCCTAGCGCATTCAGGGAACTCTCACGTTGGCGGCGCACAACAGACGCCGCCCCGCCTCGAATCAGCGGCGGCTCAGGGTGTGAGTTCCAGCCGCGGCACCGCCGCGAGCAGTTCGCGCGTGTACTCGTGTGCCGGCCGGTCGAGCACGGCACCGGTGTCGCCATGCTCGACGATGCGCCCGGCCTGCATCACCGCCACGCGGTCGGCGAGGAACTCGACGACGCCGATGTTGTGCGTGATGAAGAGGTACGACACGCCGAGCGTGCGCTTGAGTTCGAGCAGCAGGTTGAGGATCTGCGCCTGCACCGAGACGTCGAGGGCCGAGGTCGGCTCGTCGCAGACGATCAGTTCGGGCTGCACCGCCAGCGCGCGCGCGATGGCGATGCGCTGGCGCTGGCCGCCGCTGAACTCGTGCGGGTAGCGCTGCAGCGCCTCGGCGCGCAGCCCCACCTGCTGCACCAGCGCGGCGATGCGCTCGCGGCGCTGGCCGATGTCGAACTCCGGCCGCAGCGAAGCCAGGCCTTCGTCGAGCAGCTCGGCCACGCGCATGCGCGGGTTCAGCGAAGCGAACGGGTCCTGGAAGATGATCTGCACGCGCCGGCGCGCCGCGCGCAGCTCGTCGCCTTCGAGCGCGAAGAGGTCGGCGCCGTCGAGCAGCGCCCGGCCCTGTACTTCGGCCACGCCGCGCAGCAACTGCACGATGGCCTTGCCGGCGGTGGTCTTGCCGCAGCCGCTCTCGCCGACGAGGGCCAGCGTCTCGCCGCGGCCGATGCTGAACGACACGTCGCGCACGGCATCGAAATGCCCGCGCACGCGTTGCAGCGCGCCGCCGCGGACGGGGAAGCGGACGGTGAGGTGTTCGACGGCGAGCAGCGGCGTTTTCGCGCCGGCAGCACCCTCACCCCTGCCCTCTCCCGCAGGCGGGAGAGGGAGTAAGGACGCCGCGGCTGTTGGCTCCTCTCGCCCACGCAGGAGAGGGAGTGAAGAGGCTGCGGCTGTTGCCCCCTCTCCCGCACGCGGCAGCCGAAGGCTGTCGCCTTCGGGTGGCGGGAGAGGGCTGGGGTGAGGGCTGAGCGGAGCATCGCCCGCCCTCCCCTCCGGCACCAGCACGCAACGCGCCTCGTGCATCGGGCCGGCGGCATAGAGCGGCGGCGGCGCAGCAAGGCACGCGTCGTGCGCGAACCCGCAGCGCGGCGCGAAGCGGCAGCCGCCGAAGGTCTGCGTCAGCGCCGGCACCGTGCCGCCGATGGCCTGCAGCGCTTCGCCGTGGCGCGAGCGCCGCGGCAGCGCGCGCAGCAGCGCCTGCGCGTACGGATGCCGCGGCCTTGCGAAGAACTGCTCGGCCGGCGCCACCTCGACGATCTGCCCGGCGTACATCAGCGCCACGCGCTGCGCCATGCCGGCCACCACCGCCAGGTCGTGCGTGATGAGCAGCAAGCCCATGCGCCGCTCGCGCTGCAGGTCGCGCAGGAGCTCCAGCACCTGCGCCTGGATCGTCACGTCCAGCGCCGTCGTCGGCTCGTCGGCGACGAGGAAGTCGGGCTCGGCCGCCAGCGCGATGGCGATCATCACGCGCTGCTTCTGGCCGCCGCTCATGCGGAACGGGTAGTCGGCGAGGCGCCGCGCCGGCTCGGGAATGCCCACGCGTTCGAGCCATTGCAGCGCCTTCGCCCGCGCTTCCGCCCCGCGCAGCGGCGTGTGCGCCTCGATCGCCTCGACGATCTGGTCGCCCACGCGCATCACCGGGTTCAGGCTCGTCGCCGGCTCCTGGAAGATCATGCCGATGCGCCCGCCGCGCACGCCGCGCATCGCCGCCTCGGGCAGGTCGAGCAGGTCTTCGCCGTCCAGCCGCACGCTGCCGGCGGCGACGTGGCCGCTCTCGGGCAAGAGGCGCATCAGCGCCAGCGCCGTCATGCTCTTGCCGCAGCCGCTCTCGCCCACCAGCGCGAACGTCTCGCCGCGCTGAAGCGTCATGCGCAGGCCGTCGATGGCGCGCACGATGCCGGCGTCGGAGCCGAGCTCGACGCGCAGCGACTCGATGTCGATGCGGTGATCGTTGCTCATCGCGCCGCTCATCGCGCCGCCTCGGTGCTGCCGGCGGGAGCAGCCCCGGGCCCCGGCCCGGACTGCGGCTCGGAGGCGCGTGCACGCCGGCGCGGCCTGAACGAACGCGCACGCGGGTCGAACGCATCGCGCACGCCGTCGGCAAAGAGGTTCGCCGCCAGCACCAGCGTCACCATGAAGCCGAAGGCGGCCGCGAACGACCACCACACCAGCGGCTGCCGGCTCATCTCGGTGCGAGCGAGGTTGATCATGCCGCCGAAGCTGTTCATCGAGGGGTCGACGCCGACGCCGACGTAGGTGAGCACCGCTTCGTACAGGATCAGCGAGCTGAACTCGAGCACGGTGACGATCAGCATCAGGTGCGCCACGTTGGGGAAGATGTGCCGCACCATGATGCGCGCCGGCCCGACGCCGAACGCGGTGGCCGCCTGCACGAACTCCAGCTCGCGCAGCTTCAGCGTCTCGCCGCGCAGCAGCCGGCACAGGCCGGCCCAGCCGGTGAGGCCGAGCACCGCGCACAGCAGGAACAGCTTCAGGTCCGAGCGCTCGGCGCCGGTCTCGAACAGCTCCGGCCGCTTGTCGAGGAACACCTGCACCATCAGCACGCAGGCGGCGATGAGCAGCACGTTGGGCACCGACGACAGCACCGTGTAGACGTACTGGATCGCGTCGTCGACGAAGCCCTTCATGTAGCCGGCCATGATGCCCAGCACCACCGCCAGCGGCAGCGTCGCCACCGTGGCCAGCGTGCCGATGACGAACGCCGTGCGCACGCTCTTCAGCGCCTGGTAGAGCACGTCGTTGCCGGTGAGGTCGGTGCCGAGAAGGTGATACGGCCCCGACAGCGCGCTGCCGACGCCGCAGACGAGGCCGAGCACGACGACGGTGCCGAAGGCGGCGTGCCACGGGATGTCGCTCTCGCGCCGCCACACGGATAGCGCCGCAGCCCGCCAAGGCGCGCGGCGCGCGCGTGCCAGCATGGCGACGCCGAGCGCGACGAGCGCCAGCGCGACGACGGCCCCGGCAGCAAGGCCGCCGAGCGCGCGCGTGCCGAGATCGGACAGCCAGTCGCGCTCGGGCTCCTTCAGGTGCACGCCGCCGAACTTCAGCCGCGGCGCCAGGCGCTGCACCTGCCCGTTCACTTCCACCGATTCCTTCGTGAAGCCGAGGTACGCGAGCGGCCGCGAGTAGGTTGCTTCGCGCGACTCGATGAGGTCCATCACCAACGCGTCCAGCAGCGAACGCGTGCGCGCGTCATAGGCCGGCGGCGCGTTCTTCGCCGCGCCGGCCGCCTGCGGCAGCAGCGCGCGGTAGTGCAGGCTGTCGGCCAGCGTCACGGCCAGGCAGGCCAGCAGGACCACGCTCGAAGCCAGCGCCGCCGGGTCGCGGAACACCTTCTTCCACGTCGCTGCGAGCGCCGGGTTGCGGAGGACGACCCAGCCGTAGGCCAGCAGCGCCGCGGCCATCAGCCACATCGCCGCGTCGGTCCACAGAAGCACGAACTTGGGCATTGCAGACTCAGGTCAGGCGCACGCGCGGGTCGGCCCAGGTGTAGGCAACATCGATCAGCACGTAGGTGGCGATGTACAGCAGCGAGCCGACGAAGACCATCGTGCGCACGATCGCGAAGTCCTGCTTGCTGATGGCCTCGATGACGTAGGCGCCCAGCCCCGGCAGGCCGAAGAAGTTCTCGAACACCAGGCTGCCGAGAAAGATGTAGGGCAGGTAGCCGCCGGCGCTGGTGATGATGGGAATGAGCGCGTTGCGCAGCACGTGCCGCGCCAGCACGACGTATTCGGAGAGGCCCTTGGCGCGCGCGGTGCGCACGTAGTCCTTGCCGATCTCCTCGAGGAACATGGCGCGGTACAGGCGCGCCTCGCCGCCGATGCGCGCCAGGAGCGAAAGCCCGATCGGCAGCACGAGGAACTTGACCGCATCGAGCCCCGGCGCGTAGCCCGAAATCGGCGCCAGCTTCATCACGCGCGAGAAGAAGAACTGGCCGACGATGATGTAGAAGAGGCTCGAGATCGACAGCATCAGCACGCAGGTGACGACGCCCCAGAAGTCCAGGCGCGAGTTGCGGAACATCACCAGCAGCAAGGCGAACGCCGTGCTCGCGATGACCTGCAGGATGAACAGCGGCAGCGCCAGCTGCACGCTCACCCACATGCGCGTGGCCACCTCGTGGCCGATGTCGCCGGCCGCTTCGCCGTCGGAGCGGCCGAACTTCAGCGCGAACAGCGACACCGAGCGTTCCCAGAAGATCGTCTCGGTGATGGCCTTCGTTCCCTCTTCCTTTTCGTTGTAGTACAGCGGCTTGTCGTAGCCGCGCTCGGCCTTCCAGCGCTCGATGGCCTCGGCGTTGACGCGCTTGCCGCCCAGGTTCAGGCGCGCCATGTCGTCGGGCGTGTTGACGGTGAAAAAGAGGAAGAAGGTGGCGAGGTTGACGCCGAGCAGGATCAGCGCCCCGTAGAGCGTGCGGCGGACGATGAAGCGCAGCATGGATTCAGTCTGCTCCGGCCGGCTGGCCGAGCACCTCGCCGCGCGCGTTGGTGCGCTCGCGCCTTTTGAGCACGCGCAGGGCCAGGGCGACGAGCGCAGCGGCGCCGAGCACGAGCACGATCACCGGCCACCACACGGGCCGGTTCCATTGCGCCAGGCTCTGCACGCGAAGCGATGTGTCAAGGCGCAGGAAGCGGCCGTGGTCGCGCACCAGGATCGCCGGCTTGTAGTTCATCACCCAGCGCTGCCGCGCCGCCGAGGCGTAGGGGAAGAAGCCCATCGTCCACGGCGCGTCTTCGCGCGCGATGGCCACCAGCTTGTCGATCAGCGCCTGCTTCTCGGGCCCGTCTTCCAGCGTCTTCATGCGCACGAACAGGCGGTCGTACTCCGGGTTCTCGTAGTTGCTCGTGTTCTCGCCGTCGTGCTTGGTCTTGCCGGCCGGGCCGTAGAGCAGGTAGAGGAAGTTCTCGGCGTCGGGGTAGTCGGCGTTCCAGCCGAGCCAGAACACCTGGTACTTGCCTTTGCGCACCTTGTCCTGGAACTGGTTGTTGTCGGTGGCGCGCACCTCGAGCTGGATGTCGATCTTGGCGAACTGGCGCACCACCCAGTCGATCTCGGGTTTGCGCGCCGGCGTGGCCGGCGCGTAGAAGTCGTAGTTCAGCACCAGCGGCCGGCCGGTGGCGGCGTCGCGGCCGCCGGGGTAGCCGGCCTCGGCCATCAGCTTCTTCGCGTCCTCGATCGGCCGGCGCACGGCACGGCCGTCCTTCCACACGTGCGTCACCGGGTTCACGCCTTCGGGCGTGCCTTCGCGCGAACCGAAGATGCCCGGCGGCAGCGGGCTCATCGCCGTGTCGCCCGCCTTCTTCGGGAAGATCTTGCTGTACTCCTCCCAGTCGATGGCGATCGAGATCGCCTGGCGCAGCTTGCGGTTCCTCGCGTCCTGCTCGGGCGTGGCGCCGTTGCCGAGCACCGGGTCGAGCATGTTGAAGGCGATGAAGTAGCTGTTGACGTCGCTGCCCTTGTCGAGGCGGAAGCCCTTGGCCTCGTACTCGGCGCGCACCTCGTCGCTGTCCTGCGCCTCGACGCGGTAGTCCATGCCGGTGTCGGTGCGCTCGAACACCTCGAGGTCGTAGAAGCCCTGGCGGAACTTGCCGCGCATCGGCACCGACTCGCGCTCGATCGTGAACACCATCTTGTCGATGAACGGCATGCGCTTGCCGCAGTCGGCGAGCAGGCCGGCTGCCTTATCGCCCGGCATGCCTTCGCAGGGGTACGCCTCGCCGCGGTAGTTGGGGTTGCGCACCATCGTGTGCCGGCGGTCCTGCAGGTACTCGGTCAGCATGTACGGCCCGGTGCCCACCGGCCAGCGGTCGAGCGAGAGGCCGGCCGTGGCCATGCCCGGCTGGGCGTAGAACGCATCGGCCTCCCACGGCACCGGGGCCAGGAAGGTCATCTGCATCCAGTAGCTCCACTGCGGGTACTTGCCCTTGATGCGGATGCGCAGCAGGTGCTTCTCGGGCGCCGTGGCACCGGCCAGCGGCCACTGGCGGAAGTCGAGGAACGGCTTGTCCAGGCTCGAAGGGTCGAGGCCCTTGCGCAGCTGGGCGTCCTCGCGCTTGACGAGTTCGCTGTACTCGCGCAGCCCGACGATGTACTCGGCGAAGGTCGAGAAGATCGGCGTCGTGATGCGCGTCGTCGTGTGCCGCTTCAGCGCGTAGACGAAGTCCTCGGCGACCAGTTCGCGCGTGCCCTGCTGCTCGAAGTCCAGCGGCGTGCGCCGGTTGCCCAGCTCGCCCGCCTTCATCGCGTGGTAGACGTAGCGGCCCTTGGCGTCCTTGGCGAACGCCGGATGCGGCTGGAAGAGGATGCCGGGCTTGATCGGCACGTCGTAGATGCTCTCGGCCACCTCGTCGGCCGGCGCGTCTTCGGCGAGCGGCTTGCCGTCCTTGTCGACGTAGTGCGGCTTCACCACCGCCGCGGCCGTCTTCGGCACCAGCTGGAACGGCCGCTTCAGGGAGTGGTAGCCGTAGGGCGGCTCGTAGATTTGGTAGGTGAAGGTGGTGTCGTTGCTCCAGTACGAGGCCGTGGGGTCGAGGTGGCGCGGCGAGTTCTCGACGACGCCCGCGAAGAGCGTGTTGGTCGCTGCGTCGGCGTCGGGCCAGGGGTTGTTGTTGCACGCGGCCAGCGCGCCGGCCAGCAGCAGCGAAGCGAAGGAGCAGGCGAAGGAGCGAAGGAAGGTGCGCATGGTCATGCTCCTCAAGCCCAGCCGATGAAGGCCTGCTGGCCCTGCACCGCGAGCGTGACGCGCTCGCCGATCGGCAGCGTCACCTTGGTGGGCACATGCCCGAACGGCAGGCCGGTGAGGATCGGCACTTTCGTCCTGCTGCGCAGGTGCGCCACCATCGCCTTCAGCCCGTAGCCGCGGTCCCACGGCGATGGCGTCCAGGCGTCGAACTGCCCCAGCACGATCGCCTTCTGCGCTGCCAGCACGCCGGCCTGCAGCAGCTGCAACAGCATGCGCTCGATGCGGTACGGATGCTCGTTCACGTCTTCGAGGAAGAGCACGCCGCCGCGCACGGCCGGGAAGTGCGGCGTGCCGACCAGCGAGCACAGCAGCGCCAGGTTGCTGCCCCACAGCGTGCCGCGCACTTCGAGGCCGTCGAAGCCGCGCTCGGTGCGAAAGCCCACCGCTTCCAGCTCGCCGCGCATCGCCTCGGCGAAGCAGGCAGCGGTGACGTCGTCCATGCCGCCGGCTTCCTGCGCGCGGCCGAAGCCTTCCAGCGCGCAAGGGCCCGCCCAGCTCGGCTGCCCGGTGTGCGCGAGCAGGCCGAGCTGCAGCGCGGTGAAGTCGGACAAGCCCACCCAGCGCGTGCCGCGCTCGACGCTTCTTCCCAGCTTCTTCCAGGCGATGGCGTCGAGCAGCCGCGTCAGGCCGTAGCCGCCGCGCGTGGCCATCGCCACCGCCGGCGCTGCGTCGGCGACGCGGTGGATGGCCGCGAGGCGCTGCTCGTCGCTGCCGGCGAAGCGCTGCCGCCGCGCCAGCGCGGCCCTGTCGCGCCGCGCATCGAAGCCCAGTTCGCGCAGCCGCACGAGCGCCAGTTGCAGCGCCTGGCCGTCGGGCACGACGCCCGAGGGACTGAAGACCGTCAGATCCATCGCGAGAGGTTCTTCGAACGGCCCTAGCGCCCTTCAGGCGGCAGTTCGGTCGCCTCGCCGGCGGGGATCGGCGGCTCGGGCGGCGCGGCCTCCGTTGATCTCGACGACTTCGGGCAGGGCTTCGGGCATCTTCCGGATGTCCCTTCGGGCATCCCTTCCGGCATCCTCGAGGGTCCCCGGCCAGCCCTTCGGGCAACGCCTCGGCCAGGCCTCGGGCAAGTCCGCCTCCTGCGCCAAGCCGCGTTCGGCGCGCTGCTGCGCTCGCTGCTCGCCGAAGAACTTCCGCGCAGCAGCGAGCCGCAATGCTCGCCGAGCACGCCGCCGACAACCTCGGTGCGGTGGTTCAGGCGCGCTTCGGCGAAGAGGTCCACCACCGAGCCGGCGGTATGCCGGCCTGGGCTCGAAGGCACCTGGGTGATCACGTGCTCGCGCTGGCGCAACGCCATCGCGCACATCGGGCACGGCTCCAGCGTCACGTACAGCTCGCACTCGGGCAGGCGGTAGTTCTCCAGCAACGTGGCGGCGTGGCGCAGGGCCACGATCTCGGCGTGCGCGGTCGGGTCGTGCGGTGATCGGCCGGTTGTAGCCCGTGGCCACTACCTGCACGCCCAGTTTCGCTCTCACGCGCCGGCCGCACGATCACCGCGCCCACGGGCACCTCGCCCACGAGCCACGTTCTGCGCTCCAGGGTCCAGGCCAGGCGCATGCCGTATTCGTCGGCGGGCGCGTTCAATGGAAGAGGTCTCGCGCCAGCCGCACTGGGAGTCGCCCTGCGGGCGGCCGTGCGGGCTCATGGGGCCGGCATGGTATCGGCTTGCAGCGGCCGCGCTGCTCGGGAGTGCTCCGGGGCCGCCTGCGTGCGGGCTGTTGAAACCCTGCCAGTTACTCCCGGCAGCGCCACGGGCAGCGCCTCCGCCGGCCCGGCGCGGCGCCGGTGAAAGCCACAAGAGGGCGATCAGGGCGAGGAACAGCAGCGCCGAGAGCCAGTACAGGTCGGTGGCGGCTATCGTGAAGGCCTGCTGGTCGGCTACGTGGTTGACGAGCGCCAGCGCCGCCGGGTCGGACAGGCCGGCCGCGTGCAACCGCGCCAGCACGTCGGCCGCGCCGGCGTTGGCCGGGCCGACTGCCTCGGCGAGGTGGGCGTGGTGCATCGCGGCGCGGTCTTCCCACGCGGTGGTGAAGATCGACGTGCCCACCGCGCCCGCGGTGATGCGCGCGAAGTTCGAAAGCCCCGAGGCGGCCGGCATCTCGTGCGGCGCCAGGCCGTTGAAGATCACCGTCTGCAGCGGGATGAAGAAGCACGCCGTGGCGATGCCCTGCAGCAGCGTGGGCAGCAGGATCGTCTCGAACGGCGCCTCGGTGTTGAAGCGCGAGCGCAGCCACAGCACGAACGCGAAGCCGACGAACGAGAAGGCGGCGATCTTGCGCGCGTCCATGCGGCCGACGTTGCGCCCCACCACGGGCGACAGCAGGATCGCGAAGATGCCCACCGGCGCCATCACCATGCCGGCTTGCGTGGCGGTGTAGCCCATCCACTGCTGCAGCCAGGGCAGCAGCACGATGTTGCCGAAGAAGAGCGCATACGCCAGCGCCAGCGTCACCGTGCCGATGGCGAAGCTCGGCCGCGCGAAGAGGCGCAGGTCGACGATCGGGTGCGAGTCGGTCAGCTCCCAGGCGAGGAAGAAGAGGAAGCCGACCACCGCCACGACGGCCAGCGCCACGATCAGCGGCGAGCCGAACCAGTCGAGTTCCTTGCCCTTGTCGACCATGATCTGCAGCGCGCCGACCCACACCACCAGCAAGGTCAGCCCCACCGCGTCGAGCCGCACCTTCGCAGGCCCCGGGTCGCGCTTGTGGTAGATCTTCCACGTCATCGCCGCCGACAGCAGGCCCACGGGGACGTTGATGTAGAAGATCCACGGCCAGGAGATGGTGTCGGTGATCCAGCCGCCGAGCAGCGGCCCGGCCACCGGCGCCACCAGCGTCGTCATGCCCCAGAAGGCCATTGCCGTGCCGGCCATTGCGCGCGGGTAGCTCGACAGCAGCAGCAACTGCGACAGCGGGATCATCGGCCCGGCGACGAGGCCTTGCAGCACGCGAAAGAGGATCAGCAGTTCGATGCTCGGCGCGACGCCGCACAGCCACGACGTCAACACGAACAGCAGCACGCTGGCGGTGAACAGGCGCACCGGCCCGAAGCGGCGCGTGAGCCAGCCGGTGAGCGGCACGGCGATGGCGTTGGCCACCGCGAAACTCGTTATGACCCAGGTGCCCTGCGAGGGGCTGACGCCGAGGTCGCCGGCCATACGGCCGGGATCGACACGTTGGCGATCGACGTGCTGGCGGTCGTTCGCGAACGTCGCCATGACAGCGCCACGGTGCTCAGCGCTCGCGCGCTGCCTTCCAGCGGCGGTAGTTCGGCCGGCGGCGTTGCGGCGCGAGCAGCGCGCCTGGGCGCGGCGCCCGCGCTTGCGCTGCAGCGGCTTCACCGGCTGGCGCTGACGAGCGGCGGCTGCGCGGTGCCCGAGGCGGCATCAGCGCGAAGGCGAGGCCGCGAGCCGCGGCGCGTGCCGGGCACGCGGTTGGCGCGCACGATCTCCTCGACGCGCCGGTCGGCGCGCTCGCGCTCGCCTTCGAAGACGGCGGTCGTGCTGGCGCGGCGCGGGCGGCGGCGTTCGCGGCCACCGGCGCGCCGGAAGCATCGCGCGCGTCGATCTACGGCTTCATCGACAAGCCCATGCGCAACGGGCAGCAGCGAGCTGCTCGGCATCGGCTTCGATGCGCACCGGCACGCGCTGCACCACCTTGATCCAGTTGCCGGTGGCGTTCTGCGCCGGCAGCAGCGAGAACGCGCGCCGGTGCCGGCACCGAGGCCCAGCACGCGGCCGCTGTACTCGACCTTGCCGCCGTAGAGGTCGGCCGTCAGCACCACGGGCTGGCCGATGCGCATCGAGCGCAGCCGCTTTCCTTGAAGTTGGCCTCGACCCAGGCCTGCTCCAGCGGCACCACCGACATCAGCGGCGCGCCGGCAGCGACGCGCTGCCCCACCTGCACCGTGCGCCGCGCCACCTGGCCGGCCACCGGCGCAGGCAGCTCGCAGCGCGTCAGCGCGAGAAACGCCTCGCGCACCGCGGCGGCGGCGCGCTCGACGCTCGGGTGCTGCTCGAGCACTGCGCCGTCGGTCAGCGCGCTGGCCGCTGCTCTGCTCGCGCGCTGCGGCGAGCGCGTTGCGCTGCGGCGGCTGCGCTCAAGCTTCAGCGCCACGCGGCCTGCGTGCGCTGGAATCCTTCGGCGCCGACAGCGCCGGTGGCCAGCAGCGGCTGCCGGCGGCCACGTCGTCCTCGGCGCGCTGCACTGGCCTCGGCGCGCCGCACCTCGGCCTCGCGCAGGCGGATAGTTGGCGTTCCGCGTGGCGTTGCCGCGTACAGGCCGCGCACTTCGCGCGCATCGCCCTGCGCCAGCCAGGCTTGCATGCCCGAGCGCAGGCGTGCGCCGGCGGCGCTCGAACACCAGCAGCCTGGCCGGCCTGTACGCGGCCGGTAGTGGCCGTGTCGGTGTGCCACCGGCGACGACAGTGCCGTTGACCTGCGGCCACCTGCACGATGCGCTCGATGCGCGGTGCCGTCGGAAAGCCGGCGCGCTGTCGTGCGCTCACCAGGCGGCGAAGACGGCGGCGGCGGCGAGCATGAGCAGCAGCGACTTCGCGCAACGGCGGCGCGCGGCGACTCGTAGGCGAGACCTTGCTGTGCTGGCCTCGGTGCTCATCGCCGGAGTGGAGGCCGAGGCGGCACGCGCGATCGTCTATCCGGCCCTGCGTTCTCGCAAGAACTGCTCGGGCTGAGGGACGAAGCCGCCGGCAGCGGCGCACCATTGGCGCACGCCACCCACCTCGAGCAGCAGCGCGCGCTGTTCACTTCGGCTGGGCAATGCGTTGCCTTGCCGAGTTGCACCGCGCCGCTGCATGAGCACGCCGGCCTCGGCGGTGAGCACGACGGCGAATACCTGCGCCCGGCGCGGCAAGGCCATGCGGCGAGGCTCAACGCGCCTCGGCAGTGTCAGCTTCGCTTCTGCTCGCGCTGCTGTGCTTCGATGGCCGCCAGCGAGCGCACTTTCGTCGGCCACTTCGCGCAGCGCGCGCAACAGCGTCGCGTTGTAGGTCTCGACGGCGATGTCGGCCTCGGCCGCCTTGGCGCCGAGGTTCGCGCGCAGCCGGCCGCCGTCGAAGATCGGCAGGCGCACGGCAGGGCCGATGCCGTAGGTGCGGCTGCCGGCTTCGATGCTTGTTCCAGCCCTGGTGGCCCGCCGGACGGCGAAGGCGACGAGGCTGATGTTCGGATAGAACTGCGCCCGCGCCAGGTCGACTTCTCGCGAGGCTGCTTCGACGCGCGCCAGCGCTGCGCCACCACGTCGGCGCGTTGCCCGATGAGGTCTGGGCCGGCAGGCTCGCCGGCAGCGCCTGCACGGCAAGCGGCGCGAGTTGCGGCGTCAGCGTCGAGCGCATCGGCGCGCTTGCCGGCCAGCTCGGCCAGCGCGGCGCGAGCGCGATCTGCTCGTCGGCCGCGGCGATTCTGGCAGTCGCTGTTCCAGCACGCGCCTTCGGCCTGGCGCAGGTCGATCAGCTTCGCCGAGGCCTGCGCCGACGCGCTGGCGCACGAGGGCCAGCACCTTGCTCCTTGCCCGGCGAGCGCGGCGTTGCCGACGCGCTGCTGCTCGACGAGCCGCGCCAGCTTGTTGTAGTCATGGCGATGCCGGGCGCCAGCAAGGCGAGCGCCTGCATCGGCCGCCGCGGCGCGCTTCGGCGCCGACCGCGGCGGCGAGCGCCGCGCCCTAGTGGCCGAAGAGGTCCCATTTCCCAGCTCGCGCCGACCTGAGCGAGCTGTTCCACTCGACCTTGCCGGCGAGCGAGGGCGGATAGGCCCGTTCTCGGTGAAGGCTGCTGCGTGAGGTCGGCGTCGTCGCACCTGCGGCCAGCGCCGCGCCGGCGGCCTCGCGGCGGCCGCGGCCTGGCGAACGCGCAGTCGCCACGCGCAGCGCGGGCTGCTCTACAAGCGCTTCCTCGATCAGCCGTGTCAGCACCGGGTCGCGCCAGCGCGCCTTGCGGCGGTGCCTTCGCGCTGGTGTCGGGCCAGCCGGCGCTGCCGGCGACTTCGAGTGGCCGGTGCGTCGGCGCGATGTCGACCGGCGCGGCGCAGCCGGCGAGCAGCGCCGACGTACAACGCCGTGGTCGAAGCGGCGGTCAGTTGATCTAACCGGCAGCCGAACTGACGGCCGAAGCAGCCCTTCGCGCTTCATGCCGCCACCTCTCGCTGGCGAGCGTGGCGAGCATGCGCCCGAGCAGCGCCTTCAGCGTCGCGAACTCCTCGGCGCTGAACCCCTGCAGCGCGCTGTTGTTCACCTCGGCCAGCACGCCCGGGACATGGCGCACGATGTCCTGCCCGGCGCGCGTGAGCGACAGCCGCACGACGCGGCGGTCCTCGGCCGAGCGCTCGCGCGCGATGAGGCCTTTGGCTTCCAGGCGGTCGAGCATGCGCGTCATCGCGCCGGGGTCCATGTCGATGGCGCAGGTCAGCGCCTGCGCCGTGTCGCCGTGCCCCTTGGCCAGCAGCCACAACGGCACCCATTGCTTCGGTGAGGCCGTATTCGGCCATGCGGCGCTCGACGCGCCGGCGCATCTGGGTGGTGATGCGCTTCATCAGGTGGCCGACGCTGTCGTCGGCCTCGTAGCGGCGGCCGTCGTAGAACGGCGCGGCCTTGCGGGACTTCATCGATCAAGAATATTTGCATAGGCAATCTTTGTCAAGGCAGTGATCACCGGCGAGGTCCTCGCCGTCGCGGCGGCCGAAGACTGCGCACGGCCACGCGCGCGACGAGGTGCCCCCGCGCGCCCGACAATCGCCGCCCATGGCCCCCACCTACCCCGTGCTGCGCTGGCAGGTCGGCGACGTGCGCATCGCCCGCGTCGTCGAGATCGAAGGCGCCTCGCCGGGCAGCTTCTTCTTCGCCGAGGCGACGCCCGAGCGGCTGCTCGGCCACGGCTGGCTGCGGCCGCACTTCCTCACCACCGACGGCCGCGTGCTGGCGTCGATCCACGCCTTCGTCGTCGAGTCGCACGGCAAGGCAATCGTCGTCGACACCTGCGTCGGCAACGACATGCCGCGCGACATCAAGGCCTGGAGCATGCGCCGCGGCCGTTTCCTCGAAGACCTGGCCGAGGCCGGCTACCCGCGCGAACGCATCGACTTCGTCGTCTGCACGCACCTGCATGTCGACCACGTCGGCTGGAACACCTGCCTCGACGGCGGCCGCTGGGTGCCGACGTTTCCGAACGCGCGCTACCTCATCGGCCGGCGCGAATGGGCGTACTGGGCTGCCGAGACCGGCGCGGACAAGGTCGTTCGCGACGACTCGGTACGGCCGGTCATCGAAGCCGGCCTCGCCGACCTCGTCGAAGCCGACCACGCGATCACGCCCGAGGTTCGGCTCGAACCGACGCCGGGCCACACGCCCGGGCACGTGTCGGTGCGCATCGTCTCGCGCGGCGCCGAAGCGGTGATCACCGGCGACCTGATGCACCACCCGGTGCAATGCGCCGAGCCCGGCTGGGCGAGCCGGTTCGACGCCGACCCCGAAGCCGCGCGCGCCACGCGCCGCGCCTTCCTCCAGCAGCATCGCGACGGCAACGTGCTCGTGCTCGGCACCCACTTCGCCGCGCCCACCGCGGGCTACGTGCGCAGTGCGGCCGGCGCCACTGGCACAACCGGCGCCATCGGCGTCACCGGCGCCTGCCGCTTCGAGACCTGAACGACCGCGCGCACATCGCCTTCACCGTTCCAGCACTGGAACGCTGCGTTGGCGCAGCGCCATCTTTCGCGAACCCCTTCCCGTCCCCATCATGCGAATCCTGCGGGACGCATCCGTCCCGCCACGAACGAGGCAAGGAGCCCCATGAAGAAGATCGTCTCGACGAAGAGCGCCCCTGGCCGCCACTGGGTGGGCGACGGCTTCCCGGTGCATGGCATGTTCGACTACGGCGCCGGCGCTGCGCAGCGCAGCCCCTTCCTGCTGCTCGACTACGCGGCACCGACGACCTTCGAGCCGACCAGCGCGCGGCGCGGCGTCGGCCAGCATCCGCACCGCGGTTTCGAGACCGTGACCATCGTCTACGACGGCGAGGTCGAGCACCGCGATTCCACCGGCCAAGGCGGCGTCATCGGCGCCGGCGACGTGCAGTGGATGACCGCGGGCAGCGGCATCCTGCACGAGGAGTTCCACTCGGCGAACTACGCCAGGAGCGGCGGTCCGTTCGAGATGGTGCAGCTGTGGGTGAACCTGCCGGCCAAGGACAAGATGACGCCGCCGGGATACCAGGCGATCCTCAAGAGCGACATCCCGGTGCGGCCGCTGCGGGACGCCAATGGTGCGGCCAATGGTGCGACCGGTGCGAGCAACGGCACTGGCGGCGAGGCCGCAGGCCAGGTGCGCGTCATCGCCGGCGAGTTCGACGGCGCGCGCGGGCCTTCGCACACCTTCACGCCGATGAACGTGTGGGACGTGCGCGTCAAGGCCGGCCGCCGCGTCTCGCTGGCGCAGACCGAGGGCTGGACGAGCCTGCTGGTGGTGCTCGACGGCACGATCCAGCTCAACGGCACGACCGTGCTGCGCGCGGCACAGATGGCGACGCTCTCTGCCGCCGGAAGCGAGATCGCCATCGAGGCCAACAGCGACGCCAAGCTGCTGCTGCTGGCCGGCGAGCCGATCGCCGAACCGGTCGTCGGCTACGGGCCGTTCGTGATGACGAGCCAGGCCGAGATCCGGCAGGCGATCGAGGACTTCAACGCGGGGAAGTTCGGCCGCATGGGCTGAGCAACCGGGAAGAAGCCCGACCGGCAAGGCGCTCAGGCGTCATGCCGGTTCGGGCTGGCCGTCCTGGCCGGACGCCTCGGGCTCCGCCGACTCCTGGGACTTCTCCACCGTCGCAGCGGGCTTGTCGTCCAGCGGCGACCACTCCATCCAATCGTCGCCGAACAGCTCCACCGGGTGCTGCGTGCGGTCGGAGCCGTTGCCGCAGGCCATGTCGTCGGCGGGGCAGTACCTGTCGCAGCCCCAGCAGACGCGCTCGGGGTGCGGCGGATGGATCGGGAACTTCTTGGCCATCGGGTTCAGTTCGAGGACGCAGGCAGGAACTCGAGCGCCGGCCCCCTGGGCACGATGCCGCTCGGGTTCAGGTGCCGGTGGCTCAGGTAGTAGTGGCGCTTGATGTGGTCCAGGTTCACCGTGCTCGCGACGCCGGGCACGCGGGCCAGCTCGCGCAGCAGGCGCGTCAGCGAAGGATAGTCGGCGATGCGCTTCAGGTTGCACTTGAAGTGCCCGTGGTAGACGGCGTCGAAGCGCACCAGCGTCGTGAAGAGGCGCCAGTCGGCCTCGGTCGGCGCATCGGCTCGCTCGGCGACGAGGAAGCGGCTGCGCGCCAGGCGCGCGTCGAGTTCGTCCAGCGCCGCGAACAGGCGGTCGAAGGCGCGCTCGTACGCTGCCTGGCTGCCCGCGAAGCCGCAGCGGTAGACGCCGTTGTTGACGCGCTCGTAGACGAAGGCGTTGATCGCGTCGATCGCCGTGCGCAGCTCCGGTGGATAGAGGCCGATACGCACCGGCGTGAAGGCGTCGAAGGCGCTGTCGAGCATGCGCAGGATCTCGGCCGACTCGTTGCTGACGATCGTGCGGCGTTGCTTGTCCCACAGCACCGGCACGGTGACGCGGCCGCTGTAGTTCGGCTCGGCAGCGAGGTACACGTCGCGCAGCAGCGCGGAACCGTTGACCGTGTCGGGGATGCAGCCCGGCCCTTCTCCGAAAGCCCAGCCGTCGTCGCCCATCACCGGCTCGACGATCGACAGCGACACCACGTCCTCCAGGCCCTTGAGCCTGCGCGCGATCAGCGTGCGGTGCGCCCAAGGGCAGGCGAGGGAAACGTAGAGGTGGTAGCGGCCCGGCTCGGCGCGAAAGCCGCCGGTGCCATCGGCCCTCACTTGATGGCGAAAGCCCGCCTCGCCGCGCACGAACTCGCCGCCGGTGGCGCGCGTGTCGTACCAGCCGCTGCGCCACTGCCCTTGCAGCAGGTAGCCGCTCATCGTGTTCTTCCCAGGTCGGTTGATCGTCGGCTCGGGCAGGTGCTCACCCGCATCGCGCCGGTCCCTGCGTCGCGCCCGGTGCGGATCGGCAAGAGCGGCTCCATCGCCGCGAAGGACTGTAGGTTCGGATCGATTGAGGCGGTAGTTCCTAGAATCGCGCTTCATCGTTCCGCTCCTGGAACGCCCCGGCAGCCGGCCGCGCAAGGCAGCACGGTGCAAGACCTCAACGACCTGGTCTATTTCGCCCACGTGGTCGACCACCGCGGCTTCGCGCCGGCAGCGCGGGCGCTGGCGGTGCCCAAGTCGAAGCTCAGCCGCCGCATCGCCGCGCTCGAAGAACGCCTGGGCGTGCGGCTGATCCAGCGCTCGACGCGGCGCTTCTCGGTCACCGATGTCGGCGAGACCTACTACCGCCACTGCAAGGCGATGCTGGTCGAGGCGCAGGCGGCGCAGGAGGCGGTCGAGCAGGCGTCGGGCGAGGCGCGCGGCATCGTGCGCGTGAGCTGCCCGATCGCGCTGCTGCATGCGCGCGTCGCCGCGATGCTGGTCGAGTTCATGGCCTTGAACCCGAAGGTCGAGGTGCACCTGCTGGGCGTCAACCGGCCGGTCGATCT
>JAXMEZ010000006.1:0-116140 GCA_046348035.1 Rubrivivax sp. | reverse complement strand
ACCCGGCGCGAATGGACGCGCACGCCTGGATGTTCAACACCGCCGACGACGTGGACCTGGCGGCCTTCCGCGCGCGCGGCGGCAAGCTGCTCTTCGCGCACGGCCTGGCCGACCCGATCTTCTCGCCGCTGGAGATGATCGACTACTACCAGCGGCTGAGCGCGAAGCACGGCGCCGAGGCGACGCGCGACTTCTCGCGCCTCTTCCTCATCCCCGGCATGGGCCATTGCCAGGGCGGCGCCGCCACCGACAGCTGGGACGGCCTCGGCGCACTCGTCGAGTGGGTCGAGAAAGGCCGCGCCCCCGACCGCATCGTGGCCAGCGGCACCGCCGTGTTCCCGGGCCGCACGCGGCCGCTGTGCCCGTACCCGCAGTACGCGCGCTACAACGGCAGCGGCAGCGTGGAGGACGCGGCGAGCTTCAGCTGTGCAGCGCCGTAGCGAATGACCGCCGCGCCGCGGCAGCGAAAATGCACGGCAGTGGTCCATTCGAACCACGCCACGAGGAGCATCGAAACATGACGAAGCAGGAGATCGCCCTGCCCTTGCACACGCCGCGCACCCGCCGCGCCTGGGCCGCCGTTGCCTTGTTTGCCGCTGCCGCGCTCGCAGGCTGCGGCTCGCAGCCTTCGGCGCCACCGCCGCCGCGCTTCCAGGGCGAGGTGCCGGCTTCCTTGCTGTGGGTGGGCAACAGCTTCTTCTACTTCAACAACGGCATGAACGGGCACCTGGGCGGGCTGCTCAACGCGGCCGGCGTGCGCAACGTGCGCCAGACGTCGATCACCATCAGCGGCGCCGGCCTCGACTGGCACGACATGGGCTCGCACTTCAAGCCCGGCACCGGCATGGCCCGCTACAGCTTCACGCCCACCAACGACGTCGCGTTCAACCAGTTCGAGCGCGCCTACGACATGGTGCTGATGATGGACTGCAGCCAGTGCCCCATCCACCCGAAGCTGCAGCAGGCGTTCCACGACACCGCCAAGGCGCACGCCGCGGCGGCGCGCCAGGCCGGCAGCGAACCGGCGCTCTTCCTGAGCTGGGCCTACCAGGACCAGCCGCAGATGACCGAGCAGCTCGCCGCCGAGTACATCAAGGCCGGCCGTGCCAACAACATGCGCGTCGTGCCGGCCGGCCCGGCGTTCGCAGCGTCGATCGCCAAGCGCCCGGACCTCAACCTCTACGCGCCCGACAAGCGCCACCCGAGCCTGGCCGGCACGTACCTCGGCGCGGCGGTGGTGATGGCGAGCCTGTTCAAGAAGTCGCCCGTGGGCAACGCCTACACCGCCGGCCTGCCGGCCGACGTTGCGCTGCACCTGCAGACGGTGGCCTGGGAGACCGTGCAGTCGTTCAAGCCGTAGCGCGCGCGGCGATCCGGGCAGGGAGCGCGGCTCGCGCGCTCCGCCTCCGCTTCAACGCTCGTAGACGAACCCGGGTGCCGGCGGCAGGATCTGCGCCATCGTCGCGTTGGCCACGATGCCGTCGGCGAGGATGATGACGCTGCCCGCAGCGGTGACAGCGCGCACCGAGGGCGGCGCAGCAGCGACCTTCAGCCCCGGGCCGGTGGTGCCCGGCTTCGCCGCCGCGATCACGGGCGCCGCCGTTGCCGCTGTTGCCGGCGCTGCCGTCGTCTGCGATGGCGCCACCGCAGCGCTGCCGCCTGGTTGGACCGGCACCTGCGCCAGCACGTGCGCCACCATCAAGGTGCAGCCGGAAAACGCGATCAGCTTGGCGAGTGTTCTTTGCAAGGCAGCCTCGGATTCAGGTTGCCCGGCCGCGCTGTTGCAGCCAGGGACAGCCGGTCCTTCGGCGCCCTGTGGTTCGCCTTGAGGTGGCCGGGCTGCGCGGCGGCCGCGCTGCGTGAAGAAGGCGCGTGCGAAGCCGCGGCGGCTGGTCGTGCCCCGGCCCGCGCTTCAGCCCTGCAGCAGCCGCCGCAGTTCGGCCGCGCCAGCGGGCGTGGCCATCGCGATCAACGCCGCGCCCGGCGTCAGCAGCATGTCGGGCTCCGGGTTCACCTGCAGCCGGCCCTGGCTGCGCAGGCCGACGACGAGGTACTCGCGGCCGCGCAGCTGCAGGTCGCCCACCGGCCGCGTCTCGAAGCCTTCGGGCACCTGCACGTCGACGACGCGCATCGCGTCCCCGCGGTGCAGCAGCTCGTCGATGAAGCCGGCCGCGTGCGGCTGCAGCATCGCGGCGGCCAGGCGCAGCGCGCCGGAGAAATCGGGCGAGACGATCTCGTCGGCGCCCGCGCGGCGGCACTTGGCCACGTTGGCCACCTCGTGCACGCGGGCCACCACGCGCACCTTGGGGTTCAGCTGCCGGGCCGAGAACGAGATCAGCACGTTCTTCGAGTCGTCGCCCGTCACCGCGAACACGCCGGCGTCGCGCTCCAGCCCCGCTGTCAGCAGCACCTGGTCGGCGGTGGCGTCGTCGACGAGCACGCGCAGGCCCGGCCCGCCGCCGCCTTCGCCGTCCTGGAGGTAGGCATCGGCCTGCGCCTGCGAAGGCTCGATGGCCACGCAGGCGTGGCCCGTGGCGCGCAGCTCGCGCGCCACGCCGGCGCCGATGCGGCCGAGGCCGCAGACGATGTAGTGGCCTTCCATGTGCCTCACCTCCCTGAGCAGGCGCGCGCGCATGCGCGCCGGGTCCATCGCGCGCGCCAGCAGCAGCGCGGTGAAGTTGGAGAACATCACCCACACCGCGCCGATGCCGCTGATGGCGATGGCGACGTTGAACAGGCGCCCGCCCGTGCTGCCGGTGAGGTCGATCGTCTCGGCGTAGCCGATCGTCGCCACGGTGATGAAGGTCATGTAGAACGCGTCGAACGCGCTCGCCCCGCCGCCGCGCGAAGCGTCGAAGACGAGGAACCCGATCGTGCCCACCACGTGCACCACGACGAGCGCGACAGCCGCCAGCAGCAGGCTGTTCAGCAGGGCGCGGTGGGTGGGGTTGGACATGGCTGGTGCCGGACGGCCATGGAATGCTGTGCACGCGGGCCCGGCGTTCGAGGTTGAATGGTTCAGGCTATCGGCGGGCCGGGCGGGCGTCCTTGCCGCGGGTCAAGGCCGGCCGCTGCACCGTCGTGGCGGCGCGCTTTCCTCCAGAATCGGCCCACTCGCAGACCCCGTGACACCCTCGGAGGAGCGACCGATGCCTGGCGACCTGCCGCCGCTTCACCTGCACGTGCCCGAGCCCACCGGCCGGCCGGGGCAGAGCACCGACTTCTCGTACCTGCGCGCCTCTGCCGCCGGCGAGGTGCCGCGGCCGGCGGTGGACATCGTTCCTTCGCACACCGGCACGATGGCCTGGAAGCTCATCCGCGTGCTCGACGACTCGGGCCGAGCCGTCGGCCCGTGGGCGCCGCAGGTGAGCGTCGAGGACATGAAGCGTGGCCTGCGCGCGATGCTGCGCACGCGCGCCTTCGACGCCCGCATGCTCATCGCGCAGCGGCAGAAGAAGATTTCCTTCTACATGCAGTGCCTGGGCGAGGAGGCCGTGGCCGTGGCGCATGCGCAGGCGCTCGCCGAAGGCGACATGTGCTTTCCCACCTACCGCCAGCAAGGGCTGCTGCTGGCGCGCGAGGACATCGACATCGTCGAGCTGATGTGCCAGCTGCTCAGCAACGAGCGCGACCCGCTGCGCGGCCGCCAGTTGCCGGTGATGTACTCGTACAAGCGGGCCGGCTTCTTCTCGATCTCGGGCAACCTCGCCACGCAGTTCGTGCAGGCGGTGGGCTGGGCGATGGCCTCGGCGATCCGCGGCGACACGAAGATCGCCTCGGGCTGGATCGGCGACGGCTCCACGGCCGAGGCCGACTTCCACAACGCGCTCACCTTCGCGCATGTCTATCGCGCGCCGGTGATCTTGAACGTCGTCAACAACCAGTGGGCGATCTCCACCTTCCAGGCCATCGCCGGCGGTGAAGGCACCACGTTCGCGGCGCGCGGCGTCGGCGCCGGCATCGCCTCGCTGCGCGTCGACGGCAACGACTTCCTCGCCGTGCTCGCCGCTTCGCGCTGGGCCGCCGAGCGCGCGCGGCGCAACCTCGGGCCGACGCTGGTCGAGTGGGTGACGTACCGCGCCGGCGCGCATTCGACCTCCGACGATCCTTCGCGCTACCGCCCCGCCGACGACTGGGAGCACTTCCCGCTCGGCGACCCGGTGGCGCGGCTGAAGCAGCACCTGATGGGCCTCAACGCATGGAGCGAGGAAGAGCACCTGCGCACGCAGAAGGCGTTCGACGCCGAGATGGCCTCGGCGCTGAAGGAAGCGGGCAAGCACGGATCGGTGCTCGACGGGCACATCCCGCCGCTGGCGACGATGTTCGAGGACGTGTTCAAGGAGATGCCCGCGCACCTGCGCGAGCAGATGCGGCAGGCGGCGGCCGAAGCGGCGATGAGCGGCCACGCCGGGCACGACGCGCACGCCGCTGAAGCCGAGCAAGCCACTGAAAGCGCCGCGGGCCCGGCCGGCCGCGCTGCCGAAGCCGAACCGCGGGAGTGAGCTGACATGGCCACGATGACCATGATCCAGGCCCTGCGCTCGGCGATGGACGTGATGCTCGGCCGCGACGAGCAGGTCGTCGTCTTCGGCGAGGACGTCGGCTACTTCGGCGGCGTGTTCCGCTGCACCGAAGGCCTGCAGGCCAAGTACGGCAAGCACCGCGTGTTCGATTCGCCGATCGCCGAAGGCGGCATCGTCGGCACGGCCATCGGCATGGCCGCCTACGGCTTGCGCCCCGTCGTCGAAGTGCAGTTCGCCGACTACTTCTACCCCGCCTCGGACCAGATCGTCAGCGAGGCAGCGCGCCTGCGCTACCGCTCGGCCGGCGACTTCACCGCGCCGCTGGTCATCCGCATGCCTTGCGGCGGCGGCATCTACGGCGGCCAGACGCACAGCCAGAGCCCGGAGGCGCTGTTCACGCACGTGTGCGGCCTGCGCACGGTGATGCCGAGCAACCCGTACGACGCCAAGGGCCTGCTCATCGCCGCCATCGAATGCGACGACCCGGTCATCTTCCTGGAGCCCAAGCGCCTGTACAACGGCCCCTTCGACGGCCACCACGAGCGCCCCGTGGTGGCGTGGTCGGCGCACCCGAAGAGCGACGTGCCTGAGGGCCACTACACGGTGCCGCTCGAAACGGCCGCCGTCGTGCGCGAGGGCGAAGACCTGACCGTGGTCACCTACGGCACGATGGTCTTCGTCGCCGAAGCCGCAGCGGCCGAGACCGGCATCGACGCCGAAGTCATCGACCTGCGCAGCCTGTGGCCGCTGGACCTTCCGACGATCGTCGCCTCGGTGAAGAAGACCGGCCGCTGCGTCGTGCTGCACGAAGCCACGCGCACCAGCGGCTTCGGCGCCGAGCTGACGGCGCTCGTCCAGGAGCACTGCTTCTGGCACCTTGAAGCGCCGATCGAGCGCGTCACCGGCTGGGACACGCCGTACCCGCACGCCCTGGAGTGGGCCTACTTTCCCGGGCCGCTGCGCGTGGGGCAGGCTTACCGCAAGGTGATGGGGAAATGATGGGGCCGCGATGAGCAACAGCGTCCACACCGTGCGCATGCCCGACATCGGCGAAGGCATCGCCGAAGGCGAACTCGTCGAGTGGCGCGTGAAGCCCGGCGACACCGTCGCCGAGGACCAGGTGCTCGCCGACGTGATGACCGACAAGGCGGCGGTCGAGATCCCATCACCCGTGGCCGGCCGCGTGCTCGAGCTCGGCGGCGAGGTCGGCAAGATGATGGCGGTGGGGTCGATGCTGATTCGCATCGAGGTGGAAGGCGCGGCGGCTGTGGCGGCGCAGAAGCCAGCGCCCGCGGCGGCGAAGCCGAGCCCGCCGGCATCGACACCGGCGCCGACTCAAGCACCGGCACCAGCCAAGACAGCGACCGCGCCGGCGCCATCGACAACGCGGGCCGTTGCGCCGGTTGCGGCCAGTGCAGCGCGGAGGCCGGTCGCAGTCGACGCTGCCCGCACACCGGCCACGGCCGGACCCGCTCGCACGCTCGCCGCACCCGCCGTGCGCGAGCGCGCGCGCTCGCTCGGCATCGACCTCGCCACGGTTCGCGGCAGCGGCCCCGAAGGCCGCGTGCTGCACGCCGACCTCGACGCAGTCGCGCCCCGCACCGGCGGTGGCGGCAGCGAGCGCGCCCGTCCATCGACAGTGCCCACCGACGCCACGCGCGACATCAAGGTCATCGGCCTGCGCCGCCAGATCGCGCAGAAGATGCAGCTAAGCAAGCGCCACATCCCGCACTTCACCTACGTGGAGGAAGTGGACGTGACCGAGATGACCGCGCTGCGCGACGAGCTGAACCGCCAGCACGGCGCCACGCGCGGTGAACTCTCGCCGCTGGCCTTCGTCATCCGCGCCGTAGTTCGCGCCGTGGCCGCGCTCCCGCAGGTCAACGGCCGCTTCGACGACGAAGCCGGCGTGCTGACGCTGCACGACGCGGTGCACCTCGGCGTGGCCACGCAGACCGACGGCGGCCTGATGGTGCCGGTGCTGCGACAGGCGCAGACGCTGGACCTGTGGGCTTGCAGCGCCGCCATCGCCCGGCTCGCCGTCACCGCGCGCGCCGGCAAGGCCACGCGCGAAGAACTCAGCGGCTCCACGCTCACCGTCACCAGCCTCGGCAAACTCGGCGGCATCGTCACGACGCCCGTGATCAACCACCCCGAAATCGCCATCGTCGGCGTCAACCGCATCGTCGCGCGGCCGGTAGTGCTCGGCGACGGCACCACGGTGCAGGTGCGGCAGATGATGAACCTGTCGTCGTCCTTCGATCACCGCGTCGTCGACGGCGCCGTCGCCGCGGCGTACATCCAGCGCGTGCGGCAGTTGCTCGAGCACCCGGCGCTGCTGTTCGTGGATTGAGGCGGTGGCCGCGCCGAAGCGGTGAGGGCGCGCTGCGTGCGCGCCTGACCGCCACTTCAAAACACTCGCGAGTTTTTCAAGTCGGCGTCAAATCACCCGCCGCTGTCATGCGGGCGCCGCGGCGCCCAACGCCCCATCAGCCCGGCAGCTTCAGCAACTCCGTCTCCTGCGTGCCCGCCCCCATCGGGTGGTTCGGCCCGCGCACGCTCCGGGTCTTGAGGAACGGGTGCACGGCAGGGCTGACCCAGTAGGTGTCTTCGCCGCCGATGCTCGTCCTGCATTCGATGCGGTAGGCGTCGAACGTGCCGGCCGGCACCGTCACCTTCTCCTGGCCGGTACCGTGCAGGCCCACTCGTACTCGAGCGTCCTGCCCGTGGCCACGTTGGTCATCTTCTGCTGGCGGCGCCAGCGGCTACCACTTCGAACGGCAGCTCCCAGCCGGCCGGCGGGTCGAAGGTCACCGCCGGCTTGCCGTCGGGGGCCAGCATCGCCAGCCAGCGGCCGTCGGCGTGCCGCTGCAACAGCGTGCCCCCGGCGCCGGTGCGCACGGCCATCACCGGACCACCGTTCCAGGTCATGTCCGCGACGCGCGTCACCTGCGTCTGCGTGTCCTTGCCGAAGCTGCCGGTGTTGCGCTGCTGCGCGCCCGACCGGCTCCCACCGGCGCGGGCTTCCACGGCACGTCCGCGGGCGCGCTTGCAGCGCAGCCGATCAACGCCGCGGCGGCCACGCCGAGAACCGCCGCTTGGCTCGTCGGGCCCGCGAGCGCGCGAAGGCGGCACCGCGCCGGAACCTGGGTCGCATCGGAGAACGGGGCCATCGTGTACTCCCTCTGTCATCGGTGGCGACGAGTCTGCCGCTGCCCCGTCTCGCGAACCGTGAGGCGGCCGTTATTGCGCCGTTATGATGGCCGCGAGCGGAGTGCGAGGGCGGGGGACCCGATGCCGTCGTGGAGGTTGCGGTTGCTGGGGCCGGTGATCGTCGAGTCGCCCACCGGCGAAACGGTGCCGCGCCTCGGACCCAAGGGGCTCGCACTGCTGGCCTGCGTGGCCGCCGCGGGCAGCGCCGGCATCGCCCGCACCCGGTTGCTGCAGCTGCTGTGGGAAGACCACGCCCCCGAGGACGCCCGCAACGCGCTGCGCCAGTGCCTGCACCATGTGCGCGCCGAACTCGGCGATGCCGCCGCCCTCCTCAAGGCCGTCGGCGACCGCCTCGTCGTCGATGAAGCTTGCTGCACGGTCGACGTCGACACCTTCGAGGCGCTGACCCGCGCCGCCGACCTGCCCGCGCTGCTGGCGGCAGCGGCGCTTTACCGCGGCGACTTCGCCGAGTCGGTCGCGGCCAGCGCCGAGTTCGACGCCTGGGCGGCCACCGAACGCGAGCGGCTGCGCGACCTCGCGCACGGGCTCGTGGCTCGGTTGACCGAGCACGAGCTCGACGCCGATGCGCTCGAGGACACCGTCGCCCTGGCGCGCCGGCTGCTCGCGGCGGACCGCGTGCACGAGGGCACCTGGCGCTCGCTGATGCGGCTGCACGAACGGGCCGGCCTTCGTTCGCGGGCGCTGCAGTGCTGGGCCGAATGCCGCCATGCGCTGCGCGAAGAGCTCGGCGTCGAGCCCGGTCCGCAGACGACGGCACTGGCCAGGGAGCTGCAAGAGGCCGGCGAGCCGTTCGCGGCGCCGCACCGGGAGGTCGTCGCGCGCGCCGCGCCATCACCGCCATGGCGCCAGACCGCGGCGACGCCGCCGGGCTCGCCGCTGTGGACCCGCGAGCATCCGGCAGTGACCGACCTGATGCTGCGCGGCTGGCAGCACTTCACCGCCTACAGCGCCGTCGAGAACGCGAAGGCGCGCGCGATCTACACCGAGGCCCTCGAACGCGTTCCCGGCCTGCCCGATGCGCTGGTGGCGATCGGCTGGTCGCATTGGTTCGATGCCGTCAGCGGCTGGTCGACCGACGCGGCCGGCAGCGCGAGGCTGGCCGACTCGTTCGCGCAGCGCGCCCTCGCCGGATGCACCGGCGGCAGCGGCAGCGGCGCCGCGCACGCACTGATGGGCAAGGTACTGCTGTGGCAGTCGCGTCACGACGAGGCGCTCGGGCACCTTCGCCAGTCCGTCGCCGCCGCGCCGTGGTACGCCTATGCGCACTTTCACCTCGGCGACGCGCTCACCTGGTGCGGCCGCCCGGACGAAGCGTTGGAGCACCTGGAGCAGGCGCTGCGGCTGGACTTGAACGATCACGGCGTCTTCCTCACCCTCAGCGGCATGGCGCATTGGATGCGCGGCGACAGCGACGCGGCCCGGGCGGCGCTCGACAGCGCGCTTCGCCGCAACCCCGAGTACTGCTGGGCGCACGGCCTGCTCGCAGCGGTGCAGCACGAGGCCGGCGAGCACGAGGCGGCGCGTCGGTCGGCGGCGGAAGGGCGGCGCCTGAACCGCCGCTTCAGCCTCGACTTCGCCGCCCGCGTGCTGCCGTACCGGATGCCGCAGCACCGTCATCGCCTCCTCGAAGCCTGGCGCTCGGCCGGCATGCCGGCGGCCGAAGGCGCGTTCGGTTCGGCGCACTGCTGAAGCGCGCTGCGAGGCCACGCTCACCGTCACCAGCCTCGGCAAGCTCGGCGGCATCGTCACCCCGCCGGTGATCAACCACCCCGAAGTCGGTCGCCAGCGTCGGCGCTGTTCGTCGAGTGAGGCGGGCGCCCTCGCGCCGCCCGCGCCTCACACCAGCTCGCGCAACAGCGTCGCCGCCGGCGCCACGCGCACGCCCTCGGGACTGAGAAAGTCGCGCCGGCCTGTAGCTGACACCTGCCAGGCGATCAGATCGGGCACGCGCTCTTTCAGGTACCTGAGCCCGGGCGTCACCGCGTCGTCGCCGAGCTTGCACTCCACCGCCGCGATGGCGCGGCCAGCACCTTCGACGACGACGAAGTCGACTTCGCGCCCGTCGATGTCGCGGAAGTAGCGCAGCTCTAACGCCCGGCCTTGCGTGTCGCGCTGGTACTCCACCCACTTCAGCAGGTGCGAGGCCACGAGGTTCTCGAAACGCGGGCCCGGCGCGGCCACCACCGACCAGTCGTAGTGGTAGTGCTTCATCGCCTTCTTCACCGCGCGCAGCCGCGGCGCGCCGAACGGCGCGATGCGGAAGATGCCGTAGACGCGCTCGAGGATGTCGACCCAGCGCGCCACCGTCGGCTGCGAGACCTGCAAGTCCTCGCGCAGCGCGTTCAACGACAGCGGGCTGCCCACGCGCTCGGGCAGCGCCAGCGCCAGCAGTTCGAGCTTGCCGAGGTCGGACACCGTTTCCAGCGCCGTGACCTCCTCGCGCAGCAGCCGCTCGCGATACGAAAGCGCCCAACGCCGCGCGAAGGCTTCGCTGCCGCTCGAGAACGGCTCGGGGAAGCCGCCGAGCGCGAGCAACGCCGGCAGCGCGTCGGCATGGCCGCCGAGCTCGGCGACGCTGAACGGATGCAGCCGCAGGTGGAAGTAGCGGCCCTGCAGCGAGTCGCCGCCGAAGCGGTAGAGGTCGAGCCGCGCCGAGCCGGTGACGAGGATGCGCTGCGTGCGGCCAGGCGTGTCGTACAGGCCCTTCAAGTAGTTGCGCCAGCCGCGGTACTTGTGGATCTCGTCGAAGAACCACAGGTCGCCGGGCGGCAGCTCGCGGCGCAGGATGGCCTGCCGGTGCGCCGCCACGTCGAAGTTCAGCTCCGACGCGGGCGAGGGCAGCAGCCGGCGCGCCAGCGAGGTCTTGCCGACCTGGCGCGGCCCGCCGACGAAGACCATCTTGCGTTCGAGATCGGCGCGCACCTGGGGCAGCAGGTAGCGGTCGGCCGGCGCTGACAGGGCTGCGGCGGGGGCCGGCGCTGCGGGAGCCGGCTCGCGGCGGGGTGGATTGGGCACCCGGGGATTTTAAGCCAGACTTGAAAACACTCGCGAGTTTCTTAAAGTCCGCATGAAATCGCTCGCGGGCCTGCCGCGTGTCGGGAGGGCAGCGCGCTATGATGGCCGCGAGGGGTTCGCGATGCGGCCAAGCCGCACTGGCTCGCCATTTGAGCCACCCCCGCGGCATGCTCATGCCCCTGCCTGCCGCCGCCCCCGCATGACCGTCTCCGCCCCCGCCCTCACCTCCGGCCTGCTCGTCCTGCACGGCAACCGCCTCGAGGACCTCGCCGCGGCGGTGTTCGAGTGGCTCGCGCGGCATCCGCTGGCGCCGCTGGAGGAAGAAACGCTGCTCGTGCAGAGCAACGGCATGGCCGAGTGGCTGAAGATGGAGCTGGCCGCCGCGCATGGCGTCTGCGCCGCAGCGCGCGTGGAGCTGCCAGCGCGCTTCGTATGGCGCACCTACCGCGCAGTGCTGGGGCGCGAAGCGGTGCCCGCCGTTTCGCCGCTGGACAAGCTGCCGCTGACGTGGCGGCTGATGCGCTTGCTGCCGAGCCTCGTGCATGAGCCGCTGTTCGCACCGGTCGCGGGCTTCCTTCTTCATCATCAAGAGCGCCGGGGATCCGAAGGCGGCGAGCGTGGCGGGCCGCACCGTGGCGGCCTCGCCGTTTCCGGCGACGAGACGCGGCCACTGCAACTCGCGCAGCGCCTGGCCGACCTGTTCGACCAGTACCAGGTCCATCGCAGCGACTGGCTGCGCGAATGGGAGCAAGCCGGCGAACGCGGCCGCGACGACACGCTGCGCACGCCCATCGGCACCACCGTGCCGGTGCCCGAGGCGCAACGCTGGCAGCCGGCGCTGTGGCGCGCCGCGGTGTCGGCGCTGAGCGATGCCGAGCACCAGGCCACGCGGCCGGCGCTGCACGAGCGGTTCCTGCGTGCCCTCGCGGCCTTGCCGGCGGGCGAGCCGCCGCCCGCGGGCGTGCCGCGCCGCGTGGTGGTCTTCGGCACCACGCATGTGCCCGCGCAGACGCTGGAAGCGGTGGCCGCCCTCGCGCGCGTGAGCCAGGTGCTGCTGGCGGTGCCGAACCCATGCCGCCACCACTGGGCCGACTTGATCGAGGGCCGCGAGCTGCTGCGCGCCGAGCGGCGCCGGCACGCGCACCGCGGCGGCATCGACCTGGCGCCGATCGCCGCCCGCACGCCCGAGGCGCTGCACGCGCACGGCCATCCGCTGCTGGCCGCGTGGGGCCGGCAGAGCCGCGACTTCATCCGCCAGCTCGACGCCTACGACGACGCGCAGCTCGCGCGCGAACGCTTCGCGCCGCCGCGCATCGACCTGTTCGACGAAGGCGGCGCCGAAGGCCGAGGCGGCACGCTGCTGCAGCAGGTGCAGGCGCGCATCCGCGACCTCGTGCCGCTGGCCGAGCACGACCACGCGCCGGTGCCGCCCGAAGACCGCTCGATCGTCTTCCACCAGGCGCACAGCGCGCAGCGCGAGGTGGAGGTGCTGCACGACCAGCTGCTCGAGCTGCTGGCGCGGCCGCCGCCGCGTGAGGAGCGTGGCCCGCTCGCGCCGCGCGACATCGTCGTGATGGTGCCCGACATCGACGCCTTCGCGCCGGCCATCCGCTCGGTGTTCGGCCAGCACGCGCGCAGCGACGCGCGCTTCATTCCGTGGGGCATTGCCGACCAGCGCGAACGCGCCCACAACCCGCTCCTGGCAGCGCTGGAGTGGGTGCTGCGCGCGCCGCAGCAGCGCTTCACCGCGACCGAGCTGCTGGGGCTGCTGGAAGTGCCCGCGGTGGCGCGCCGCTTCGGGCTGCAGGAAGGCGACCTGCCGTTGCTGCAGGGGTGGGTCGCCGCGGCCGGCGTGCGCTGGGGGCTGGATGAGACGCAGCATGCGGCGCTCGGCCTGCGGGCGTGCGGCGATGTGAACACCTGGGCCTTCAGGCTGCGCCGCATGCTGCTGGGGTATGCGGTGGGTGAACCGGCAGGAGGCGAAGGTCCAACGGCGGTAAACGACCCGCCCTCACCCCTGCCCTCCCGCCCTGCGGAGAGGGGCCGGTGCAGGAGCAGCCTCGCGGCCATCGAGCCTTGTGCCGAAGTCGGCGGCTCTCGGCGGGCTCGCGGGCACGCTCGCCGAGCTGCTCGCGCTGCTGCAGCCTGGTGGCACGAAGCGAGGGCGGCGCGCACGCCGCTCGAGTGGGGCGAGCGCTTGCGAGCCCTGATGGCCGCGCTGCTGCTGCCGGGCGACACCGCCGAGCGCGCGACGCTCAGCGCGTTGAACGACGCCCTTGCCGGGTGGCTGCAGGCGTGCGAGGCGGCGTCGTTCGACGAACCCGTGGCCCTGGCCGTCGCGCGCGAGGCGTGGCTCGACGGCGTCGACGAGCCCGGCCTCGCGCAGCGCCAAGGCCGGCGGCGCGTTCTGCACGCTGCTGCCGCTGCGCGCCGTGCCGTTCGAGGTGGTGTGCCTGCTCGGCATGAACGACGGCGACTACCCGCGCGCAGCACGCGCAGCGACTTCGACCTGATGGGCCAGCCCGGCCAGGCGCGCCCGGGCGACCGCTCGCGCCGCGACGACGACCACCTGATGATGCTCGACGCTCTGCTCGGCGCGGCGCGTGCTCTACCGGCCTGGTGCGGCCGCAGCCAGCGCGACAACCAGGAGCAGCCGCCTTCGGTGCTGCGCGGCCCTGCGCGACTATCTCGCCGCCGGCTGGAGCGAAGAGGTGGGGAAGGCGCGCGACGCAGCCACCCGCTACCGGCCGCCGCGCCTACTTCGAGGAACGCGGCGGCCTCACCTACGCCGCCGAGTGGCGCGCCGCATTGCATCGCCCCCTCTCCCGCACGCGAAGCCGGAGGCATCGCCTCCGGGTGCGGGAGAGGGCAGGGGCGAGGGCCTTGCGAGCTCCACCGCCCACCCTCTCCCGCACGCGGGAGAGGAGCAAGGCAAGAGCAAGACGCCGCGCCACCGCTGACGCTGAACGACCTCGCGAGCTTCCTGCGCAACCCGGTGAAGAGCTTCTTCCGCCGCCGCCTCAACGTCGCCTTCGACGAAGCCGAAGCGGCCGCCGAGGACGACGAGCCGTTCGAGTCGGGCGGCCTCGACCGCTGGCGGCAGATCGACGAAGTGCTGCGCGAAGCGCGGCGGCGGTTGGGCGACAGCGGGGGCGACAACGGCGGCGAGGTCGCGGCCGAAGATGGCAGCGGCAGCGGCAGCGGCAGCGGCAACGACAGCGACGAGCGGCTCGCGCACCTGGTGCAGGCACAGCTCGCGCGCCTGCAACGCGCCGGCAGCCTGCCGCTGGGCGGGCCCGGCGAGCAGGCCCGCGCGGCGCTGCAGCAGACGCTGCAACCGATGCTCGCGCAGTGGCACAGCGAGCTTGCCGCGCGGCCGCGCTGTCACGAGAAGCAACCGCTGCGCTTCGGCCCGCGCGAGGGCCTGCGGCTCGAAGACTGGCTCGTCGGCCTGCGTGCCGGCAGCGAAAGCGAAGACGAAGGCGAAAGCGGCAAAGCGCCGGCGTGGATCGAGCTGATGGCCGGGCAACTGGCCGACAAGCAGGGCAGGAACCTCCAGGCGTACAAGCTGCTGCCGGCCTGGCTGCGCCTGCTGGCGGCCAGCGCCTGCAACGTGCCGCTGGCCGGCGTGCTCATCGGCAGCGACGTCGTCGTCACGCTGCGCTCGCTCGATGACGCGCAGGCGTCGCAGCGCACGCTGCAAGGGCTGATGGAAGCGTTCGCGGCGCAGGCGAGCGCCGACGCGCCGCTGCCGACGGCGCCGCGCACGGGGCTGCGCTGGCTCACCGATCCCGACCGGGCTGCGTCCACCTACGACGGCTCGCCCGATCGCCCCGGCGAGCGTCGCGACGCTTGCCTCGCGCGCCTGTTCCCCGACTTCGAGGCGCTGTCGCGCGAGCCGGAATTCGAGGCGGCGACGCGGTGCCTCTACGAAGGCTTCGCCGAGTGGCTGCAAGGCGAAGGCGTCAGCTTCGCGCCGCTGCCCGATGCCGCGCCGCGCGATCAGGCCGAAGGGGGCGACGATGCCTGAGCCGCTCGACGCGCTGACGTTGCCGCTTCGCGGCAGCCGGCTCGTGGAAGCGAGCGCGGGCACTGGCAAGACGTGGACGATCGCGGCGCTGTACGTGCGGCTCGTGCTCGGCCACGGCGAAGGGCTCGGGCGCGCTTTGCTGCCGGGCGAGATCCTGGTGATGACGTTCACCAAGGCGGCGACGCGCGAGTTGTCCGACCGCATCCGCCGCCGGCTGGTCGAGGCGGCAGCGTTCTTCCGCCACAACAGCGAAGGCAACGGCGAAGGAAACAGCGAAGTCAGCAGCGAAGGCAACGCCGACACCTTCCTGCGCGCGCTGCGCGAGAGCTACGCACCGGGCGCGGCGCGCGAGACCGCTGCATGGCGCCTGAGCAGCGCCGCCGAGGCGATGGACGACGCCTCGGTGCACACCATCGACGCTTGGTGCCAGCGCATGCTGCGCGAGCACGCCTTCGACAGCGGCTGCCTCTTCGACGAGGAGCTGCAGCCCAACGAGACGCAGATGCTGCGCCAGGCAGCGCACGACTACTGGCGGCAGCAGGTGTACCCGCTGCAAGGCGACGCGCTGGCCGCCGTGCTGGCGCAATGGCGCAACGTGGCGGCGCTCATCGACGACGTACGCAAGCTCGCCGAGAAGCCGCTGCCCGAGGTGGACGCCGAGGCCGACCTCGCGAGCCTTCTTGCCGGCTGGACTTCGGCGCAAACGGCGCGCCTCGCCGGCCTCAAGGCGGGCTGGGATCGCCGCGCCGACACGATGCTCGCGTGGCTGAAACAGCAATGGGCGCGAAGGGATTGCCCGTTGAACAAGCAGTCGCTGGGCCCGGCCAGTGGAGCCCGCTGGCTGAGCGCGCTGCGCGAATGGGCGCTCGACCCGCACCAGGCCGCCCCGGACGTGAAGAAGGGCGCGGAGAACCTGCGTGCATCGTCACTGCCGCTGGCCGCCAAGGGAGGGCCGCTCGGCCCGGTCCCCGCCGAGTTCGCCGAGTTCGGGCAACTGATGGACACGCTGGCCGCGACGCCCCGGCTCGTGCCGCTGCTGCGCGCCCATGCGCTGGCGCGCGTGCGCCAGCGCCTGCAGCACCTCAAGCAGCAGGCCGGCCGCTACGGCTATGCCGACATGCTGCAGCGCCTGGACGATGCGCTCGACGAGCCGGCGCGCGGCGCGCACGCGGCGCAGCTGCGCCAGCGCATCCTCGCGCAGTACCCGGCGGCGCTGATCGACGAGTTCCAGGACACCTCGCCGCGGCAGCTCAGCATCTTCGACCGCGTCTACCGCATCGCCGGCAACGACGCGGCGCGCGCGCTGCTGCTCATCGGCGACCCGAAGCAGTCGATCTACGCCTTCCGCGGCGCCGACATCCACAGCTACCTGCAAGCGCGCAGCGCCACCGCCGGCCGGCACCACGCGCTGGCCGTGAACCGGCGCTCGACGAAGGCGCTGGTGCAGGCCGTCAACGCCGTCTTCGCGCAGGCCGAAGCGCGCCCCGGCCGCGGCGCGTTCTTCTTCCGCGACGCGACGCAGCCTGCCGAGGAAGGCCTGCCGTTCGCGCCGGTCGAGGCCGCGGGCCGTCGTAGAACTCGAGGTGCTCGAAGCACCCGCCCTGCTCGCAGCGCTGCAACCCGAGCCAGGCAGCGGCCAGCCGCGCGAACTGCCCGCGCTGTTTCTGCATCGACGCCGAACTGCGCAGCGTCGGCGAACACCGCTCGCGCTTCGCCGCGCTCGCCGCCGAGCGCATCGTCGCGCTGCTCGGCAGCGCATCCGCCGCGTTCGCGGGCAGCGACCGCCGGCTCGCGCAAGCGCCTGCGGCCGGGCGACGTGGCGGTGCGCACACCGGCGCCAGAGACCTCCTCTACGTGTTGATGCAGCCTTGCTGCCACCTGCCACCACCATCTGGTCCCCCCCCCCCCCCCCCGATCTACCTGCCTGCCACCTCTCGGTGATGTCTACCATTTCTACCGGGGGGGGGGGGCGTGTATATATGGGCAGGGGGGGGGGGGGGGGGGGGGGGGGGGGGGGGGGGGGGGGGGGGGGGTGGCCGGGCGCCGCGCGCGCGCCGGGCGCGGCTGGCGCGCGCCGCCTTCGCCACGCCGCTGCTCGGCCGCACGCTGCCCGAGAGCTGCTGCGCACCGCCTGGCCGCCGACGACCTGGCCTTCGACGCGATGTGCGAGCACCTGCGCGCGCTGCACGGCGTGTGGCAGGCGCGGGGCGTGCTGTGGCGTCCTTGCGCCCAGGCGCTGCACCGCTTCGACATCCCGGCGCGGCTGCTCGCCGACGGGCAGCAACAGCGGCGGCGACGGCGACGGCAGCACCAATGGCAACGATGGCGAAGGCGAGCGCAGCCCGGCTGTGCTGGCGAAGGCCAACGTGCACCTGGCCGAGCTGTTGCAAGGCGCGCCAGCGCCGTCGGCGGCCGGCGCTCGTGCGCTGGCTCGAGAAGGGCAGATCGACGCGGCGCAAGGCGACCACGCCTCCCGAGGAGCTGGTGCTGCGGCTGCTGGAAAGCGATGCCGACCTGGTGCAGGTGGTCACCGTGCACAAGTCAAAAGGGGGCTGGAGTACCCGGTCGTCCTGGTGCCGTTCGCTTCCGCTTTCCGCGCCGCGGATTCCGACGACTGGGTCATCGAACGCGATGCCGCGAGCGGCGCGCGCCGGCTCTCGCCCCGGACAGGGCCGCCCTGCAGGCGCGCACGACGACGAGCGCGCTTGCAGGAGGACCTGCCGGCGCTGCTCTACGTGGCCCTCACGCGCGCCCGGCACGCGCGCTGTGGGTGAGCGCGGCGCTGCGCAAAGGCGACGGCACCGAGTGCCAGTGGCACCGCGGCGCGCTCGGCTACCGTCTCGGGCGAGCCGCCGTGCGCCGGAGCAGATCGGCGCCGGCCTGCGCGCTCGCCGCGGCCACGCCGTCGATCGTGTGCAGGCGGTCGATGCAGTGGCCCGCGTTTCCTGCGCGCTGGCAACCAACCGGAGGCGAGCGCCGGCGAGCTGCCGCCGGCACGCGCCTATGCGCGCGATCGATCGCCGCTGGGCGCTTCGCCTGGCGAGCTACAGCGGCCTCGTGCGCGATGCCGTGCAGGGCGGCGTGCACGGTGGCATGGACGGTCGCGGTGACGTGCTCGCGGCAAGCGCAGCGGCGCCGCTGATGGAGCTGCCATCACGCGTGCAACGCGATGTCGATGACGACGATGACAGCGAGATCGCCGTCGCCGAAGCCGGCTCGGAGATGGACCGAGGCGAGCCAACGCATCCAGCGGATCGAACGGAGCGAACGGATCGAACCGAGCGCGGCGACCGCCCCTGGCACCGCTTCCCGCGCGGCGCATTCGCCGGCAGCTTCCTGCACGACCAGCTCGAATGGCTGGCCGGCGAGAACTTCGCGCTCGCCGAATCGCCGGCACTGCGCGAAGCTGCTGCGCCGCTGCGAGCGGCAGGGCCATGGTCAGCGCGGCGCCGACGTCTTCCACCCGCGCGCGCATCGCCCCTGCTGTTGCTCTATGCCTGTGCAATGCCCACGTTCACCCCGTGCGCATGCACTGGCACCCACCTGGTGGGCGCCTGCCGCCTGCCAGCACTTGTTCCCAGTGCACCCGCGCCCGACGCTGACGCCGCGCGTGCTGCAGGCCTGCTGATGGGCTTTGCCGACCTCGTGTTCGGCACGAAGGTCCTGGCCATGCGGGCGCGTCGGGACAGGTGCAGCCAGCGCCGCAGGCGCGCAACGCTACCAGGTGCTCGACTACAAGTCGAACGCGCTCGGCCCGCGCGATGCCGACTGCACCGAAGCGGCGATGCAAGGCGCGATGCTGCGCCACCGCTACGACGTGCAGGCGGCGCTGTACCTGCTGGCGCTGCACCGCCTGCTGCGCCGCCGCCTCGGCGACGAGCATTACGAGCCGGCGCGCGACCTCGGCGGCGCGATCTACTTCTTCCTGCGCGGCGTGGGGCACGCCGGCATGGGCTGCCAGCATGTCGTGGCGCCGCCGGCGCTGCTGGCGGCGCTGGAGGCGATGCTGCCGTAGAGCTGCCGCGCCATACCCGACGCCGACACCGCGGCGCGCGGCGCGAGGTCGCGTCATGAGCGCGGCGGCGCTCGTGCTCGAAGCGCTGCAAGCGCTGGCGCCTGGCCGGCTACTTGCGCGCTCGACGTGGCCTTCGCGCGGCTGCTGCACAGGCTCGATCCCGAAGCGCCGCCGAGCCTGCTGCTGGCCGGCGCGCTGGCCGCGCAGATGGAAGGCCGCGGCCACGGTGCATCGAGCTGGCGCGGCTCCTACACGCGGCGGGCCGCGCAGGCGCTCGGCTTCCCGGGACCTCATGGCGTCCGGCGAGCTGCGCGCGCTGCTGCCGGCGTGGGATGAGGAACGCGCTGCGTGGTCGGCTTCGCCGCTGATCGACGTGGACCCGCCAGTGCACCGTTCCCCTCACCTGCTTGCGGGAGAGGGAGCAAGGCGCGCCCGGCGAAGCCGCTCTCGCCGCTCGTCCTGCATCGCGGCCCGCCTGTACCTGCGCCACTGGACCTGGGAGTCGCGCGCGTCGCGGCACAGGTACTGCGCGTTCAGCGCCGCCGGTCGGGGCGGGCACGGCGAACGAACCCGATGACGCCGAAGCCCGCCGCTCCACGACCGCCTCTTCCCGCCGCTGCCCCTGCACGCCGCGGCAGCGCGCGCGCGCCGGGAACGAAGCCGGGGCCGGGGACGCCGCGGCTGGCGGCGATCGACTGGCAGAAAGTCGCCTGCGCCATCGCGCTGCAAGGCCGCTTCACCGTCATCACCGGCGGGCCGGGCACCGGCAAGACCACCACCGCGGCGCCTGCTGGTGCTCTTGCAGGCGCTGCATCATGATGCGCACCCTTCCGCGTGGCGCGTAGCCGCGCCCACCGGCCGGAGCCGCCGCGCCCTGCGCCGAGCGATCGACGGCGCATTGGCCCATTGCGGCTGGCGATCGAGCAGGAAACCTCTTCGTGCACGGGCCCCACGCCGCCTTCCGGCGCCGCACGCGCACGCACTGCACGCGCTGCTGGGCGCCCGGCCCGGCACGCGCCGCTTCCGCCACGACGCGAGCCAGCCGCTCGAGGTGGACGTGCTCATCGTCGACCACGTCGATGGTGCACCTGGAGATGATGGCGGCGCTGCTCGACGCGCTGCCGCACGCGCACCTCGTGCTGCTGGGCGACAAGGATCAAGCTCGCCTCGGTGGAAGCGGGCGCCGTGCTCGGCGACCTGTGCTTCGGCGCCGACGCCGGCGGCGCTACAGCGCGGCCACGCTGCCGTGCGCTCGTTGACGGGGATCACGGTGCCGGCGCAGTACGCCGTGGCGGCCGGCCGCGCTGCGGATGCGCTGGCGCAGCGCACGGCCGATGCTGCACGCACGAGCCATCGCTTCGGCGGCGCCATCGGCGAGCTGGCCGCGGCGGTGAACCGCGGCGACGCGGCCGCCGTGCAGCAGCCTCACCGCCGGCCGACCCCGCCGGCGCTGCGGTGGCACACGCCGAGGCGGCACACGCCGAGGGGTGGCACGCACCGCGGCGGCGGCCTCTACGAAGGCGCTGCATTGCGCGCTGGTCGTCGAGGGCCGCTGCGCCGCGCCGCGCCGGCTACCGCGCCTGCTTCGGCAGCTACGCGATCGCCCCGCGGATCCGGCGGCGTTCGACGCCTGGGCGCTCGGCGTGCTGCGCGCCTTCGACCGCCTGCGCGTGCTGTGCGCCGTGCGCGAAGGACCGCAGGGCGTGGCCACATCAATGCGGCCATCGAGCAGGCGCTGGCCGATGCGAAGCTGCTGCCTTCGCGCCGCGGCGGTGGTACGAAGGCCGCCCGGTGATGGTGACGCGCAACGACATGACCTCGGCGTCTTCAACGGCGACATCGGCATCGCGCGCCGCCATGGCCGGGCCGGCAGGGCGCGGCCGCTGCGCGTCTACTTCCTCGACGCCGACGCGCGCTGCGTTCGGTGTCCAGCGGCCGCCTCGCCGAAGTCGAGGACCGCCTTCGCGCTCACCGTGCACAAGAGCCAGGGGGGCTCAGGTTCGGGCACGTTCGTGCTGCACCTTGCCGGGCGTTGACGTGGCCACCCGGTGTGCTGACGCGCGAGCTGCTGTGCACGGCCATCACGCGCCAAAGGCCGCCTTCACGCTGGCAGCGCCGCGACCGGCGCTGGTGGCGACCGCGGTGCGGCGGCTGACGCGGCGCGGCGGCGGGCTGCGCGCGAGCTGCTATCCATGAAAGTGGACGGGTAGGTCGACAGCGCGCGCCGGCCGCGCGGGCAGCAGACCTCATACCGAGTCGCTTTCGATCCTGAAGAACCGTTCGCTGAGCCCTTCGACAAGCCTGTCCTGAGCTCGAAGGGCTCAGCCAAACCTTATGCGATTGATGGCGAATCCATATCAATGCGCCGCCAGCACGCGCGGCGCCCTTCGACGCGCGGCCCGCGCGCGGTGAGGCGTAGAACGCGGCGCCGGCAGAAGTCGCCAGCGCGTCGGTGCAAAGCAGCACCAGCGTCAGCGCGTTGCCGGCGCCGCTGCCAGCCAGGCGGTCGCTCGCCGCGCCGGCCAGGACATTTGCCGATGGCGATGGCGAAGACGTTGATGAGCAGCATCGTGAAGCCGGTGACCGTCGAACGCATCGCCGCCGGCGTCAGCCCCTGGACCAGCGCCAGCGAAGGCCCGTAGGTGGCCAGCGGCAGGAAGAAGCCCGCGCACAGGCCCACCAGCAACGAGGCGAATCGGCCGCCACGAGGCGCGACATCACCATCAGCGGCCCGCACACGGCGATCAGCAGCACGACGAAGCCGGCATGGCCGCCGCGAATGCGCGGCGCGACGCGGTCGCTGAGCACGCCGCCGACCACCGCGCCGAGGACGCCGAAGACGATCTGCAAGAGGCCGATCTGGCGCGCGATCGAAGCGGCGTCGGCGCCGCGTTCGCGCACGAGCCACAGCTGGGTGAACGACAAAGCCGCGAATACGAGGTGCACGAGCAGGGAAGCCGCCTTTTGATGGCGATCGTGTAGCGGATGGTGGCGTTGCCGCGCACGGCCGCGAAAGCGTTCGCCAGTTGCTGCGCGAGGGCGCCCCCGCGCTCGGCCGCGCCGGCGCTTCGCGGCGGTCTTGCAGCAGCAGCAGCGGCAGGCCGATGGCCACGCCCACCGCGCCGAGGATGATGAGGTGCTGCGCCAGCCCGCCGCGGCGCCCACCGTAGAACGACGTATTGAACGCCAGCCCGATGCCGAGCGGAATGCCCATGAAGAACACGCCGGCCGCGGTGCTGGCGCGCCGCTCCTTGAACAGTTCCATCAGCAGCGAGACGGCGGCGGGCACCAGCGCCACCGCCGCGCCCAGGCGACGCCGCCACCATCTGGCCGAAGTCCTGCGCCATGCCCGAAAACGGCGTGCACGCTCCACGAGGATGCCGGCGGCGATGACGCGCGCGTGCGGCTTTGCTAGCGGTGGCATGGCGTCCCCCATGAACACCGCCATGAAGGAAAGCACCCGAAGCTCAGCACCCACACCAGCGCCGGCGAGGAAGCCGTACTGCGCGTTGCTCAGTGCCAGGTCGCGCGTGATCTGCGGCGAGAAGCCGAGCAGCATGTTGCGGTCGATGTAGGCGATAGCGTGGATCGCCAGCAGCACGATCAGCACGGCATGGGGCTTTGTTTCCAGCGCACGGTTGTCTCGGTTTTCTCTTGTGGTTGTGTGCTTCGGACCGCGGAGCGCGGTCAAGGGCCGCCAGCCGCAGCGTCGCGCCGCGCTCGCCGGGCTGGCAGTTGGGCGCGTAGCCCAGCCGCGCGCGAGGGTTTCGTCGGCGCTTCGGTAGTAGGTGCGCGCTTGCCGATCTGGTAGATGCGGCGGGCCTGCTCGCCGCTGGCCACTTCGCGACGCTGGCTCGCGCGAAAGGCGCACCATCTGCCGCTCGACCTGCCGCACGCTCGTGATGCGCTCGCCCTTGCGGCCCCACAGGTTGTCCTCGATGCCGCAGCGCACGTGCAGGCCCATCGCGATGGCCATCGCGCCCAGCGCCACGGTGCGCATGATGATGCCCTCGATGAGTGAGCACGGCGCCCGGCGGCACCGCGACGGACGAACTCCGGCTACCTGTCCAGGTTGTACACGGGCTCGGGCCGTCGGCGCCGCCGCCGATCATCACGTGGTTGAGCACGAGCGGCCCGGTGTAGAGGCCGCGGCGGATCAGCCGCTCGACGGTCTCGAGCTGGCCGACGTCGCCGAGCATGAAGTGCGGCTGCACGCGCGGCGCCCTGCTGGTGCCTGCTCGACTGCAACTGGCAGGGCCCGAGGGGATCGTCATCTCCGAGTAGGCCGCCTGGTACGCCGGCAGCGCGAGCGGTGCCCGGCCACGTCGTCGGCACTCATCAGCTCGCACGTTCATCTGGTTGGTGTTGATGGCGATCGTCACCTGGTCGGGCGTAGGCTTCCTACTGTCCCCCAGCATGTAGCGCGTGTCGTCACGGCCACTTCGCATCGGCACCTTCGCCTTCGGGCGCGAGCAGGATCGAGCCGCCCACCTGCAGCAGCATCTTCGGCACCGCGTCGCGCAGGCGCGCCAGCATCTCGTTGAACATCGACAGCCGCTTGCTGCCCTTGCCGTCGGCTTCGCGGCAATGCACGTGCAGCACGGTGGCGCCGGCTTCCAGCAGTCCACCGCCTTCTGCACCTGCTCGGCCATCGTCACCAGGATCTGTCGTCCAGCGGCAACGCGCCGGAGCGGAGTCGCCGGGCGGGAACTCCCGCGCGCGCGGAGCCGAGGGGCGGCCTGGTCACCAGCGGTTGCGCTGCGGGTTTTTCCGGGCAGCAGCGAGTCGTCGAGGGCCCATGGTGTGTCTCCGTTCAGGTTCGGGATTAGGGGTCGGGGTCAGGGGTCAGGGTCGGCTGGCGGGGGTTGCAGGGGGTCGCCGCGGCGGCGAGTTCGAGAGCAGGATCGGCGCCCAGGCTCATCGAGTGGATGCCGAGCACGCTCACGCACTGCAAGCCGGCCACGATCTCTTCTTTCGTGGCACCGAGCTCGAGAAGGGCGCGGCGGATGTGGCGGCGCACGCCCGGGGCGTACAGGTGCGACGCGTCCACGGCGATGGCGATGAACTCGATGGTCTTGGCGTCGAGCTCCCGAGACCGTGGCGTCAGCTCCCCATCGCCATGAATTTCTCGGTCCAGGCCACCAGGTCGAGTTCGTAGAACAGCTGCCACAACGGGTTCCACTGGCCGGCGGCGCGCCGCGCCGGGCGCGCGTCGCACAGCGGCGTGGCAGCGGCGATGCCTCGGGATGCGGTGGGTGTGTCCATGAGCCGGCATTGTTCGCAGGCGCCGCCACACGTGACGAATCAGGACGATTACCATTTCGGGACACCTCGGGAAATCCCGGATCCGGCCGTGACCTCCCTCTCGTCCGCAGCGCCAGCCTCACCTCTGCGTTCGCCGAGCTGGCGGCCGAGCGCGGCCTGGACGCGCGCGCGCTCGTCGCCGAGGCCAGGCTGCCCGGCCGCGTGCTCGGCCGGCCGACCTGGTGGTTCCGGCGCCATGCCGTCGGAGCGGCTGCTCGGAAATGGCTGCCGAGCGCGGCCACGACGCGTTCGGCTTGCGCATGGCCGAGGCGCGGCGGCTGTCGAACCTCGGCCCGCTCGGCCTGCTCGTGCGCGACGAGCCGACGCTGCGCCACGCGCTCGAAGCCCTCGTCGCGCATCCACCTGCACAACGAAGCGCTCACGCGCGCCGAGCAGTGGGCAACCTGAATGCGCCATCCGCACCACGCTCGACTCCGCCGGCGGGCCGTTCCGGCCTGCAGGCCACCGAGCTGGTGGTGGGCGTGACGTTCCGCGTGCTGCACATCTTCATGGGCGCCGAGTGGCGGCGCGCGGCTCTCGTGCTTCACGCACCGCGCGCCGCGGAGCCTCGCGGTGCCGGCGCGTATTCGGCGCGGCGGCGGTGGAGTTCGGGCACAGGCGCAGTTCGACGGCATCGTCTGCAACGCCGCCGACCTCGATGCGCGCAACCCAGCGCCGACCCGGTGATGTCCGTACACGCGGCGCCTGCTCGGGCCGGCGGCGCGCCGCCAGCCGCGTGGCCGACCGCGCCGCGCGAGTTCATCGTGCTCTTGCTGCCGCGCGGCCATTGCCGCGTCGAGGCAGTGGCACGCGGCGCACCTGGTGGACCGGCGCACGGTGGCGCGCCACCTCGCCGCCGAAGAGCACGACCTTCAGCGCCCTCGTCGACGGCGTGCGCCGCGAACTGTGCGCGCTACCTCGCCGAGAACGCGCGCGCGTTGACGGAGGTTTCGGCGCTGCTCGGCTTCTCGCCTGGCGCGCCTTCTCGCGCTGGCACCGCAGCGGCTTCGGCGTCCGCGCAGCCGCCGCGGCTGGCCGAGCGCGCTGGCCTCGCGGCGCTGAGCCGCCGTCAAGACACCGCCAAGACGCCGCCAAGACGCCCGGCAACGCCCGGTGTCATCATGCCGAGCGCTGCATTTCGGCATCTGCGCGGCAACACGGTCGGCGTTGTTCTTTGCGTTCCCCCACACCACTCGGCGCGCATTGCTCCCCGCGCGCTCCGTAGCCGAAAAAAAATTTACCCATTTTTTTTTTTTTTTTGCGTGGTCGGGGCAACCAGTGTTCGACGATCCGGTACATGCGCTTCCAGCTCAGGTGTTTGCCTATTGCGGCGGCACAGCGTGCGATGCCACAGCCGGGCGACTTGGAAGCGGAAGAGCTGCACCCGCCCCCGTTGCGGGCAGCGCGAGAAGTAGCGGCTGTGTCCGGCCACCACTGCCCGCAGGTACTGTCCCTGCTCGGCGATAGGCCGGTGCATGCGCTTTCGCAACTCGTCCTTGAGCGCGCGCAGCTTGGCACGCAGCTTCTTGGCACTGGTCAACCGCAAGACCATGTATTTGCCCTTCCGGGTCTTGCCGCAGCAATGCGTGAAGCCCAGGAAGTCGAAGGTCTCGGGTTTGCCTTGTCCACGCCGGCGTCGGTTCTCGCGCGCGAAGCGTCCGAACTCGATCAGCCGCGTCTTGCTCTCGTGCAGCGCCAGCCCGAAGTTCGCCAGCCGCTGGGCCACATCGCGCTTGAAGCGCTCGGCATCCCAGCGGTGCTCGAACCCCGCGATCCAATCATCGGCATAACGCACGATGATCACGTCGCCCCGGGCGTGGCGGCGCCGCCATTGCTCGACCCACAGATCGAACACGTAGTGCAGGTAGATGTTGGCCAGCAGCGGACTGACGCTCCCGCCTTGGACCGTCCCCAGCTCACTGCGCGTGATCTGCCCGTCTTCCAGCACGCCCGCGTGCAGCCACTTCTTGAGCAGCCGGATCACGCGCGCATCGGCCACGCGATGCTCGACGAACTTGATCAGCCAGTCGTGTTCGAGGGTGTCGAAGAACTTGGCGATGTCCGCATCGAGTATCCAGTTCACCTTCCTTGCCCGTCACACCCACGGCCACGGCATCCAGCGCGTCATTATTGCGCTCTTGCCGGGCGAACCCGTAGCTGAAGCCGATGAAGTCTGTTCGTAGATCGCACCAAGGACTTCGGCCGCCGCTTCTCTGGACAATCTTGTCCTCCAGCGCCTTGAGCACGCCCAAGAGGGCGCTTACTCCCGTCGGCCTTGTCGATGCGCCCTCCGGGGCGGTAGCCCCCTCGAGGCCAGCCGGTCCGACAAGTCCAGAAGGTTCGCTTCCAGCTCCGTACCGTACCCGTGCCAGGTTTGACCATCGACGCCAGCGGCCGCGTCACGCCGGGTGGCGTAGTACGCAGCGCGCAGCCGCTCAATGGCGTAGATGTGGAACAACAGGTTGTCGAACCTCGCATCGCGACGGCCTCGTGCCGTCTGTCGTATGCCATCGAGCGCCGTTTGCACGTCGTAGACCCGGCTGGTTCTCCGGGACATGCGCGCCACGAAGGCATTTCCCTTGGCTCGCAGCCTTCCCTCCACCGCCTCCGCCGCCGCGGGGACTTCCCCCACGGCCTTGTTCGGCAGCTTCTTCGGTACTACGCCGCGATCCGACTTCCCGCGCCGCTGGCTCATCGTCGTACGCCCGAAGGCTTCACGATGCGCGCTGCGGCAAGGCTCTCCCGAGCCGCCGCAGCAGGTCGCGGGATCTCCCGGTTCCCGTGCGAAGTGTTTCGTGCGCGAGGTCTGTGACCGCGCGGGGTCCGCTGCAACCTCGCCAATGCGGCTGCCCCGGTGTGGCCTTCGGCATGTCTCCACGGCCTCGGCACCCCGATCTCCCCGAGACCGAAGTCCCAGGTCATCGATTACGCGGCTCAATACCCGGCCCGCGCGTACCCCTGTCAACGCTTCGCCCACGCCCTCGCGGGCGTACACGCATGACTCGGGGCCGCCGTAGCTGGCTAAGCCCTCAACGTATGACTCTCTCATTCACAACACTTCGCCGGTTTTGACCGGCGCACGGAGACACGATGTTCCGACAGCGCTACCTCGACCATGCCGAACTCGGCGCCCAGCTCGCCGCCTGGGCCGAGCAGCACCCCGGGCTCGCGCATGTCAGCACCCTCGGCAAGAGCGCCGAGGGCCGCGACATCTGGCTGCTGACGATCGGCCGCAACCCGAGCGAAGAGCGCCCCGCCGTCTGGGTGGACGGCAACATGCACGCCTCGGAAGTGTGCGGATCGAGCGTCGCGCTGGCCATCGCCGAGGACCTGCTCGCCATCCATGCCGGCAAGAACGAAGCCGGCGGCAAGCCGCTGCCGGCCGCGATGTGCGAGGCGCTGCGCGACACGCTCTTCTACGTCGTGCCGCGCATCTCGCCCGACGGCGCCGAGGTGGTGCTCAAGAGCGGCCGCTACGTGCGCTCCAGCCCCGTCAACGACCGCGCCAACAAGGCCCACGCGTACTGGGAAGCCGCCGACCTCGACGGCGACGGCCTGGCGCTGACGATGAGGAAGCTCGACCCCGAAGGCGAACTCGTCGAGCTGCGCAGCGAAGCAGGCGAGGTCATCCAGCCGCCGGTGATGGTGGCGCGCATGCCCGAGGACGAGGGGCCCTTCTACAAGCTCTACCCCGAAGGCCGCATCGTCAACTTCGACGGCCGCACGATCCCGGCGCCGTTCTTCCTCTCCGACAACCTCAACGACTTCAACCGCAACTTCCCCTATGACTGGGCGCCCGACCCCAAGCAGGTGGGCGCCGGCCACTACCCCGGCAGCACGCCGGAGACGCGCGCCGTGCTCGAGTTCGCGACCCGGCACCCGAACATCATGGTGTGGCTGAACCTGCACACCTTCGGCGGCGTGCTGATCCGGCCGCTCGGCGACCAGCCCGATTCGAAGATGAACCCCGGCGACCTCGCCGTCTTCGAGCAGGTGGAAGCGTGGATGAGCGAGCACGCCGGCTACCCCACGGTGAGCGGCTACCACGAGTTCCTCTACGAGCCCGACAAGCCGCTGCACGGCGACATGGGCGACTTCGCCTACCACCACCGCGGCGCGCTCGCCTACGTGGTGGAGCTGTGGGACCTGTTCGCGCAGCTCGGCGTCGAGCGCAAGAAGCCCTTCGTCGACCACTACGTGAAGTTCACGCGCAAGGACATGCGCGCGCTGGCCGCGTTCGACCGCGAACACAACGCCGGCCGCCTGTTCAAGGCGTGGAAGAAGATCGAGCACCCGCAGCTCGGCGAAGTGGAAGTGGCCGGCTTCGACCCGCGCGTGGGCATCTGGAACCCGCCGCTCGAACGCATCGACGCCACCTGCAACGCGCAAAGCGCCGCCTTCCTGCGCGTGGCCTCGCTGGTGCCGCGCGTCGGCGTGGAAGTGGTGAAGCGCGAACGCGCCGGCGCCACCGGTGCCACCCGGCGCATCGAGCTGCGCATCGCCAACCGCGGCTACCTCGGCACCTGCGGCCTGCCCTCGGCGCGCGAGCTGGCGCACGCCGAGCCGTTGCGCCTGACGGTGGCCTGCGAAGGCGGCGCCAGGCTGCTGGCACCGGCCGAAGCGGTGCTGGAGATCGGCCACCTCGAAGGCTGGGGCGCGGGCCTGTACGGCGGCCCGAGCGTCTTCGCCCCGTGGACGCGCGGCAACGCGCACGAACGCTTCGTCACGCTCGTGGCCGAAGGCACGGGCAAGCTCGTCGTGAAGGTCGGAAGCTGCCGCGTCGGCGAACGCAGGATCGAGATCGCGCTGGATTGAACGCGCCCGCGGCCGCACACGCCGCAGCGCGGACTGAGAGAAGGAGAAACGCGATGCTGCTCGAAGGCTCCTGCCATTGCCAGGCCGTGCGGTTCTCGTTGCAGTCGCACGAGCCGGTGCCGTTCATGCGCTGCTATTGCTCCATCTGCCGCAAGACCGCCGGCAGCGGCGGCTACGCCATCAACCTCGGCGGCGACTTCAGGACGCTGAAGGTGAAGGGGCGCAAGAACATCAGCGTCTACCACGCTCGCCTGGCTGGCAGCGACGGCAAGCGCGCCAGGCGCAGCCCGGGCGAGCGCAGCTTCTGCAAGCTGTGCGGCAGCCCGTTGTGGGTGTGGGATCCGCGCTGGCCCGAGCTCGTGCACCCGCACGCCGGCGCCATCGACACGCCGCTGCCGGAGGCGCCGGCGGCCGCGCACATCCTGCTCGGATCGAAGGCGAACTGGGTGCCCATCCAGCGCGTGGGCCGCGGCGACAAGCGCTTCGAGGTCTACCCGGACTTCTCGCTGGCGCAGTGGCACGAGAAGAACGGGCTGACCGGGTAGCGAGCGCGCGCCGCACGCCGCCGCCTAAGGCGCAACCCTGATTCGCGCCGCGCCGAAGCGGCCATACTCCCGCCCTTGGGATGGCGGAGCCTTCCGCGACCCGCGAGGCGGCACATGACGCAGCGCGCGGCGACGGGCTGGCCCAGTTGCGAGGAAGCACCCCGATGCCCCCCAGCGAGCGCCGCGTCGACGCCTACATCGCCGCCGCGCAGGCCTTCGCGCAGCCGATCCTCACGCGCCTGCGCGAAGACGTGCATGCCGCCTGCCCCGAAGCCGCGGAAGCCATCAAGTGGAGCATGCCGTTCTTCGTCTACGGCGGCCGCAACCTCGCGCACATGGCGGCGTTCAAGGCGCACTGCGCCTTCGGCTTCGAACTCGGCCGCGCCGTCGTCGACCTCGGCCGCGAGGCGCAGGCGATGGGCCAGTTCGGCCGCATCACCAAGCTCGAAGACCTGCCCTCGCGCGCCGAACTGCGCCGCCTGGTGCGCAAGGCCGCGGCGCTGATCGACGCCGGCCAGCGCGCGCCGCGGGCCCCGCACTCAGCGAAGCCGGGCAACGGTGAAGCCCATGCGACCGCCAAGGCGCCGTGCGCGTGCCGCCGCTGCCGGCCGGCCTTCGCCGCGGCGCTGGCGCACGACATCGGCGCGCGCCGCTTCTTCGACACGCTGGCGCCGAGCCACCGGCGCGACTACGTGGCGTGGATCGCCGAGGCCAAGCGCGACCAGACGCGCCTGCGCCGCGTGGCGCAGGCGCTGGCCTGGCTGGCCGAAGGCAAGCGGCGCAACTGGCAGTACGAGCGCGCCCGCGTCGCGGCTTGACAAGGCACGAATGACCTGCTGCGCGGCCGATCCGCGCCTGCGCTCGCCTCGCCTGTACGGCTGCGGTGCTCGGCGCGACTCGGGCCGCTCGACGTTCCTTCGCGCCTTGTTGTAGAAGGCGCGGGTTCGATCAGCCCTTCACCTCCACCACCACCTCGCCCGACACCGGGTCGGTCACGCCCAGGCCGCCGCCCAGGTCCTCGAGGTCGGCGCGGAAGGTGTCCAGCAGCGCGATCATCTTCGGCCGCGCCGCGGTGAGGCTCGCGAAGGAGTCCCACTCGCCGATCATGCAGAACGTGCGCTCGCCGGTCTTCACCAGCGAGCCGCGCACGAAGCCCTTGACGGTGAGGTCGGCGCGCTTGTGTGCGTCGATGAACGACTGCTCGCGCCCGGGCTTGACGCGAAAGCGAACGGCGTTGAAGGCGGTCATGGTGGGTCGACTCCTTGCGGTTGGAGGGTCGGCGCGCGTTGCGCCGTTGCGGGTGGCCGGCGCCGTGGAAGGCGGCGCCGCGGGTGGGCCGGCGCCGTCTGCTTGAACCGGCGCCGTCCGATGTGGTCGGCGCCGGGGACGGTGAGCTTACGGGCAGAACCTGCGGGGGCCGCGCAAGACCACGCCGGCGGCACACTTAAACTGCCCGCGGCTGACGCCTTCCAGCCGCCTTCCAACCGCCGCCTTCGCCCCCCCAGCACCCCCGCGCAGCACCGCCAGCCACCCCATGCAGGGACAGCTCTTCACCCAGGACTTCCTGCGCCATGGCATCCGCGAAACCGCGCCGTACCAGGCGCTGACGGAAGAAGCCTTCGCGGCTTTCCGCACCCGGCTCGAAGGCATCTTCGCGAGCCTGAGCGCCGCGAGCACGCTCAACGAAGCGCAGACCGAGCAGCTCGTCATCGAGCGCGTGCTCGTCGAACTCGGCTGGGGCGAGGACTACCTGCCGCAGGTGAACCTCTCCGGCAAGCGGCGCGAGGACGTGCCCGACATCCTGCTCTTCGCCGACACCGCCAGCCGCAGCGCGGCGCTGGCCGAAACCCGCGACGACCGCCGCTACCGCCACGGCCTGGCCATCCTCGAAGCCAAGCGCTGGCTGCGGCCGCTGGACCGCGGCGACGCCGGCGAGCCGGCCGACCCCGGCGCGCCTTCGTCGCAGATGCTGCGCTACCTGAGCCGCGCCGACGTGACGAGCGACCGCGCGGTGAAGTGGGGCGTGCTCAGCAACGGCGGCACCTGGCGCCTGTATTGGCAGGACGCGCGCTCGCGCGCCGAGGAGTTCTTCGAGCTCGACGTGGCCGCGCTCGTGGGCGTCGCCGGCGTCGCCGCCGAGCCCGACGCCTTCGAGCCCGCGCACGGCTTGAGACTCTTCTTCCTGCTCTTCAACCGCGCCGCCTTCCTCACCCAGACCTGGGACGCCCAAGGCCGCAGCTTCCACGCCTACGCGCGCAACGAAGCCCGGCTGTACGAAGAGAAGGTGTCGCGCGACCTCGGCCAGCGCGTCTTCGACGACATCTTCCCCAAGCTCGCGCACGCGCTGGCCAAGGGCGACCTGCAAGCGCGGCTGGAGAAGACCGGCTACGGCAGCTTCACGCGCCAGCGCTACACCGCCGACTACCTGGCCGAAGTGCGCGAGGCGACGCTGATCCTGCTGTACCGCCTGCTGTTCCTCTTCTACGCCGAAGACCGGCGCCTCTTGCCGGTGGACGACCCGCGCTACCGCGCCTACAGCGTGCGCGCGTTGCGCGAAGACGTGCGCGACAAGGTCGAGGCGGGCGCGAAGTGGTCGAGCACGATGAGCCGGCTGTGGCTGGCACTGAAGGGCGCCTTCCAGCTGATCGACGACGGCGACGACTCGATCGGCATGCCGGCCTACAACGGCGGCCTCTTCAACCGCGGCCGCTCGCTGCTGCTCGAACGCACAACCGTGCCCGATGTCGTGCTGGCGCCGATCATCGACGCCCTCAGCCGCCGCACCGAAGACGTGCTGCACGGCTGGATCAACTACCGCGACCTCTCGGTCAGCCACCTGGGCGGCATCTACGAGCGGCTGCTCGAATACAGCCTGGTGCACGAGGTGCAGGCCGAGGACGACTACCGCGACAAGCCCGAGATCGACCGCATCGTCGCGCGCCCGGCGAGCTTCGCGCGCAAGACCTCGGGCAGCTACTACACGCACGACGACCTCGTGCGCCTGATCCTGCGCGAAAGCGTCGGCCTGCTCGCCGACGAGCGGCAGGCGGCGTTCGAGAAACTCGTCGCCGCCTGGAAGAAGAAGGCATCGCTGACGCCAGCCGATTGGGAACGGCTCGACGCCGCCGACCCCGCCAGCGCGATGCTCGAACTGAAAGTCTGCGACCCGGCGATGGGCAGCGGCCACTTCCTGGTGGCGCTGGTCGACTTCCTCGCCGACCGCGTGCTCGAAGCGGCCACCGCGGCGCACCTGCTCGTCGCCGCGCAACCGTGGGCGGCGCACCTCGTGGAGCGCGGCCGGCCCTGGGAAAGCCCGCTCGTGGCGCGCATCGCGCACATCCGCGCGGCCATCCGCAAGCAGGCCAGCGAGCATGGCTGGCAAGTCACCGACGCGCAGCTCGACGACCGCCACATCGTTCGCCGCATGGTGCTGAAGAAGAGCCTCTTCGGCGTCGACAAGAACGCGATGGCGGTGGAACTGGCGAAGACGGCGCTGTGGCTGCACACCTTCACCGTCGGCGCGCCGCTGTCGTTCCTCGACCATCACCTGAAGCACGGCGACAGCCTGCACGGCGAAAAGCTCGCCGACGTGCAGCGCGGGTTGCAGGCGCTGGGCATGCTCTTCCAGCAGGCCGAGATGCAGCGCCTGGAGTTCGCGGCGAAGAACCTGGCGCAGGTGGCCGAGTTCACCGACGTCGACATCGCCGAGGTGCGGCTTTCCAAGCAGCTCGCCGACGAGGCCGAGGCGAAGGTGGCGCCGCTGCACGCGCTGTTGGACTTCTGGCGCGCCTTGCGCTGGCTTGTGCCCGGGTGGCCCCCGGCCAAGGCACAGCAGCTCGCAAAGCTGGCCGCCGGCGGCGATGCGGCGCTGAAGCAGGCGCTGCACGAACTGCTGTCGCCCGAGCGCAACCTCGTGGCGCTCCTGCATGCGGGCCGATTGGACAGTGGGGAAGGCAACACCGAAGCCGCCCGCGCCGCCAACGAACTGCTGGCGCGCGTGCGCGCGCTCGCCGCCGAAGAGCGCTTCTTCCACTGGTGGACCGCCTTCCCCACCGCCTTCGCCACCCAGGCGCCGGGCTTCGACGCGGTGATCGGCAACCTGCCGTGGGACCGCATCAAGTTGCAGGAAGTGGAGTGGTTCGCCGAGCGCGACCCGGCCATCGCTTCGCAGCCGCGCGCCGCCGACCGCAAGGCGATGATCGCGGCGTTGCAGGGCAAAGGCGCGCCGCTGGCCGCCGACTACGCCGCCGCGGTGGCACGCGCCGAAGCCAACGCGCGCGTGCTGGCCAAGGCCGGCGACTACCCGCTGCTGGGCGGCGGCGACGTGAACCTGTACAGCCTCTTCGTCGAGCGCGCGCAGGCGCTGGTGAAGCCCGACGGCGTGGTGGCGCTGCTGACGCCGAGCGGCATCGCCGCCGACAAGGGCGCAGCCGAGTTCTTCCGCAGCATCGCGACGACGAAGCGGCTGGGCGCCTTCTTCGACTTCGAGAACAAGGGGTTCTTCTTCGAGGACGTGCACGACAACTTCAAGCTCGCAGCGTTGGTGTTCGGCGCAATCGTCGAGGACATTCGCTGCCTCTCGGTGCGCGTACTACCTGCACAACGTTGCAGAACTGGATGAGCCCGCGCGAACGCTAGTGCTGGCCGCAGCCGATTTCTCGCTGGTCAATCCGAACACTGGCGCGGCTCCCGTCTTCAGGACGCAACGTGACGCCGATCTCGTGCTCGGCATCTACCGGCACCAACCGATCCTGGCGACATGGCGGCGTCAGCCGCGCTGGGTTCTCTGCCGAGCATCGAAGAGGGCCGGTCACCTACACGACCGTGCTGCATATGACGAATGACCTCAGCCTGTTTCTGACTCGGCAGGAGCTCGCGTCGGCAGGTGGAAGCCGTCGACGGGTGGACGTTGGGAACGGGGCGAGGAAACGGCATTGCCGTTGCTCGTGGGCAAGTCGATATGGCACTTCGATCACCGGGCAAACCACGCCCAGGTCAACCTCGCCAATATGCAAGTGGCATCGAGCCCCGCTCCTCCACCGCCGCTGAGCGGGCAGACTTCGATTTCTTCCCTGAGCCACAGTACTGGGTCGCCACGAATACCCGCGAAGATCGACGTTGGGCGCTGGCCTTCCGCGACATCACTAACCCGACCAACATCCGCACGGCGATCGCGGCGATCGTCCCTCATCGACGCGCGGGCAACACGCTTCCGCTGCTGCTACCCGATCCAGAGCTGTCCGGCGCCGCGGCAGCCCGGTCGTGCAGTCTGCTGCTCGCCACGATGAACAGTCGTGTTCGACTATGTCACCCGGCAGAAGGCGAAGGACGCACCTGAACTGGTTCATCCTCGAGCAACTCCTCGTCGTCCCCCCCGAGCGCTTCGACGACCCCCTGCCCGCCGCCTTCGCCGAGCGCATGCGCAAGGACGGCCTGATGAACGGCCGCCACGCGCACCCCACCATCGCCGACTTCGTGGTGCCGCAGGTGCTGGCGCTCAGCTACACGGCGCACGACCTGGCCACGTTCGCGCGCGACCTCGGCTACGTCGACGATGCCGGCAACGTGCTGCCGCCGGTGCGCTGGGACGAGGAAGACCGCCGCCGGCGCCGCGCTGCGCTCGACGCGCTCTTCTTCCACCTCTACGGCCTGAACGCCGACGACGCGGCCTACGCGCTGGACACCTTCCCCATCGTGCGCGAGCAGGACGAGGCGGCGTTCGGCCGCTACCGCACGAAGGACGACGTGCTGGCGCTGCTCGCGGTGTTCAGCGAATGACTTCAGCCGCTGGCTTCGACCGCTGGCTTCAGTCGATCACTTCGGGCCAGTTCGTGTGGAAGAACTCGCCGGCCGGCCGGTCGATGCGCCTTTTCGTAGGTGCGCGCCGAAGCGGGTCGCGCTGCGCCTGCAAGAGGTTCGCCGGCAGGCGCGCGCTGCGGTAGGCGTCGTAGTAGGCCAGTGAGGCGCTCATGCCGGCACCGGCACGCCGGCCGTCACGGCCAGCGCCACCACCTCGCGCCACGCCGCCTGCGCGCGGTTGAGCACCGCTTCGAAGAACGGCGCCAGCATCAGGTTGGCCGGCGCCGCGGCGCCGCCTTCGCTGCGGTACGCCTCGGCGATATGCCCGAGGAAGCGGGCGCGGATGATGCACCCGCCGCGCCAGATGCGCGCGATGCCGCCGAGGTCGAGGTTCCAGTTCTTCTTCGCGCTCATCGTGCGCATCAGGTCCAGGCCCTGCGCGTAGCTGACGATCTTGCTCGCGTACAGCGCCTCGTGCAGCTTGGGCACCAGCGCTTCGGAACTCAATGCGATGCGCCCGGCGGGCCCGGCCGGACCGTGAAGCCGCGCGCTCGCCGCCACGCGCGCCGCCTTCATCGAGCTGAGCACGCGCGCCTCGACGGCGGCGTTGATCGTGCTCACCACCACCGCGTTGTCGGCGGCGCTGGCGAGCGTCCACTGCCCGGTGCCCTTCTGGCCGGCCTTGTCGAGGAGGAGGTCGACGACGGGCTTGCCGGTCTCCGCGTCGCGCTGCGCGAGGATGCGCGCGGTGATCTCGATGAGGTAGCTCTGCAGCTCGCCTTCGTTCCACTGCTCGAAGACGCCGGCCATGCCCGTGCTCATGCCCGCGGCCTGCATCAGCGCGTAGGCCTCGCAGATGAGCTGCATGTCGCCGTACTCGATGCCGTTGTGCACCATCTTCACGTAGTGCCCGGCGCCGCCTTCGCCGATGTGCATGACGCAGGGCTCGGCCTGGCGCCGGCCCACGCGCGCCGCGATGCTCTCGAAGATCGGCCGCAGCACTTCCCATGTGCTATTGGCCGCCGGGCATGATCGAAGGGCCCTTGCGCGCGCCTTTCCTCGCCGCCGGAGACGCCGGTGCCGACGAAGCGCAGGCCGCGCGCCGTGAGCGCCGCGTCGCGCCGCTCGGTGTCGGCGAAGTGGCTGTTGCCGCCGTCGATGACGATGTCGCCGGCGTCCAGCAAAGGCACCAGTTGCTCGAGCACCGCGTCCACCGCGCTTCCGGCCTTCACCATCAGCAGGACGCGCGGCCGCGCCAGCGAGGCCACGAACTGCGGCAGCGTCTTCGTCGCCGTGAGCCGCTTGCCCGGGTGCGCGCGGCGACGAAGCCCGCAGTCACATCGCCGCTGCGATTGTAGACGCTCACCGCGAAGCCGCGGCTTTCGACGCTGAGCACGAGGTTCTGGCCCATCACGGCCAGGCCGATGAGGCCGAAGGGGTTAAGGGCGGGCGCGGTGGTGGTTGCAGGCATGGGCGTGGGCAGGGCGGATGGCGAGGTTGCGCGAAAGCGGCGAGAGTCAGCGGCGGCAGTCCGCAGCGAAGGAGCAGCAACGACGGGAACGCCGCGGCAGGGAAGGGCGAGGCGAAGCAGGGGCGAAGCAGGGCGAAGCCGAGCAAGGGGGCCGAGCGACGATGGTGCCCGACAATGACCGCGCCCCGCCTTCTCATCTTCCTGCCCCACCTCTCTCGCTCCCGCCGCGCCCGCATGGCCAAGCTGTACTTCCGCTACGCGGCGATGAACGCCGGCAAGAGCACGGCGCTCTTGCAGGCGGCGCACAACTACGAGGAGCGCGGCATGAAGGTGGCGCTCTTCACCGCCGCGCACGATGACCGCAGCGGGCGCGGCGTGATCGGCTGCGCCTCGGCCTTCAGCGCAGCGCCGCCACCTTCGGCCCCGGCACGCGCTTCGAGCGCGTGGCGCTGCCGGCCGACATCGCCTGCCTGCTCATCGACGAAGCGCAGTTCCTCACGCCCGAGCAGGTGGCCGAACTGCACCGGCATGGCGCATGTCGATGGGCCGCCGGTGCTGTGCTACGGCTTGAGAGGCGACTTCCGCGGCGAAGCGTTCCCCGGCTCGGCGAAGCTCTTGACGCTGGCCGACGAGCTGGAGGAGATGAAGACCATCTGCGCCTGCGGCCGCAAGGCGAGCATGAACATGCGCATCGACGCCGAGGGCCGGCGCGTGCTGCAAGGCGAACAGGTGCTGATCGGCGGCAACGAGCGCTACCGCGCCGTGTGCCCTGCCTGCTTCTACGCCGCAGACGGCGTCGATCCGGCGCGCGCACCGGGCTTGTTCGGCTGAACCTGGATCAAACCTCGGCTGAACGAGCGATGTTCCGGCGCGCTTCGCCGCGCTAGGATTGCTTGGTGAATCGCCTCAAGCATCGCGCGTGAACCGTCTCGCCACCTTCGTTGCGGCGTTCGTGCCGCTGCTGCTCTCGCCGATGCACGCGTGGAGCGCGGACTGCCCCGAGCGCTTTCGCATTATCTTCGCCGACGGCGCCCGGTCGTGCTCACCGACCACGGCCTGGCGAACGACGACGTGGTGGGCCAGTTCGGTGCCGACCTGCGCCGCGTCGTGCCTTCGAACGGCTACTACTCGGTCGCGGCAACGCCGTCGCTGCCGCAGTGCAAGCGCGCGGTGGGCGGCGTTGGCAGGGCGGGTGACGACCGCGGCGATGGCCGACTCGGCGCAGCGCAACACAAGGCGCTCACCGACTGCCGCCTGCGCGGCCCGCGGCGCCAGCGCCGAGTGCCAATGCAAGCTCGTGCTGTCGGACGGTCGCTCGCCGTTGACGGCCGCGCAGTTCGCGGCATACGCCGAGGCCTCGCAGTCGCGGCTGCCGCCGCCGCTGCGGCGGCGGCAACGCCTACCGCCACGGGCGCGGCGCCCGCCGGGGCCGCCGCCACCGGCCCCACGGCCGCGCCCACGACCCCGTCCGCCGCGCCCCCCGCCGCGGCGACAACGGCCCGTGATGCGGGCTCGCCCGCCTCACCCACCGCCGCCGAGCTGGCCGAGCTGCGCGCGCAACTCGATTCGCTGCGCGACCAGATGGCGCGCGGGCGCGGGCCGGCCGCGGGCACCACGGGCGAAGCGCCGGTGAAGGCCCGGCGCGCCCGCGCGCTCGTCATCGGCAACGGCCGCTACGCGCAGCTCGGCACGCTGCCGAACCCGCCACGCGACGCGCAGGCCATCGCGGCCAAGCTGCGCAGCTACGGCATCGAGGTCGACCTGTACCAGGACGTCGATCGTTCGGCCCTCGTGCGCGCGCTCACCGATTTCCAGAAGCGCGCCGCCGGCTACGACGTCAACCTCTTCTTCTACGCCGGCCACGGCCTGCAGGTGGGCGGCATCAACTACATCGTCCCGGTGGACATGACCGGCGACGCGGCGAGCGTGGGCACGGTAAAGCTCAACACCGTGTCGCTGGACGACGCGCTCGACTACCTGCCCGCGGGCACGCGCGTGGTCTTCCTCGATGCCTGCCGCGACAACCCGCTGTCGCGCTCCTTGCGCAGCACGCGCAGCGGTGCCGGCACCGGCCTGGCGCCGGTGTCCACGGTGAGCGGCACGCTGCTGTCGTACGCCACCCGCGACGGCTCCACCGCCGAAGACGGCAACGGCCGCAACAGCCCCTACACGACCGCGCTGCTGCAGCACCTGGACGCGCAGGAAGACATCGCCCTCGTGCTGCGGCGCGTGCGCCAGGCCGTGCTGCAAGCCACCGGCCAGCGCCAGGAGCCGTGGGAATACGGCTCGCTCGTCGGCGACCAGCTCATCGTGTCGCGGCTGGCGCGGTAGCGGGTCGCAGCGCGCGCAGCCCTGCCGCCTTCAGCGACCTCAGAGAATCCCGAGCCGCCGGAACACATCGGCGAGCTTCTCGCCACGCTCCAGCGCCGCGCGCGTGTCGGTCTCGCCGCTTACCTTCTCCAGCGCCCGGCGCACGACTTCGGCTTCCGCCTCCTGCGGGATGACGACGACGCCGTCGACATCGCCGAACACGAGGTCGCCCGGCCGCACCGTGACGCCGGCGCATTGCACCGTCACGTCGCGCTCGACCATGCGGGCGCGACCCTTCGTGTCCAGCGGGCCGATGCCGCCGGCGAAGACCGGGAAGCGCATCTCACGGATCTGGCGCACGTCGCGCACGAGCCCGTCGGTGACGCAGCCGGCGGCGCCGCGCGCGCGGCTGGCGGTGGACAGCAGTTCGCCCCACGGCGCGATGCGCTCGCTCGGGCCGTCGCAGGCGAGGACGGGCACTTCGCCCGGCCTCAGGTCATCGACGAGCGCGATCTCCACTTCGTAGGGGTTCTCCCCCGCGGCCGGCGGTGCATACACCGGCATGTACAGGCCCGTGCGCGCGCGCCCGACGAGCACCAGCGCGTCGTCCAGCGGCCGCATGAACGGCTTCATCGCCTGCCCGGTGAAGCCCAGGCTGTCCAGCGTGTCGGAGAGCACCGCGGCGTTCAGCGGCAGCAGGGCCTTCGGGTCGATGGGCATCGCTTTCCTCAAGCAGGATGCGCATCGGGCGCCACCGCAGCGCGCGCTTCCTCGAGCACCGCGATGGCCTGCTCGCGGCTCACCGTCGGAAAGTCGGACAGGAAGTCGTCCAGTGGGTCGCCCGCTTCGAGGTGCTCGAACAGGACGCGCACGGGAACCCGCGTGCCGGCGAAGACGGGTGTTCCGCCGAGGACTTCAGGATCAACTGCGACGGCAGGCTGTCGATTCATTGAAGCGCTCCTTGAGGCAGTCCTGGGCCACGATCTTCCTACATCGACAGCGATCCCTCGCGGAACTCGGTCTTGTCGAGCCACACGTTCACGAGCACGGGCTTGCCCTGGCGCGCCAGTTCGCGCGCACGGCGCAGCACCGCGCGCGCTTCGTAGCCGCGCTGCAGGAGCAGCCCTTCGGCGCCGAAGCCGGCGGCCACCTGGTGGTAGTCGGAGCGCGCGAGCACGGTGCCGACGTCGTCGCCGAGCATCTTCACCTGCTCGCGCGCAATCTGCGTCCAGCCGGCGTCGTTGCCCACCACCGCGATCACCGGGATGCCCTGGCGCACGAAGCTGTCGAACTCCGAAAGGCTCCAGCCACAGGCGCCGTCGCCGAAGACGATCCACACCTCGCGCGGCTCGCCTGCATCTTGGCCGGCGCTGCGCCGCGCCAGCGCCGCGCCCATCGCGAAGCCGGCGCCGACGCCGAGCGTGCCGAAGGCTCCGGGGTCGAGCCAGCCGAGCGGCGCGCGCGGGCGCAGCACGTAGCTGGCCGTGCCGACGAAGTCGCCGCCGTCGGCGACGAACACCGCGTCGTCGCCGGCCTCGGCGTCGAGGGCGCGGAAGAAGGCGAGCGGGTTCACGTATTCGCCGGTCGCAGCGGCCTGCCGGTCGATCTCGGCTTCGCGTTGAAGGTCGCGCGCGCGCAGGGCCGCGACCCACTCCGACCAGCGGCCGGCGGTGGTGGGCAGCGTCTGGGCCAACGCACGAATGAACTGGCCGGCGTCGCCGATGGCGGCGACATCCGGACGGCGATTCAGGCGCGCGTCCTTGGCGCTGCGGTTGGCCGCGATCAGCGTCGCGCTGCGGCGCACGTGGCGGCCGTAGTCGAGGCGGAAGTCGCACGGCACGCCGGCCAGCAGCACGCAATCGGCCTCGCGCAGCGCGTTGCGGCGCGCGTGCCGCATCTGCAGCGGGTGGTCGCGCCCGAGCAGGCCGCGCGCCATGCCGGACAAGTACACCGGCACGTTCAAGCGCCCCACGGCCTCGGCCAGCTGATCGGCCTCGTCGGCCTGCACCACGGCCTGGCTGCCGATGACGAAGAGCGGCTGCTTCGCGCGTTCCAGCATCGCCGCGGCGCGGTGCAACGCGCTGTCGCTGGCGCGCGGTACGACCACGCCGCGCGGCGCCGGTGCGGCGGACCGATCACCCGCACCGGCGAACATGCGCTCGGCGTGGCGGTTCAGGTACCAGCGCAGTGCGCGGTCAGGCAGCGCCGTGCCCTTCCCCGCCGCTTCGGCATACCACTTGCGGATCTCGGCCTCGGGGTACAGCAGGTCCACCGGGCACTCGATGAACACCGGTCCGGGCACGTCGGACATCGCCAGCTCGAACGCCTCGGCCACCGCAGGCCCGAGCTCGCGCACGCGTCTCATCTTCAGGAAACGCTTGACGTGCGGCGCCACCAGCGGCCGCTGGTCGATGTCCTGCAGCGCGCCGCGCCCTTGCAGCTCGGTCGGCGCGGCGCCGCCGAGCAGGATCACCGGCGACTGCGCGAGCTGCGCGTTCTTCAGCGCGGTGATCGTGTTGGTGATGCCCGGCCCCGCGGTCACCGCGGCGACGCCGGGCTGGCCCGTCAGGCGCGCCGTCGCGTCGGCGGCGAACACCGCCGTGACCTCGTCGCGCACGTCGACGATGCGGATGCCGCGCGCCTTCGCAGCGGCGAGGATCGGCGAGATGTGCCCGCCGCACAGCGTGAAGATGCGCTGCACGCCGTGGGCTTGCAGCGCCTCGGCGATGCGGTCACCGCCGTGGCGCGGTGCCAGGGCGTCTGCGAGTGCCATGGGGCTGCGTTCCATCGGCTTGCCAGGGACTTCGGCGTGCCGCTCAAGCCCACAGCACCGGCTTGCGCGCGGCGTACCAGCCTTCGACTTTCGGCGCCACGTTGGCTTCGATGTGGCTTCTCTTGATCTTCATCGTCGGCGTCAGCGTGCCCGACTCGATGCTCCACGCCTCGCGTGCCAGCACCAGCATCGCCAGCTGCTCGTAGTCGGCCACTTCGCTGTTCACTCGATCGAGCAGCGCCGCCATCTCGCCTTCGAACTGCGCCCGCGCTTCGGGGTCGGAAAGGCGCGGCCGCATCTCCTCGGCCGGCACCACCAGGGCATAGGCCGCGCTCATGCCGACGCCGGAGACCATGCACGACTCGACGAGCGGGTGCGCGAGCAGCCGGTTCTCGATCGGCGCCGGCGCAACGTACTTGCCCTTGGCGGTCTTGAACAATTCCTTGGCGCGGCCGGTGATCTTCAGCAGGCTGCGTTCGGCCGCCGCTCGCCGAGGTCGCCGGTGCGGAAGAAGCCGTCTTCGGTGAACGAAGCGGCCGTGAGTTCGGGCTGCTTGTAGTAGCCGCTGAACTGGCCGGGCGACTTGATCAGCACCTCGCCGTCGTCGCTGAGCTTGACCTCGACGCCCTTCATCGGCACGCCCACCCAGCCGGGCTCGGCGGCGCCCGGCACGTCCAGCAGCGACGTGTGCGAGACCGAGTTGTCCTCGGTCATGCCGCCAGCCCTCGCCGAGCTTCAAGCCCAGGCGCAGGTACCACTTGATCAGCTCCGGCGGCAGCGGCGCCGAGCCGCTGCCGGCGTAGAGAACCGCATCGAGGCCGAGCCCCGGGTGAGCACCTTCTTGGCGATGATGCGCCTGAGGATCGGGATCTTCAGCAGCCGCCTCGAGCTTGGCCGGCGGCATCTTCGCGAACACGCCCTGCTGGAACTTCAGCCACAGCCGCGGCACCGAGATGAACAGCGTCGGGCGCGCCTGGGCTATTTCACGTCCTCGACGAACGACTGGTAGCGTGTCGGCGAAGAACATCTGCGTCGTGCCTTCGACGAGCGTGGCGCCTCGATCCACGTGCGCTCGAAGCCAGTGCCAGCGGCAGGTACGATGACGCGCCGCTCGGCGCCGGGGCCGAGCGCTCGCGCGCGAAGTCGGCCGCCGCCGCCGAAGCCCACGAGAAGGCGCCGAACGTGTTCATCACGCCCTTGGGGGTGCCGGTCGAGCCCGAGGTGTAGATGAGCATCGCCAGTTCGTCGGCGCCGCGTGATGCGCCCGGCCAGCGGCGCGGTGCGCGCGACGATGGCGTCCCAGCCCTCGAAGTCGCGCTCGCCTCGGCCGGTGCGAGCGGGAACGCGATGCACGGCAGCCCCTTCGGCACGCCCGCCCGTTGCGCTGTCCAGGTGTCGAGCTTGCCGACGAAGGCTACGCGCTCGACTCGCTGTGCTCGAGCACGTACCGAACCGTGTCCGCCGTCTCGGTGGGGAAGATCGCCACCGTCGTGTAGCCGCCGAGCCAGATGGCCAGCTCGGCCATGATGAAGTGGGCGCAGTTCTTCGACAGGATGGCTACCGGCGCGCGCCGCGCGGCAGGCCCAGTGACCAGCAGATGCGCGGCCATGCGCCGCGCTTCGCCGACCACCTGCGCCCAGGTGTAGTCGACGACCTTGCCGTCGCCGGTGGGCTGCGTGAAGTAGACCTTGTCTGCGCGCTTCGCTTCGTGGTCGAGCACGTTCGAGGATGAGGCGGCTCATGGTGGTGTTTCCCCTCGTCGTGGTGTTGTTGTCGTCGTGTGGTGTGCGCCTGCTGCGCCGTCTGCGCCGTCCGCGCCTAACGCGTGCTCTGCGCCGTCTTCACGGGAGCCGCGGGCATTGTCGCCCGCCATGCAGCAAAGGTGGCCAGTGCCGACAGCGTTGCGCAGCCGCCGATCACCGGCGCGTAGCTGCCCGTGGCGTCGAACACGCGCCCGGCCAGCCAAGGCCCGGCGAGGTTGCCGAACGCCGCACCGGTGTACAGCGTGCCGATGATCGAGCTCACCGCGCGGGCGCCGAAAAAGTCCATGCACAGTGCGGGCATCAGCGAGACGCTGCCGCCGTAGCTCAGGCCCATCCACAGCGCGAACACGGCCAGCGTCGCGTAGCCCGGCGCGATCAGCCACAGCAGCATCGAAGCCCCGAGCGAGCCCATCACCGCCACCAGCGCCGGGCCGCGGCCGAGGTGGTCGGCGAGCCAGCCGACGCCGAAGCGGCCGCTCAAGCTGCCGATGCCGATGAGGCCCACCAGCCCCACCGCCTGCGCCTCGGCGATGCCGAGGTCGCGCGTGCCGAAGCCGACAGGTGCGCGAACGGCACGAACATGCTCGGCGCCCCGGCCAGGCACATCACGTACAGCCAGCGAAAGCGCACGCCCGCCAGCGCCGGGCCGAGCGGCACGCCTGGCACCACGCCGCCGGCAACGCGCCGTGCCGTCGGCGCCGGCCGCAACAGCAGCGTCGAGGCGAGCCCGATGACGGCGACGAACGCCGCCAGCGCCAGCATCGCGCCGCGCCAATGCCATTGCACGATGGCCGCCGCGGCCATGAGCGGCACCCCCAGCGTCCCGGCGCCGATGCCGGCGCTGGCGATGCCGGCGGCCAGGCCGCGCCGGCGCGTGAACCACGGCTGCACGCAGCCGATGGCAGGCGTGTAGACGAGCGCCACGCCAAGGCCGAGCACGACGCCGTAGGCGAGCGTCACCTGCGCCATCGACGTGCTGCGGCTGCCGGCCACGAGCGCGGCGACGATGCAAAGCATGCCGGCGCTCGTCACCCGGCGCGGCCCGAAGCGGTCGGCGAGCATGCCGCCGAAGGCACCGAGAGCGAAGTACACGAGCCCGGTGACGCCGAAGACGAGCGACACGTCGGCGCGTGCGGCGCCGAACTCGGCTGCGAACGACTCGAAGAACGCCGCGAACGAGTAGGCGATGCCGAAGATCACCGCCAGCGCGGCAAAGCAGGCCCACACCACGACCCAGCCGTAGCGCGGCTCGTCGCCGGCCGCGGAGACCGGCGCGAGGGCAGCAGCAGGCTGAGGCTCGGGCATGCCCGAGCGTAGCCTCAAACCGGCACGATTCGAGGTGCGGCGAGCCCTCTCGCTTCCCCTCTTGATTCCTCTCGTCCGGGCGCCGCGACAACGGCACCGGCTTCGCTGGCGTACCAGCGAGCGATCGCCAGCAGATCCTCCTCGGCCTGCGCCCGTAGCCGCGCCGGCTTCACGCCGGGCCGGCTTCGAGTGCCCGGCGGCGCAGCTCCTCGGCCCAGTCGGCCTCCGAAAGAGCGCGCGGCCTCACATGCTGCGCCGGTACTGCCCGCCGACCTCGAACAGCGCCTTCGTGATCTGCCCGAGCGAGCAGGCACGCACGGCGTCCATCAGCACGGCGAAGACGTTGCGGTTCTCGATCACGGCGCGCTGAAGGCGTTCGAGCAGCGCCGGCGCCTCGGCCGCGTGGCGGGTGTGGAAGTCGGCCAGGCGGGCGAGCTGGCTTTGCTTTTCTTCCTCGGTGCTGCGGGCGAGTTCGATGGGCTTCTCGATGTCGCCCGCCGGGTTGCGGAAGGTGTTGACGCCGATGATCGGGTACTCACCCGTGTGCTTGAGCATCTCGTAGTGCAGGCTCTCTTCCTGGATCTTGCCGCGCTGGTAGCCGGTTTCCATCGCGCCGAGCACGCCGCCGCGTTCGGCGATGCGCTCGAACTCGGCCAGCACCGCTTCTTCGACCAGTTCGGTCAGCTCGTCGATGATGAACGCGCCCTGGTTCGGGTTTTCGTTCTTCGCCAGGCCCCACTCGCGGTTGATGACGAGCTGGATCGCCATCGCGCGGCGCACGCTTTCCTCGGTGGGCGTGGTGATCGCCTCGTCATACGCATTCGTGTGCAGGCTGTTGGCGTTGTCGTAGGTGGCGATCAGCGCCTGCAGCGTCGTGCGGATGTCGTTGAACGCGATCTCCTGCGCGTGCAGTGAACGGCCGCTCGTCCTGGCAGTGGTACGAGCCGGCTGCGCTCGTTGGCGCCGTAGCGGTCGCGCATCGCGGTGGCCCAGATGCGCCGCGCGACGCGCCCGAGTACCGTGTACTCGGGTCCATGCCGTTGAAGAAGAAGCTGAGGTTGGGCGCGAAGTCTGTCGATGTGCATGCCGCGTGCGAGGTACGCCTCGACATACGTGAAGCCGTTGGAAAGCGTGAACGCGAGCTGGCTGATCGGGTTCGCACCCGCCTCGGCGATGTGATAGCCGCTGATGCTCACCGAGTAGAAGTTGCGCACGTCGTGGTGCACGAAGTACTCGGCGATGTCGCCCATCACCTTCAGGCTGAACTCGGTGGAGAAGATGCAGGTGTTCTGGCCCTGGTCTTCCTTCAGGATGTCGGCCTGCACGGTGCCGCGCACGTTCGCCAGCGCCCAGGCGCGGATCTTCGCGGCTTCGTCGTCGGTGGGTTCGCGCTGGTTGTCGGCGCGGAACTTCGCGAGCTGCTGGTCGATGGCCGCGTTCATGAACATCGCCAGGATCGTGGCGCCGGGCCGTTGATCGTCATGCTCACGCTCGTGTTCGGCGCGCAGAGGTCGAAGCCCGAATAGAGCACCTTGAGGTCGTCGAGCGTGGCGATGCTGACGCCCGAGTTGCCCACCTTGCCGTAGATGTCGGGGCGCAGGTCGGGGTCGTTGCCGTAGAGCGTGACCGAGTCGAACGCGGTCGAGAGGCGCTTGGCCGGCATGCCTTCGCTGACGAGCCTGAAACGCCGGTTGGTGCGGAAGGCATCGCCTTCGCCCGCGAACATGCGCGTGGGGTCCTCGTTCTCGCGCTTGAACGCGAAGACGCCGGCCGTGTACGGGAAGCTGCCGGGCACGTTCTCCAGCAGCAGCCACTTCAATAGTTCGCCGTGGTCTTCGTAATGCGGCAGGGCCACCTTGCGGATCTTGTTGCCTGAGAGCGTCGTGTGCACGAGCGCGGTGCGGATCTCCTTGTCGCGGATCTTCACCACGTACTCGTCGCCGGCGTAGGCCTGCTTCATCTGCGGCCACATCGCCAAGAGCTTCTTCGCCGCGGGCTCCAGCTTCGCTTCGCGGCGGGCGGCCTCGCCCTCGAGCACGCTACGCACTTCGGCGGCCGGAGCCTTCTCCGCACCCGCCGCCGCGACCATGCGTGCGCTTTCGCGCAGCTGCTGGATCTCGCGCGCGAGCACCGCCTGCTCGCGTGCGCGGCGCTTGTAGCCGCGCACCGTCTCGGCGATGTCGGCGAGGTAGCTCACGCGCGCGCCGGGCACGATGGCCACCTGGTTCGTGCTGGCGCGCGTGCTCACCACCGGCAAGCGGCCCTTGCCGTCAGCGGTGTCCACCTTCAGCCCCAGCGCCGCCAGCCGCGGCAGCAGCGCCTGGTACAGCGCCGTGACGCCGTCGTCGTTGAAGCGGCTGGCCATCGTGCCGAACACCGGCATCCGCTCGGGCGGCGTCTTGAACGCCTCCTTGTTGCGCTGCACCTGCTTGGCGACGTCGCGCAGCGCGTCGGCCGCGCCCTTGCGGTCGAACTTGTTGATGGCCACGAACTCGGCGAAGTCGAGCATGTCGATCTTCTCGAGCTGGCTGGCGGCGCCGTACTCGGGCGTCATCACGTACAGCGGCACGTCCACCAGCGGCACGATCGCCGCGTCGCCCTGGCCGATGCCCGAGGTCTCGACGACGACGAGGTCGAAGCCGGCGGCCTTGCAGGCGGTGACGACATCGGGCAGCGCCTGGCTGATCTCGCTGCCGAAGTCGCGCGTGGCCAGCGAGCGCATGAAGACGCGCGGCCCTTGCTGCCACGGCCCGATCGCGTTCATGCGGATGCGGTCGCCGAGCAGCGCGCCGCCGCTCTTGCGCCGGCTGGGGTCGATGCTGATGACGGCCACGCGCAGCCGGTCGCCCTGGTCCAGGCGCAGGCGGCGAATCAGCTCATCCGTGAGGCTCGACTTGCCGGCGCCGCCGGTGCCGGTGACGCCGAGCACGGGGATCTTCGTGTCCTTGGCGGCCTTCGTCAGCGCCGCCTTGAAACCGGGCTCGGCCTTCCCGTTCTCCAGCGCCGTGATCGCCTGCGCCAGCGCGCGCCAGGCCGCTTCGGTGTGGCCTTGCAGTGCCGCGGCGTCCTTCGGCACCTGCGCGCTCAAGTCGGCGTCGCAGCGCATCACCATCTCGCCGATCATTCCCGCCAGGCCCATGCGCTGGCCGTCCTCGGGCGAGTAGATGCGCGCCACGCCGTAGGCCTGCAGCTCGCGGATTTCGGCCGGCACGATGACGCCGCCGCCGCCACCGAACACCTGGATGCCGGCGCCGCCGCGCTCGCGCAGCAGGTCGACCATGTACTTGAAGTACTCGACGTGGCCGCCCTGGTAGCTGCTGACGGCGATGCCCTGCACGTCTTCCTGCAGCGCCGCGGTGACGATCTCGTCGACGCTGCGGTTGTGGCCGAGGTGGATGACCTCGGCGCCCATGCCCTGCAGGATGCGGCGCATGATGTTGATCGCCGCGTCGTGGCCGTCGAACAGGCTGGCGGCGGTGACGAAGCGCACCTTGTTCGTCGGGCGGTACTCGGCGAGGGCCTTGAATTCGGCGGACAGGTCGGTCATGGCGAAGGCGTGCGGCAGGCGCGCGTCAGGGGCGGAGGCGAGGGGCTGGGACGCAGAACGTGGCGGGCTGAAGAGCCCGCGGCCCAATTGACGTTAACGTCAATTGGCGCGGCCGATGATGCCATCGCCGCGCCGGCCTCGCTACCATGCGCGCCCATGGCCCAGCCGCACGGTTTCCTCGCCATCGACGTGGGCAACACGCGCCTGAAGTGGGCGCTGTACGAGGCGCCGCGCTCCGGCGCGGAAGTGCTGGCGCAAGGCGCGGTGTTCCTGGAGACGATCGACGAACTCGCCGAGGGCGACTGGAAGGCGCTGCCCGAGCCGGCCGGCATGCTCGGATCCATCGTCGCCGGCGACGCCGTGCGCCGCCGCGTCGAGGAGCAGATGGCGCCGTGGGACGTGGCACCGCGCTGGGTGGTGCCCGCCGCCGCGGAGGACGGCCTCGTGAACGGCTACGACCACCCGCACCGCCTGGGCGCCGACCGCTGGGTGGCACTGGCCGGCGCACGCCGCCGCGCGCTGACGGCCGCCGCGGCCACCGGCGGCACACCCCGCGCCGCGCTGGTGGTGATGGTGGGCACCGCGGTCACGGTCGATGCGCTCGACGCCGGCGGCCGCTTCCTCGGCGGCCTCATCCTGCCCGGCTTCGGCCTGATGCTGAAGGCGCTCGAGATGGGCACCGCCGGCCTGCGCGTGCCCACCGGCGAAGTGGTGGACTTCCCCACCAACACGAGCGACGCGCTGATGAGCGGTGGCACGAACGGCATCGCCGGGGCGATCGAGCGGCAGTATCGGCGGCTCGCGGCGCGGGCGGGGCATGCGCCGGCGCTGCTGATCTCCGGCGGAGCGGCGGTGAAGGTGGGGCCGACGCTCGAGGTGCCGTTCGAGATGGTGGACACGCTCATCTTCGAGGGGCTCTTGCATCTCGAAGAGAGCCGGCGCGGGGGAAATAGCGGCGGGGCGGCTGGGCCTTTTCTTGCCGCTGCCGGCGTTGGCTTGGTTTTGCGTTGCCGGTGCTACTTGAACCAGGCCGGGTCCCGGCCCGGCAGCCGGGTAACTTTCATTTGCTGGCCCAAATGAAAGTCACCAAAGCAAGGGCCTTGTACTGAGAAGAGGTGGTCGGAAATGGCAACGACGATGTCGCGCTATTCTGTTTTGCCGGTGGCGGCCTGTGTGTGACGGCGGCATCGATTGCCGGCCTTGACGAGGTGGCGTCCGTTGGCGGCTGCCAGCGTTGGCTCGCCGGCCTGCGTCGATGCTCCTGCCTTTGCTGGTTAGCCTTTCGTGGCTTGGCTGCCGCCACCACTGACTCGACATACCGAAGAACCGACTCAAGAAAGAACAAACGCGCAGACTCTGTTTTCCACGCGCGTTATCCGATCCTCAGTAGAAGGCCCTTTGCTTGGTTACTTTCATTTGGGCCAGCAAATGGTAACCCGCCGCCGGGCCGTGACCCGGTTGGTGGCAGTAGCCGCCGGCACAAGAAAGGCCAGCCCCGCCGCAGGCGACAAGGAAATCAGCCTACAACCACCGCCGCAGCAACTCGAACAGTTGCTCCCGCGAATAGGGCTTGGCGAGGTGCCCGTCCATCCCCGCCGCCATCGACGCGGTCACATCCTCGTCGAACGCATTCGCCGTCAACGCCACGATCGGCACCCGCGGCAGCCTCAGCCGCGCTTCCCTCTCGCGCACCTGACGCGTCGCCCCCAGCCCGTCGAGCACCGGCATCTGCAAGTCCATCAGCACGAGGTCTACGCGCTGGCGCTCCAGCAGCGCCGCGCCCTTGGCGCCGTCCTCGGCCTCGATCACCTCCAGCCCCAGCGAGCGCAGCATCTCGGCGCCGACGAGGCGGTTGACGATGTTGTCTTCCACCAGCAGCACCATGCCGCGCAGGCGGTCGGAGCCGTCGAGGCGGCCGAAGTCGCTGTCGGTGTTGGGCAGCACGACGTTGGGCGCGAGCTCGAACTCGAGCTCGAAGCGGAACGTCGAGCCGGCGCCGAGGCGGCTGTCGACCTCGATGCGGCCGCCCATCGCCTCGACGATGCGCTGGCTGATCGCAAGGCCCAGGCCCGTGCCGCCGCGCAGCCGCGCGCGCGTGTTCTGCACCTGGTGGAAGGGCAGGAACACCTCGCCCAGCGCCTCGGGCGGGATACCGATGCCGGTGTCCTTGACCTCGAAGCGAACGCGCCGGCGGTCGGGGCGCTGGCCGGGCGTGCTGATGACGTCGGCTTCCGACAAGCGCAGCGTGATGCCGCCGCGCTCGGTGAACTTGACGCCGTTGCCGATGAGGTTGAGCAGCACCTGCTTCAGCCGCGGCGCGTCGCCGACGACGCCGTCGGGCACGCCTTCGCCGATCTGCAGCGTGATCGTCAGGCCGCGCGTCTCGGCGTTGGCGCGGAACAGCGCCGCCGCCGCCGTGCCCACCGAGTGCAGCGACATCGGCGTCGCCGCCAGCGAGAGCTTGCCGGCCTCGATCTTCGAGTGGTCGAGCACGTCGTTGAGGATGTCCATCAGCGACTCCCCCGAGGCCGACGCTGTCTTCACCAGCCGCTTCTGGCGCATGTCCAGCGGCGTGTGGCGCAGCAGTTCCAGCGCCCCGAGCACGCCGTTCATCGGCGTGCGGATCTCGTGGCTCATCGTGGCCAGGAACTGGCTCTTGGCGATGTTGGCCGCCTCGGCCGCTTCCTTGGCGTGGCGCAGCGAGTCGTTGGCGAAGTCGACCTCCAGGCTGTGCCGCATGGCGCTGGTGGACGAGGCGCGGAACTCGCGCGCCGCGCGCGCCATCGCGAAGCCGTACAGCGCCACCAGCACCGCCAGCGGCACCGACTGCACCTGCGGCACGGCCAGGCTCACCAGCACCAGCGAGCCGAGCTGCAGCGCCGCCAGGATGAAGAAGCTGCGCCCGGCCAGCGACATGAACGAAGCCGCCACGGCCACCGAGCCGCAGATGATGACCACGTACACCGTGGCCGGTATGCCGGTGAGCAGCGGGTAGATCGTCGCCGTGGCGGTGACCCACATCACGCCCACCAGCGCCGCGTTCGCTTCGAGCTGGCGCACCGCGGCACGGATCTCGCCCGGGGCCAGCGTGCCGGTCGCCGCGTAGCGCCGGCGCAGCCACAGGCGCCACAGCGACGCCGGCACGCCCAGCGCCACCACGGCCAGCGCCACGTCGGGCCGGCCGGCATGCCAGCCGACCCAGGCGATGAAGCTGAACGCCGCCACCAGCAGCGCCACGCTGGCCGTGGACGTGCGCAGCGCCAGGCGCAGCATCTCGCGCTGCACCGAGGTGGCGATGGTGCCGGCCTGCGGCGCGGCAGCGATGGCGGCGGCGGCGTTCGGCATCGCGTGGGCATGGCGGCCGGCAGCCTCCTGCACCGCCGGCGCAGCCAGCGGCACGGCCGCCGGCGCCGCGGCCGGCGCAGGGGCGGCGGCGGTCGTCGCGGCCTGCGCGGGCAGCAGCGTCGGGGACGGCAGGGCCGGTCATCAGCCAGCGAGGATATCGGTTTGCCCTTGTCGCGGGGCAAACCCGCGCCGCCCGCAGGTGGCCCTGTTCGCGGTTCGCGCCGCAGCCTCGGCGCCGACGACCCGCGTGCCCGCCGGCATGCGCCGGCCGATCGCTTCAGAAGAAGGTGTGAAGGAACCGTCGCGAGCGACCCGAAGCCGGGAACGGGTCACGCGGCAGGTTCATTCGCACCTTCTTTCAGGACTGGATGTAGCTTTCCAGGTGCGCGATCGTCGATTCGTGGTCGGCGATGATGTCGTCCATGATGTCGCGGATCGAGATCATGCCCAGCACCGTGGTGCCGTCGAGCACCGGCAGGTGGCGGATCTTCTTCTCGCTCATCAGCGCCATCGCCTCGGTGGTGGTCGTGCGGGCGCTGACGGTGACGACGTTGCGGGTCATGATCTCCGACACGCGCGTCTCGCGCGAGTTGCGGCCCACCAGCGCGATCTTGCGCGTGTAGTCGCGTTCGGAGAACACGCCCACGAGGCGGCCGCCGTCCATGACCATCAGCGCGCCCACCTCGTAGCTGGCGAGCAGCTCCAGCGCCGCAAAGACCGTGTCGTCGGGACGCACGTGCCACAGCGTGCCGTCGCGCTTGTTCAGAAGTTCGGAAACAGGCTTCATCGGGAACTCCCTGGCAGCACCGGTCCCTCCACCGGCGAGGAGCTAGCCTGCCCAATTTCGGGCGGCCCGGCAAGCGGTTTTTCGGCCGCCCCCGCTGCCGCCGCGCCCGGCCGGGCGGCGTGCCACCCGCCGCCGAACGACGGTGGCAGCTCTCGCGGCGCCGGCGGCGAGGAGGCGAACGAGGTCAAGACCCCTCGCGCAGCCTGAAGCGCTGCAGCTTGCCGGTCTCGGTGCGCGGCAGGCTGTCGCGGAAAGCGATCTCGCGCGGGTACTTGTACGGCGCGATCGTGCGCTTCACGAAGTCCTGCAGCTGCGCCGCCATCGCCGCATCGCCGGTGTGGCCCGGCCGCAGCACGACGAACGCCTTGACGACCATGCCGCGCTTTTCGTCGGGCTGCCCGATGACGCCGCACTCGGCCACCGCCGGGTGCAGCAGCAGTGCGCTTTCCACCTCGGGGCCGGCGATGTTGTAGCCGCCGGAGATGATCATGTCGTCGGTGCGCGCCTGGTAGACGAACTGGCCGTCGGCGTCCTGCAGATAGGCGTCGCCGGTGAGGTTCCAGCCGTTCTGCACATACGTGGCCTGGCGCGCATCGTCGAGGTACTTGCAGCCGGTGGGGCCCTTGATCGCGAGCCGCCCGACCTGGCCGCTGCGCTCGGGCAGCTCGCGCCCTTCGTCGTCGAGGATCGCGGCGCGGTAGCCGGGCACGACGAAGCCGGTGGCGCCGGGCTTGGCGTGCGCCTCGTCGGCGCTGATGAAGATGTGGAAGAGCTCGGTCGAGCCGATGCCGTCGATGATCTCGATGCCGGTGGCTTCCTTCCACAGCGCCCGTGTCGCCGCCGGCAGCGCCTCGCCGGCCGAGACGCACTTGCGCAGGCTCGAGAGGTCGTGCTGCCTGGTCTGTGCCGCCATCGCGCGGTACGACGTCGGCGCAGTGAAGCACACGGTGGCCTTGAACTGCGCGATCGCCGGCAGCAGCGCGTCGGGCGTGGCCTTCTCGACGAGCACCGTGCACGCACCCACCGCCAGCGGGAACGCGAGCAGCCCGCCCAGGCCGAAGGTGAACGCCAGCGGCGGGCTGCCGATGAACACGTCGTCGGCGTTGGCGCGCAGCACGTGCGGCGGCCAGCACGCGCAGGCGGCCATCACGTCGCGGTGGAAGTGCATCGCCGCCTTCGGCACGCCGGTGGTGCCGGAGGTGAAAGCCATGAGGCACACGTCGTCGGCGGCGGTGTCGGCGGTCGTGAAGGTGGCCGGCTTGGTTGCGGCGAGCGCCTCGAGCGACGATGCATCGCCGGCGCCGCCACCGAAGTGCCGCACGTGCGCGAGCGTCGGGCAGTTCGGCCGCGCGAGATCCATCTCCTCGGCGAGGCGGCTGTCGACCAGCGCATGCGTCACCTGCGCCTTCTGCACGATGGTGGCCAGCTCGCGCGCGCGCAGGAGCGGCATCGTGCCGACGACGATGCCGCCGGCCTTCACCACTGCGAACCAGCAAGCGGCCAGCAGCGGCGAATTGGCGCCGCGCAGCAGCACGCGGTTGCCGGGCACGAGGCCCATGTCGTGCACCAGCACATGCGCGATGCGGCTGGCCTGCGCTTGCAGCTCGGCGTAGGTCCACGCGATGCCGCCCAGGCCCTTCACTGCCGGGCGGCCGCCGGCGCCGCTTTCCACCCGGCGGTCGAGCAACTCGCGGGCGCAGTTCAACCGCGGCGGGAAGCGAAGCTCGGGCAGCTCGAACAGCAACTCCGGCAGCGCCGCCGGCGGCGGCAGCCGGTCGCGCGCGAAGGTGTCGATGTGAGCGGAGGCGGTGCTCATGGAGCTCATGGTGCCGTCCCGCCGATCACGACTGCCGCGCCCATGGCGGCACCGAGGAAGTCTCTGGCATGGAAACGATTCTTCGGGTATATAGTTTAGTTGTCAAGTAATTGGCGGAGGCCGCCGGTGATGTCGAGTGCAACCCTTTCCTCCGCCGCGGCCGCCAGCCGCGAGCAGGCGCTCGCGCTCGACGCTGCCGATGCGCTGGCGCCGCTGCGCGACCTGTTCGAACTGCCGGCCGGCGTGATCTACCTCGACGGCAATTCGCTCGGCGCCTAGCCGCGCGCGACGCCGCAGCGCGTGGCCGAGGTTGTTCAGCGCGAGTGGGGCGAAGGGCTCATCCGCAGCTGGAACACGGCCGGGTGGATGACGCTTGCCACGCGCATCGGCGACAAGATCGGCTCGCTGGTGGGCGCGCGGCCGGGCGAACTGGTGGTGGCCGATTCGACGAGCGTCAACCTCTTCAAGGTGCTGTGGGCGGCGCTGTCGATCGCCGCGGCGCAGTCGTCGCCCGCAGCCTCTTCGCAGTCTTCGCGCCGCGTCATCGTCTCCGAGCGCAGCAACTTCCCCACCGACCTCTACATCGCCGAGTCGATCGCGCGCGAGCGCGGCTTCGAACTGAAGCTCGTCGATGCCGAGGACATTGCCGCGCACCTCAACGAGGGCACCGCAGTGCTGATGCTCACGCACGTGAACTACCGCAGCGGCGCCATGCACGACATGGCCGCGCTGACGCGCGCCGCGCACGCCGCCGGCGCACTGGCGATCTGGGACCTCGCGCACAGCGCCGGCGCGGTGCCGGTGGACCTGCACGGCGCCGAGGCCGACTTCGCCGTGGGCTGCGGCTACAAGTACCTGAACGGCGGCCCGGGCGCGCCGGCGTTCGTGTGGGTGCACCCGCGGCACGTCGAGCGCTTCTGGCAGCCGCTGGCGGGCTGGATGGGCCACGCGGCGCCGTTCGAGTTCACGCCCGGGTACCGGCCGGCCGCGGGCATCGGCCGCTACTTCTGCGGCACGCCGGCGGTCGTCTCGATGGCCGCGCTCGAATGCGGCGTCGACACGCTGCTGGCCGCCGCGCCGCTGGGCGGCATGGCGGCACTGCGCGCCAAATCGCTGGCGCTGGCACGCCTGTTCACCGAACGCGTGCGCTCGCTGTGCCCGTCGCTGACACTCGCATCACCCAGCGAAGATGCGCGCCGCGGCAGCCAGGTGTGCTTCACGCACCCGACGCACGGCTACGCGATCATGCAGGCGCTCATCGCGCGCGGCGTCATCGGCGACTTCCGCGCCGGCGATGCGCGCCACCCCAAGGACGCCGCCGACATCCTGCGCTTCGGCTTAACGCCGCTCTACCTGCGCTTCGCCGACGCATGGGACGCGGCCGAGCAGTTGCGCCAGGTGATGGACGGCGAGGAATGGCGCCGGCCCGAGTTCAGCGCGCGCCAGGCCGTCACGTGAAGCAGCAGCAGCAAGAGCAGGAAGAGCAGCAAGAGCCGCCACCGCATTCGCCACCTCAGCCGCCGCAGCCGAGCAACGCAACGCCATGACCGCCCCCTTCGAACACCACGGCGCCAAGCTCGACTTCAGTGCCGACATGAGCTACGGCGACTACCTGCACCTGGACCTGGTGCTGAACGCGCAGCACCCGCTCTCGCCCGACCACAACGAGATGCTGTTCATCGTGCAGCACCAGACGAGCGAGCTGTGGATGAAGCTGATGCTGCACGAGCTGCGCGCGGCCATCGCGCACATCGCCGCCGACCGGCTGGCACCGGCGTTCAAGATGCTGGCGCGCGTGAGCCGCATCATGGAGCAGCTCGTGCACGCCTGGGACGTGCTGGCGACGATGACGCCGCCCGAGTACAGCGCCATCCGCCCGTACCTGGCCAGCAGCAGCGGCTTCCAGGAGCTGGCAGTACCGTTGCATCGAATTCAGCCTGGGCAACAAGAACGCGGCGATGCTGCGCCCGCACGAGCACCGCAGCGACCTGCTGGCCCAGGTGCGCGCGGCAGCATGAGGCGCCGTCGCTCTACGACGAGGCGCTGCGCCTGCTGGCCCGCCGCGGCCTGCCGGTGCCCGCGAGCCACGTGCAGCGCGACTGGACGCAGCCGTATCCGGCCAGCGACGAGGTCGAGGCGGCCTGGCTCGTCGTCTACCGCGCCCCCGATGCGCACTGGGACCTGTACCAGCTCGGCGAGGAACTCACCGACCTCGAAGACGCCTTCCGCCTCTGGCGCCTCGCCACGTGACCACCGTCGAGCGCATCATCGGCTTCAAGCGCGGCACCGGCGGCACCGGCGGCGTGAGCTACCTGCGCAAGATGCTCGACGTGGTGCTGTTCCCGGAGATCTGGAAGCTGCGCACGGACTTGTGAAGCCGCAGGGCGCGGCGCAGCAGGCCGCGCCGCGCGCGCACGCCATCGTCAGAACAGGTGCTGCGCCAGGAACGCCAACGCCCGCCCGTGCGCCAGCGCCGCGCTCGGCGCGTGGTAGCTGGCCCGCGCCCAGCAGTTGAAGCCGTGGTGCGCGTCGGCGTACACGTGCACCTCGGCGCGCTCGGCCGGCAGTGCCTTGCGCACCGCGGCCACCGCCTCGGGCGGGATGTGTTCGTCGTGGCCGGCGAAGTGGAACTGCATCGGGCAGCGAACGCTGGCCGCGTGCTGCAGGTTCAGGTGGATGCCGCCGCCGTAGTACGGCACCGCCGCGTCGATGCCCGCAGTGGCCGCGGCGAACCAGGCCATGCGCCCGCCCATACAGTAGCCCACCGCTCCCACCTTGGCCGCGCCCACTTCGGTTCGCCCGCGCAGCGCATGCGCCGCCACGCCGATGTCGGCAATCGCCTGCTCGGCCGTGTACGCCTGCATCAGGGCGCGCGCCCTCGTCATGTCGTCGCCGGCGTAGCCGAGTTCGACGCGCGGCGCCTGGCGCCAGAAGAGGTCCGGCGCCAGCACGACGAAGCCGTCGAGCGCGTATTGGTCGGCCACGGCGCGGATGTGCTCGTTGACGCCGAAGATCTCCTGCATCACCAGCAACCCGGGGCCTTTGCGCGCCGGCGGCAAAAGCCAGGTAGCCGCCATAGCCGGAGGCGAGTTCGATCCACTGGCGCTGCACGGGGTCGGTCATCGTCTTCTCCTCGGGTTCGAAGGACCACGGGGCGGCGATGATGGCCCGCTTCGTCAGTACACGCGGCCCTTGCGGTATTGCGCGTGCGCCTTGGGCGCCAGCGGCGTCGCTGCCGCCAGCGTCGCCAGCGACGCCGCCGCATGCGCGTGCACGATCGCCAGCCCCAGCGCGTCGGCGGCGTCCTTGCCGGGAACCGCGGGCAGGCGCAGCAGCCGGCGCACCATCTCCTGCACCTGCGCCTTGTTCGCCAGGCCGTGGCCGACGACCGCCTTCTTCATCTGCAGCGCCGTGTACTCAGCCACCGGCAGGTCGCCGCGCACCAGGCCCGCCAGCGCCGCGCCGCGCGCCTGGCCGAGCAGGAGGGTGCTTTGCGGATTGACGTTGACGAAGACGATCTCGGTGGCGGCGCAGTCCGGCGCATAGCGTTCGACCACCTCGCACACGCCCTCGAAGATGATCTTCAGCCGCCGCGGCAGCTCGCCGCGCGGCGCGTCGGCGGTGCTGATGGTGCCGCTGGCGATGTAGGCCAGCCGCTGGCCCTGCGCTTCGATGACGCCGAAGCCCGTTCGTTGCAGGCCGGGGTCGATGCCGAGGATGCGCATGGTCATCGGCGGGTGGTCAGAACAGGCTCGGGTCGCGAGCGCCGGCGGGGGCGCGCCGAGGTCGCGCCATGCCGTGGTCGCGACGTGCCGAGGTCGTCGCGCGCCAAGGCCGGCGGGGGTCGGCTCCGCTCAGTGTCCTCTTCGGCCGCCCGGCTCGCTAAAGCTCGCAGGGCGCCCGAATGCCCCTTTACCTCGCTGAGCCGCCCCCCGCCGTCCTTGGCGTGGCACCGGGGTCTGTCTTCGAAGAGCCTTCGAAGTGAGGCCCGCGATGCGCATCAGCAAAGCTTCGGGTCTTTTCGTCGAGCGCCACCGTGGGTGCCGGATCGGGACGGCGGGGCGCCCTGCTTCGTGAGGTAAAGGGGGCATTCGGGCGCCCTGCGGAGCTTGCGGAGCAGGGCGGCCGCAGAGGACACGAACGAAGCAGGGCACCCCGCCGGCCCGATCCCGCCACCACCCGTCGCGCCGCGATCCCAGGCGATCCCAACCCGCAACGTACTCGGCAAGCAGCACGCGCAGCCGCCTCATACGAAGTACCACCGCACCGAGTGAAAGAACACCGGCGCCGCGAAGCACAGCGGCGCCACGCGGTCCAGCAGCCCCACGGCGCCCGTCACCGAGGGCCGGTTGCCCCACCAGCGCACGCCCGCGTCCTTCTTCAGCGCCCGCATCACCAGCTCGCCCAGCGTGCCGCAGGCGCCGGCCACCGCCGCCATCACCGCAGCGCGCAGCGCATCGACGGGCGTGATCCAGAACAGCGCCGCTCCCAGCGCCGTGGCCGCCGCTACGCCCAGCGCGAAGGCGCGCAGCGAGAAGCTGCGGTCGATGTGGCGCGCCAGCGGACGGCGGCGCAGGTGGCGGCTCGCGACTTCCTGCGTCAGCTGCGCTGCTGCCACCACGGCGACGAGGAAGAAGACGAGAAACGCGCCGCGCTCCTCGTAGCCGCGGAACTCGAGCAGCAGCAAAGCGGGCGCATGCGACAGGCCGAACACGCACACCATGATGCCCCACTGCATCTTCGCGTTGCGTTCGAGGAACCGCCCGGGGTCGCCGGCCAGCGCGCCGGCCACCGGCAGCGCGAGGAAGGCATACACCGGCACGAAGACGCTGAAGAGGTCGAAGCGGCGCAGCGCCACGATCAGGTACTGCAAAGGCAGGATGACGAAGAAGGCGAGGATCAGGCTGCGGTGGTCTGCGCGGCGCGTGTGCACGAGGGTGATGAACTCGCGCAGCGCCAGGAACGAGAAGACGGCGAAGGCGAGCGTCGCGCCCACCGGGCCCGAAATCCAGGCGAGCCAGAAGACGACCGATCCGAGCCAGAGCGCCCGCAGGTCGCGCGCCGCGGCAAGCTGGCGCTCGCGCGCACGCTCGTCGGGCACCGCCTTCAGCGACAGCAGCGCGACGGCGACGGTGGCCAGCACCAGCAGGCCGAACAGCGACACGAACAGCAGCCCCACCTGGGCAGTGGCGTCGAGGCTGCGCAGTTGCTCCATCGATGCTCGGCGCCGGCCGCTTCAGGCCACGCGCGGCCGCTCGGCCAGCACCGCGGCGCGGGCGCGTTCGAGGAAGGCGCGCTTGTCCTCGCCGGGCGCGAGCGTGATCGGCGTGCCGAACGTCACCGTGCACAGGATCGGCACCGGCACCACTTCGCCCTTGGGCATCACGCGCTGCACGTTGTCGATCCACGCCGGCACCAGCGGCACCTGCGGGAACTGCTCGGCCAGGTGATAGAGGCCGCTCTTGAACGGCATCGGCTCGCCGCGGTTGCTGCGCGTGCCTTCGGGGAAGATCACGAGCGAATCGCCGGCGCGCAGCGCCTCGGCCAGCGGTTCGAGCGGGTCTTCGTCGGCGCTTCGCGTTCGAGCCACGTACACCGCATTGAAGACGCGGCTCGTCAGCCACTGCTTGAACGGCGTCTTCGTCCAGTAGTCGCGCGCGGCGATGGGCCGCGTGCCGGAGCGCAGGTCGTGCGGCAGCGCCGCCCAAATCAGCACCCAGTCGAGGTGGCTCTGGTGGTTGGCGAAGTAGATGCGCTGCTCGGCCTTGGGCGGGCAGCCGCGCCAATGACCTTGTGCGCCGGTGACGAGGCGGGCGATGAACGCGAGCAGCATGCCCATGAAGCCGGCCAACGACATGGGTGGCGATGTTAGGGCACGGCCTCGCGCGACTCGCCGCGCGAGCGCGCTCTCACACCGCGCGGCGCAGCGGCGATGCCGGCCTACATCACCTCGGTCCCTTCGCCCACCGGCAGCGGCCGCCCGGCTTCGGCCAGCCAGCGCCGCAGCACGCGGCGGCCGGCCGCGGGCAAAGCCTGCCAGCGGCAGCCCATGCGGTGCGCGCTGCGGCCGAGTGCGGCCACGTGCAGCACGGCCGCGTCGGCGACGCCGATGGGCGCTTCGTCGAGTTCGAGCTCCACCTGTTCGAGCACGCTGCCCACGGCGGGCGGCACCATGCCCGCGGGCAGCGTCACCGCGCAACCGTGTTCGCTCAAGTCGAGCACGGCGAGGTTGCGCGTGCTCGCCAGCAGGTTGCCGTGCATCAGCCGCAGCACCGGCGCGCGGCGCTCGCCGTTCGCGCCCATGCCTGCGGCCGTGGCGGCGATGCGTGCCTCGCGCCGCCTTGACGTGCGGTGGATCTCGCGCGGCCAGCGCGCCTGGATCACGAAGCGCTCGCTGCGCGCACTGCCGCTGCCTTCGCGCGCCGCCGTCGCCGCGGCAAGCACGAACTGCACGCGCAGGCCGTGCAGCAGCGCCGCCGCCCACAGCGGCCGAGCCTGCAGCGCCCGGGCCACGGCGATGCCGTCGTCGCGGCTGGCCAGCACGAGCTGCTCCTGCACCACGTCCACCAGCTGAAGCGTCGCCGCCACGCCGCGCGTGCCTTCGGCGCCCACGTGCAGCGGCAGGCCGCGGTCGCACAGCTCGCGCAGCACCTCGGCGTGCAGCGCGCCTTCGTCCTCGGGACGGCTGACGCGCCAGCCGGGCGCCACCAGCGGGTCCTCGATCTCGGCCAGCAGCAGCGGCGCGGCGGTCATGGTGCGACGCTCACTCGATCTCCAGCCGCTCGCCGCGCAGCACCGGCATCGCGAACACGCTCTCGATCTGCGCGCGCCGGCGCAACAGGCGCTCGAACTCGCCGACGCTGACGGCGCGGCTGGTGAGGAAGCCCTGGTACTCGTCGCACTGCACCGACTGCAGGAACGCCAGCTGCGCCGGCGTCTCCACGCCCTCGGCCACCACCTTCAGCTTGAGGCTGTGCGCCAGCGCGACGATGGCGCTGACGATGGCCGCGTCGTCGGGGTCGGTCTCGAGGTCGCGCACGAACGAGCGGTCGATCTTCAGCGCCGCGATCGGCAGCTTCTTCAGGTAGCCCATCGACGAGTAGCCGGTGCCGAAGTCGTCGATCGACAACAGCACGCCCATCGTCGCCAGCTCCTGCGCGATGCCCACGCTCAGCTCGGGGTCCGAGATCAGCAGCGACTCGGTGACCTCGATCTCCAGGCAGCTCGCCGGCACGCCGTGCTCGGCCAGCGCCTGCGCCACGCGCGCCGGCAGCTCGCGCTCGCGGAAGTGCGTGGAGGAAAGGTTCACCGCGATCGGCACCGGGTTCAGGCCCGCGGCCAGCCAGGCCGCGCTTTGCCGGCAGACGGTGCGGATCGCCCACTCGCCGATCGGCACCACGAGGCCGGCGTCCTCCACGAGCGGGATGAACTCGGCCGGCGGCAGCAGGCCGCGCTCGGGGTGCTGCCAGCGGATCAGCGCCTCGGCGCCGACGATGCGCCCGCTCACCACGTCCACGCGCGGCTGGTAGTGCAGCACGAACTCGTCGCGCTCCAGCGCCCGGCGCAGCCGCGTCTCCATGTGCAGCCGGTCGAGCGCGCGCGCGTTCATCGAGCGGTCGTAGAGCTGGAAGCCGCCGCGGCCGGCGCTCTTGGCGCGGTACATCGCGGTGTCGGCGTTCATCAGCAGCGTGTCGATGTCGCTGCCGTCCTCGGGGTACGAGGCGACGCCGACGCTGCCGCCGACGAACACTTCGGTGCCCTGCACGATGATCGGCTCGCCCAGCGTCTGCACCAGCCGCCGCGCGACGCCGGCCACGTGGTCGGGCGAGCGCACGTCGGTGAGCATGACGATGAACTCGTCGCCGCCGAGGCGGGCGATGTTCGCCGCGGCGGGCGCGTTCGCCGATGCTCCGCCTTCGCCGGCCGCTGCCGCGGAAAGCTGCGGCGGCTCGGACCGCGCCAGCGCGTCGTGCGAACGCAGCGCACCGGCCAGGCGCGCGCTGGCCTTGCACAGCAGCTCGTCGCCGGCGCGGTGGCCGAGCGTGTCGTTGACGCGCTTGAAGTTGTCCAGGTCGACGAACATGATCGTCAGCCGGCGCCCGTGCCGCTCGGCCTGCGCCAGCGCGCGTTCGAGCTGCTCGACGAAGAGCAGCCGGTTCGGCAGCCCGGTCAGCGGGTCGTAGTAGGCGAGGCGGCGGATCTCCTCTTCCGCTTCCTGGCGGCGCAGGATGTTCTGCTGCAGCTCGTTGATGGCGGCGCTGGCGCGCATCATGTAGCGCACGCGGTGCGGCAGCACGGCCCAGTTGATCGGCTTGGTGATGAAGTCGGTGGCGCCGACCTCGAAGGCGCGCTCGATCGACGCGGTGTCCTCCAGGCCCGTCATCATCACCACCGGCACACGCTCGCCGCCGGGCAGGCGGCGCAGCTCGGCGCAGGCGGTGAAGCCGTCCATCACCGGCATGCTCACGTCCAGCAGCACGAGGTCGGGCAGGCCCGAGCGCATCGCCTCCAGCGCGGCGGCGCCGTCGCCGGCCTCGCTGATGGCGAAGCCCGAGCGCACCAGCGTCGCGCGTGTCAGGCGGCGGCCGCCGGCGTCGTCGTCGACGACGAGGACGTGCAGCTTGAGGCGCGCCCGCGGCGGCGGCGCCGGCCACGGCAGGAACAGCGGCGAGGGCGGCGCGGCGCTCATGCCGGCTGCTTCATCTCGGCGCGCAGCGCCGAGCTCACGCGGTCGAGCATGCCGTCGACGGCCGCCACGAGGTCAGCGACGCCGGCGGGATTGCCTTCCTTGCCCTGGCGCTCGATGCGCCGGCACAGCTCGCCGAGCGCCTTGGCACCGACGTTGAAGCTCGCCGACTTCAGCGCATGCGCGGCGCGCGCCAGTTCGGCCAGGTCGCCGGCGGCCACCGCGGCGTGCAGGCGCTGGCGATGGCCAGGTGCTTCGTCGAGGTACATCTGGATCACCTCGGCGAGCACGCTGCCGTCTTCGTCGACGGCGCGGATGTTGTCCAGCGCCTCGCGGTCGAGCACGGCGTTGCGCGTGCCGTCCTTGCCGGCGGCAGCGCCGTTCGCTGCTGCGCCTGTTGCTGCCGCCGCGGCTGCGTCGGCGGGTACGGCAGCGGCAGACACTGCGCCGGTGTCCGCGGCCACCCTTTCCACCTTGTCGGCCGGCAGCCAGCGCGCCAGGAGGCTCGCGAGCTGCTGGCGGGTGTAGGGCTTGGCCAGGTGCGCATCCATGCCCGAGGCGAGGCACGCTTCGGCGTCGCCGACCAGCGCATTGGCCGTCAGCGCGATCACCGGCAGCCAGGCCAGGCCGTTGGCCGCTTCGAACTCGCGGATCGCGCGCGTCGCGGCGTAGCCGTCCATCACCGGCATCTGGCAGTCCATCAGCACGAGGTCGTAGCGGCCCTCTCGCTGCTCTTGCACCGCCTGCACCGCCTCGGCGCCGTTGGGCACGATGTGGAAGTCGCAGCCCAGCGCCTTCAGCATGTTGCGCGCGACGACCTGGTTGACGCCGTTGTCCTCGGCCAGCAGCACGCGGGCGCGCAGGCGCGGCAGCGAGGCGGCGGCCACCGCCGGCGCGGCAACCTCGATGCCCTCGCCTTCAGCCCCTTCGCTCAGGCACTGCGCCAGCGCGCGGTAGAGCTCCTGGCGGCGCACCGGCTTGGAAAGGTAGGCGCCGACGCCCACCTGGCGTGCCCGCGCCACCTCGTCGGTGGAGTGCAGCGAGGTGACGAGCACGAGGCGCGTGCTGGCCAGCGCCGCGTCGGCACGCACCGCGGCGGCCAGCTCCAGGCCGTCCATCAGCGGCATCTTCATGTCCACCAGCGCCACCTCGAAGGGGTCGCCGGCGGCATGCGCCTCGCGCAGCGCGGCCAGCGCTTCGCGGCCGTTGTTCGCCAGGCCGCAGCGCATGGCCGCGGCGCCGACGTGGTGCTCGAGGATGTCGCGGTTGGTGGCGTTGTCGTCGACGACGAGCACGCGCTTTCCGGCCAGGTGCGCGGGGCTCGGCACCGACGGCAGGCCGCTGGCGGGCACCATCGGCAGCGTGAACCAGAAGGTCGAGCCTTCGCCCGGCGTGCTCTCGACGCCGATGCGCCCGCCCATCAGCTCCACCAGGCTGCGCGAGATCGCCAGGCCCAGGCCCGTGCCGCCGAAGCGCCGCGTCGTCGAACCGTCGGCCTGCTCGAAGGCCTGGAAGAGGCGCTGCCGCGCTTCGTCGTCGATGCCGATGCCGGTGTCGTGCACGGCGAAGCGCAGCGTCCAGTCGTCCTGCGGCGACACGTCGACGAGCACCTCGCCGTTCTCGGTGAACTTCACCGCGTTGCCGATCAGGTTCGCGAGCACCTGGCGCAGGCGGTAGGGGTCGCCGCGCAGCGCGTGCGGCAGCCGCTCGTCGATGCGGCAGCCGATCTCCAGGTGCTTGGCGTGCGCGCGCGGCGCCAGCAGCTGCACCACGTCCTCCACCGACTGATAGAGGTCGAAATCGAGCGTCTCGGTCTCGAGCTTGCCGGCCTCGATCTTCGAGAAGTCGAGGATGTCGTTGATGATCGACAAGAGCGACTCGCCCGAGCTGCGCACCGTCTCGACGAAGGGGCGCTGCTGCGAATCGAGCGGCGTCTCCAGCAAGAGCTCGGTGAGCCCGAGCACGCCGTTCATCGGCGTGCGGATCTCGTGGCTCATGTTGGCCAGGAACTCGCTCTTGGCGCGGCTGGCGTTCTCGGCCGCTTCCTTGGCGGCGCGCAGCTCGGCCTCGCGCTCGCGCAGCTGGCGCTCGGCGACGGCGCGCTGCGTGATGTCGAAGAAGACGGTGTAGACGCCGACGACCTTGCCTTCCTCGTTGATGTCGGGCACGTGGCGGCCGGAGTGCCACACCGGGTTGCCGTTGCGGTCGATGCGGTGGCGCTCCAGCGGCACGTGGTGGCCGGCGAGCGCGTCGGTGAGGTTGGGCGCGATGTCGGCCCACACCTGCTCGTCGACGAGATCGCGCACGGCGCGGCCGACCACGTCGGCGGCGGTGCGGCCGAGCCACTGCTCCTGGGCGCGGTTGATGTAGCGGTAGTGCAGCTCGGCGTCGATGTAGGAGATCGTCACCGGGATCTGGTCCATGATGACGCGCAGCCGCCGCTCGCCGCGCTGCGCCGTCTCGGCGGCGCGCTGCAGCGCGCTCACGTCGGCGGCGACGATCTCGCAGCCGAGCAGCACGCCGGGCGCGGCAGCTTCGCAAGCAGAGGCAGCGGCAACGTCGGCGCGTCGGCCGCGCAAGTGCGGCTGCATCGGGCGGCACATCGCAGTGTCTTCGGCGTCGCGCGCATCGGCGCCGGCGTGGCGCGTGCCGCGGCGCAGCTCGCGCCAAGGGCCGACGACGATCTGCAACCAGCGCGGCGGCTGGCCGGCGCCCGGCCACTGGCATTGCAGTTCGACGCGCTCGCCGCGCGTGGCGCGCGCGGTGGCATCGGCGAGCGCGGCGCTGTTCAGCGGCCCGAGCAGGTCGGCGCCGTTGGCGCCGCGGCAGTTCGCCCGGTTGCAGGCCGAGCAACTCGGCGAAGGCGCCGCTGGCTTCGACGCAGCGGCCGGTGGTGTCCAGCCGCGCGACGAGCGCGTTGGCCGGCAGCACATGCGTGGCCGCGTGCTCGGCGGCGACGGCCGCGGCGACGCGCTTCTCGTCGGCACGGCGGCCGCGGCGCCACACGACGACGAGCGCGCAAATGGCGAGCACGACGCCGGCGCGCCCGGGCCACAGGAACGCCGGCACGATCGCGGCGGCGCCCAGCAGCAGGATGGCCATGCCGGCCAGCAGCGGCACGCGCGCGCTGGCGGCTGGCCCGTGCGGCGGCGGTGGCCGGCTGCGCGCGCGCTGTCGATGATGTCCTCATAGCGCCCCCCATGCGGTTTCAAGACAAGGGCGCTCGGCGAAGTCGAACTCCCACACCTCGGCGTTGCCGAGCTCCAGCCGCTCCGCCAGGCCGATCAGCTCGCCGAGCACGCGGCCGACGCCCTTGCTGCCCACCAGCAGCGGCCGTTCGGCGAGCTGGCGCTTGATGGCCCGCACGGCGTCGGCAACGCGGTACGTGAACTCGTCGTCCGACTCGCCACCCGGCGGCGTGCGCCGGGCTTCGAACCACGGCTGCGTCTCGGCGATCGGCCTCAGGTTCCACTCGCCCAGGCGGCGCTCGGAGAACGCCGGCTGCACGAGCATCGTCACGTCGGTGCCCAGGCTCCTAGCGATGATGTCGGCGGTCTCGCGGTTGCGCTTCAGGTCGCTGGTGACGATGAGGTGCACCGGCGGGTCGAGCCGCGCGATGCGCTCGGCCACCGCGCGCGCCTGCTGGCGGCCGAGCGCGGTGAGCGGCACGTCGAGGTCGCCGCCGCAGCGCAGCCCGGCCAGGTTGGGCGCCGTGGCGCCGTGGCGCACGAAGCGCAGCGGCAGGCGCTGGTCGGCAGCGGGCGCCGCCGATGCGCCGGACGCGACGGCATCGCGAGCTTCGGCAACTTCGCCGAGGTCGCCGGCGTCGCTCGCGTCGCGATGCGCGACGGGAGGTCGTCGTCGCAGGCGCCGGCGCACAACGCGAGGGTGAGGCGTTCGGACATCGCGAGGCCTCGCTTCAGCGCAGCGCGCTCGCCGGCGCGAACGGGATCGGGTTGTGCGGGTAGGCCTCGCGGACCGGCGCGTGCAGCACGCTCCACTCGCTGCCGGCCTCCACTTCGCCGGCGAGCCACTGGCGGATGAAGCTCACCTGGTTGCGGTCGGCCAGGAGCGGCGTGTGGCCGGTGTCGGGCACGTGCATCACCGTCACGGCGCGGTCGCGGCGCATGCGCTCGAGCGTGGGCGCGAGCAGCGCGTCGGACTGCATGCCGTGGATCAGCAGCACCGGGCAGCGCACGCGCTGCCATTCGTCCCACTGCACCACGCTGCGGGCCGAGGTGCGGCGGTAGGCCTGCATCGCGCGCACGTCGTGGCGGTAGATGCGGCCGCTTTCCTCGTCGGACCAGCGGGTCTGGTGGAACGAGAGGTTGAAGCGGATGTCGTCGCTCACCGGCCCGTCGTTCTTGTTCGAGGCGCCGACGCGGCGCAGCAGGTCGGCCGGGTTGCGGAAGACGTAGTGGCGGGCGATCGCCTCGGCGCGGCGCTTGCGCCGGCGCGCGGGATGTGCGGGCCGACGTCGTTGAGGATCAGCCGCTCGACGAGGCCGGGTGGCGCGCGATCAGCTCGATGGCGGCGCTGCCGCCCATCGACGAGCCGAGCACCGTGAGACCGTGGCCGTTGATGCGCAGCAGCCGCCGCCGCGGCGCGGCGCTCGGCCGCGAGCTGCCCGGCAGGTTCGGCCGCGGGCTGCCCGCAGGTTCGCCGTTAGCCAGGTGGCCGATCATCTGCCGCAGCTGCTCGGCGTAGGTGGCGAGCGAGTAGTCCTCCTCGGCCGCCAGCCAGCCCGAACGGCCGCGGCCGAGCCAGTCCATGCACACCACGCGCCAGCGGTCGGCGAGGTCGGAGGCGAGGTAGTGGAAGCGCATCGCCACGTTGGCCACGCCGCCGCAGCACAGCAGCACCGGCGCGTCGGCCGGGCCCCATTCGGTGTAGGCCACCGGCGTGACGTAGGGCCGCTTCAGCCGCCGCGGCGTGCCGGGCTGCAGCCGCGCGGGATGTTCGTAGTCGAAGTGGCGCAGCCGGAAGTGGCCGTGGAAGCGGCCGACCACGCGGCTCGCCAGCGCCATGTACTCGTTCCAGGTCGAAAGCGATCGGCGCTGGCGCGGCAGCGGCGGCTCCCAGGCGACGTCGGGCGCGGCCACGGCGGCGGCGGCCGCGGATTCGCCGGCCAGCGGCGCCGGCACCGTGTCGCCGAAGCTGGCGTCGCGCGCCGCGGCCGGCACGACGTTCAGGCGCGCCTTCATCGCGGCGCTCCGCTCAGCAGGCACTTCGGCTGCGCCTTCGGCTGCCGTTGTTCTTCCTGCCGCTGTTGTTGCACTTCTCGCTGCAGTCGCATGGACCTGAGTTGCTGTTGTTGTCCCGGTGAGGATGCGGCGGCCATCGCTGCGGCCAGGTGGCCCTGCCGACGCCCTCCAGCGGGGTATCGGTGCGCCCCGGCCACGACTTGAGCAGCCAATGGGGTCTTATTCCGCCGACCGCGAGCGCACGGGAACGGTTCGAATCCGCTTCAAGTCCGGGGGCCCGGCTGCCGAAAGCTCCTGGACGACCCGCTGGGCCGGCCACCGACGACTTCCGCTCGACGGCACGGCAACGCGAAGGAAACAAGAGCATGGACTCGACCAAAGGCAAGTTGATCGGCGTGGCCGTCGTGGTCTGCGGCTTCGCCGTCGGCATGGCCGGGCTGCTCAACTACTTCAAGTACCGCAGCACCTCCAACCGCCTGGTCACCGAACGCCTGGTGGTCACCGGCCGCTCGGTGGAGAGCTCGATCCAGTCGTCGCTGGCGCTCGGGCTGCAGTTCTCCGACATCGCCACGCTGCCGGGCATCCTCGACCGCGAGCAGGCCACCGACAGCCTGATCCAGGGCATCGACATCTTCGATACCGAAGGCAAGCTGCTGTACAGCACCGACCGCATGCGCGCCGCGCGCCCGGTGCCCAAGGCCTGGATGGCAGCCGCACGCAAGGCCGGCGACGACGACTGGCTCGTCGTCGACGGCGAGGAGACCGCCGCCGGCATGGCGATCCAGAACAACTTCGACCTGACGATCGGCTACCTGGCGCTGCGCTTCTCGAGCGAGCGCGTGCGCGACGACGTGCACGCGGTGGGGCGCGAGATCGCGCTGGCGAGCCTCGTCGTCTTCCTCGTCGCGGCAGGGTTTTCGTCGCTGGCGCTGCTGGCGGTGATGAAGCGCGTGGGCAGCGCCGCCGGCCGCGTCGAAGGCGCGCTGCGCGCCGGCGACTCGGTGCGCGCGACGGCGATCGCCTCGCGCGGCCCGTTCGGCCCGGCGCTGCTGCGCTTCCTCAAGACCACGCGCCTGGCCGAAGCCGAGGTGGCGCGCCTGCGCGCGCTGCTGCAATCCGACCCCGGCGCCGCGGCCCGCGCCGTTCCGGCTGCCGCGGCCGCACCGGCTGCGCCGGCCGCCACGTCGGCGGCTTCAGCGGCAGCTTCGGCAGCGGCAGCAGCCACGGCAGCGGCATTGGCCGCCGCCGCAGCGCCGATGGCCGCGGCTGCCCCGTCGCGGCCCGACCTCGACGCGACACCGCCGGAGCCGGCGCTGGACGCCAGCGACGCCTGGGCCGCCGCCTTCGCGGCGCCGACGATGCCGATGCCGATGCCGGAGCCCGCGCCCTCGCCGCCGCGACAGCGGCCACGCGCCACCTCGGCCGTGCGGCGCGCCAGGGAGGCCGCGCAATGAGCGACAAATACCTGCGCGGCGTCTACCTGCGCCTGGCCGGCGCGGTGACGCTGGTGGTGATGGTGGCGCTGCTGGCCAACGCCTTCCTCTCGCACCGCACGTTCGAGCGCGCGCTGGCGCCGCAATTGGCCAACAAGATCGCGAGCATGGGCGCCTCGGTCGTCTCGCTGGTGCTGAAGGCGGTGCAGAACGGCGTGCCGTACAAGGAGCTGTACGGCGTCAGCGACCGCTTCAAGGAAGTGAAGTCGGAGATGCCCGAGGTGGCCTACCTCGCGCTCACCGACACCCGCGGCACCATCCTGCACGAGAGCGCGGCCACGCCCGGCGGCGCCGCGGCGCACTTCGCCGAACCGGCGACGCTGGCGCTGCTGAACCAGGCGGCCGGCTCGACGCAGACGCAGCGCGTGGGCAGGCTCTTCATGGTCTCGCTGCCGGTCGTCGAGGGCGAGCAGCGCTTGGGGCTGCTGCACATGGGCGTGGACATGCGCCTCATCGACGACATGGTGCTGGACATGCTGCTGGACGTGCTGGTCGTGCTCGTCGTGGCGCTGTTCTTCACGCTCGAGCTGATGCACTTCATCGCCGGCGCGCGCATCGACGCGGCGCTGCGCGACGTCGGCGAGACGTTCGAGCGCGGCGCCGGCGGCAACTTCGTGCTGCCGGTGCGCACGGGCGGCGAGCACGCCTTCGGCGGCCTGCTGCGCATGCTGGACGGCGTGCTGGCGCGCCTGAACGACGCCTACGCGGCGCTGGCGCGCGAGCTCGACGCCAGCCGCCGCGTGCCCACGCACGAGCGCCACCCCGGCATGGTGCTGGCGCACCGCGGCGCCGTCGAACTGGCCGAGCGCTTCCGCTTCGGCCGCGCCGCCAAGGCCGAGCTGCGCGCGGTGAGCGAGCTGGCCAAGGTGCGCGCGCCGCTGTTCGTCTTCATCCTCGCCGAGGAGCTGACGCGCTCGTTCCTGCCCGGCTACGTCAACGAGCTGCTGGTGCCGGTGCCGGGCATCTCGAACCAGATCCTGATCGGCCTGCCGATCGCGCTGTTCATGCTGATCGTGGCCATCGCGCAGCCGTTCCTCGGCGTGCACTGCGAGCGCGTGGGCCATCGGCGCACGATGCTGGTGGGTGCGTCGATCGCCGCCTTCGGCTTCGCCGCCAGCGCGATGGCGCATTCGGTGCTCGACCTGCTCATCTGGCGCTCGCTGTGCGCCATCGGCTACGCGATGGTGTTCGTGGCGGCGCAAAGCTACGTGCTCGACCATGCGCCGCGGCAGCAGCGCGCCAGGAGCTTCGCGATCTTCGTCGGCGCGATCATGGCCGCCACGGTGTGCGGGCCGTCGATCGGCGGCATCCTGGCCGACAACGTCGGCGTGCGCCCGACCTTCGTCATCGCGGCGCTGCTGGCGGCGCTGTCGATCCTCGTCATCCGGCAGCTGCCCGACAACCGGGCGCGCCAGGCCGACGAGCTGCCCGCGCGCGTGCCCACCTGGCGCGAGTTCGGGGCGCTGCTGCTGAGCCGCCGCTTCATGACGGTGACCGGCCTGGCGGCGATGCCAGCCAAGATGGTGCTCACCGGCATCTGCTTCTACCTGCTGCCGCTGCACCTGGTGAAGATCGGCAGCACGCAGAGCATGGCCGGCCGGCTGCTGATGGTCTACGCGGTGGTGATGGTGGTGCTGGGGCCGCTCGCGGCCTCGCTCGCCTCGACGCGCGAACGCATGCACTGGCTCGTCGGCGGCGGCCTCGTCGTCTCGGGCCTGGGCGGCGCGGTGGTGCTGGCCGGCGGCGGCGTCGCCTGGATGCTGGCGGCGGTGCTGCTGATCGGCTTCGGGCAGTCGCTGTCGATCTCGGCCCAGAGCGCGCTCGTGGCCGAGCACTGCGCCGAGGAGATCGCGCTTCTGGGCGACGGTGTCGTCTACGGCGTGTACCGGCTGCTCGAACGCATCGGCAATGCGCTGGGGCCGGTGGTCGCCGCGGCGCTGGTGATGCAGTTCAGCTTCCCGGTGGCCTTCGGCGTCATCGGCGCGCTGGCCCTCGTGGCCGGGGTGATCTTCCTCGTCGTGACGCGCGAGCCGCCGGCGCCGGCGGCAGCGCTCATGCGGCCCGAGCCGATGGCCTGAGGCGGCTGCACGCCTCCTGCTGCCCACCGGCTCACTGCCTGCCAGCTTCTTCTTCGCCGTCCCTGCCCTCCCCTGCCCTGCGACACCACCCTCGAAGCGCCCGCGACAAGGCGCGCACGAAAGCCAAGACGATGAACCAGCACCCCCTCAATCGACGCGACTGGCTGGCCCTGGCGGCCGCCGCCGCCGGCCCTGCAGCGCTGCTGCCGGCGCGCGCCAGCGAGCCGGCGCGCGGCACGCCGCAGCGGCCGTTCCGCATCTACGCCGTCACCTTCCGCGGCATGACCGATGTCGAGAAGGGGTTCAGCGAGTACTTCGCTTCGCGCAAGATCCCGGTGCAGATCAGCTTCCGCGACATGAACCGCGAGCCCAAGCGCCTGGCCGGGTTCCTGGAGGAGATCCGCGCCACGCGGCCCGACCTCATCTACGCCTGGGGCACCTCGGTGACGCTGGGCCTCGTGGGGCCCTACGACGCGGTCGATCCGGCGCAGCACATCACCGACATCCCGGTCGTCTTCACGCTCGTGGCGGCGCCGACGCTGGCCAAGATCGTGCCCGACATGAAGGTGCCCGGGCGCAACGTCACCGGCGTCACGCACGTCGGGCCCACCGAGGCGCAGATGCGCGCGATGGCGCAGTACCGGCCGTTCCAGACGCTGGGGGTGCTGTACACGCCCACCGAGAAGAACTCGGTCGTGGTGCTGGAGGAGATCCGCCGCCTCGGGCGCGAGATGGGCTTCCACACCGTTGAGCGCACGTTCCGCCTCGACGCGCAGCGCAAGCCGGTGGCCGACGGCGCCGAGAACCTGGTGCGCGAGCTGAAGGAGGCCGGCGCGCAGTGGCTGTACCTCTCGCCCGACAGCTTCCTCGGCACGCTTGCCGAAGGCGTGGTGATTCCCACCGCGATGGCGCTCGGCCTGCCCACCTTCGCCTCGACCGAGCAGCTGATGCAGGCCGGTGCGCTCTCAGGCCTCGTCAGCCGCTACTACAACGTGGGCCAGTTCACCGCCCACAAGGCCGAGCAGATCCTGGTGGGCAAGGTGCCCGCGGCGCAGATTCCGGTGGAGACGCTGAAGCGCTTCTCCTACCAGATCCGCATGCCGGCGGCGAAGCGGCTGAACCTGCCGCCGCCGCTGCCGATGCTGGCCTACGCCGAGCTGATCCACACCGACGCGGTGCCTTCGCAGTAAAGCGCGTGCGAAGCCGTTCGGGCTGAGCTTGTCGAAGCCCTGTCGAAGCCTCTTGCGGCACTGACGAAGGGCGGGCGCGAGCTGCGCGCGCGCCCGGCGCGCGCTACCAGCTGTTGCGCAGCTCGCGCAGCTTCAGGAACACCGTCTTCGCGTCGGGCCGCTCGGGCAGCTCGGGGAAGCGTTCGCGCAGCCCGGCGATCACCTCCTCATTGCCGAGGCGGAAGAAGGTGTTGTAGCGCTTCTCCTCGGCCAGCGTCATCACGCGCGAGGCCGCGGGATCGTGCCCGCTCACCTGCGGCAGCAGCTCCTGCGCGGCGGCGTTGCCGGGCTCGCGCGCGAGCGTGAACTTGAGGTTGTTCTCGATGTAGTCGTGGCCGGCGAAGAGGCGCGTGTCGCCCGGCAGCGTCGCCAGCTGGGTGGCGAAGGTCGTGTACAGCTCGGCCGGATCGCCGCCGTTGTGGCAGTTGCCGGCGCCGGCGTTGAACAGCGTGTCGCCGGAGAAGAGAGCCGGCGCGACGCTGCCGCGCGCGTGCGCACGCAGGCAGATGTGGCACATCGTATGCCCAGGAGTGTCCATGCACTCCAGCTCGACGCTCGTGCCGACGCGGATCACATCGCCGGCCTTGACGCCGCGGTCGACGCCGGCGATGCGGCTGCCGGCGCGGTGGTGCGCGATCACCTTGGCGCCGGTGGCCGCCACCACCGCGGCATTGCCGCCGGTGTGGTCATGGTGCTCGTGGGTGTTGAGCAGCTGCGTGATGCGCCAGCCGTTCTTCTTCGCCACCGCCAGGCACTGGCCGTGGTCGAGCGGATCGATGGCCAGCGCTTCGCCGGTCTCGGGGCACGCGACGAGGTAGTTGAAATTGCGGTACGCGTTGCCTGTCCACAGCCGCTCGACGATCACGTTCGCGCTCCTCGCCCGTGGCGCATGCGACGCGCTGCCGCGCTCACTTCAGCGTCGCCGCGACGGCCAGTTCCGGCACGGCGGCGAGCGCCTTCGAAATGGGGCAGTTCTTCTTCGAGAACTCCACCTTCTCGTCGAAGAGCGCCTTGCTCGCGCCGGGCACCACGGCCACGGTCTCCAGCTCGATCTTCGTCACCGTCGGCCCGGCGCCCAGGTGCACCGTGGCGTTGGTGTCGATGCTGGTCGGCGGGTGGCCGGCGTTGGTGAGCTGCGCGGCGAGGAACATCGAGAAGCAGCCGGCCTGCGCGGCGCCGATCAGCTCTTCGGGGTTGGTGCCGCCGGCCGCGCCTTCGAATCGCGTGGCGAACGTGAACGGCGCCTTGAAGTGCCCCGAGGCGCCCTGCATCGAGCCGGTGCCTTCCTTCAGCGTTCCGGTCCAGCGGGCCTGGGCTTTGGCGATGGCCATGGGCATTGCTCCTCGCGTGCATGGGGGGTTGAAGGAAGGGCGGCACGCTACCACGCCGGGTTGACCCCGGCGAGCGTGGGGCGCCGCTGATCGCTGCCGCACCCCGCCACCGGATTCAGCCACCGGATTCAGCCACCGGATTCAGCCACCCGATTCAACTTCGACGCCGAGCTCCGCCTTCGACGCCGTGCGCGCTCAGTTTTCCCTCGTTCCTTTCCCTCCCCTTCGACTTCGGAGATTCACGCCATGCTTGCCCGTTTGAAAGGAAGACCCGCCCTCCCCCTCGTTGCCGCGAGGGCGATGCGCCGGCGCGCGCGCGCCGCCCTCGCGCGGGCGGCGATGGCCGTTGCGTGCGCGCTGTTTGCTCCTGCGTTCGTCCCTGCCTGGGCGAATGCGCCGCCGGTGCCCACGCGCGAAGCGGCGCTGCAGCTGCTGGCCGCGCCCGACCCCGAGCACCGCATCGCCGCCATCGAGAAGCTCGCCGAGGTGGGCACGATGGCCGACGGCGAACGCCTCGTCAGCGCGCTGCGCGATGCCAGCGAGCCGGTGCGCACCGCCGCCGGCCAGGCGCTGTGGGCGGTGTGGAACCGCTCGGGCGACGAGGCCACCGACCAGAAGATGGCCGAAGGCGTGCGCGCGCTGGCCGCCGGCGACCTCGACGTGGCGCTGGCGCGCTTCGACGAGATCGTGCATGCGCAGCCGGGCTTCGCCGAAGGCTGGAACAAGCGCGCGACGGTGCTGTTCCTGCTCGGCCGCGAAGGCGAATCGCTGCGCGACTGCGACGAGGCGGTCAAGCGCAACCGGCTGCACTTCGGCGCCCTGGCCGGCATGGCGCAGATCTACCTGCGGCGCGGCGACGTCGAGCAGGCGCTCGCCGCCTACGAGCGCGCGCTCGAGGTCAACCCGAACCTCGTGCACGGCCCGCAGGTGCTGCAGATGCTGCAGGAGGCCGTGCGCGAACGGCAGGAGGCCGCCGGCGTGCGGCGGTCGTGAGCACGCGCTGCGTTGGGCGTCGGCCGCCCCGCCGGCACGGCCGGCGCATCACAATGGCCGCGTCACCCCCGCCCGAGGAGCGCGCGCCATGTACTCGCCTTTCGACCTCAGCGGCCACGGCGCCGTCGTCACCGGCGGCAACGGCGGCATCGGCCTCGGCATGGCGCGGGCTTTGCTCGCGGCCGGCGCGCGCGTGGCGATCTGGGGCTCCAACGCCGAGAAGACGGCGCGCGCCTGCGAGCAGCTCGCCGGCGAATGCCGCAACGGCAGCGGCGGCGCCGATGCGGCGGCACGCGTGCACTCCTTCGTCTGCGACGTGAGCGACGAAGCGCAGGTCGAACGCGCGTTCGCCGATTCGGTGGCCGCGCTCGGGCGTGTCGACAGCTGCTTCGCCAATGCTGGCGTCTCGGGCAAGGGCACGCCGCTCTTGGACATGAGCCTGGACGAATTCCGCCGCGTGCAGCGCATCAACGTCGAAGGCGTCTTCCTCACGTTCCGTGCCGCCGCGCGCCACATGGCTGCGCACGGCCAGGGCGGCTCGCTGGTGGCCACCGCCAGCACCGCGGCGGTGGAAGGCGCGGCGCGCAACAGCCACTACGGCGCCAGCAAAGGCGCGGTGACCTCGTTCGTGCGCGCGCTGGCGGTCGAACTGGCGCGGCACAAGATCCGCATCAATTCGATCCTGCCGGGGTGGATCGTCACCGACATGACCGAGAAGTCCGTCAACAACGACAAGTTCGCCGCCGCCGTGCTGCCGCGCATCCCGGCGCGGCGCTGGGGCAGCGGCGACGACTTCGGCGGCATCGCCGTCTACCTCGCCAGCGCCGCTTCGGCCTACGCCACCGGCGAGCAGTTCCTCATCGACGGCGGGTATACGAAGTTCTGAGGCGGACAACGGTGTCGGCGAAGCAGACGATGCGCGGCGCGCGGCTGCGGGCCCGTTGCGCCAGCGCCGTGAACCGCATCACGACACGCCGGCGGCGCGCACCCGTTCGTGAACTGCTGCGCAGTCGGGCGGCCTTACACGCTCTGTTGCACCTGAAGCGCGCGCCCTTGTTCGGTAACGACTTTCCGGGCGCGGCACGGAAGCTGCATGGAGAAGCGCCTGGTCATCAACGGGAGGTGGACATGGCGGGCTTCAAGAAGATTCTGGGTACGGCAGCCCTGGCCGGCACGCTGTTCGCGGCAGCCGCGGCCAGCCATGCGTCGGTCGTGTGGGGCGGCAACGGCCACGAGTACGACGTCATCACGGCCGAAGATATTTCCTGGACCGCTGCCAACGCCGCGGCAGGCGCGATGGGCGGCGGCTGGCACCTGGCCACCATCACCTCCGCGGCCGAAAACGCGTTCGTCGCCGGCCTGCTGCCTGCGGGCGCGCCCGACCGCTCGCACTTCTGGCTCGGCGGCACCGACGCCGCTTCCGAAGGCACGTGGACCTGGGTGACCGGCGAGGCGTTCGGCTACACCGACTGGTGGGGCGGCGAGCCCAACAACGCCGGCAATGAAGACTACTTGGCGATGGACCTGCGCGGCATGTACGCATGGAACGACGCGCCGAACGCCATGGGGGCCGCCGGATACAACATGCTGCGCGGCTACGTCATCGAGCGTGACGCCACGAGCGTGCCCGAGCCCGCCACCTTGGCGCTGGCCGGCTTGGCGCTGCTCGGCGCCGCGGGTGCGCGGCGCCGCCGTCGCGGCTGACGTCTGACGGCGCCGCGCCGACAGCGCCGGCCTTGCCGTCTCGCTCACGACTCAACTCAAGGGGCTCGCCGCGGCGAGCCCCTTGAGCTCGAGGTGACCGTTCTGCGTGCGCGACAGCGCGAGCGATAGCCGCTCAGCCCAGCCCGAAGAAATCGCGGATGCGGCGCAGGATCGCGGCGTGCTGCTGCGGTGCGCCGGCATCGCCATGCGACCGGCGCAGCTCGTCGCGCAGCGCTTCGTTGTGCTGCTGCCGCTCGGCAAGCACGTGCGCCATCGCCTCGGCCAATGCAGGCCGGGCGTGCAGCCGTCCTCGAAGCCGGCCTTGTCGAGGCGGTAGCACTCCACGTCGCCGGCAGCGACGACCGTGGCCGAGCGCGGCGCGCCCGTCATCAGGCCCATCTCGCCGAAGACGTTGCCGGCGGAAAGGCGCGTCAGCAGCCGGCGCTCGCCGTCGGGCGCCTCCCAGTACACCTCGGCCTCGCCGCTGGCGATGAGGTACAGCCAGTGCGCCGCCGCGCCCTGGCGCGTCATCACGTCGCCGCGTGCGAAAGGTGCCGGCACCAGGCGCCTGGCGATGCGGTGCCGCTCGTCGTCGTCGATGCCGGCAAAGAGCGGCGCCGGCCGACTGCAGGCGCCGCCAGCCGGCGCGCCAGTTCGCGCTGCCACGCAGCCTCGCGCCAGGCCTGGTCTTCCTGCACCAGGTGCACCGTGCGGTCGGGCACGGCCAGGCGCCAGCCGTGGCGCTGCAGCGTCGCCAGCACGTGCTCGCGCACGGCCGAGTCGGTGGGGTCGTCGATGGCCGGGTCGATGAGCCAGTAGCGCAGCGCGTAGTGCACCGAACCGGGACCGAAGCCCATCGCGACGCAACTGGCCGGCGCCTCGCGCGCGACGTTGGTCACCTCGGCGGCCGCCATCGCTTCCTCGAGCGCGGCGATCACGCGCCGGCTTCACCGCGACGTCGACATCGAACTCGATGGCGCGCCGCTGCCCGCGCCGCCGTCGCGGTGGCCGATGACGAAGAACTTGGCCTTCATCAGCTGCGCGTTCGGGATCACCACCTTCTCGCCGCTGCGCGTGCGCAGCGCCGTGAAGCGCCACTGGATCTGCACCACCTGCCCGCTCACGTCGTCCACGCGCAGCCAGTCGCCGATGTCGAGCGAGTCGTCCAGCTGCAGCGCCAGGCCGCCGAGCACGTTGCCCAGCGTGTCCTGCATCGCGAATGCGAGCACGGCGGTGATCACGGCCGATGTCGCGACGAGGCTCGACAGATCGACGCCCGCCAGCGACAGCGCCACCAGCAGCCACAGCGCATAGCCGGCGACGACGGCCACGTCTTCGAGGATGCGCGGCAGCTCGACGCGCAGGGCCGGCAAGGCGACGCGGAAGAGCGCCAGCCCGGCCAGGCGGATCAGGCCGACGCCGAGCAGCAGCACCGCGGCGCGCGCGAGGCCCGTGCCCAGGCCCGCCCGGCCCGCGTGCGCGGCCAGCGTCGCCGCCGCCGCGAGCAGCGCGCCGAGGATCGTCAGCGCGAGCGGTGCGCCACACCGTCGCGCGGTCGGCCGGCCGGAAGCGGGCCAGCAGCAGCGCGAGCAGCAGCGCGGCGACAAACGCTGCCGGCATTTCGTCGTGCCAGGCCCAGGCGATCGTGGAGTTCATCGGGCGGGTCCCTGGAGATCAGGCGTTAGGCATCGGCGTCAGGCCCTGGGCCTCATGCTGCATGCCGCGCCTTGCGGCGATACTTGCCGCCCTTGCCGCGCCGGCCTTCCTTGCTGCGCTTGCCGCCGCCTTCAGGGTCTGCCTGCGCGAGCGCCGCCTCCACCGCCTCGCACAGCGTGCGCAGCACCTTGATGCGCGCGTGGTGCTTGTTGTTGGCCTCCACCAGCGTCCACGGCGCCTCGGCGGTCGAGGTGCGATCGACCATGTCGCACACCGCCGCCTCGTAGGCGTCCCACTTCTCGCGGTTGCGCCAGTCCTCCTCGGTGATCTTGAAGCGCTTGAACGCCACCTGCTCGCGCGCCTTGAAGCGGCGGTACTGCTCGTCCTTGGAAATGGCGAGCCAGAACTTGACCAGCACGATGCCGTGCCGGCGCAAGGCCTCCTCGAAGTCGTTGATCTCGCCGTAGGCGCGCATCCAGTCGGCCTCGGCGCAGAGGTTCTCGACGCGCTCGACCAGCACGCGGCCGTACCACGAGCGGTCGAACACGGTGAAGCGACCGCGCCGCGGCAGCTGGCGCCAGAAGCGCCACAGGTACGGCTGCGCACGCTCCTCTTCGGTGGGCGCGGCCACGGGCACGATCGCGTAGCTGCGCGCGTCCAGCGCACCGCTGACGCGGCGCACCGCGCCGCCCTTGCCGGCACCGTCGTTGCCCTCGAACACCGCCACCACCGACAAGCCGCGAAAGCGCGGGTCGCGCGAAGCCACGTTGAGCCGGCCCTGCCAATGCTCGAGCTGGCGCTCGTAGGCCGCCTTGCCGAGGCGCTGGTCGAGTTGCAGCGTGCTCAGCACGTTCACGCGGTCCGCGGGCGCCGGCAGCGGCGGCGTGGCGTCGGCGCGCAGCGGCGCCGCTTTCGCATCCAGCCGCTCGCGCAGCGCTGCCAGCAGGTGCCGCCCGACCGTCAGCGCGCGGAAGTTCGGGTCGGCACCGGGCACCACGATCCACGGCGCCTGAGCGGTGGAGGTCTGGTGCAGGAAGGGGTCGCAGACCTCGACGAAGCGGTCGTACTGCTTGAAGTAGGCCCAATCGGTCTCGGTCACGCGCCAGCTCGTCGCGGGGTCGGCGGCCAGCGCCTTCAGGCGCTTCTTCTGCTGCGGCTTGGACAGGTGGAACCAGTACTTGAGCAACAGCACGCCCTCGTCGCACAGCATCTGCTCCAGGCGCTGGATCTCGTCGATCGCGGCGGCGAATGCGCCTTCGTCGAGCCGCCCCATCACGCGCTGGATGATCGGCATCGTGTGCCAGGCGCCGAAGAAGATGCCGATGCGCCCCTTGGGCGGCAGCGCGCGCCAGAAGCGCCAGTGCGGCGGGCGCTCCGCCTCCTCGTCCGAAGGCGGCCCGAAGCCGGTGTTCTGGATGTGCCGCGGGTCCATCCACTCGTTGAGCAGATTGACCGTCTCGCCCTTGCCGGCGCCCTCGACGCCGGCGATCAGGATCAACACGGGGAAGCGGCCCTGCTGCTTTAGCTCGTATTGCGCCTCAAGCAGCGCCGCGCGCAGCTTCGCCTCCTCGCGCTTGTAGGCCGACTTGGAAACCTCGTGCTTCAGGCTCGCCGACTCGAACATGACTGCCCATCCTCCACCGCATCCGGCGTTTTCGATTTGGCACGCGGACCCGGGCGAATCACACGATCCAGATCAAGCCCGCTGCGGCGCACTCGTTCCGGGCGGCCGCCGCCGCTCGCAGAATTCAAACTGCCTCGCGGGTGGAGGGAATGATGCAGTGCGCGGTCCTGTTCGCCGATGTCGCCGGAAGCACGGCGCTTTACGAGGTGCTCGGCGACGAGCGCGCCTTCGCGCTCGTCGAGAGCTGCCTCGAAGTGATGGGCCGCGCCAGCACGGCCGCGCGCGGCCGCGTCGTGAAGACGATCGGCGACGCGGTGATGGCCGTCTTCCCCGACGTCGACGCCGCCACCTCCGCTTCGATCGCCATGCAGGCCGAGGTCGGCCGCCTCGGCCCGCCCGTCGGCGTGCGCCTGGGCGTGCGCGTGGGCTTCCACTTCGGGCCGGTGGTCGAGCACGACACCGACGTGTTCGGCGACACCGTGAACCTCGCGTCGCGCCTGTGCGACCTGGCTTCACGGGGGCAGATCGTCACCGACAGCGAGACGGCGGGGCACTTGTCGCCGCTGTACAAGACCCTCGTGCGCCGGCTGTGCGCCGTGCCGGTGAAGGGCAAGGAGGCCGAGGTCGAGCTGGTGGAGATCATGGCCCAGGCCGGCGACGACGGCCGCACCGCCATCGCCGTGCAGCCGGCTTCAGCGCCGGCCAAGCGGACGCTGCTGGACCTGTCGTTCGAGGGCAAGCAGATCACGATGGGACCGCAACGCCGCAAGGCGACGCTCGGCCGCGACCTCGAAGCCGACTTCACGCTGCGCGGCCCGCTCGTTTCACGCGCGCACGCCACCATCGAGCGCCGGCGCGAGTATTTCGTGCTCTCCGACCACAGCGCCAACGGCACCTACGTGAGCTTCGAGGGCCAGCCGGAGATCCGCGTCCACCACGAGGACCTGACCCTCCTTGGCGACGGTTCGATCGCCCTCGGCCAGCCGGCTGCCGGGTCGCAACAGCGGGTGGCTTTCCACTGCCGCGACGAGAGCTGATTCAGCGGCTGGCCGCGCTGCTGCCCGGCGCCCACCGCCAGTAGAGTGCAGGGGCCGCGCTGCCGGCCCCGGGCCGGGGCAGCGCGGCCGCACGCAGGAGATTCGCTTGTCCGCTCCCACGCCTTTGATCCGGCGCCGAACGCTGCTGCTCGCCCTGGCCGCCGGCGCGCCGGCCTTCGCGCAGAACCCGAAGTTCCCGACTCGCCCGGTAAAGATCGTCATTCCGCAGCCACCGGGCGGCGCGGCGGATCGGCTGGCGCGCATGCTGGGCGAGCGGCTCGAGGCGCGCTGGAAGCAGGCGGTGGTGATGGAGAACAAGCCGGGCGGCGGTGTCGTGATCGGCACGCAGGCGGTCGTCCGCTCGCCGGCCGACGGCCACACGATCGGCCTGCTGGGCAGTTCGCTGAGCATCAACGCCGTGCAGCGCACGGATCTGCCCTACGAGGTCAAGGACCTGCAGCCGCTGGCCCGCATCGGCTACTACACCGTCGCGCTGCTGGCCGGCACCGCCTTTCCCGCCAGCGACATCAAGGGGCTCATCGCGCTGGCCAGGAGCCGGCCGCCGGGCACCCTCTCGTTCGGCTCCAACGGCATCGGCACTTCGGCGCACGTGGCCGGCGACATGCTCAACCACATGGCGGGCATCGAGCTGCAGCACGTGCCCTACAACGGCGCGGCGCGCATGTACACCGACATGCTCGGCGGCGTCCTGCCGATCGGCTTCTCGGTGGTGAGTTCGGCCGAGCCATTCATCAAGGCCGGGCAGTTGAAGGTGCTGGGCGTCACCAGCGCGCAGCGCAGCCCGCTGTTTCCTCAGTGGCCGACGATCGCCGAAACGCTGCCGGGTTTCGAGGCCGTGAACTGGGCCGGCTTCTGCGGCCCGGCGGGCCTGCCGCGCGAGCTGACGCGGCAGCTCGGCGATGACCTGCTCGCGATGCTGAACGAACCCGACATGGCCAGGGCGCTGGCCGCGATGGGCATCGAGCATGCGCCGCTCGGGCCGGCCGAGTTCGCCGCGTTCGTGCAAAGCGAGATCAAGCGCTTCGCGGTCGCCGTGCGGCCGCTGGTGCCGCCCCCTGGAGCGCAGAAGTGAGGGCGCGTCCGTGAGTGCCACCTACCAGCTTTCGCGGCCGATCCCGGCCGATGCCGAGTTCGACCTCGTCGTGGCCGGCGGCGGCCCGGCGGGGACGGCCGCCGCCGTCTGCGCGGCGCGCCAGGGCCTGCGCGTGCTGCTGGCCGAAGCCACCGGCTGCCTCGGCGGCATGGGCACCAGCGGCCTCGTGGCCTCGTTCGGGCCGGTGTCCGACGGCGAGCGCATGCTGGTGGGCGGCTTCATGAAGGAGCTGCTGGAGACGATGTGGACGCGCAAGGCGTTCGGCCCGCAGGTCACGCCCGACTTCCTGCACCGGCAGCTCAACCGCTGGGTGCCGTTCCAGCCCGAGATGCTCAAGCGCATCCTCGACGAGTTCGCAAGCGCCGCCGGCGTCGAGGTGCGCTTCTTCACCCGCGTCGTCGAGGCCGAGGTCAGCGGCCGGCGGCTGGCCGGCGTCGTTCTCGCGAACGTCGAAGGCCTGCGCTTCGTCCCCGCGAAGACCTTCATCGACGCCACCGGCGACGCGGCGCTGGCCGCCGTCGCCGGCGCGCAATGCAAGGTGGTGCTGCGCGACACCGACACCGTCTCGCCGAGCACGCTTTGCTCGCTGCTGGGCGGCATGAACTGGAACGACCCCGCCTACGGCGACGACTGGCGCGGCATCGACGCGGTCAAGGCGCGCGTGCGCAACGAACTCGTGCCGCGCGCCATCGAGGAAGGCTTCTTCACCCAGGAGGACCGCTTCTTCCCGGGCATGAACCGCGTCGGCGCGCAAGGCGCGACGCTGAACGCCGGGCACGTGTTCAACCTCGACCCGCTGTCGGTGCGCAGCCTCTCCGAGGGCATGATGTTCGGCCGCAAGCTGGCCGAGGAATACGCCGAGTTCTACCGGCGTTACGTGCCGGGGTGCGAGGCGGTGGAACTGCTCGCCACCGCGCCGGTGATGGGCGTGCGCGATTCGCGCCGCATCGTCGGCGAGTTCGAGCTGACGATGGAGGACTTCCGCGCCAAGCGCCAATTCCCCGATCAGATCGCCGTCTACAACCGGCCCACCGACGTGCACCCGACGAACACCTCAAAAGCGGAGTACGAGCGCTTCCTGAAGGACTTCCACGGCAAGGACAACCTCGCGCGTGGCGAATGCGTGGGCATCCCGTACAGCATCCTCGTGCCGCGCGGCTGGCACAACCTGTGGGTGGCCGGCCGCTGCCATTCGAGCGACACCAAGGTGCATGGCTCGATCCGGGCCCAGTCGGCCGCGTACATGATGGGCCAGGCCGCGGGGACCGCAGCGGCGCAATCGATCCGCACCGGCCAGCCGGCCGACGACCTCGACACCGCAGCGTTGGTGCAAACGCTGCGCGACGCCGGCGCCTACCTGCCGCAGCAAAGCCTTGCGCGCGAGATGACGCGCGCTTGAAGCGGCGGGGCGCTGAAAGCCTGCCCCGGAAAGTGCGAGCCGTGCTCGCGAGCCCGCGAGGCTAGGCTACTCAGATCGGGCGGATGCGCGAGGCCTGCGGCCCCTTCTGGCCTTGCGTCACTTCGAACTCCACGCGCTGGTTCTCGGCCAGCGTCTTGAAGCCCGTGCCCTGGATTTCCTTGAAGTGGGCGAAGAGGTCCTTGCCGCCGTTGTCGGGGGCGATGAAGCCGAAGCCCTTGCCTTCGTTGAACCACTTCACGGTGCCGGTTTCGATCGTCATGATGTCGTCAATCCTTGCTGGATGCGTTGGAGAAGAAATGCCCCAGCTGTCGCCGGTGCGGGTCAGCAGCCTTCTTGCGTGAAGGCCGAATGCTCGGGAGGGAAAGGGGTCGATGCCGCTGCGGTTCATCGGCACGGCTCATCGGCGCGGCGCTCGCGCAGCGCCTGCCGTCGGGCTGGGGCCGCGCCGCTCGAGGTGGCGGAAGGTGATGCGGCCTTTGGTGAGGTCGTAGGGCGAGAGTTCGAGCGAGACGTTGTCGCCGGCCAGCACGCGGATGTGGTTCTTGCGCATCTTGCCGCCGGCGTAGGCGATGAGTTCGTGCCCGTTCTCCAGCGTCACGCGGAAGCGCGAGTCCGGCAGGATCTCGTTGACGACGCCGTGCATCTCGATCAGTTCTTCCTTGGCCATGGCTTTACTCCTGGGTCACGGGCAATGAGGGGTGGATGGTTCGCAGGCGCGCGCCGGCTCGCCGATCCAGGCCAGTGCCTGTTCGGTAGCGAAGCGCGTCGCTTGCGCATGGGTGTCGAATACGGGCGCGAAGCGCACGACACGGTCGTGCGTCATGCTGCCGCGGCCGCTGCGGATGGAGACGGCGGCCGTGTAGCGGCGGCCGCCGATGCGGCGGGTCAAGGGAGAGACGAGGTACTTCCCGACTTGCAATGAGGTATGGATCAAGGGTCCTTCGGGGCCTGGCCTCGCGCGCGGTGCGCGGGAGGCGGCCGGTCTGACTTCTGAAAGGCGCGCGACCTTCTTGGCGCGCGTGCGGCGGATGAACTCTCTTCCGGCAACTGGCCTGCAGGGCTCAAGCGGAGCGGGCCAGGGGCAGCCAGAACAAGGGGACCGCCGAAGCAATCAGAACGTCTGGCGAAGGATGGAGATCAACTCGTGATCTCGGCGGCGTGGTCGCGTGCTTCACAGCACCGACACCGCAACAGCTTGAAGGCGCGAGTGTACCACTGCGCCTTGTCGCGAGCACCGCTGCGGCGCCAAGACTGTGGCACCAAGACAGCGATGTCCCCTTCGACCCAGATAGAAGTGTCCCCTTGCCTCCCAAGTGATGTCCCCTTCAGAAGGACGGAGGGGCCTGGCGGTGGGGCTGGAGCTTGGGCCGGGGCACCTGGCACGGTTTCCCGGACGACGCGACCCTGGAGGCAGCACGAGCGGTCGGCACCCGGGGCGCGCCTGCGGCGCACCTCGAAGGCCCAACCCGCACAAGCAAGCCCGAACGATGGAACAAAGACACCCCGCAGCGCCTGCTCGCGCGCCATGACGCGATCGGCCGCTCGCTCGCCCCAGCGCGCCGATGCACTGGCCTCATCGCCCTGGGCTCCGCGGGCCGCGAGCCGAGCGGCTCGACGCATGGTCGGACCTCGACTTCTTCGTCATCGTGCAACCGGGCGCGAAGGCCCGCTTCATCGAAGACCTCACCTGGCTGGCCTGCGGCGCGACTGCTCGCCGGCTCTGGCACCGCCGACGACTACAAGGCGCTGATGGACGACGGCGTGTTCTGCGAGTTCGCCGTCTTCGCGCCGGGCGAGCTGGCCGGCGTTCCGTTGCGCCTGGCCGCGCACTCGTGTGGCAGCGCGACAAGGTCGACGCATCGGTGGCCACGCCGCGTCGCGCGCCTGCCGCTGCCGACCTGAACGAGACCTGGATCGTCGGCGAGGCGCTGGCCTGCCTGCTCGTGGGGCTGTCGCGCTGGCGGCGCGGCGAGAGGCTTTCGGCGATGCGGCTCGTCCGAATCGCCGCGCTCGGCCGGCGGCGAGCTGGACGCACTGCGCACGCGACCCCCTGCCGGCGACCCGTTCAACCCCGAAAGACGGCTGGGACGCCGGCAGCCCGCACTGGCCGGCGAACTGCCCGCGCCTGGCGGCTACGAGCACACGCCGGCCGCCGCGCGGTCGCGCTGCTGAAGCGCTGCGTGCGCGCAGCATACTTGCTGAGCTGCCGCGGGTGGTGGCGCGCATCGAAACGCTGGCGGGCGTTGAGCAGGCGCCGCCGAAGCAGCCGGCCGACCCGCTCCGGGGCGCGGACCGCACGCCCACCCTCACTGCACCGCAATCCGCACCGGCAACGGCGCCGCCCAGGCCTTCTCGGTGTCGTCGTAGTAGAGGTACGCCGAAGAGGCCGGCCCAGTGCCCAGCTGCCGGGCACCGTGGCGACGAGGTCGAGGCCGATCTTCTTCACCTCGCCCGGCTTCATGTCGCGGAAGTAGAGGATCACCTCGCGGGCGCGGGTCTCGAAGGCGATCTGGCCTTGCTCGCGAAGCGCTTTCAATTGCCGGTTCGCAGACGTCAGGCCACCGGGCAGGCCCAGGCGCGCCAGCGTCATCGGCAGGCCGCGCTGGGTCTTGTTGGTGATACGACGGCGTCCATGCGCACCGTCTCGCCCATCTTCACGTCGGCCTTCGCGAGCGTCGCGGCCAGCTGCACGGCGCCGCCTTGTCGGAGCTGGTCGGCTCGACGCTGCGGTACTCGACGGCAATCGAATAGGGCAGCGGCTCGCCGTCCTTCAGAAACCGCCGCGTTTATGATGCGGTGCTTGCCGGGAAGCAGCTTCTCGTCGAAGCCGGTGAAGACGAGCGGCTCGCGGCGGCCGGCTTCGAAGGCCTGCTCCGCGACCGGCACGCCATCGACGAGCAGCGTCACCGCCCCGGCGCGCGGCGCGACGCGCGTGGCTTCGTCGAAGCGCATCACCGCCTTCAGCGCCAGCACCGTGGCCTGCGTCGCGCCCCATTGACGAAACCGCGGTTGTTCTGCAGCCAGGCGACACCCTTGCGTGGCTCTCGAGTGCCCGTCGGCCTTGAGCAGCGCCATCACCGCGAGCGACGTCGTCTCGATCGAGAGATTCGTCCCGCCGCTCTTCGTGATCGAGTGGTCGGCCTGCGTCCAGCCGCCGTCAGTGCCCTGCATCTTCGCCAGGCGTGCCGCAGCGGCGCGGCCGGCTTGTGCGGAAGCAGCGTTGCTCTTGCCGTCCTGCAGCAACGTGGCGGTGGTCAGCGCGAGGAGGTACGCATCGGGCGTCGTCTCGGCAACGCGCCGGCTTCGCCACTTCCTTGGCGAGCCCGTCTCACCGGCCGACACCAACGCCCACGTGATGTACGCATCGGTCACATCGGCCGAAGCGCAGCCGAAGGAATCCGGCGCCTTCGCATCGCGCAGATAACCGCCCTGCCCGTCGCGGCGCGATTTGAGCCACGCGGCCGTGCGCGCCAGCATCGCGTTGTCCACCGCGCCGTAGACGTCCTTCATGTCGGCGAACAGAGCCGTAGGCTGTCAGCGCCTCGTGGCCGGGGTCGCCGCCGAACCACTCCTCGCCCTGCTTCGGCGATTCATAACCCGCGAGCTTCTTGTAGCCGCTGTCCATCAGCCTGCTCGAACGCTCCAGCAGCGCCGGATCGGCCACGTCGTGCTGCTTCAGGTACTGCATGATCATCACGTTCGGATAGTTCGTCGACGAGGTCTGCTCGAAGCAGCCGTTCGGCTCGCGCAGCATGCCGGCGAGGCCCGCCATCGTCGTCGACAGCGTCGACGTGTAGACGGTGATGCGGGCCTGCACGCTGCCCGGGCGCGCGGTGGAGAGATCGATGTCGTGCGTCACCTCGCCGGGCTTGCTGCCGCCTGGTTGCCGGTGATCTGCCCCAGCCGCTCGAACACCTGCGGATAGCCGAGCGGCACCACCGGGATGCTGCGCAGCACGTCGTCGCTCAAGCCCGCGGCCGCAGCCGACAAGCGCACGTCCGATGTACCGCGCACGCCGGTCACTTCCAGCGGCACGAAGAGGCTCCTGCGCTGCCCCGCTGCCAGCACCGAGCCGATCGCCGCACCTCGCCCACCGCCTTCAGCAAAGCACCGAAGCGCGCATCGAGCTTCACGTCGAGCGAACGCTCGCTGTCGTTGCTGAGCGTGATCGGAATCAGCGGCCGGTCGCCGGCGGAAATCTCCAGCGGCAGCTTGGCCGCCAGCGAGAACGGCAGCGTCGACTTGAACACCGTCTCGCTGCGCCCGGGTAAACCGCCCCCGGCGACACTCACGCCTTCGGCGAAGACGCGGAACGAGGTCACTGCGTCGGAGAGCGTGAACTTCACCTGCGCCTTGCCGCGCGCAGGTTCGTCTTCAGCGCCGGCACCCACAGCACCGTCTCGCGGAAGTCGTCGCGCGGGCCGGTGTGCCCGGCAGGCTGGAACGCAGGGATCGGGAACACCCGCACCGGCGCCCAGGCGATCTGCTCTTCGGCCACCGCCGCGTTGGCTGCGCGGCGTTGCCGTTGCGCGGCGCGCGCGAAGTCGGGCGTCGGCTGCAGAAAGCGCGCATCGTCGCGCTCGGCGCCCGGCTTCGCCGGCGCTCCTGCCATGAGGGCGCCGCGAGGACCGATGTCGGCGCGTTCCTTCATGTTGTCGCGCACAGGCCGGCGGCGCCGCAGCAGCCATCTCCTGCCGCGCGACCATCGGCGGCGGAGGAGCCGGGGGAGCAGGAGGAGCGGGTGGTGGTGGAGGCGCAGCCATCCCCGCGCGCGGCATCGCCATCGGCACGGGCGCCGGCATCACACGCAACTCGCGCGGCGCATCGAGGGCGGCGATGGCCGCCTGGCCACCGCGGCCCGCCGCACGAGCGGCCATCGCAAGGTCCAGCGGCGGCCGCAGCACCTGCACCCAGTCGAAGCGCCGGTAGCCGCGCGTGCCCATCAGCAGGTCCAGCGCCAGCGCGCTCTTCGCTTCGGTCAGGTCAAGATAGAAGTTAGGTTCTTCCACCTTGCCCGGCAGCTCGGGCTCGAGCAGCAGCTTGCTGAGCAGGTGGCCGCTCTTGTCGTCGGCGAACGAGACCACCGTGTCGTCGACGACCGACAGCGCCAGCTCGGCCGGCACGGCGCGGCCCGTGTCCGGGTCGCGTGGTGATCGTCATCTCCACCTCGTCGCGCGGCGAGTACTGGCGCTTCTTGCGGTCAGCTCGGCACTCACCTGCAGCCGCGCGCGGCGGTTGCGGAACACCAGCCGCTCGGCCAGCGGGTCGAGGTGCTGGTTGAAGGCGTGACCCGCGCGACGCCTGCGGCGCGCGTCATGTCCACGACGCCTGCGCCGCGGGCGCGCTGCATCGCCGCGCTGCTGCTGCCGCTTTCTCCGAGATGGACCACGCCGGTGCACCGGGCCCGGCTTCGACCATCGCCACGTCCGACCCGGCCGCTCGCTGCATCGCGCTCACCGTCTGCTTCTCGCTGCAGCGCACGCCCGCGCGCAACGCCGTGAGGCACGTAGCCGTCGAGGTCGTCATAGCTGCGCAGCACGCAGCCGCTCGCCTCGGCCAGCGGCAGCGCATAACGCTCGTCGACACCGGCCGGCCGCATCACCTCGGCCCGGTAGCTGCGGCCGGTGGCCGGCGTGAAGTCGAAGCGGCCGAGGCCGTTCTTGTGGCTGCCGAAAGTGGCCACCGTGTTGCCGAGGTCGTCGACGATGCGCCCTTCCACATCGGCCGGCTTGCCGAGCAGCCGACCGGGCGTTGTCGCCTCGAAGTACAGGCGCGTCGGCAAGCCCGCGACCATGCGGCCGCCTTCGGGGAAGAAGCCGAGCACCAGCTTCTTCTGCAGGATCGGGATCGCCTTCGAGACCGACTCGGTGACGCCGCCGTCCTCGACCAGGATGGTGAGCAGCCCGTCGCCCGCGGCGATCGTCTTCGGCAGCTCGAACTTCACGAGCGCGCTGCCTTCTGCGTTGCTCGTGAACTTCACCGCGCGGCAGCTCCGCCATCCACCGTGACCACGGCCGCGAGCGCCTTGTTCGCGAGCGGCTCGCCGGTGGGCCGCTTCACCTCGACCGTGGCGGTCACCACATCGCCGGCGCCATAGGCCTTCTTGACGAACTCGAGCTTCTTCTTCAGCCGCGGCGCCTCGTAGGCCGAGACGATGATGGCGCGCTCCGCCTTGTGCTGCCCGTCGACCGTGGTGACGCGCAGCGTGTACTCGCCGCCCTGCGCTTCGGCGGGGAGTTCGAAGTCGTTGGTGGTGCCGCCGGACGGTGAAGGGGCGATGCGCCGAATCCTGCGGACCCCGCAGCCTACGGCCCCTGCGGCGCCGCCCGTCGCCGCGCGGATGCGCTTCTTCATCACCACCGCGCCCTTGGGCGAGACCAGCTCGACCAGCGCGGGCTTCGGTTCAGCGGCCGCCACCCCGAAGCGGCCAGCGCGCCGGAGAGATTGCTCGCTGTAGGGTCCCAGGCCTTGAACCAGATGGTTTCGCCCGGCTTGTACAGCGGCTTGTCGACCTGGATGTAGAGCCGGCGGCCGACGTTGGCCTCGAAGTAGCGGCCGACGAAGGTGTTGGGAGCTGGACCGACTGCGGCAGCGCGAGGCGGGAGGCGGCGGGGGCGGTCTCGGCGGAGAGCGGCGGCAGGATCGGTGCGCTGGCCTGTGGCTGCTGTGGAGGCGTTTCGGCGGGGCTGCCGATGCCCGCTGCTCCGGGCGAAGGCGCCTGCGCGGCCGTGGCGGCCCCAGAGACATCAGGCGGGCGAGGACGATGGGCCGGGGCACGGCGGCGGCGACGCGCTTCTTCATGGAACAGGCTCCGCAAGGTTGGGTTGGCCTGCGTTGAACGTGGGCGGCCGAGGAATGGGGTGAACCGTCGGCAGCAAAGGGTCCGTCCGCCCTGCGGGGCTTCGCCTCGCGCCGGCCGGGCAGTTGGCCCGAAGTCGCTCGATCTCGCGGGCCGAAGTGATGAATTGATGGCTCGAACGATCGCGATGCCGGGAGGCAGCAGGCGCTGGCGCGTCTCTCCGGCGCCGCATCAGCGGCGGCCCGCTACGACGCCCAAGGGTTCACGAGGGGCACGCCGAACGCGGCGAAGTCCCGTTCATTGCGCGTCGCCACGCCGTAGCCATGAGCAACGGCCGTGGCGGCGATCAATCCATCGAACACGGGCAAAGGGCGTCCTTGGCGGTCGAGTCGCGCTTGTCGCTCGGCCCACACGTCTGCGACCCGCTTGTCGACGGCAAAGACGCGATCGAGGAAACGCGCAGGCAGCGCGTCGTCTATCCATGATTCAAGCGCAGAGCGGCGTCGCGACGGCGGCAACGCCAAGGCACCACGCCGGAGTTCAGCGAGTGTCAGAACGCTCAGGGCAAGCGCTGCCTCGTCGGCGGCCGCGAGCCAGTTCATGACGCGCGCGTCCGGCTTGGCACGCGCGTATTCGGACAGTACGCACGTATCGAGCAGCCACCGCTCGCTCATTCGCCGAACCTGACAAGCCGGCCGGTGTCCCGCGAACGCCGGACCCTGAGCCGCGCACCGCTGAGCGGCGAGTGCAGAAGAAACTCGGCGAGCGATTGCGCTTGTCTCGTCGACGCCTCGGCGCGTCGCTGAAACTGCTCGACAGACACGATGACCACGGCATCCTTGCCGTGTTTCGTCACCGTCTGCGGGCCATCCTTGATTGCCCGCTCGACCACTTCACTGAACCGGTTCTTGGCTTGCTGCAACTGCCAACGCGCACCACCCATCATCGTCTCCGCTCGATCTGGCTAGTCTAGCCAGAATATACATCGACGACAGCTGGCGCTGCGGGGCCGGTTCCAGCCTGGCGAAGAAGCCGGCCAACCCATCCGCTACATTCCCCGCCATCCCGGCAGCAGCCGCCGGCGTGCTGCCACGTCCGGCGAATCTGCCGCACCCTGGAGCCCCCCGCATGAGCACCGAACCCACCATCATCTACACCCTCACCGACGAAGCCCCGGCGCTGGCCACGGCCGCGTTCCTGCCCGTCATCCGCGCCTTCGCCAAGCCGGCGGGCGTGCAGGTCGACCTCGCCGACATCTCGGTGGCCGGGCGCATCTTGGGCAACTTCTCCGAGTACCTCACGCCCGAGCAGCGCGTGCCCGACACGCTTGCCGAGCTGGGCAGGAAGACGCTGACGCCGGACGCCAACATCATCAAGCTGCCCAACATCAGCGCCTCCATGCCGCAGCTGCTGGCCGCGATCAAGGAGCTGCAGGGCAAGGGCTACAAGATCCCCGACTACCCCGAAGACGCGAAGACCGAAGAGCAGAAGGCGATCCGCGCGCGCTACGCGAAGTGCGTCGGCTCGGCGGTGAACCCGGTGCTGCGCGAAGGCAACTCCGACCGCCGCGCGCCGCGGGCGGTGAAGGAGTACGCGCGCAAGAACCCGCATTCGATGGCCGAGTGGGCGCAGGCCTCGCGCACGCACGTGTCGCACATGCACGCCGGCGACTTCTATCACGGCGAGAAGTCGATGACGCTCGACCGCGCGCGCGACGTGAAGATGGAGCTGGTCACGAAGAGCGGCAAGACGATCGTGCTCAAGCCCAAGGTCTCGCTGCTGGCCGGCGAGGTCATCGACTCGATGTTCATGAGCAAGAAGGCGCTGCTCGCCTTCTACGAGCGCGAGATCGAGGACGCGCGCAAGTACGGCGTGATGTTCTCGCTGCACGTCAAGGCGACGATGATGAAGGTCTCGCACCCCATCGTCTTCGGCCACTGCGTGCGCATCTTCTACAAGGAAGCGTTCGCCAAGCACGGCAAGCTGTTCGACAGCTGGGCGTCAACGTCAACAACGGCATGGTCGACCTGCTGAACAAGATCGAGAAGCTGCCGCAGTCGCAGCGCGACGAGGTGCTGCGCGACCTGCACGCCTGTCACGAGCACCGGCCCGAGCTGGCGATGGTCGATTCGTCCAAGGGCATCACGAACTTCCATTCGCCCAGCGACGTGATCGTCGACGCTTCGATGCCGGCGATGATCCGCGCCGGCGGCAAGATGTACGGCGCCGACGGCCGCCTGAAGGACGTGAAGGCGGTGATGCCCGAGAGCACGTTCGCGCGCATCTACCAGGAGATGATCAACTTCTGCAAGTGGCACGGCAACTTCGACCCGAAGACGATGGGCACCGTGCCCAACGTCGGCCTGATGGCGCAGCAGGCCGAGGAATACGGCTCGCACGACAAGACGTTCGAGATCACGGAGGACGGCGTCGCCAACATCACCGACCTCGCCACCGGCGAAGTGCTGCTGGCGCAGAACGTGGAGACCGGCGACATCTGGCGCATGTGCCAGGTGAAGGACGCGGCCATCCGCGACTGGGTGAAGCTGGCCGTCACGCGCTGCCGCAACTCGGGCACGCCGGCGGTGTTCTGGCTTGATCCTTATCGCCCGCACGAGGCCGAGCTGATCAAGAAGGTGCGCACCTACCTGAAGGAGCACGACACCGAGGGCCTGGACATCCAGGTGATGAGCCAGGTGCGGGCCATGCGCTACACGCTCGAGCGCGTCGTGCGCGGGCTGGACACGATCTCGGTCACCGGCAACATCCTGCGCGACTACCTGACCGACCTCTTCCCGATCATGGAGCTGGGCACGAGCGCGAAGATGCTCTCGATCGTGCCGCTGATGGCCGGCGGCGGCATGTACGAGACCGGTGCCGGCGGCTCGGCGCCCAAGCACGTGCAGCAGTTGGTCGAAGAGAACCACCTGCGCTGGGATTCGCTGGGCGAGTTCCTGGCGCTGGCGGTGAGCCTCGAAGAACTCGGCATCAAGACCGGCAACGCGAAGGCGAAGATCCTGGCCAAGACGTTGGACGCCGCCACCGGCAAGCTGCTCGACAACCGCAAGTCGCCCTCGCCGAAGACCGGCGAGCTCGACAACCGCGGCAGCCAGTTCTACCTGGCGATGTATTGGGCGCAGGAGCTGGCGGCGCAGAAGGACGACGCGGCGCTGGCCGCACACTTCGCGCCGCTGGCCAAGACGCTTGCGGCCAACGAGCAGAAGATCGTCGCCGAACTCGCCGCTGTGCAAGGGAAGCCGGCCGATATCGGCGGCTACTTCAAGGCCGACAGCGCGAAGGTGAAGGCGGTGATGCGGCCGAGCGCGACGTTCAACGCGGCGATCGCGGCGGTGGGCTGAGGGGCCGCGGGGGCGGGGCTGTCGCGGCCGGGGGTCCGCCCGGAAGCGACCGCTATGATTTCTCTCGGGGGCTAAAGGGGGAGGGATCGCGCATGCCCAGCAACCTTGCCGAGGCCACGGCGGCCAAGCGCATCTCCGCGGAGGAAGCGGCGCGCCTCGTACGGCCGGGCCATCACGTCTTCGTCGGCACCGCCAGCGCCACGCCGCGCACGGTGCTGCGGGCGCTGGAGGCCCTGCGCAGCCCGCCGGCCGGTGTCGAGCTGGTGCACTTCCTCACCGACGGCGCGCTGGCGCTCGACGCCGAGGGCCGGGCGCTGACGCACTACCGGCACCGCACGTTCTTTGTCGGTGCCGAGATGCGGGCCGCGGTGCGCCAGGGCGCGGCGGAGTACGTGCCGGTGCCCATCGCGCGCGTGCCCGAGCTGATGCGCAACGGCCGCATCCGCCTCGACGTGGCCATCGTGCAGGTGACGCCGCCCGATGCGTTCGGCTACGTGAGCCTGGGCGTGTCGGTCGACGTGGTGGCTGCGGCCATCGAGAGCGCGCGGCTGGTCATCGCCGAGATCAACCCGGCCATGCCCTGGACCGTCGGCGAGTCCACGGTGCACGTCGACAAGATCGATCACTTCGTCGAGGTCGCCGCCGAGCTGCCCGAGTACCGCCATCCGGCGGCGGAGGGGGCGGTGGTGCAGCGCATCGCGCGCTACATCGCCAGCACCATCGAGGACGGCTCGACGCTGCAGATCGGCATGGGCCGCATCCCGCAGGAGGCGCTGCGCTACCTCGAAGACAGGCGCGACCTGGGCATCCACTCCGACGTCATCACCGACGCCATCCTGCCGCTGCTGGACAAGGGCATCCTCACCGGGGCGCACAAGACGCAGCTGCGGCACAAGATCGTCTGCAGCCTCGCCTTCGGCTCGCGCCGGCTGTACGAGACCGTGGACCGCAACTCGCTGTTCTCGTTCGCGCCGATGGACGTGGTGTGCCACCCCGCCAACATCGCCGCGCAGCACAAGATGGTGTCGGTGACGCAGGTGTTCGCCATCGACCTGACCGGCCAGGCTTGCTCCGACCAGTTCGGCGGCGAGTTCTACGGCGGCATCGGCGCGCAGGGCGACTTCCTGCGCGGAGCGTCGCGCGCACCGGGCGGCAAGCCGATCATCTGCCTCGCGTCCACGACCGACGACGGCGAGGTGTCGCGCATCCGCCCGCAACTGCTGGAGGGCGAGGGCGTCTCGGTCGCCCGCACCGACGTGCACTACGTGATCACGGAATACGGCATCGCCTACCTGTTCGGCAAGTCGGTGCGCGAGCGCGCCATTGCGCTCATCGAGCTGGCGCATCCGAAGTTCCGGCCCTGGCTGCTGGAGCAGGCGAAGGCACTCGGCCACCTGCAGGCCGACCAGACGCTGGAGAACATGCGCGCCTATCCGGTCGAGGACGAGCGCCACGTGACGCTGAAGGACGGCCGGCAGGTGCTGCTGCGGCCGGCGCGCGCCTCCGATGCCGCGGGCATCCGCGACCTCTTCTTCCACCTGCCCGACAGCGACATCTACACGCGCTTCTTCCGCAAGGTGCGCGCCCTGTCGTCCGAGGACGTGCGGCGCCTGTGCAACTACGACCAGGAGAACTCGGTCGGGATGGTCGCCGTGGTCGGCTCGCGCGAGCACGAGGTCATCGTCGGCCAGTGCTGCTACTTCGTGAACCCGTCGGCGAACACCGCCGAGACGGCCTTCCTCGTCGATGCAGCCTGGCAGGGCTGCGGCCTCGGCGGGGCCATGCAGCGCCGCCTGGCCGAGCAGGCGCGCGGCCGCGGCCTGCGCGGCTTCACCGCCGAGATCCTGCCGCAGAACGGCAGGATGCTGGCCCTGGCCAAGGCCGGCGAAGGCGACATCCTCGTCGAGCGCAACGAAGACTCGATCGTCGTCACGACGTTGTTCTAGTGTCGTGAGTTGGAAGTTCGCAGACAAAACCGCTCGATGCTGGCGAGGATGTCGTCGGCGGACTTGGTCCAGACGAAAGGCTTCGGGTTGTCGTTGTTGATCTGCACGCTCCGTCAGCTGGTCATCGATGCGTTGCAGCGCGAGATAGCTGGTACGGAGCGGCCTCGAAAGCGTCTGGTCAAGCCGCCGATCAAGCTCGCGGCCGACGCGCCGCTGCACCGCCTGAGCCCCGAGGCGGTCAAGCGGATCGACACCGAGGACCTGCTGCGTTCAGAAGAGAGCAAGGCGCGTGCGCTGCATCGCTGACGCGAAGGTGGAGTGCGGTGCAAGGCCTGATCGACGATCCACGGGTCCATCTGCTCGATGAGGTTCCCGCAACGCACGGCAAGCTTTGGTACGACAACGTCGTCCGGCGCGAGCCTTCGCCGGATCTGTGGACCGACGCTTGGCTTGCCGCGCTCGCCCAGGCGCATGAGTGCGAGATGGTGACGTTCGACCGGGGTTTCCGCTCGTACTCGAAGTTGAAGCTGCGCCTGCTCGATCCCGCAGGCTAGGCGCAGCCCGCGCGGTCAGGCGCGCCAGGCCGGTCGGTCCAGCATCTGGGCCGCGCGCCCGCAGGCGTCGCGCGCGCGTCTCAGGACGCGTAATGCACGTACGACTCGCGGACGAGGCCGTCCTTGTCGAAGAACAGCACTTCGACCACATGCGTGCCCGTGATGCCCTTGTAGTGGATGGCAATGCTGTCGACGCCGCGCAGCACGTCGAGCACGGCGAACTTGATGTGGTCGAACACCTCGAAGCCCTTCTTCACGTACGCCCGCAGCGCCGCCTTGCCCTGCACGGTGCCGCTGGGGTCGTGGCTCAGGCGCGCGATCAGCGGCGAGTGGAAGATCACGTCGTCGGTGTAGAAGGCCAGCACGCGATCGAGGTCCTTCGACTCGAACGCGGCGACCCAGCGCTTCACGTAGTCGGCTGTCTTCTCCATCGTCAGCATCGGCATCTCCTCGGGGGTGGGGCTGCGGCGGCCGGATCCGGCCGAGCGTCGGGCCAGTGTGCCACGCGCCAACGGGCGACTGCACGCTCTCGATGATGTTTCACCCGCCGCTGCCATAGGGCCGCGCGCGATCAGACCGACCGCGAGCGCTCCGGGGGCGACACCTGGCGAGCAAGCCGCCGCTTCAGCGGACCGAACGCGGCAAACGCCAACCCGGTTGCAGCGAAGAGGACCGCCGCGAACACGATGGCGGTGAACGGCCTGCCGGTGCGATCGAACAACCAGCCGGCCACGGGCGGCGCGGCCGTCACGATGACGAAGTAGGCGCTGAAGAACACACCCATGCCGAACGCGCGACGCTCCGGCGCCATCGACTGTGCCGTGAGCGCCATGACGATGCCGGCAGGTGCGGCGCCGACGAGCCCGAACGCCAGGCTCGAGGCCACCGCCCACTGACCACCGTGCTCCAACAGCAAGAGCGACCCGATGCCCACGGCCAGGCACACGCACAAGACGGTGGCATGGCGGCCGGTGAGGTCGGCGATGCGCCCGGCCGCGGTCACGGAGAAGATCATCACCCAGCTCGCGATGCTGATCACCGACGCGGCCTGCGTCGCGCCGTAGCCGCCCGCCACGAGCACCCGCGGCGCGAGCTCAGATAGGCGATGTAGCCCGCATTGAAGAATCCCCAGACGGCGGCAGCCAGCAGCGTCAACAGCAGTTCGTCGCGCGGCAACCCGGTGGCGGCAGGGCCAGGGGACGCGGCCACGGCGGGAGGCGAACGGTAAGCCAGCGCCACGGCCGCAGCACCGGCCACGCTGCATGCCGATGCCACGACGAAAGCGGCGCGCCAGTCGAACGTGACCGCCAGCCAGGCATGGCCCACCTGGGCGGCCGCGATGCCGAAGGGCCAGCTCATCACCAGGATGCCCAGCGCCGTGGCCAACTCCAGCCCCGCAAAGCATGAACAGCCCGATCAGCGTGCCGATCTCCGTGTAGCCGAAGCCCAACTGCGCCACCAGCGGCTCGGCGATCGAGCCCACGATCTGGAACTGAAACCCGAGGCTCGCGCGGCAGATGAAGAGCAAGGCGAGGATGCCCCAGCGGGCGCGGCGGGCATCGGCAGCTGCAGGGCCTGGCATCGGCGAGAGGATAGTCATCGCGTTCGCAACGGGGAAGAAGCCACTGGGCCGCGCCACGCTTGTGCTCACAGTGTGCGGAAGCGAAAGCCAGCTGCCAGTGGGAAGCGGTCCGCCGAGGAGCACGGCGCCACGCCCGGCCCGCTTGCGGTACCCTCTGGCACCGTGGATGACCTGCACCGTACCAGCGACGAGCAGAGCCTTCGCCTGACGGAGGCGGCGCTCCATCGCCTCGTCGCCGAGCCCGAACTGCTTGTGCAGGTACGCGCGACGCTGGATCACTGGGACCGCGTCGCACCGCCATCCTCGAAGTCCCTGCGCGACGAGTGGCGGCGCATACTCGACACGCGCGACTGGCAAGCTGCCATGCAGCGCAGCGATCGTGGCCAGCAGTTGCGGCAAGCCTCGCCACTCGGTCGCGCCCTCGATGCACGCACGCGCTGGGCCATCATCCGCCAATGCAAAGGGCGCAGCTCGAACACCTGATCCGCGCGGCGGCCGAGATCACGAACGAATACGAGTTCGTGGTGATCGGCAGCCAGTCGATCGTCGGCGCACTCGACGCGCCGCCGCCCGAGTGCCTGGCCTCGATGGAAGCGGACCTCTACCCGATGCGCGCCCCGGAACTGGCCGACCTGATCGACGGTGCGATCGGCGAGCTCTCGCCCTTCCACGAGCATTTCGGCTACTACGCGCAAGGCGTTTCCCCCACCACGGCGGTCTTGCCGCTGGGCTGGCAAGGCCGGCTCGTGCGACTTCAGTCGCAGGGGACGAACGGACGCATCGCCTACGGTCTCGATCCGCTGGATCTGTTCGTTTCCAAGGCTTGCGCGTCGCGCGAGAAGGACGTCGAGTTCGACCGTGCCCTGCTGCGTGCCGGCGTCGTCAACATCGATGACGCGGTGCGGCTCGCTGAAACGCTGCCGGACGAAGGTCTCGCGAAGCGAGTGGTGCACTGGATCCGGCGGCTTCCGCCGTAGGCTCCTGCGCGGCGAGAAGGCAGTCGCGCTGGGCGTTGCGAAGCGTTCCTGGCCCACGAATCGTTGAAGTCGGCACCGGTTCCAACGGGCGCTTCAACGGTGCTGCGGCATCGTTGCGCCGTGGCTCGTCGCGATGACGCATGGCGGGCCCGCCACACCGAGGAGCCCACGATGTCCGATCCGATCCCGACCGGCCCCTCCACGGCGAGGGCCGAGCCATGACCACGGCCACGACCCGCATCGCCGTCGTCCAGCACGCGCCGGCGATGCTCGACCGCGAAGCCACGCTCGAGAAGGCCGTGGCGCTGGTGGCCGAGGCGGCGCGCGGCGGCGCCAGGCTCGTCGTCTTCCCGGAAGCGTTCGTGCCCGGCTACCCGGCGTGGGTGTGGCGCCTGCGGCCGGGGGCCGACATGGGCCTGGCCGAACGCATCCATGCGCGCCTGCTGGCCAACGCGGTGGACCTCGCCGCCGGCCAGCTCGCGCCGCTGCAGGCCGCCGCGCGCGAGCACGGCGTCACCGTCGTCTGCGGCCTGCACGAGCGCGACGGCGAGTTCAGCCGCGCCACGCTCTACAACACCGCGGTGATGATCGGCCCCGGCGGCGAACTGCTCAACCGCCACCGCAAGGTGATGCCCACCAACCCCGAGCGCATGGTGTGGGGCTTCGGCGACGCCAGCGGCCTGCGCGCCGTGCCCACGCCCGTGGGACGCGTCGGCACGCTCATCTGCTGGGAGAACTACATGCCGCAGGCGCGCCTGGCGCTGTATGGCGAAGGCGTCGAGGTCCTCGTCGCGCCCACCTACGACAGCGGCGAGCGCTGGCTGGCCAGCGCGCAGCACATCGCGCGCGAAGGCGGCTCGTGGGTCGTCGGCGCCGGCTGCGTGCTGCAAGGGCGCGACCTGCCGCGCGACCTGCCCGGCCGCGAGACGCTGTTCCCCGACGACGACGAGTGGATCAACGGCGGCGACTCGGTCGTCGTGGCGCCCGGCGGCAAGGTCGTCGCCGGGCCGCTGCACAACGAGCGCGGGTTCCTCTTTGCCGAGATCGACCTCGAGCGCGTCGCCAGCGCGCGGCGCAGCCTCGACGTGGTCGGCCACTACGCGCGGCCGGATCTCTTCACGCTGCACATCGACCGGCGGCCGCAGCGGCCGGTGCGCGACGCGTGACGCGTGACGCGCAAGGCGTTCGCCTCGTTCCCCGCCTCGTTCGCCGTTCCGTTCGCTCGTTATGCGGCGACGAACGCGCTCGTGGCTCGGTCGAGATGGCCGGCGACGTGCGCGGCGATCTCGCGCACGTCGTCCTCGGCACCGTGGATGAAGCTCGACTTGCGCCGGCGCAGGAACGGCAGGCCGAGCACGTAGAGCCCGGGCGCGTCGGTGACGATGCCGCGGTCGTGCCGCAGCTGCCCCTTGCGATCGAACGCCGTGGGCACATCGAGAAACCCGAAGTCCGGCCGATAGCCTGTCGCCCAGACGATCGTGCGGATCTCGCTGCCGAGCTGCGCTTCGAGGCGCGGCGGCACCGGCACGGCGGTCGGCTCGAAGCGCTGCGCCGGGCCGACTTCGCCTTCGACGGCCTGCTCGCTCGCCCAGGCGTCGAAGCCGTCGAGCATGCGGTTCATCTTCAAGTCCGCGAGCGCGCAGACGTTGGCGAGCGACCCCGAGAACAACGCCTTGTCGCCGCGCACGGCGGCGAGCCGCCCACAGACTTCGACGCCGGCGCGCTGCACCGCGTTCAAGTCGAGCGTCGCACGGTCGTCGCTGCCCACGAGCTGCGGCGAAGGCAGGCGGCGCGCGCGCAGCAGGTCGTCCATCGCTTCGATGCGCTGGTCGAGCACGCCGCTGGCGAGCAGCCACCACTGCACGTCGCGGCCGCGGTAAAGGCGCGGCATGCGCACGTGCTCGCCGCTGGCCAGCAGCACGCGGCGGCCGCTGCGCCGATCTCCAGCGCGAGCTGCAGGCCGGTGGCCGAGGCGCCGACCACGAGCACGCCGCCTTCGCCCAAGTCGCCGGGCCGCCGGTAGTCGTGCGTCGTCCATTGCGCCACCGTCGGCGGCACGTCCGCGGCCAGCGCCGGCACTTGCGGCCGGCTGCACGCACCGCTGGCCAGCACGACGGCACGGCAGCGCCACGTGCCGCGGTCGGTATGCACGACGTAGCCGTCGGAGCCGCCGCCCGCTTCGCGCTCGACCCGCTGCACCGTCGTGTGCGTGCGCACCGGCGCGTGCGAGCGCGCCGCGTAGCCGGCGATGAACGCGGCCACGTCGGCCGCGCTCATGAAGCCGTCGGGGTCCGCGCCTTCGTAGGCCTGGCCGGGCAGACGGCACATCCAGCTGGGCGTCAGCAGGCGCAGCGAATCCCAGCGCTCGGTGCGCCAGGCGTTGGCGACGTCGCCGCGCTCCAGCACGACATGGGCGATCGAGCGCTCGGCCAGCACCCGGCTCATCGCCAGGCCGCTGTGGCCGGCGCCGATGACGACGACGTCCACCGCGCCGTACGACGCGCCGGCCGCGGCCGGCACGCCGCTTCGGGCGCTCACATCACACCTTGCTCGCGCTCACCGTCACCGTGGTCGGGTTGGCGACGATGTCGAACACGGCCGAGCGCTTCTGCGATTGCGCCACCAGGGCGGCGATCTGCGCCGGCGTCGCGTCGGCGTCGATCTCATAGTGGACCTTGATGCCGTCGAAGCCGTTGCGCACCTTGTCGTCGATGCCGAGCACGCCTTGCAGGTCCATGCCGGCTTCGAGCGTGGCGCGCACCGAGCGCAGCTGGATGTTGCGGTTCTGCGCCACCGAGGCGATGCCGGCCGAAAGGCAGCCCGCGAGCCCGACGAGCACGAACTCCGCCGGCGTGGCGCCGTTGTCGTCGGCCGCGAAGATCTCGGGGTGGTCGGAATCGAACTCGTACGTGCGCCGGTGCCGCTGCTCGGCGCCGAGGCCGAAGAAACCGTCCACCGTGGCGCGGCTGTGCGTGCCGCTGACCCAATGGCTGGTGGCGCGCCACTTGAAGGCGGCGCCGGCGGGCGCTTCGGTGAGCGCGGCGCGCGCGGTGAGCAGCGCGTCGACGTTGACGCCGTTGTCGGCGCGGCGGGGGGACGCTGCGGATGCGGACGATGCGGACGATGCGGCGGGGACGGATGCGGCGACGTTGGACATGGCGGCGGCTCCTGGACAGTGGGTTGCGAAGGCGCCCGGCCGGTGGACCGGACGCCGCCACTGTCGCCACGCCGCGTTGGAGCCAGCGTTGAAGCGGCCGTGGCAATGCGGCACGGGCAAGGCGCCCTGCCCGCCTCCCACGCCTTGCCGCCGGGGCAGCGGTTTCGTCGCCGCTGCGTCCGCTACCGCCCTGCGGCAGCCTCAGCCTTCGAGTGCTTCCAGCAAGCCGCGCAGGTAGCCGATGGCGCGCGCCGCGCAGCCCGGCGCGTCGGGCACATGGTCGAACGGCTCGACGGCCAGCACCCCGTCGTAGCCCACGGCGCGCAGCGCACGCAGGATCGGCGCGAACGCCATCGCGCCCTGCCCGGGGCCGCGCCGGTTGGGGTCGTTGACTTGCACATGCGCGAGCTTGCCGCTCGGCCACCAGCGCGTGATGAGCTGCGGCACGCTCTCGCTCTCGGCCTGCCCGGCGGCGCTGCAGTCGATCATCGTGCGCAGCGCCGGCGAGCCGATCGCGTCGACGAGTTCGACCGCCTCGGCAACGGTGTTGACGAGGTCGGTCTCGGCGCGCGCCAGCGGCTCGATGCAGTAGGTGACACCGGCCGCCTCGGCGGCGCGCGCGGCGCGCGCGAGGCACTCGGTGGCGCGCTCCAACGCAACGCCGTGCCGCTCGCCCGCCGGCACCGAGCGCTGCTTCGGCGAGCCGTGCACCAGCACCTTGCCGCCCATCGCCGCGCATAGGCTCCACCATCCGCACCATCACGTCGGCGGTGCGCTGGCGCAAGGCGGCATCGGCACTGACGATCGAGCAAGCCCGGCGGCGCCACCAGCAGCCAGTGCAGGCCGGTGATCGCCAGGCCCTGGTCGGCGGCGATGCGCGCCAGCTCGCGCGCGCGCGCCTCGCCGATCTGCGTCGGGTCGTCGGCGAGCGTGAACGGCGCCACCTCGAGCCCGTCGTAGCCGAGCGCCGCGGCGAGCGCGCATTGCTGCTCGAACGGCAGCGGCCGCAGCACCTCGTTGCACAGCGCGATCTTCATGCGGCAGCCAGCCCCTAGCGTCCCATCAGCGCCCGATCAGCGTCCCATCAGCGCCCGATCAGCGACTGATCAGCGCCTGAACGGCGCGCTCAGCGCCGCGACCACGGCACCGCGCAGCCGCCCGACGCCGGCGCGGAAGGCCGGCACGTACATCAGGATCATGAAGATCGTCACCGACGCGAACGCGATGCAGATCGGGCGCGTGAAGAACGGCACCACGCTGCCGTCGGAGAGCACGAGGCCGCGGCGCAGGCTCTTGTCCAGCAGCGGCCCGAGCACCAGCCCCAGCACCAGCGGCGCCATCTCGTAGCCGCGGCGGCGCAGGAAGAACGCGAGCACGCCGATCGCCAGCATCGCGTAGATGTCGAACAGGCGCGAAGCGGTGGCGAACGCGCCCACCGTGCACAGCACGAAGACGATCGGCATCAGGATGTGCCGCCGCACGCGCAGCACGTGCAGGAGCGGCCGCACGCCGAAGAGGCCGAAGAGCAGGATCGTGACGGTGGCCAGCGTCGTCATCGCCACCACTTCGTAGACGAAGCGCGGGTTCTGCACCATCAGCATCGGCCCGGGCTGGATGCCGTGGATGATCATCGCCGCCATCAGCACCGCCGAGGGCGCCGAGCCCGGGATGCCCAGCGCCAGGCACGGGATGATGTGGCCGGGGATCGAGGACATGTCGCCGGTCTCGGCCGCCATCAGGCCGTCGATCGAACCCGTGCCGAACTTCTCCTTCTCCTTGCTCACCGCCTTGGCCGCGGCGTAAGACATCCACGCACCGGCGTCCTCGCCGACTCCGGGCAGGAGGCCGGTGACGACGCCGATGACGCCCGAGCGCAGCACGGTGCGCCAGTACTGCGCGATCTCGCGGAAGCGCGGCAGCACCGAGTCTTTCAGCTCGACGATGCGCCGCTCGATCGGGTCGGCAAGTGTCGTCAGCACCTCGGCGAGACCGAAGGCGCCCACCAAAGCCGGGATCAGCGCGAAGCCGCCCGAGAGTTCGTCCCAGCCGAAGGTGAAGCGGTCGTGCGCGTAGAGGCCCTCCTGCCCCACCTGCGCGAGGAAGAGGCCGAGCAGCCCCATCAGCCAGCCCTTCAACGGGTCGTTGCCGACGATGCTGCCCGAGGTGGCCACGCCGAACAGCGCCAGCCAGAAGAACTCGAAGGCGCCGAACGACAGCGCCACCTCGGCCAGGAGCGGCGTCAGCGTCGCCAGGCACAGCACGCCGAAGAGCGTGCTGACGAAGGCGCCCGAGGTGGCGATGCCGATCGCCCGCCCGGCCTGGCCCTGCTTGGCCAGCGCATAGCCGTCGGCGCACGAGGCGGCGTTGGCCGCGGTGCCGGGGATGTTGAGCAGGATCGCGGTGCGCGAGCCGCCGTACAGCGCCCCGACGTACGAGCAGATCAGCACCAGGATCGCCTGGTTCGGCTGCAGCTTGATCGTCAGCGTCGTCAAGAGTGCGATCGCCAGCGTCGCCGAAAGCCCCGGCAGGATGCCCATCACGATGCCGACGAAAGCGCCGCCGAGCCCGTAGAGCAGCGTCCACGGGTTCATGAAGCTCGCGAAGGCGGCGCCGTAGTCGGCCAGTCCCTGCAGCATCGCAAGAAGGCCCGCGGTCAGGGCATGCGCACCAGGAAGAGTTCCTGGAACACGACGTGGGTGACGAGCGACGAGACGAGGCCGATCGTGAGCGCCTTCGCGAGGACGCGTGGCGTGAGGCGCCGCTCGTCGGCTTCGCGGCTCATGCGCTGCAGGACGAGGATCGAGCCGGTGACGTAGATCGTCGAGGCCAGCCAGAACGGCAGGCCGTGCCCGATGAGCACCACGCCGTAGCCCAGGCACAGCGCGCTCGCCACCCAGATGCGGCGGCGTTCCTCGCGGTGCAGCGCTTCGGGCTCATGCGCGTGTTGCGCGCTTTGCGCGGGCTGCCTGAGCGCGCCGCGGCGCAGGCTGCGCAGCGCGAGCACGCCGCCCAGCACGATCATCAGCACGCCCAGCAGCCCCGGCAACAGGCCGGGTGCGGTGTACGGGTTGATGTGTTGCCGCTCGAGCCGATCCATCGTCAGCGAACCGACCAGCACCGCGATGCCGAGCGCCGCCCAGGCGATGGCGTCGTGCAGGTCCGAGCGCGGCGCGATCGCGCGCTCGCCGCCGTGGCCTGCCGAGTCCGCGGTGGACCCGGCAGCCGCGGCGTGTTCGTCCGGACCGGTCATGCAGCCAGCGTCTTCGCTGCCGCCGTGGCCTCAGGGCTCACGGCAGGCCTCAAGGCCGCGGGATGCCCACCGTGTCCGGCGAGACCTTCGCCTTGCCGCCGTCGAACAGCACCCAGGCGTTGGCCTGGATCGCCGGGAACACCGCCTTCTGCGCCGCGTCACCGGATTGGGGCGCAAACAGCGCGCCGCGGCTGGCGGCGTACTTCTTCAGCGCTTCGCTCTTGACGATGACCTCGGCCCACGCCTTCTCGAGCGTCTTCACCACGTCGTCGGGCACGCCCTTGGGCACGAAGATGCCGAAGTAGTTGGCGGGCGCCGTGAAGCCGGGCAGCGTCTGCGCCAGCGGCGCTATCGTGCCGAAGCCTTCCAGCTCGAGCGCCTTGTCGCTCACCGCAGCGAGCGGCGCAGCCGCTTGCCGCGGATCATGTCGGCCTGCTCGACAGCGAGCTGCGTCGTCACCTCGGCCTCGCCGGCCACGGTGGCCACCACGGCCGGGTTGCCGCCGTCGTAGGTGACGTGCCGGTACTTCACGCCGGTGACCTTGGCGATCAGCTCCATCGCGTTGTGGCCAGCCGGTGACCCCGGCGGTGGCGACGCTGATCTGGCCGGGCCTGGCCTTCATCGCGTCGAGCAGATCCTTGGCGTTGTTGTAGGGCGTCTTCGGGTTGACGCCGATCACCTGGATGTTGGCCACGTTGAGGAACAGGTGCCAGTCGGAGATGCGCGTCTTCAGCGAGCCCAGCGTCTCGTAGGTGCCGAGGTCCTGCGCCGCGCCGGCCGTCCAGGTGTAGCCGTCCTTGGGCGCATCGAGCGCGCTCTTGGTGCCGATCGAGCCCGAGGCCCCCGGCTGGTTGACGATGACGATGGTCTGGCCGAGCACCTTCTCCAGCTCGGCGGCGGTGACGCGCGTCACCTGGTCCGTCGAGCCGCCGGCGGCCCAAGGCACGATGAGGTTGATCGGGCGCGTCGGCTTCCAGTTCTGCGCCTGCGCGGCGGCAGCGAATGCCAGGCCGAGCGGCAAGGCGAGCAGGGACCGGATGAGCAAGGGGCGCGGTCTCGTCTCCTCCAGGGGTCGGGTGGGGCCTGCCGGTCGGGGACATCGGGGCGGGTCCGGGCCCATTGTGCGGCCAGGATCGAGTCACCCCTTTCGGCGCTGCGGCACCGGGGGCGGGTTGCCGGGCACCCGCCCGCGGCCGGCCTCAGCTCGCCCCGGGCGAGGCGGAAGGCGCTGACGATCTCGACGAGATTCGTCGCCTGCTGGCGCAGGCTTTCCACGGCGGCGGCGCTCCTTCGACGAGCGCGGCATTCTGCTGGGTCGCGCTGTCGAGGTTGCTCACGGCCTGGCCGACCTGGCCGATGCCGCTGGCCTGCTCCGCCGTCGCCGAGCTGATCTCGCCGATCAGGTCGGTGACGCGCTTCACCTGCGCGACGATCTCGTCCATCGTCGAGCCGGCATCACCCACCAACCGCGAGCCGCTCTCGACGCACTCGACGCTGGCACCGATCAGCGACTTGATCTCGCGCGCCGCCTCGGCGCTGCGCTGCGCCAGGCTGCGCACCTCGCCGGCCACCACCGCGAAGCCGCGCCCCTGCTCGCCGGCACGGGCCGCCTCGACGGCGGCGTTGAGGGCGAGGATGTTGGTCTGGAACGCGATCCCGTCGATCACGCCGATGATGTCGGCGATCTTCCTGGAGCTGGTGCTGATCTGATCCATCGTGCTCACGACCCGCCCCACGACCTCGCCGCCCTTTGCGCCGCGGCGCTGGCCGAGTCGGCCAGCTTGCCTGGCGCGCCGTGTCGGCGTTGGTGCGCACGGTGCCGTTCATCTGCTCCATCGACGCCGCCGTCTGCTGCAGGCTCGAGGCCTGCGACTCCGTTCGCTGCGACAGGTCGGCATTGCCAGTGGCGATCTGTGCCGAGCCGGTGGCGATCGAGTCGCTGGCCGAGCGCACCTGTGTCACCGTCTCGCGCAGCTTCTCCTGCATCTGGCCCATGGCCGCGATCAGGCTTTCGGGCACTGCAGCCGGCACCGGGGAAGCGAGATCGCCGGCGGCGATGCGGCGCGCGATGGCCGCTGCATGCGAAGGCTCGCCGCCGAGCGAACGCATCAGCGAGCGCACGACGGCGAACACGGCCGCGAAGGCCAGCGCCATCGCGAGCAGGCCGACGGCGACGATCGTCCAGCGCAGCTTGTCGAGGCCGGAGGTGATCTGCTCGGTGCGCTCGCGCGACAGCGTGCGCTGCAGCTCGATGAGCTCCGCGAAGGCCTTGTTGCTCGCCGCGCCGGCCGGCGTGAGCGTGCCGTTGCGCAACGTGGTCGCCTCGTCGGCCTTGTCGGCGCCCATCAGCTCGAGGAAGCGCGCGCGCGTGTCGGCGTAGCGGCCGAAGGCGGTGCGCAGCTCGGCGAGCTTGGCACGCTCGCGATCGCTGATGGCGAGGTCCTCGAAGGCCTTCATGGCCCGGTCGAAGTCCGAGCGCAGCGTCGGGCTGTCGGCCACCACCTTGGCACGCGCCGCGGCGTCGGTCGTCGACAGGTAGTTGGCCACACCCCAGCGCAGGGCCCAGACGGCGCCCTGCGCATCGGCCAGCGCAGCCGTGGCGACCGTGGAATCGCGCTCGTTGGCGATGCCGGTGATCGCCGAACGGCCGAGCTGCCAGGACAGGGCCACGGCAAGCAGCAACGCCACGGCAGCGAGCGCGAAGGCGCCGAACAGGCGCTGCGGAAGGGTCAGGTTGTTCTTGGACATGCGAGGTTCTCGGGCTGAGGGACGGCCGGGTGGCGACGAGCCGCCGGGCCGGGGGCAGATCAAATATCGTCCTGACGCGCCGCCGACTTGAGGCCCCGGCAGAATCGGCCCGTCCGCCGCACCGCCTGCTGCGCGAGGAGGCCTCCCGTGTACATCGGCAACCGTTGGCAGAAGCACCCCGACCGCGCCGCCTTCGTCATGGCCGCAAGCGGCGAGGCCGTCACCTACGCCGAGCTGGAAGCGCGCAGCAACCGCTTCGCGCACCTGCTGCGCGCCGAGGGCCTGAAGCGGCTGGACCACTACGCCGTGTTCATGGAGAACAACAGCCGCTACCTGGAGACGAACGCGGCCGGCGAGCGCAGCGGCCTCTACTACACCTGCGTCAACAGCTTCCTCACCGCCGAGGAGCTGGCCTACGTCGTCGACAACAGCGAATCGCAGGTGCTGGTGACCTCGATCGCCAGGTGGCCGGTGGCACGCGCCGCGCTCGCGCATTGCCCGCGCGTGCGGCTGTGCCTGGTGGTGGACGGCAGCGGCGAAGCGCGCGGCGCCGGCACCGTCGGCAGCGCGCGTGTGGCCGACTACGCCGAGGCGGTGGCGCCGTTCCCGGCCACGCCCGTCGCCGACGAATGGCTCGGCGCCGCGATGCTGTACTCCTCAGGCACCACCGGGCGGCCGAAGGGCATCCTGCGACCGCTGCCGGAGAACCCGCCTTCGCAGCCGCTGGCGCTGTTCGAGTTCCTGTCCCGGCTGTGGCGGGCCGAGGAAGGCATGCGGTACCTGTCGCCGGCGCCGCTGTACCACTCGGCGCCGCAGGCCAACGTGGGCGTGGCGCTGCGCTTCGGCGGCACGGTGGTCATCATGGAGCACTTCGAGCCCGAGGCGTACCTCGCGCTCGTCGAGCGCCACCGCATCACGCACACGCAGCTCGTGCCGACGATGTTCGCGCGCATGCTCAAGCTGCCCGATGCAGCGCGCAGGCGCTACGACCTCTCGTCGCTGAAGATCGCCGTGCACGCCGCCGCCCCGTGCCCGGTGCCGGTGAAGGAACGGATGATCGAGTGGTGGGGCCCGATCATCCACGAGTACTACGGCGCCACCGAGGGCCTCGGGTTCACCGCCTGCGACACGCCGCAGTGGCTGGCGCACCGCGGCACCGTGGGCAAGGTGCTGCTGGGCGAACTGCACGTGCTGGACGCCGAACGCCAGCCGCTGCCCAAGGGCCAGCCGGGCGAGCTGTGGTTCAGGACCGCGTCGCCCTTCACCTACTTCAACGACCCCGAACGCACCGCCGCCACGCGCAGCGCCGACGGCACGATGACGACGGTGGGCGACGTCGGCTACCTCGACGACGACGGCTACCTCTACCTCACCGACCGCTCGACCTTCATGATCATCAGCGGCGGCGTGAACATCTACCCGCAGGAGTGCGAGAACCTGCTCATCACGCACCCGCAGGTGGCCGACGCCGCCGTCTTCGGCGTGCCCAACGAGGACCTCGGCGAGGAAGTGAAGGCGGTCGTGCAGCCGATGCCCGGCACCGCGCCTGACGCGGCCTTCGCGCAGGCGCTGATCGCCTTCTGCCGCGAGCACCTGTCGCCGATGAAATGCCCGCGCTCGGTGGACTTCACCGAGGAACTGCCGCGCCTGCCCACCGGCAAGCTCTACAAGAAGCCGCTGCGCGACGCGTACTGGGTGGGGCACGCCAGCCGCATCGTCTGAGCCGAGGCTCAGGACAGCAGCTTGACGATGCTCTCCGGGTGGATCTGCAACCCGGCGAGGCCGGCCACGCCCATCAGCACGCCGAGCAACGTGGGCACCAGCGCCACCCAGTACAGCGCCCACGTTCCCGTGAGCGCGGTCACCGCCAGCATCGCGATGGCGATGGCCAGCAGCGCGTCGGAGAGGTCGAACTGGTCGTCGCGGTAGTTGAGGCGGTCGTAAAGCCGCTGCGCCTCTTCGGCCTGCGCCTTCACTTCGGCCTTCTTGCGCGCCTGCTCGGCGGCCAGCTCGCGAAAGCGCGCGATGGCGGTGTCGTAGGCGGCCTTGTCGGCGGTGCCGGCGCGCGCCAGCTCGAGCTGCACGACGGTGGCTTCGGCCACTTCCTGGCGCAGGTTGCGCGCCTGATAGAAGCTCCACAGGTCGATGCGATCGGCCTGCGCCTGCTGCATGGCCTGCACGATGTTGTCGTCCTTGACCTTGCAGATGCCCATGAACGTGGCCAGCAGCGCCACCGTCACGGCGACGACGGCGTTCAGGCGCTTGCTGCGCCGCTCGGCGGCCGTTGCCGCCTGCTCGACCATGTCCTTGGAGTCGACGTCCATGGGCCTCCCTCAGATCTCCAGCGCCGGCGGCCGCGCTGCCGCCATCAGCATCACCACCGAGCGCGGACCGACGCTGTGCGTGGCCCCGGCCACCGCTTCGGCCTCGTCGGGCGCCACCAGGTCGTGCGGCGCGTCGCGCGAAGTGTCGATCACGCGCCGCCAGCCGGTGCCTTCGCTGCCGGCCCAGCCGGGCAGAGCCGGCAGCTCGAACGCGAGCGGCTGCCACCAGGCGTTGAGCGCGAAGTGCATCAAGAGGTCGCCTGACAGGCTCTTGGCGGTGACGGCCAGGCTGTGCGAGTCCCACGCCTCGTCGGGCACGCCCAGGTGCACGCCGTGCAGCTGCAGCGCCGCGTCGCGCAGCAACTCGGCCAGCGTCAGCTGGTGCTCGCGCTGCACCGATTCGCGCAGGAAGCGGATGCGGATGAGCCCGCGCACGAAGCGCAAGAGCCCGGCCTCGCGCGCCGGCGCGCTCCAGTCGAACCACGACAGCTCGTTGTCCTGGCAGTAGGCGTTGTTGTTGCCGCGCTGGCTGCGCCGCACCTCGTCGCCCATCAGCAGCATCGGCGTGCCGAGCGCGAGGATGTTGATGGCCAGCAGGTTGCGCACCTGGCGCGAGCGCAACGCCAGCACCTCGGCGTTCGCGGTCTCGCCTTCGGCGCCGCAGTTCCAGCTCAGGTTGTCGTTGCTGCCGTCGCGGTTGTCCTCGCCGTTGGCCTCGTTGTGCTTGCCGTCGTAGCTGACGAGGTCGTCGAGCGTGAAGCCGTCGTGGCAGGTGACGAAGTTGATGCTCTGCGCCGGCTCGCGCGGGCGGGCGCCGTAAAGGTCGGGGCTGCCGAACAGGCGGTCGGCGAGCACCGGCACCATGCCCGGGTCGCCGCGCACGAAAGCACGCACGTCGTCGCGGAAGCGGCCGTTCCACTCTTCCAGTTCTCGCCGACGAAGTGGCCCACCTGATAGAGGCCCGCGGCGTCCCACGCCTCGGCGATGAGCTTGGTGCCGGCGAGCACGGGGTCCGATTCGATGTCGGCCAGCACCGGCGGGCTCGCAAGCGGGCGGCCTTCCTCGTCGCGCGACAGGATCGCCGCCAGGTCGAAGCGGAAGCCGTCGACGTGCATCACCTGCACCCAGTGGTGCAGGCTGTCGATGATCATCCGCCGCACCACCGAGCGGTTGGCGTTGAGCGTGTTGCCGGTGCCCGAGTAGTTGGCGTAGCGGCCTTCGCCGTCGAGCAGGTAGTAGGTGCCGTCGGCCAGGCCGCGCCAGCCGAACGTCGGCCCGCCGTCGCCGCCTTCGCTGGTGTGGTTGTAGACGACGTCGAGGATCACCTCGATGCCGGCGCGGTGCAGCGCCTTGACCATGTCGCGGAACTCGTCGATCACGGTGAGCGGCTCGTCGGGCCGCGTGCCGTAGGCGGCGTGCGGCGCGAAGAACGACATCGGCGCATAACCCCAATAGTTGGTGAGTCCCGCCGGCGCCTCCTGCGCGTCGAACTGGAACACCGGCATCAGCTCCACCGCGGTGATGCCGAGCGACATCAGGTACGGGATCTTCTCCACCACGCCGGCGAAGGTGCCGCGCTTGCCCGGCGCGACGCCCGAGTTCGGGTGCCGCGTGAAGCCGCCGACGTGCATCTCGTAGATCACGGTCTGCGCGAACGGGCGCCGAAGCGGCCGGTCGCCTTCCCAGTCGTAGCCGCGCGGATCGAACACCACGCTCTTGGCCGGCAGCGCGTGCGGCGCGCCGCGCTGCCAGCCGCGCGGCAGCGCCACCGCGCGGCCGTAGGGATCGAGCAGCACCGCCTGCGCGTCGAAGCGCTGGCCGCGCGCGGGCGCGAAGGGACCTTCGGCGCGCCAGGCATAGAGCTGCCCGGCAGCGACACCCGGGACGAAGAGGTGCCAGTAGTGGCCGCTGCGATGGCGCTTGGCGTCCAGCGGCAGCACGAGCGATGGCCGCGCATCGCCGATGTGGTCGAACAGCAGCAGCTCGACGTGCTCGGCACCGCGCGCGTAGACGCTGTAGTTGACGCCGCCCTGCGCCGGCGAGCCGCCCAGCGGATGCACGCGTTCGGCGCGCGGCTCGGCTGAGGCGGCCGCTGCGGCGCGGTGGCCTTCCCCGTTGCGGCGGTGGCCGCTGCCGGCGTTCATGTCGAGCGTCGCATCAGCCGCGCGGCGCACGCCCGGCCGCGCTGCGATCGCTGACGATGCCCACGCGTTGGCCGAACGAACTCGGGTCGTCGACAAGGTCGCACATCGCCAGCGCGAGGTCGGGCATGCCGGTCTCGCCGTTGCCGGACGCCACTTCAGGCAGCGCCTCGTAGGCGCGGCGGGCATGGCCGGCGGGGATGTCGTCGGCGAGGTTCAGCAGGCACATCAGCGTCCACTGCAAGCCCCACTCGTCGCCCGCCTGGCGCAACGTGGTGGTTGCGCATGTGCTCGGCGGCGACGTTCCTCAGCACCTCGGGCACGCCGTGCTCGCCACGGTAGCCGCCGCGCTGCGCGTCGGGCAGCGCGACGCCCGAGGCCACGGCAACGATGCGGCGGATGCCGGCGCGGCGCATGCCGGCGACGATGGCGCGCACGCTGTCGGAGAAGTCGGTGGCGGGCTTGGCGATGTCGGCCATGCCGAGGGTGCAGAACACGGCCCGCACCAAAGCCGCGGGGCGCCCGCGCCGGCGCAGCGTCTCGTCGATGGCGCCGCTGTCGCGCGCATCGCCGACGATCACGTCGAGGCCGGCTTGCCGCGGCAGCTTGCTTGCGTCACGCGCGAGCGCGCGCAGGCCAGCCGCGGCGCGCCGCTTCGGCCAGCAGCAACCGGCCGGTGCGCCGCTGGCGCCGAACAAGGCCACGGTCATCGTCGTTCTCCTTGATCTTCCCGGTTCGCCGAGGCGCCCCTCACCCTGCCCTCCCCGCTGCGCGAAGGCGCAAGCCTTCGGTTGCGCGGGCGGGAGAGGAGAAGGTACATCAGTCCACGGCCGGCGGCGCGCCGTCGAAAGCACGTTGTAGCAGCGCGCGCAATGCAGCGCGTTCGAGCGGGCGCGGGTTCGGGTACGGCGTCGTCACCGCCAGGTCGGCGGCGCGGTCGATGCCGGCGGCGGGCATGCCCAGTGCGCGCAGCGATGTCGGCGCGCCGTGCTTCGCCGCGAGCGATTGCAGCGCACGCGGCACTGCATCGGCCGCATCGCCCGCATCGGCCCCGTGGCCCTGCAAGCCCAATGCCCGCGCGATTCGCACCATGGCCTGCGGCGCGGCCGCGGCGTTGTAGGCCAGCGCATGCGGCAGCACGACGGTGTGCGTGTCGGCATGCGGCAGGTTGAAGGTGCCGCCGAGCGTGTGGCACAGCTTGTGGTGCAGCCCCATCGCCGCGCTGCCCAGCACCACGCCGCACAGCCACGCGCCGGCCAGCGCCTCGCTGCGCGCTTGCAGATCTTGCGGATCTCGCTGGAGCGCCGGCAGCGCCGCGGCGCTGGTGCGGATGCCTTCCTCGGCCATCAGCGCGACGATCGGATTGCCGTCCGGCGCGTACAAGCCCTCGGCCGCATGGGCGATGGCGTTGAGCGCGCTCGTCACGGTCAGCGCCAGCGGCAGCGTCAATGTCAGCTCAGGGTCGTAGATGACGGTCTTGGGCAGCACGCGCGCATCGCGGCCGGTCTTCTTGATGCCGCCTTCGGTGAGGCCCCAGATCGACGTGACTTCGCTGCCGGCATAGGTGGTGGGAATGGCGATGATCGGCAGCGACGACTCGAGCGTGGACTCCAGCGCGATGGCCTTGGCCAGCCCCGTGGTCGAGCCGCCACCGATGGCCACGGTGCAATCGGCTTCGAGCCGGCGCGCGGTCTCGCGCGCCGCGCGGGCGGTCTCGATCGGCACGTGCATCGCCGCACCCGCGAACACGCCGGCGGCGCGATCGCCCAGCAGCGCCGCGACGCGTTCGGCCGCATCGGCGTGCCCTGGCGTCGAGAGCACCAGCGCGCGCCGGGCGCCGAGCCGCTCGACCTCGGCGCCGACTTCGCGCAACGTGCCGGCGCCGAAGACGATGCGCGAAGGGTTGGCGGTGTAGGTGAAGGTCTTCATCGCTGTCGGCAGCACCGCGCCGCGCGTGCCGCCACCGAGGCGGCCATTGTTGCGCGCGCGAAGGCGTCGATTGGAGCCGGTCGCGGCGCGGCACGGCACGGCACGGCAAGCCGCGGCAAGCTGCGGCAAAGCGCTGCAAGAGGGCGAACGCCCTGTGCGGCAAGGCCCTGCGCGGCGAAGAACTGATTTCCGCGCCGCACCCCGCGCGGCCGGGGTTCGCCCCGGGGGCCGCGGCCGGGCGCCGGTGCTTCAATGCCAGCAGCGTCGCGGCGCGTAGGCCACGCCATCGTCCGTGCCGTGCCGCTGCCCACACCCCGTCGTCGAAAGCCACGCCGCCATGCTCTTCCCCACCACCCTCGTCGGCAGCTTCCCGCAACCCGAGTGGCTCATCGATCGCGGCAAGCTCGCCGGACGCTTCCCGCCGCGCGTGCGCGCGAAGGAACTCTGGCGCGTGGCCGAGCCGTACCTGCGCGAGGCATGGGAAGACGCGACGCTCCTGGCCATCCGCGCCCAGGAAGAAGCGGGGCTGGACATCATCACCGACGGCGAGATCCGCCGTGAGAGCTACTCCAACCGCTTCGCCACGGCGCTGGAGGGCATCGACCTCGACAACCCGGGCAGCGCGCTCGACCGCTCGGGCCACCCCAACCCGGTGCCGCGCATCACCGGCCCCATCCGCCGCCGGCACGCGGTGGAGGTGGAAGACCTCGTGTTCCTGAAGTCGCACACCGCCAAGCCGGTGAAGATGACGGTGCCCGGCCCGTTCACGATGAGCTGCCAGGCGCAGAACGATTTCTACGCCACCGACGCCGAAGCGGCGATGGACTACGCCGCAGCGGTGAACGCCGAGATCGGCGACCTCTTCGCCGCCGGCGCCGACATCGTGCAGATCGACGAGCCCTACATGCAGGCGCGGCCCGAGAAGGCGCGCGAGTACGGCCTGGCGGCGCTGAACCGCGCGCTCGAAGGCATCACCGGCACGACGGCAGTGCACATCTGCTTCGGCTACGCGGCCATCATCCATGTGCGGCCGAGCGGCTACTCGTTCCTGCCCGAGCTGCGCGGCTGCTCGTGCCGCCAGGTGAGCATCGAGACGGCGCAGTCGAACCTCGACTGCTCGGTGCTGGCGAGCCTGCCCGACAAGCAGATCATGGTCGGCTGCATCGACTTGTCGGACATGGCGGTGGAGACGCCGCAGGTCGTTGCCGCTCGCGTGCGGCGGGCGCTGCCCTACGTGGCGAAGGAACGCGTGATCCTGGCGCCCGATTGCGGCATGAAGTACCTGCCGCGCGAGGTGGCGGTGGGGAAGATGCGGTCGATGGTGGAGGCGGCGCGGATTCTTCGGCGCGAACTCGGGGTGCAGTGATCCTGCGCGACCGCTCGCGGGGATGCTCACGCTCCCACACGT
>JAXMEZ010000059.1:0-23493 GCA_046348035.1 Rubrivivax sp. | reverse complement strand
AGAAGTACAAGGACTACGTTTGAGCGTCCTGACGCTCAACGCCGGCTCCTCGTCGATCAAGTACGCGTGGTTCGACGGCGGCCGGCGGCTCGCGTCGGGCCAGGTCGACGGCCTGGGGGTAGGCGGCGCGCCGCATGCGCAGGCGCTTGCCGGCCTGCTCGCGCAATCGCCGGGAACGCCGGTGCGCGCGATCGGGCACCGCATCGTGCACGGCGGCACCGCGTTCGACGCGCCGGTGCTGATCGACGACGCGGTGCTGGACGCGATCGCCGCACTCGCGCCGCTGGCGCCGCTGCACCAGCCGCATAACGTCGAGGGTGTACGCGCGGCGCGCGCCGCGTTCCCCGGCGTGCCGCAGGTGGCGTGCTTCGACACCGCGTTCCACCGCACGATGCCCGAGGTGAACCAGGTCTTCGCGCTGCCGCGGCGCTGGCTCGACCGCGGCGTGCGGCGCTACGGGTTCCACGGCCTGAGCTACGAGTCGATCTGCAGCCAGCTCGCCGCCGACGATGCACGCGCGGCGCAAGGCCGCATCGTCATCGCCCACCTCGGCAACGGCGCCTCGATGTGCGCGGTGCGCGGCGGCCGCTCGGTGGCCACGACGATGAGCTTCTCGCCGCTGGACGGGCTGCCGATGGGAACGCGCTGCGGGCGCATCGACGCCGCGGTGGTGCTGCACCTGCTGCAGCACGAGCGCATGAGCGCGGAGGCGATCGCGCAGCTGCTGTACCGCGAGTCGGGGCTGCTCGGGATGTCGGGCCTCTCGAGCGACATGCGCGTGCTGCTGGAAAGCGCCGAGCCGGCCGCGCGCCTTGCGCTCGACTACTTCGTCGAGCAGATCGGCCGCGAACTGGCCGCGCTCGCGGCCAGCCTGCGCGGGCTGGACATGCTCGTCTTCACCGGCGGCATCGGCGAGAACGCGGCCTCCTTGCGCGAGCGCATCGTGCGCGATGCGGCCTGGCTCGGGCTCGAGCTCGATGCCGAGGCGAACCGGCGCGGGCAGGCGCGCATCGCCGCGCCCGGCAGCCGCGTCGACGTGCGCGTGCTGCGCACCGACGAGGAAACCGTGATCGCGCGGCACACCGAGCGCGTCGCGCTGCAGCCAATCGCCCGTTCGCCCTGAGGTATCGAAGGGCAGGCTTCGATACCTCAGCCCGAACGGTTCTCATGCGATCGAACGCAGAACCGCATCAGAATCCCTCACGGCGAGTTCCGCCGCTTCGGCGCTAGCCTTCGCAACCGTGGCAAAGGGAGCCGATGAGGAAGTGGCGATGACCGATCACATGCCGGACGACGTGTCCGCGCAAGGCAAGGACCCGCGGGCCTACACCGACACGCTGCGGCCGCTGCAAGGCATCGTGCGCAACCGCCAGGGCGAGTGGGTGCTGCTGGCGCACGCGCTGGTCGTCGAGGCCGCGCTCGACCCCGGGCGGTTCTCCAGCGCCGTGTCGAGCCACCTGCATGTGCCCAACGGCCTCGATGGTGACGAGCACACCGCCTACCGCGAAGCGCTGGACGGCTTCCTGGCCGCGGACGCGCTGGCGCCCTTCCACGATCGCTTCCGGCAAGTCGCTGCCGACCTGCTCGCGGCGCTGCCGCGCGGCGTTGCCGTCGATGCGGTCTCGCAAGTCGGGGCCCGGTTCGCGGTGCGCGCGCAGAGCGCGTGGCTCAGTTGGCCGGCCGACCTCGAAGACCGCCTCGTCGCCTGGGTGGCGGAGAACCATGCCGCCACGCGCTCGGGCGAGCGGGCCTGGACGCAGCGGGTGGCGCAGTCGTTCGACGAGATCATCCGCTCCGTGCTCGCGCATGCGCGAGCTGCGGCGGGCCAGGGCAAGTCCGACACCGTCACGGCGCGACTGATGCGCACCGAAGTCAACGGCCGCCCGCTCGCCGAGGCGGAGATCGTGTCGGTGCTGCGCAACTGGACCGGCGGCGACCTCGGCTCGATGGCGCTTTGCGTCGGCGTGCTCGTTCACGCCCTCGCGACGCAACCGGCATTGCAGCAGCGGCTGCGCCTCGGCATGCCCGACGCCGAGCTCGATGCCATCATCGACGAGATCCTGCGCATCGACGACCCGTTCGTCTCCAATCGCCGCGTGACGACCTGCCCGGTCACGATCGGCGGCGTGGCGCTGCCCGCCGGGGCGCGTGTGAAGCTGCACTGGACGTCGGCGAACAGGGACCCGGCCGTCATTCGCGACCCCGAGGTCATGGACCCGCGGCGCAACGCCGCGCACAACCTCGTCTACGGCATCGGCCAGCACGTCTGCCCCGGCCGAGCACTGGCAACGATGCAGATGCGCATCATGCTGCGCGAGCTGCTGGCCGCGACATCGTCGATCGCGCTCGACCCGCAGCAGCCGCCCGAGCGGGCCGTCTCACCGGTGGGCGGGTGGGCCAAGGTGGCCGTCGTGCTGACGTAGCGCGCGTTGCCGTCGCCAGCGGCTTCGGCTCGGCACGTACTGCGCACCTCACTCCGCCGGCATCAGCAGCGGAATGCGGCCGCGGCCGTGGCGGCGGTAGATGTCGAAGTCGGCGTCGAAGGTCATCAGGCGGCTGCCCGCGTGCAGCTCGCTCATGCGCACGAGGCAGGCGTCGGCGAGCGACGCCGGCACGTTCTCATAGCGCTCGAACAGCGCGCGCACGGCCGGCGCCTCGTCGGCCAGCGACATGCCGATGCGCACGACGCCGCGTTCGAGCAAGGCCAGCGCCTTCGCCGGGTCGAAGCCGCCGCGGGCGAGCAGGAAGCAGGTCTCCGCGACCACGGCCTCGCAACTGAGGAAGGGCCCCGGCTCGGCAGCGAACTGCTCGCGCACCCAGGCGTGGTGGCGTTCGTTGCGCACATGCAGCGCAACCCACGGGCCGGTGTCCAGGATCACGACGCCGGCTGGCATGGGCGCTACCTCACGTCAAGCCCGGCCGAATTCTTCGAGGTGCAGCGGGTTGGTCGACAGGTCGCCCGGCCCGCCCTCGAAGCAGCCGACCAGATCGCCGGCCTGCTCGAGCGCCGAGACGAAGGCGCGCCGGGCGCGGGGCGGCTGGTTGACGTACGCGGCGATCGCCCGCCGCACGATCTCCGAGCGCGTCGTGCGCTCGCGCCGGCTCGCTTCGTCGAGATCGCGCTCGAGCTCCGGCGGCAGCTTGATCGACAGCGTGTTCATGGCGGTATGACCTCGTGCCTCGCGATCATACCGGAGCACCGGCATCGACCAAGCGTCACCTCGCCTCCGCCATCAAGCCGACTGTGAAACCGGCCATCACGCCAGCCAGCGCCGTGCCCGCGGCGGCCGCCGAAGACCCGAGCGGCCCCGCGCGGTCGCCGATCGTGCGATGCATCTGCTCCAAGCGCCGCGCTCGAACGCGCCGGCGCCAGGTCAGGCGACCTGGGCCGACCGATCGCCTTGCACACGGCCGAGCAGCAGGCGCGACAGGGCCGGGATCATCACCACCGCCCCGACCATGTTCCACAGGAACATGAAGGCGAGCAGAACGCCCATGTCGGCCTGGAACTTGATGGGGCTGAAGGCCCACGTCGCGACGCCGGCGGCGAGCGTCACGCCCACCAGCACGACGACGCGGCCGGTGAAGCGCAGCGAACGCCGGTAGGCTTCGGCCAGCGGCACGCCGACGCGCTGCTGCGCGAGCTGCACGGAGAGCAGGTACAGCGCGTAGTCGACGCCGATGCCCACGCCCAGCGCGATCACCGGCAGCGTCGCCACCTTGACGCCGATGCCTAAGCCCACCATCAGCGCCTCGCACAGCACCGAGGTCAGCACCAGCGGCAGCACCGCCACCACCACCGCGCGCCAGCTGCGGAAGGTGATGAAGCACAGGATGATCACCGCGGCGTAGACCATCAGCAGCATCTGCACCCAGGCCTTGCGCACGACGATGTTGGTGGCGGCCTCGATGCCGGCCGAACCGGCGGCAAGCAGGAACTGCCGCTCGGGCCCGCTGTGCGCCGCTGCGAATTCACCGGCCGCCGCGACCACGCGGTCCAAGGTCTCGGCGCGGTGGTCGGCCAGGTAGGCGATGACCGGCATCACCGAACAGTCGGTGTTGAAGAGGTCGGGGTTGTTGACGCCCGCCTGCTGCGCGCCGTAGTTCAGCACGTCCTGGTTGCGCGCGATCGTCAGCCACTTCGGCGCGCCCTCGTTGCTGCCGGCGGTGATCTGGCGCACCGCGTTGGCCAGGCTCACGGTCGTCTGCACGCCTTGCACCTGTTGCAGAGACCAGGCCAGCCGGTCGGCATCGACCAGCGTCTCGTACTTCAGGCAGCCTTCCTTGCCGGTCTTGACGATCACCGCGAAGGTGTCGCTCGACAGCGCGTAGTGGCCGGTGACGTAGGCGTTGTCGCGGTTGTAGCGGCTCGCGGCGCGCAGCTCGGGCGCGCCGGGGTCGAGGTCGCCGATCTTGAGCTGCGTGCTCGCGGCCCAGCCGGCCAGCAGCAGCACGCCGCAGGCGAGCACGGTCACGACGGCGCGGCGCTGCTCGGTGAAGCGGGCGAGCGCGGCGAAGAGGCGCCCCATGCCGGTGTTCGCCGCGCCCTCGCTCTCGGCGCGCAGCGCGCGCGCGGCGGCGGCTTCGCTGACGCCGACGTAGCTCAGCAGCACCGGCAGCAGGATCAGGTTGGTGAAGATCAGCACCGCGACGCCGAGGCTCGCGGTTAGCGCCAGGTCCTGGATCACCGGGATGTCGATCACCATCAGCACCGCGAAGCCCACCGCGTCGGCCAACAGCGCCGTGAGCCCGGCCAGGAACAGGCGGCGGAAGGTGTAGCGCGCGGCCACCAGCCGGTGCGCGCCTTGCGCGATGTCCTGCATGATGCCGTTCATCTTCTGTGCGCCGTGGCTGACGCCGATGGCGAAGACGAGGAAAGGCACGAGGATCGAATAGGGGTCGAGCTCGAAGCCGAGCGCTGCCACCAGCCCGAGCTGCCACACCACCGCCACCAGCGAGCAGGCGATGACGAGCGCCGTCGAGCGCAGGCAGCGCGTGTACAGCCAGATGATGAGCGCGGCGATCGCCGCCGCGAGGACGAAGTACGCCGCCACCTGCAGCAGGCCGTCGATAAGGTCGCCCACCAGCTTGGCAAAGCCGATCACCTGCACGCGCACCTTGCCCTCGGCCTCGACGCGGCCGCGCATCTGCTCCAGCGACTGCGACAGGCGGCGCAGGTCGAGGCGGCGGCCGCCGTCGGGGTCGACATCGAGCAGCGGCACCACCAGCATGCTGCTCTTGAAGTCGTTGCCGACCAGGCTGCCGACGATGCCGGCGCGCGCGATGTTGGCGCGCAGCTGCTCGGCGGCGGTGGCGCTGCCATCGAAGCCGTCGGGCATCACCGGGCCGCCGCGAAAGCCCTCTTCGGTGACTTCGGTCCAGCGCACGCCCGGCGCCCACAGGCTCTTGACCCAGGCGCGGTCGACGCCCGGCGTCAGGAACACTTCGTCGTGGATCTGCTTGAGCGTGTGCTGGTAGGCGGCGCCGAAGATGTCGCCTTCACGCGCTTCGACGACGATGCGCAGCGCGTTGCCGAGGCCCCGCAGCTCGGCCCGGTTGTCCAGGTACGCCTGGATGAACGGGTGGCTGCGCGGAATCATCTTCTCGAAGCTCGCGCTCAAGTGAAGACGCAGCACCGCCAGCGTCGCGAGCACCGCGGTCACGACCAGGCAGGCGAGCATCACCGCGCGCCGGTGGTTGAACACGGCGCGCTCGAGCACCGACCCGCGTGCCGGGTCGAAGCCGGCCAGCGAACCGGGGGCCGCGTCGCGCGGCGCGGCGGAGGCGGAGCCTGGGTTGGCCAGGGCCGGTGCGTGCATGGTCTTCCTTCAGGCCGCAGCCAGGGTCTGCACGCCGCGCGGGCCGGCGACGACCAGCGAGCCGTCGTCGTTGGCGGCCAGCGCCGCGGCCGGCAAGGGGCGATCGACCTTGCGCGGCGCGAAGCTGGCGCCGTCGTCGCTGCCGACGAGCAGATGCCCGGTCTGGCTGGCGATGACGATGTGGCCGCGATGGTCGAGGGTGCTCGCGGTGAGGCCGACGCCGATGCCCGTGGGCACGGAAGCCCAGGTGCGGCCGCCGTCGGTGCTGCGAACGACGTTGCCGCGCAGGCCGTGGGCGAGCACGGCGCGTTCGTTGCCGACGAGGCCGAACAGCGTGCCGGCATAAGGCGAAGCGAGCGCCGCGAAGCGGCTGCCGTCCCACTTCAGCAGCGTGCCTTGCTCGCCGGCGACGAAGAGGCCTTCGCCGACCCGGCGCACCGCGTACAGGTGCAGCGCCTTCGGGTTGTCGGCGGCGTGCAGCAGCGGCTCCCAGCTGCGGCCGCCGTCGGCAGTACGCAGCACGAGACCGAAAGCGCCGACGACATGGCCGCGGCGGGCATCGTCGAACCACACGTCCAGCAGCGGGTTCTCGGCGCCCTGGGCGGCGAAGCGCTTCGCCTCGGCGATCCACTTCGCGTCGCCGCTCTTCGTGTAGGCCGCGACGAGCACGTCGCCGAGCATGCGTCCGTCGAGCTGGCGCGACCAGGTCCTGCCACCGTCGGCCGAATGCAGCAGCACGCCGTCGTGGCCCACGGTCCAGCCGGTCTCGGCGTGGGAAGTGAACCGCGACGAGGTCGCTGCTCACCGGCACCTGCGCCTGCGCCCAGGTGCGGCCGCCGTCGTCGCTGGTCAGCACATGGCCGCGCTGGCCGACGGCCACCAGGCGCCGGCCCGCGCGGGCCAAGCCCGCCAGGAGGCCGCGCGCGGCCAGCGCGCTTGGCTGCGCCGGCGTGTCGAGCACGTCGCGGAACGCGGTCGCGGTCGCGGTCGCGTTCGCGTTCGCGTTCGCGCTGGCGTTCGCGCTGGCGTTCGCGCTCGCGGCCGCTGCGGCTCGGCAAGCGAGCGGCACCGCGCCGGCGGCCAGTGCAAGCAGGGTGCGCCGGTCCATGGTGCTCTTCGCCGCCGTGGCTCGCGGTTCAGCGAACGCCGGCGCCGGCCAGCGAGTCGGCGGTCCACTCGCGGTCGGGCAGCGGCTTGATGTGGCGCACGCCGCCGGTCTCGGCGATGAAGCCGGTCAGCGAGTAGATGCGCGCCACGAGGTCGTGGTGGCTGAACATGTCGGTGTAGGGCGCCGGCAGGTCGTAGCTCGGGGTGGTGTAGGCGAAGCCGGTGCGCCACAGCTGGCCGCGGCCGTCGTATTCGTCGCTGGCCACCGCGGCCCACGAGTCCTCGTCGAGGTAGAAGACGCGCTTGCTGTAGACGTGGCGCTTGCCTTCCTTCAACACCGCCTCGACGACCCACACACGGTGCAGCTCCCAGCGCACGAGGTCGGGGTTCAGGTGGTTGGGCTTGACGAGGTCGTCCTGCTTCGACCCGTACACCGCGGCATAGGCGTTGTACGGCACCAGCATCTCCTTCTTGCCCACGAGCTTGAAGTCGAAGCGGTCCATCGAGCCGGTGAAGAGGAACGTGTCGTCGAACGTCGTGGCGCCGGCGGTGCCGGGGTTCGGCGTGTCGAACGACAGGTCGGGCGCGACCTTCGTGCGGCGCTGGCCGGGCAGGTAGCTCCAGGCGCGGCGGTCCTTGGTGCCGATGTCCAGCGGGTCGATGACCATCAGCGCCTCGCCGGCGGCGCGCCGGGCCGGTGTAGCTGAGCTTGATGCGCCAGTAGGTGTCGGCGCTTTGCTTGCTGTTGTCCCAGAACGGGTACTCCTGGACGCTCACGCCTTCCGTGGCCAGCGTCGTGCGGCCGCTCGCGTCGACGGTGAGGTTGCGGTACTTGGCCTCGTAGGCCTGGCCGTTGAAGCGCAGCAGGTGGTTCCACATCGCCTCGTTGCCGGTCTTCGGGATCGGGAACGGGAAGCCGGCGTGCGCGCCCTCGATCGAGCGGCCCTCGGCGGTGGTCTTCGCGCGCAGCGCGTTGCGCGCCGTGTTGTCGGCCACCCACTTCGGGAACGCGACGCTGCGGTGCGTGGGGTAGACGTCGACGCGGAAGCTCGGGTACTTCTGCAGCAGCGCCTTCGTGCCTTCGGTCAGCTGCGCCGAATGCGCGGCCATGCTCTTGGCGTCGATCACGAGGCGCGGCTTCTCGGCCGCGAACGGGTTCGGGCGGATGCCGTCGCCAGCCTTGAAGCCGGCCGGAGGCGTGGTCAGGCCGCCCGTGTAGGCGGGGATGGTGCCGTCCTTGTTGGCGCCGGCTTCGGCACCGACGGCGGTGAGCGTGGTGCCCAGCGCCTTCGCTTCCTCGGCCGTGATGGCGGCGTGGGTCGAGAAGGCGGCGAACGTTGTGCAAGCAGCAGCGACCAGCGTCGCGAGCACGGAGGGGCGGATCTTCGTCATGGTGCGGCTCCGGGTCAGTAGGTGGTCTTGAAGGTCAGGCTCACGGCGCCTCGGTCCTTCAGGTAGGTGGTGAGGCCGTTGGTCGAGGTGACCTGCGTCGCGTTGCTCTTGTAGCGGCCGATGTAGTCGATGTACTTGAGGTCGAAGCGGTAGCGCTGCTGCACGTCGGCGGCGAGGCCGACGGTGTAGTTGCCCAGGCCCTGGTTGCCGCCGTTGACGGTGGGCGAGTTGCCGTCGATGCCGATGGAGTAGGTCACCGGCGCCGACAGGTCCACGCCCGGCAGCACCTGGAACCAGCTGGGCGTGAAGCCGAAGCCGATGCCGGCGTAGTTCTTGGTGACGCAGCCGTCCCACTTGTCCTTGGCCGGCGCGGTGGCGGTGGCGTTGCACGGCGCGTAGCCGAGTGCGTTGAACAGGTTCGCGCCGCTGCGCACCTTGGACCAATGCGCCCACTGCGCCTCGGCGGCCCAGCTGGCGCTGTCGAACACCGGCGTCCTGGGCACCACGCCGACGAAGTTGACCAGCGCATGCCAGGTGTCGCCGCGCGCGCCCTTGGTCTCGCCGCGCTCGGGCAGGCCGGGCGCGGCGCCGAGCACCTGGCTGTTCAGCGGCGTATTGCGCCGCGTCGACAGCTCGGCGCCGATGCTGACGCCGCCGACGTTCTTCGCCAGGCTGATGCCGAAGAGGTCGATGTTGTCGGCGTAGACGAACGTGTAGACGCTGGCGTTGGCGCCCACCGTGGTGAGCAGCGTCTGCGGCAGCTTGTCGGCGAAGTTGCGGTAGTACAAGCCGAGCGTGCCGTCCAGCCAGGCCGGGCTCCAGCGCGCCGAGAGGCCCCATTCGCCGCTTTGGCGGGGTTCGGCGGCGGGGCCGCGGCTGGCGAAGCCGAGCGCCCCGGAGAGGAACTGCCGGTCGGGCCCGTTGAAGACGAAGTCGACCGGGCCGTAGTAGGTGCCGCCTTCGGGGTAGCGCGCCGATTCCCAGGCCAGCATGTACTGCGCCGCCACCGACAGCGTGTCGCTGACCTGCGTCTGCAGCGACAGCTGGTTGAGCGGGCGGAACAGCTCCTTGGCCTCGGTGCCCGGCGTCGCGAAGGCCTTCTGCAAATCGAGCGGAACCTGTGCGTAGGCCACGCTGTGCAGGTGCCCGCCCAGCAGCAGCGACTCGCCCCAGTACACGGCGTGGCGGCCGAGCTTGGCCTGCACCGGCATGTCGCCCAGATCCAAACGGCCGAAGACGAAGGCGTCGAGGAACTCGCCGCTGCCGCCGCGGTACAGGCGCTTGGTGTAGTGGCTGTAGTCGTTGTTGACGTAGCTCGGGATGCCGGCCAGCGGCGCGTTCGGGTTGCTGCGGCTCTTGCTGCCGTAGGCGGCGTCGTACCAGGCGGCGGCGCTGACGCGCGCACCGAAGCGCTTCTGGTAGACGACGTCGAACTCGGACAGCAGGTCGATGCGCTTGGCGACCAGGTCGCCCCGGTCGAAGCTGTAGTCGCCTTCGTCGGAAAGCGCCGAGTTGCCGATCTTGTCGTCGCGCGCCTCGACGCGTTGCGCGAGGTTCAGGCGCACCGTGTTGTCCCAGCGGATGCTGAGGTCGGCGCTGCCGGTGGGGATCTCGAAAGCATGCGCCACCGGTGCCGCCAGCAAGGCGGCGGCGATCGGCGCGAGGGCGAAGGCGGTTCGGCTCACGTTGTCTCCATGTTGTCGTTGCCGGGATCAGCGGCGGCGATTCTGGAAACCGGCCTCGCTGCTTCGCCCCCTCTCGGCAGGGGGGCACGGTGGTGGCGCGGGGGGCGGGCCGGGCAAGGCTCCGCCCCGGGGCGCGCAGCCGCGCGCAGCCGCGATCAGCCGCGTTCGGCCAGGTTGACGATGCGCGAGAAGAGCCGCCGATGGTCGCGGTCGTCGTCGGCACCGAAGCGCGGGTCGGCGTTGCCGGCGAACGCCTCGTCGAGCGCAGCCCAGTCCTCGGCGAGCAGGTGGCGCTGCGCGGCCGGCAGGATCACGCCTTCCTCGCGCCCCATGTGGTCCCAGAGGAAGCGCGCGTACTGGGCGACCTCCGCTTCGAGCTTGCGCGAACACGCCAGGCGTGCGTCGCCGCCGGCAGCGGCGAGCGCCTCGACGAGATCGGCCAGCGCTTGCACGAGCTGCACGTCGCGGACATGCTGGCGTTCCAGTTCGTCGAGGTCGGCGTCGCAGCTCGACGTGCGTTCGCGCAGGCGGCGGAACAGGTGCTCGTCTTCCTTCGGGTGGTGCAGCTTGAGCGGGAACTGCTGCACGTAGCGCAGCGCGGCGCGCATCAGGGTCAGGTCGGCAGCGCGGCCGGCGGCATGCGCCGCGGCCAGCTCGTGCATCCAGGCGTGCATCACTGCCGCCAGCGAGCGGTGCTCGTCGCGGATGATGCCGATGGCGCGTGCCGGCGCCGCCGGCTCGCCGGTGGACGACACCAGCACCGGCAGCCCGGCGTTGACCAGCACCGCCAGCGTCTCCGAAGCGAAGGCCATGCCGAGCTTGCCGCGGTGGCCGTGCGAGGCCATGAAGATGAGGTCGCTGCCGCACGTGCGCGCCGCCTCGACGATGGCCTGCGCCGGCCGGTCGCTGATGGCGTGACGCGCATCGCACGGCACGCCGCAGGCGCGCGCCGCCGCCTCGGCCTTGGCCAGCAGTTCGCGCGCGCGGCCGGTGATCGCGTAGTCGTAGTCGTCGGGTGCGGTCAGGCGCAGCACTTCGGCTTCACCGCGCAGCGAGCCCTGGGCGTCGGGCACGGCGTGGAAGAACGTGATGCGGGCGCCGAGCGGCCGCGCCAGCGCAACGGCATTGCCGACGACTTCGATCGAGAGGTCGGAGCCGTCGATGGGGACGAAGAGGTGTCGGTACATGGGTCGGGCTCCCGGGCAACGATGGGGTCCGAAACGATCCTAGGCAGCCCCTCACCGCGTCACCCTCCCCGCCGCGGGGGCCGCACCGCCTTCCGGACCGAGACAGGCCCGGGACAAGCACGGGGCGGCATCGGCCGGCCCAGCGGCTACGATGATCCGGCCGTGGCCGCTGCCCCTTTCCGCTCGCCGCCAGCGCTGCCCGACGACCTGCTGCTCAAGGTCACGCCGCCGCGCGTGCCGCAGCATCAGGTGGCGCGGCCCCGGCTGCAGGTCGGCCACGAGCGGCTGCGCGACGTCGCGGTGCTGCTGGTGCAGGCGCCGTCGGGCTTCGGCAAGACCTCGCTGCTGGCGCAATGGCGGCGCGAGCATCTGGCCCTGGGCCGCGTCGTCGCCTGGCTGTCGGCACGGGCCTCGGACGATGCGGCGCGGCTGGTGCAAGGGCTGGCGCTGGCCGTGCGCGTGGGCGCCGGCCGCCCCGGCTTCGGCCACACGTTGCTCGAGGCGGCACCGCCGACCGGCGCCGAGGGCATCACCGCCTGGCTGGCCGAGGTGGCGCAGTCGGCGCTGGACATCGTGCTCATCGTCGACGAGGCCGAGCGGCTGCCGACAGCGGCACGCGAAGCGCTGGCCTACCTGCTGCGCAACGCGCCGGCCAACCTGCGCGCCGTGGTCGCTGCGCGCGCCGACGCGCAGCTCGAGATCGACGACCTCGTCGCCGGCGGCATCGCCGCGGCGCTGGGCCCGGCGCAGCTTCGCTTCCAGCTCGAAGAGACCCTCGAACTCGTGCGCGCGCGCTTCGGCAGCCGCGTCGACCGCGACGCGGCGGCCCGCCTGCACGAGCTGGCCGAGGGCTGGCCGCTGGGGCTGCAGCTGGCGATGTCGGCGATGTCGGCGGCGGCCGACCCGCAGGCCGAGATCGCGAACATGGTGGCGCGCGGCGGCTCGCTGCGCGACCGCTTCGTCGACCTGCTGCTGGCCAACCTCGAGCCGGCCGATGCCGGCTTCCTGACCCGCATCGCGCTGCTCGACCACCTGCACCCGGCGCTGTGTGCCGCCGTCGTGCCCGACGCCGGCGCCGAGGCGCGCCTGGCGCGGCTGGCGCGCGACACGCCCGTCTTCGCCGCCGCCGAGTCGGGCGAGTGGCTGCGCATGCACACGCTGGCGCGCGACGAGCTGCGGCGCCGTTTCGCCGCCCTGCCGGCCGCCGAGCAGGCCACGCTGCACGGCCGTGCCTACGAGGCACTGGCCGCACTGGGCATGCTCGAAGCGGCAGCGCGCCATGCGCTGGCGGCCGGCCAGCGCGACGCCGCTTACGACCTGGCCGAACGCAGCCTGTACGACTCGCTGATGACGCTGGGCCACAACAGCAACGTGCTCGAGTGGCTCGACCGCATGCCGGCCGAAGAGGTGAACCGCCGGCCGCGCCTGCTGCTCGCCGCGGCCTGGTCGCTGGCGGTGAGCGAACGCCACGAAGACGCCGACCGCTGCATTGCCCGCCTCCTTCAGCAGCCCGGTGTCGACGACGCGCTGCGCTGCGAATGCGCGCTCATCGGCAGCGGCGCCGCGGTCTGGGCCGACGACCCCGACCGCACCGCCGCGCTGCACGACCCCTGGCTCCAGCATCCGCCGCTGGCCGACCCGGCGCTGCTGCAGGTGCATGCCAACCGCTCGGCCTTCCGTGCCCTCCTCGACGGCGAGCCGGCGCTGGCGCGCCTGCGCCTGCAGCAGGCACCGCGCGGCGAGCACGGCGCCTCGGCCCATCGGCAGCTCGTGCGCTGGTGACTGCGTCGCCGGCCTGTCGTATCTGTGGGAAGGCCAGGTCCGCCTGGCCGAGCGGCAACTGCGGCCGACGCTCGCGGCCGCAGAGGCCGACCTCGGCCGGCGCAGCTCTTTCGCCTGCACGATCGCGGCGCTCCTGGCCACGGCGATGTGGGAACAGGACCAGCCCGACGAGGCAGCGGCCCTGCTGGCCAACCGGCTCGACGTGCTCGAGCAGCGCGGCATGCCCGAGGCCGTGCTGCTCGCCTTTCGCACGATGGCGCGCATCGCCGGCGCCGAGGGCGCCGAGCACCGCGCGCTCGAACTGCTCGGCGCGCTGGACGCCGTCGGCGTCGCCCGCAGCCTGCCGCGCCTGCGCATCGCGAGCCTCGCCGACCAGGTGCGGCTGCACGCGCGCCGCTTCCGCCCCGAGACCTGCCGCGAGCTGTGTGCGCGCAGCGCTGCCCTGCTCGAAGAAGCGCGCTCGTCGCGCGGGCCTATGTGGCGCGACAGCGCCCAGCTGCTGCAGGCCGTGGCGCTGGGCCATGCGGCGATCGCCGCCCAGGACTGGCGGCGCGCGGCGGAACTGCTGGCCAGCGCCGACCAGCTGGCCCAGGGTGCCAAGCGCGGGCGCCTGCACATCGAGCTGCTCGGGCTGCGCGCCTGGGTGCTCGACCGCTGCGGCGAGCAGTCGCTGCCGCTGCTGCGCGAGGCCGCCGACCTGGCCGCCACCTTCGGGCTCGCGCGTGCGTTCGACGACGCCCACCCGGCGCTGGGCGCGTGGGCGCGGCAGGCGCTGGCCGATGCCGGCGGTGCGGGCGCCGCCGCCACGGGAGTCGCATTCGGGCTCGGGCCCGGCCCGCTCGCCGCACCGATGCGAGCGCCGCCGCCTGCGCCGCCCAAGCTGCGTTCCACGCCCAGCATGGCGCTTACGCCCAAGGAGCGCGAAGTGCTGGAGCTGGCCGCGCGCAACCTGTCGAACAAGGAGATCGGGCGCGCGATGGAAGTCGGCGAAGAGACCATCAAGTGGCACATGAAGAACCTCTTCGCCAAGCTCGACGCCGGCACGCGCAAGCAGGTGGTGCAACGCGCGCGCATCCTCGGCCTGCTCGAGGCCGACGCTTGAAGCGATAGGTCGCTTCGGTCGGCGCGATCGCCGCGCCCGTCCCCCTCGCCGCCGGGGGGGCGTCGAGAGCGGCGCCTCCTAAGCTTGTCGCAGGCCGCCGTCCGCGCGCGGGTGGCCGGCCCTTGCCTGGCCCAGGCCCACCACCCCCACTTCTCCGCACCGAAAGGCCCCGACCATGAGCCGCAAAGTCATCATCACCTGCGCCATCACCGGCTCGATCCACACGCCGTCGATGTCGCCGTACCTGCCGGTCAGCGCCGGGCAGATCGCCGACGAGGCGGTCGCCGCGGCGCAGGCGGGCGCGGCCATCGTGCACCTGCATGCACGCGAGCCCAAGGACGGCCGGCCGTCGCAGGACCCGGCGCTCTTCGCCGAGTTCCTGCCCGAGATCAAGCGCCGCAGCGACGTCGTCGTCAACCTCACCACCGGCGGCGCGCCGACGATGCGGGTGCAGGAGCGCGTGCTTCCGGCGCTGCAGTTCGCGCCTGAGGTGGCGTCGCTGAACATGGGCTCGATGAACTTCGGCCTGTACCCGATGCTCGCGCGCTTCAAGGACTTCAAGCACGACTGGGAGCGGCCGTATCTCGCCGAGTCCGACGACCGCATCTTCCGCAACACGTTCAAGGACATCGCCTTCGTGCTCGAGTCGTGCGCCGGCAACGGCACGCGCTTCGAGATCGAGTGCTACGACATCGGCCACCTGTACACGCTGGCGCATTTCGTCGACCGCGGCCTCGTGAAGGCGCCGTTCTTCGTGCAGTCGGTGTTCGGCCTGCTGGGCGGCATCGGCGCGCACGCGGAAGACGTGGCGGCGATGAAGCGCACCGCCGACCGCCTGTTCGGCACCGACTACGTCTGGTCGGTGCTCGGGGCCGGCCGCAGCCAGATGCCGATGGCGACGCTGTCGCTGGCGATGGGCGGCAATGTGCGCGTCGGCCTCGAGGACTCGCTGTGGGACGGGCCGGGCACGCTGGCGCGCAGCAACGCCGACCAGGTGAAGCGCGTGCGCCAGATCATCGAAGGGCTGTCGCTCGAGGTGGCGACGCCGGCCGAGGCGCGGCAGATGCTCAAGCTCAAGGGCGGCAACGCGGTGCGGTTCTGATACTTGCCGCAGGCCAGGATCACAGCTTGCCGCCTGGCGCGCCGTGCCATATACTTTGATATATGGCAACGCATGAGAGCATCGACTCCCGCCCGACTGCCCGCGTGGGCTGGAACAACCGCGCGCAAACGGTCACCATCCCCATGGGCTTCAGGTTCCCCGAGTCCGTGCGCCAGGTCTTCATTCGCCGCGAGGGCGAGAGCGTCATCCTGACCCCGCGCCCCAGCGACTGGTCGGGCTTTTTCGCCTCCGACTTGAAGGCCTCGCCCGACTTCATGGCTGACGTCGAACGCATGCCGGTGCAGGAGCGCGCGTTTTGAGCGCCCCCTCTTCATGCTGGACACGGATACCTGCATCTTCCTGATGCGCCGCGAGTCACCGGCTCTAGAGACGCGCGTGCAGTCGGTACCGCTCGAGCAACAGGTGATGTCGGTGATGACGCTTGCCGAACTCACCTGTGGGGTACTGGCGTCAGCAGCCGCGAAGCGCAAGCAGAATCGAGCCGTTCTGGACAACCTCGTTCGACACCTGGCAGTGCTTGACTGGCCCCAGGAGGCCGTCAGCCACTACGCTGAGATCCGCTCGGACCTGAAGAAGCGAGGCGCCCAGTTGGGCGCCTCGGACCTCATGATCGCGGCTCACGCGCGAGCGACCGGAGCTACCGTCGTGACGAACAACACCAAGGACTTCGGCCGGGTCAAAGGGTTGCAGGTCGAGAACTGGGCGAGATAGGCCGCTGAGCCTGTTCACATCCAACCGCCTCGCGTCCCTCTTCTGCTGCGGGCTCGACATCGGTTGGCGAAGCGGGCCAAAGACCGTCAGTCAGGGCTTGAAGTCCATCAGGCCACGGCGCGACGCCGTGCGGGTCCGATGCGCGGCAGCACTCGGGCAGCCCCGATGTCCGCGCGGCGCGCGCCCCTCCCCCCTCTACGACGGGGGGGAACCGAAGGGGCCCGGTTCCTAAGCTTGTCGCCATGCCGGTCGCAGCACGCGACCGAAGCCGAGGAGACAAGCCGATGGCCCTGACCGCCCAGTCAACCGCCCCGAAAGCACCCGCCGTGGTGCGCGCCGCCTCGCTGCCGGACTCGATCCGCGTCGAGCCGCTCACCTGCGCCATCGGCGCCGAGCTCGGCAACGTGAACCTCGGTGTCGCCTCGCGCGACCCGGCGCTGGTGGCCGAGATCCGCGCCCTGCTGCTGAAGTACCGGGTGCTCTTCTTCCGCGACCAGGACATCACGCGCGCCGAGCACGTGGCCTTCGCGCGCCACTTCGGCGAACTGGAAGACCACCCGGTGGCCGGCAGCGTTCCCGAGCAACCCGGCCTGGTGCAGATCTACAAGAGCCCCGACACGCCGATCGACCGCTACGAGAACAGCTGGCACACCGACGCCACCTGGCGCGAGAAGCCGCCCTTCGGCTGCGTGCTGCGCTGCGTCGAATGCCCGCCGGTGGGCGGCGACACGATGTGGGCCAACATGGTGCTGGCCCACGAGAAGCTGCCCGAGCACGTCAAGCAGCAGATCGCCGGCCTGCGCGCGCGCCACAGCATCGAGTGCACCTTCGGCGCCGCGATGCCGATCGAAAAGCGCCTGGCGCTGAAGGCCCAGTACCCCGACGCCGAGCACCCGGTGGTGCGCACGCACCCGGACACCGGCGAGAAGATCCTCTTCGTCAACGCCTTCACGACGCATTTCACCAACTTCCACACCGCGGCCAACGTGCGCGTGGGCCAGGATTTCACGCACGGCGGCTCCGAGCTGCTGCGCTACCTGATCAGCCAGGCCTTCATCCCCGAGTACCAGGTGCGCTTCCGCTGGAAGCCTAACTCGATGGCGATGTGGGACAACCGCTCGACCCAGCACTACGCGGTGATGGACTACCCGCCGTGCCATCGCAAGATGGAACGCGCCGGGATCATCGGCGAAGCCACGTACTGAATCCCGAATCCCCAATCCCCAATCCCTCGACGCTCGGGGCTTGCGGGCCCGGAGACCTCCCGTTCACCTTGCCTTGAAGGAACTCTTCCCATGAACCTGCTCGACGGCCACCTGTTGCCCGAGAACCAGCAGCCGCTCGTCATCACGGCCGCACCCTACGCACCGGCCTGGGTGCCCTCGGACTTCCCCGAGGACATCCCGGTCACGATGGAAGAACAGGTGCAGAAGGCGGTCGACTGCTTCGAGGCCGGCGCCCGCGTGCTGCACCTGCACGTGCGCGAGCTCGACGGCAAGGGCAGCAAGCGCATCTCGAAGTTCAACGAGCTGATCGCCGGCGTGCGCAAGGCCTGCCCCGAGATGATCATCCAGGTCGGCGGCTCGATCAGCTTCGCGCCCGAGAGCGAAGGCGCAGCGGCCAAGTGGCTCTCCGACGACACGCGCCACATGCTGGCCGAGCTGACCCCCAAGCCCGACCAGGTGACGGTGACGGTCAACACCTCGCAGATGAACGTGCCCGAGCAGTTCGACATCCGCGACTACCAGGGCACCTCCTGGGATGACCCGGCGGTCGGCGAGGCCTACAAGGAAATGGTCGTGCCGGCGCAGCCGGGCTGGGTCGAGGAGCACATCCGCCGCCTCACCAAGGCCGGCATCCAGAGCGAGTTCCAGTGCTACAACATCAACAGCTTCGAGTCGGTCGAGCGCTTGATGCGCCGCGGCATCTACAAGGGGCCGCTGGTGCTGAACTGGGTGGCCATCGGCGGCGGCATGGACGCGCCGAACCTCTTCAACCTGGCCAACATCGTGCGCGCGGTGCCGGACGGCGCGGTGCTGACGGTGGAGGCCTCGTCGCGCAACGTGCTGGGCATCAACATGATGGGCATCGCGATGGGCCTGCACGTGCGCACCGGCATCGAGGACAACCTCTGGAACCAGACGCGCACGAAGAAGGCGAGCACCGTCGAGCAGATCCAGCAGCTGGTGCGCATCTCCAAGGACTTCGGCCGCCCCATCGCCACCGCCAGGCAGGCGCGCGAGATGCTGCGCATCGGCGTCTTCTACGACACCGTGGAAGAAACGCTGGCGGCCAACGGCTTCGCGCCGAACCGCAACGGCGGCCAACAAGGTTTCCTGCGCAAGGCGGCCTGAGTCGGTTCGCGACAGCGGGCCCGAGGCGATGCGCTCCGCCGCCACCCCGGTGAACGCCACCGTGCTGATCGTGCCGGGGCTGCGCGACGCCGTCGCGCAGCACTGGCAGACGCTGCTCGAGCCGCAGCTGCCGCGCGTGCGCAGCGTGCTGCCGATGGGGCGCGCCGACCTCGACTGCGCCGCCCGCGTCGACGCCATCGAGCGCGCGGCGCAGGCGGTCGAGGGGCCGCTCATCATCGTCGCGCACAGCGGCGGCTGCATCATGGTGGCGCACTGGGCCCGGCGCACGCACCGGCGCGTGCACGGCGCGTTGCTGGCCGCGCCGCCCGACTTCGAGAGGCCGATGCCCGAGGGTTATCCGACGCTGGCCCAGCTCGACGCCGCCGGCTGGCTGCCGGTGCCGCGCGCGCGGCTGCCGTTTGCAGCATCGTCGCCGCCAGCCGCGACGACCCGCTCGGCCGCTTCGAGCGCATCACCGCACTGGCCGCCGACTGGGGCAGCGAATGCGTCGACCTCGGCGCGGTGGGCCATCTGAACCCCGCCTCGGGTTACGGCCCATGGCCGCCGGCACACGACTACATCGCGCGGCTCGCCGCCGCGCATTGACCGGCGCGCATTGACCGGCGCGCATTGATCGACGCGCATTGATCGACGCGCGTTGATCGACGCGCATTGACCGATACGCATTGATCGACACGTCCTGACCGACAGACTGCGAGAGACCCCATGTCCCGTGCCATCCGCTTCCACGAAACCGGCGGCCCCGAGGTGCTGAAGCTCGAGACCGTCACGGTCGGCGAGCCCGGCCCCGGCCAGGCCCGCGTGCGCCACAGCTACGTGGCCGTGAACTTCATCGACGTGTACTTCCGCATCGGCCGCTACCCGCACCCGCTGCCGGCGGGCCTGGGCAGCGACGCTGTCGGCGTCGTCGAAGCGGTCGGCCCCGGCGTCGACTTCGTCAAGCCGGGCGACCGCGTCGGCTATCTGCTCGGGCCGCAAGGCGCCTACAGCGACGTGCGCGTGATGCCGGCCGAAGTGCTGATCCCGCTGCCCGCGGGGGTGAGCGACCGCGCCGCGGCGACGCTGATGATGAAGGGCCTGACCGCGCAGTACCTGTTCCGCCAGGTGTTCCCGCTGAAGGGCGGCGAGACCATCCTCTACCACGCAGCGGCCGGTGGCGTCGGCCTCGTCGCCTGCCAGTGGGCGCGCGCGATCGGCGTCACGATGATCGGCACCGCCAGCACCGAGGCCAAGGCCGAGGTGGCGCGCGCGCACGGCTGCGCGCACACCATCGTCACCGGCGGCATGACGCCCGAAGACCTGGCGCGCGAGATCCCGCGGCGGGTGAAGGAGATCACCGGCGGCAAGGGCGTGCCGGTGGTCTACGACTCGGTGGGCAAGGACACGCTGGCCGCGTCGCTGGACTGCCTGCAGGTGCGCGGCACGCTGGTGAGCAACGGCACCACGTCGGGCCCGGTGATCATCGACACGATGCAGCTCGCGGTGAAGGGCTCGATCTGGGTCACGCGGCCGGCGATGGTGCACTACGCGACGCCGCGCAGCCAGATGCTGGCGATGGCCGACGAGCTGTTCGGCCATGTGCTGGCCGGCCGCATCGTCGGCGAGCCGCAGCAGGAGTTCCCGCTCGAGCGCGCCGCCGACGCGCACCGCGCGCTCGAGTCGCGGCGCACCACCGGCGCCACCGTGCTGACGCTCTGAGCCGGAGCGATCGGCCATGGACCTGAATGCGCTCGACAAGGCCCCGGCCGAGGACGGCTATGCCTTCGGCCCCGGGCCGGCCTGGTTCGCCTTCGCCATGACGCTGGCGCTGATGGTCTTCGACTACATCGACCGCCAGGTCGTCGTTTCGCTGTTCCCCTACATCAAGGCCGATTGGGGCCTGTCGGACAAGCAGCTCGGCGCGCTGGTCTCGGTCGTCTCGGTCACGGTAGCCCTCGGTGCGCTGCCGATCGCGTTGTTCGCCGACCGCGCCAGCCGCGTCAAGAGCATCGTCGCCATGGCCACCGTCTGGAGCCTGGCCACCATCTCGTGCCTGTGGGCGCGCGGCTACGGGGCGCTGATCGCAGCGCGCGCGCTGGTCGGCTTCGGCGAGGCCGGCTACGGCTCGGTCGGTGCGGCGCTGATCGCCAGCCACTTCCCCAGCCGCATGCGCGGCGTGCTGATGGCGGCCTTCTTCGCCTGGCCGCAGGGCTCGGTGCTCGGCGTCATGCTCGGCGGCCTGATCGCGGCGCGCTGGGGCTGCAGGCCGCCTTCGGCGTCGTCGGCGTGCCCGGCCTCGTGCTGGCGTTGCTGTACATGAAGGTGCGCGACTACCGGACGGTGGCGATGACGCCGGCGCTCAATGCGCAGCGCGAGTCGCTTGCCGCCACCATCGGCCACATCGGCCGCGAACTGGCGCGCGTGCGCACGGTGCGCTGGGTCTGCATCGCCGCCTCGGCGCAACTCGTCAGCGTCTCGGCGTTGTGGGCCTGGCTGCCGAGCTTCCTGAATCGCATGCACGGCGTCGCACCGGCGCAGGCCGGCGCCCAGGCGGCGCTGGTGGTGTTGGCCGGCGCCGTGGGCGCGGTGGTGTGGGTGCCGTGGTCGACCGCGCCGGCCTGCGCGCGCCGCGGCGCAAGCTCGCCACGCTGCTGCGCTGTGCGTCTCGTCGATGGTCGCGCTGGTGTTCGCCTTCGGCCTGGCGCCGGCGGCGATGCAGTTCCTGCTCGTCGTGCTCGGCGGCTTCCTCGCCACCTGCGTCACCGGGCCGGCGACGGCGATCGTCATCGATGTCGTCCACCCCGGCGCGCGGGCCACCGGCTCGGCGGTGCTGGCGCTGACGCAGAACCTGTTCGGCCTGGCCACCGGGCCCGTGCTCGCCGGAATGATCTCCGACACCTGGGGCCTTCGTGCCGGCGCTGACCGCCACGCCGCTGTTCTCGCTGCTCGCCGCGGCCGCCTTCCTGCTCGCCGGGCGCTGCTACGAGGCCGACAAGGCGAGCGCCGGCCGCACGCGCTTCGATGCCGCCGCGGCGCCACGCGAAGCCGCCGCCTGACATCGACATCGAGCCACCGCGATGAAGACGAGGACCGAACGATGACGACGACTCACCACCCCGTGCGGCGCCGCCTGCTGGCCGCGGCCGCCTCGACGCTGGGCCTGTCCGCGGCGCGCGCCCAGGCCTTCCCGAGCAAGCCGCTGCGCGTGATTGCGGCCGGCCCGGCCGGTGCAACGGCCGACCTCATCGCGCGCCTGGTGACCGAGCCGCTGGCGAAGGAACTGGGGCAGACCGCAATCGTCGAGCCCAAGCCCGGTGCCGTCGGTGCCATCGCGGTGGGCGATCTGGTCCAGTCGCCGCACGACGGCCACACGCTGCTGGTGGGCGTGAACTTCGCTGGTCAGCGAGATCCCGCACATCGTCAAGCTGCGCATCGACATGCGCCGCGAGCTGAAGCCCGTCGCCGAGCTGGCGCGCGGCGGGCTCGTGCTGGTGGCCAACCCGTCGTTCCCGGCGTCCAACCTGGCCGAGCTGATCGCCTACGTCAAGGCCCACCCGGGCAAGGTCAACGTCGCCAGCTACAGCGCCGGCACGCTGAGCCACGTGCTCGGCCTCCTGCTCAACCAGTCGGCCGGCATCGACCTCACGCACGTGGGCTACAAGGGCAGCACGCCGGCGCTGACCGACGTGATGGGCGGTCATGTGCCGCTGATGTTCGACGGCATCGGCACTTCGCTGCCGCTCATCAAGAGCGGCAAGATCAAGGCCTTCGCCGTCAGCTCGCGGCGCAGCCCGGCGTGCTGCCCGACGTGCCCACCTTCACCGAACTCGGCTACCCCAAGCTCGAGGCGCTGGGCTGGATGGGCCTGTGGTGCCCGCCCGACGTGCCGCCGGCCGTGCAGGCGCGCCTGCGCGAGGCAGCGCTGAAGGTGCTGGCGTTGCCCGTCGTGCGCGAGCGCCTGCTCGAACTGGGCTTCGACCTCGGCGCGCCGCGCCCGGTGGCCGACATCGAGGCGGGGCTGAAGGCCGACTACGAGCGCGTCGGCGCCGTGCTGCAGAGCATCGGGTTCAAGCCGGAGTAGCTCGGCGGGGCTCGACGACATCTCTGCCCGTCGAGCGAATCGGCGACAACCGGCGCCCGGCGCCCGGCGCGCCCGTGGCCGCGCTCGCCCTCGCTGCGTGATCTGCGTGGGAAGATCCTGCCGAAGAGGAGCGCCGAACCATGCTGATCAACTGCGTGGCCTACCAGGACGGCCGCAAGCTGGCGGACATCGCGACCGAGGACATCGACGAATGGGTGCGCCGGCCCGGCTGCTTCGTCTGGGTGGCGCTGCGCGATGCCACCGACGATGAACTGCGGCAGATGCAGCGCGAATTCGAGCTGCACGACCTGGCCGTCGAGGACGCACGCCACGGCCACCAGCGCCCGAAGATCGAGGAGTACGGCGACATGCTCTTCGTCGTGATGAAGCTGCCCGAGGCGAGGCAGGGCGAGCTGGAGAACGGCGAGGTCGCGATCTTCGTCGGCCTCAACTTCGTGCTTTCCGTGCGCAACAACAGCGAGCACGGCTTCCTCGGCGTGCGCGAGCGCTGCGAGCGCGAGCCGGAGCACCTGAAGCAGGGCGCCGGGTTCGTGCTGTATGCGCTGATGGACGCCGTCGTCGACCGCTACTTCCCGCTGCTCGATGCGATGGAGACCGACCTCGAGGAGATCGAAGAGCAGATCTTCGACCGCGGCGCGGCGCGCTGGAACATCCAGCGGCTGTATGCGCTGAAGCGCCGGGTGACGGTGCTGCGGCACGCCGTGGCGCCGCTGCTCGAAGTGGCGGGCAAGCTGCACGGCGGGCGCGTGCCGGCCGTGTGCGCGCGCAGCCAGGAGTACTTCCGCGACGTGCACGACCACCTGGCGCGCATCAGCAATGCGATCGACGGCATCCGCGAGACGATCGGCACCGCCATCCAGGTCAACCTGTCGACGGTCACCATCGAGGAGTCAGAAACCACCAAGCGGCTGGCGGCATGGGCGGCGATCTTCGCCGTCTCCACGGCGCTGGCCGGCATCTGGGGCATGAACGTCGAGCACCTGCCGGAGCTGAAGTGGGCCTGGGGCTATCCGATGGCGCTGGCGGCCATCGCCAGCGCGGCCGGCATCCTGTTCTGGCGCTTCAAGCGCTCCGGCTGGCTGTAGGCGGCGCACAGGCGAACTCCGGCGATGGAAGCGCGCGAACGCCC
>JAXMEZ010000058.1:0-24440 GCA_046348035.1 Rubrivivax sp. | reverse complement strand
CAGGCCCCCGCGTACCCCTCGCGCACGGTGACCATCGTCGTGCCCTTCGGCCCCGGCAATGCCTACGACATGATGGTGCGCTTCCTCGCCGAGCGGCTGCAGGAGGCGACCGGCCAGCCGTTCATCGTCGAAGCGAAGCAGGGCGCGCTCGGCGGCGTGGCCGCTTCGTTCGTCGCCCGCTCGGCGCCGGACGGCCACACGCTGCTCCTGGGCGCCAACTCCACGCACGCGGCCAACGTGCACCTGTTCAAGAAGCTGCAATACGACCCGGTGGCCGACTTCGCGCCGGTAACGACGCTGGCGACGATCCCGCAGGTGCTGGTGGTCTCGCCGGGGCTGAAGGTCGGCACGCTCGCCGAGCTCGTCGCGCTGGCCAAGAGCCAGCCGGGCAAGCTCAACTACGGCAGCTCCAGCGCCACCGGCCGCGTCGCCACCGAGGCGCTGCGGCAGCAGGCCGGCATCGAGGCCGCGCACGTGCCCTACAAGACCTCGGCGCAGGCGATCACCGACCTCATCAGCGGCCAGCTGCACTTCCTCGTCACCGACATGGCGCTCGGCGTGGCGCAGGCGCAGGCGGGCAAGGTGAAGGCGCTGGCCATCACCTCGCCCAAGCGCGTGCCGGCTGTGGCCGAGCTGCCCACGGTGGCCGAAGCGGGCCTGCCGGGCTACGAATTCACGGCCTGGCTGGCGCTCTTCGCTCCGGCGAAGACGCCGGCCGCGATCGTCAACCGCATCGCCGAGCTGGCCAACGGCATCGTGCGCAGCCCGGCGATGGCCGACTACCTGGCGCGCATGTACGCGTTGCCGTTCCCCGGCACGCCCGAGTCGCTGCGCCAGTTGATCGAGCGCGACACGGCGCGCTGGGGGCAGCTCGTGAAAGCCGCGGGCATCGAGCCGGAGTAGCCGAAGCGAGCGGGAGTCCGCCATGGACGTGAACGAACTCATCGAGATCTACATGGGCGTTTGGGGTGAACCCGAGCGCGAGCGCCGCCTGGCACTGCTCGAACAGGCGTGGGCCGAGGACGGCGTCTACGCCGACCCTTCGGCGCACGTGGCGGGGCGCACGGCGCTTGCCGACCACATCGGCGGCGTGCTGCGCCGCTTCCCCGGCGCGCGCTTCGCGCTGACGAGCGCGGTGCAGGTGCACCACCGCTTCCTGCGCTTCGGCTGGAAGATGGTGCTCGCCGACGGCAGCGTGCAGATCGAGGGCATCGACATCGGCGACCTCTCGCCCGCAGGCCAGCTGCAGCGCATCGTCGGCTTCTTCGGGCCGTTGCCGGCGAAGCGCTGAGGCGACAGCGGCGATAGCGGCCAAGCGCTGAGCGCCTTCAGCCCGTGCCCGCCTACGTCGCATTGCTGCGCGGCGTCAACGTCGGCAGCGCCAAGCGCGTGCCGATGGGCGAGTGGCGCGCACTGCTCGAAGCGATGGGCTACACGCGCGTGGCTACGCTGCTCAACAGCGGCAACGCCGTGTTCTGCGCCACGGGCCGGCGCACGGCGAAGGCGCACGCGGCGGCGATCGCCGAAGCCATCGCCTCGCGGTTGAACGTGCAGGTGCCGGTGATCGTGAAGTCGGCGAGAGAGCTGGCCGCGATCGTCGAAGGCAACACGATGGCGCGCGAGGTCGCCCGCGAGCCCGGCTTCGACGCGGCCCGGCTGCTGGTGGCTTTCGTGCCCGATACGGCGGCGCTGGCGAGCCTGGCCGCCGCGGCCGATTGGGTACGGCCGCCCGAGCGCTTCCAGCTCGGCCCGCATGCGGCGTACCTCTATTGCGCCAGCGGCATCCTGCAGAGCAAGGCGGGCGAAGCGCTGCTGGCCAACCGCTTCGCGGCCAAGGACGAAGCACGCGCGGTGACGACGCGCAACTGGGCGACGACGCTGAAGCTGCACGCGCTGGCCTCCGCGCTGGCGGCCAACGCGGACAGCTGATCGCCTAGACGCTCGTGCGCACCGCCAGCACCTGGCCCGTGCGCGGGTTCAGCTCGCAGGTGTAGCTGAACGGCTCGGCGTTCATGCCCGGAGCGCGCTGCAACGCGCCCTGGCCCAGCAGCAGCAGGTGTTCGTCGGGGCCGGGCTGCAAGCGGCGCGTATCGGGCTCCATCGCGATGCGGGCCACGCGCGGGTGCTTCGAGGTGAGCAAGTGCGCCACCGCGCTCTCGCAGGCCTCGGGCGAGACGCGGCTCAAGTCCGGCTGCCAGTCCTGGCGCGCCGCGGCGGCGGCGGCGCCCGCTTCGCGCAGAACGACGGCCGACGTGAGGCCGCTGCGCGTGTTGTAGGTGCAGCCGTAGGTGAAGCTCGTGCCGGCGCCGCCGCGCCCGCGGTAGCGGCCGCCGCCCTTGACGCCCACGTCGCCTTCGTCGGCGGCAGGTGCCACGCTGCGCTGGGCCGGCGCGAACTGCACGTCGTCGGCGTCCTTGCCGCGCATCTTGCGCAGCGTCTCGGCGACGCTCGACTCGCAGCGCTCGACGGCGCGGACGTTGTCGGCGGCGCGCGTGCCGGCCGCCGGCGGCGGCGCCGCCGCGGCGCCGGTGGCGCCTTCGGATGTCGGGGCTTGCGCCAGCGCGACGCCGGCGATCAGCGTGCCGAGCAGCGGCAGCAGGCGGCTCCCGTTGACGGCTCTGCCAGCCGCAGGACCCGTGAGACGCCTTCGCATGTCGTCGATCTTCATGACTCGATTTTGACAACCACGCCGGGGCCGGCCGTTCCGCTTCGTTACCGCTTCCCGCCGCCGCAACACCCCCCCGAACCCGGGGGCCTGTCGGCCGCTACCCGGCTTGGCACACCGGATGCCTGGACGTAGCCTGCGCGCATCCGTTCAGGAAGACATCGGAACCAGGGAGAAAGCGATGATGCAAGCGAACTCGAAGCAGGCGCGCCGGGCGCGCCATTGGCTGGCCGCGGCCGCGCTCGGCACCGCCGCGATGCTGGGCACGACGGCAGCGCGCGCCGAGCCGCTGCTGCACGTCGAAGCGGGGCTGCTCACCGGCGCCAGCGGCGTGCTCGTCAACGGCACGGCCTACGACGTGACCTTCAGCGACGGTTCGTGCAACTCGCTGCAGCTCAACTGCACGCAGTTCACCTTCAACAACTCCGCCGACGCGGCCGCGGCGGCGCAGGCGCTGCTCGACCAGGTCTTCACCGGCGTCTACGACTCGACGCCGAACCTGACCCGCGGCTGCACGCTCGCGAGCAGCCGCTCGGGTGTCGACGATCTACGGCCCGATCCCAGCACCGACCGATTACAACGTGGCCACCACGACCAACTCGGCCCTGGAAGCGGGCGACGGCGTCGCTGCCGAGGGCATCATCGGCGCCATCTTCGACACCACGTTCATCCCCGCCGTCACCATCGCCGTGTGGACCGCCGCGACGCCCGTCGCCGAGCCATCGGCGCTGCTGCTGGCGCTGGCTGGCCTGGGCCTGCTCTGGGGCGTCGCGCCGGCGCAAACAGAAGCAGCCTCGCTGAAGCCCCACGGTTCCGCTTCGTTACCGCCTCGTGCCGCCGCGACCGCGCTTGTCAGCCTCGCGCCAGCGCGGGCACTACAATGCTGCATCGCAGCATCGCTGCTCCGAGGAGGCTCCATGGAACTCACCGACAAGGTGGCCGTCATCACGGGCGGTGCCAGCGGCATCGGCCGCGCCGTGGCCGCAGCGATGGCCCGCCGCGGCGTCAAGGGCGTGGCCCTGGCCGACATGAGCGAGGCGGTCGAGGACGTCGCCACCCGGCTCAACGCCGAAGCCGGCCGCGTGTTCGCCATTCCCTTCCAGGGCAACACCACCGACGAGAAGTTCCGCAGCTCGGTGTTCGACGCCATCGAGCAGAAGTTCGGCCGCGCCACGCTGTGCGTGCCCGCCGCCGGCATCACCCGCGACGACCTCGCGGTGCGCGTGGACAAGAACACCGGCAAGGCGCGCATCTACCCGGTGGAGCAGTTCAAGCTCGTCGTGGACGTGAACCTCATCGCGCCGGTGTACTGGGCGCTGGAGATGATCGGCCGCATCGCCGAGGACCGCGCCAGGCGCGCCCTCAAGCGCTGGACGCCCGAGGAAGGCACGCAGGGCTCGGTGGTGTTCATCGGCTCGATCTCCTCGCAGGGCAACCGCGGCCAGATCTCGTACGCCAGCACCAAGGCCGGCCTCGAAGGCGCGGCGGCGACGATCATGAAGGAGGCCATGTTCTACGGCGTGCGCTGCGGCGTCATCCACCCCGGCTTCACCGACACGCCGATGGTGCGCGCGATGGGCATGGAGTACGTGGCCAAGAACATCCTGCCGTACACGCAGCTCGGCCGCCTGATCCAGCCCGAGGAGATCGCCGACGCGATCTGCTTCATGCTCACCAACTCCGCCGTCAGCGGCGAGCTGTGGGTCGACGCAGGCTGGCACGCGCCGGCCTGATGGCGTAGCGCGCGCCAACCCTGCCCGGGCGACGTTCTGCCCGGGCGTTCAACGCCACCGGGCGGCGCGCGTCGCGCCGCGAACGAGAACACAACAACCGAGGAGGCCTCCAGCGATGAACAAGGCGCCGACGACACAGGACTTCGACCGCGAATTCCGCGCCCAGCTGGCGCAGATGACCGCGGGCCTCGCGCCCACCGCCTTCACCACCGCCTGGGCCGACTGGGCGATGCACCTGGCGCTGTCACCCGCACGGCAGGCCGAACTGCGCCAGGAGATGGCCGCGCGCAGCGCCGACACCTGGGCCTTCGCGCTGCGGGCGCTGGGCGGCGAGCCGATGGCGCCGGGCGACGACTTCGAAGGCAAGGCCGACCGCCGCTTCGCCGGCACGGCGTGGACGCACTGGCCGTTCAACGTCTACGCGCGCGCCTACCAGAACAGTGCCGCACTGCTCAACGACACCGTGCAGGGCGTGGGCGGCGTCACCGACTACCACGCGCAGCTGCTGGAGTTCGCGCTGCGCATGCTGCTGGACGCCAGCTCGCCGGCCAACGCGCTGGCCACCAACCCCGAGCTGCTCGCGCTGACGCAGGCCGAGCAGGGCCAGAACCTCGTTCGCGGCATGCAGAACTGGATCGAGGATCTGCGCACGCTCAACGACGGCGCCGCGCCTGCGGGCACCGAAGCGTTCGAGGTCGGCAAGCAGGTCGCCGCGACGCCGGGCAAGGTGGTGTTCCGCAACGACCTGATCGAGCTGATCCAGTACGCGCCGACGACGAAGACCACGCATGCCGAGCCGCTGCTCATCGTGCCGGCGTGGATCATGAAGTACTACATCCTCGACCTGAGCGCGCGCAACTCGCTCGTCAAGTACCTCGTCGACCAGGGGCACACCGTGTTCATGGTGTCGTGGAAGAACCCCGACGAGAGCGACCGCGACGTCGGCATGGACGACTACGTCGACCAGGGCTTCCGCGCCGCGCTCGACGCGGTGTGCGCGATCGTGCCCAAGCGCAAGGTGCACGCGGTGGGCTACTGCATCGGCGGCACGCTGCTGGCCATCGGCGCGGCGGCGCTGGCGCGCGAGCAGGACGAGCGGCTGGCCTCGGTGTCGATGTTCGCGGCGCAGACCGACTTCTCCGAGCCCGGCGAGCTGGCCTTCTTCATCAACCCGAGCCAGCTGGCGCTGCTCGAGGCGACGATGCACAAGAAGGGCGTGCTCGAGAGCCGCCAGATGGGCGGCGCCTTCGCGCTGCTGCGCTCGCAGGACCTCGTGTGGCAGCCGATCGTCGACAACTACCTGAAGGGCAAGCGCGACGCGATGATCGACCTGATGGCGTGGAACGCCGACGGCACGCGCATGCCCTGGCGCATGCACACCGAGTACTTGTACCGGCTGTACCTGGACAACGAGCTGGCGACCAACCGCTTCCCTGTGCACGGCAAGCTCGTTCGCCTGTCGGACATCGGCGTGCCGATGTTCCTGGTGGGCACCGAGACCGACCACGTCGCGCCGTGGAAGAGCGTCTACAAGACCGACAACCTCGTCCGTTCCGACGACTTCACGTTCCTGCTCACCAGCGGCGGCCACAACGCGGGCATCGTCAGCGGGCCGGTGCACCCCAAGCGCCACTACCGCATCAAGTCGCGCCGGCTGAAAGACCCGCACCTCGCGCCCGAGGACTGGCTCGAAGCAGCCACCAAGCACGAAGGCTCCTGGTGGCCGGCGTGGCAGGCGTGGCTGGCCAGGCACTCGACGGGCCAGGTGAAGCCGCCGGCGATCGGCGCACCCGCGAAGGGCTACGCGCCGATCGAGGACGCGCCGGGGACGTACGTCAGGCAGCGCTGAGCGGATACGCCGGCGCGGGCCGAGGCGGGCTCCAGCGGTGTCCCGCGGCCCCTCAGTGCGCTGACGCCGGCCGCCGCAAGGCAGCGGGCACGCCTTCGGCAATCGCTCGCCGCAGCGCCTGCGCAGCCGCCGAGAGCGTGCGTCCGCGGCGCTGCACGCGGTAGATCGGCCGCCACGCGGCGCGCTCATCGAGCAGCACGGCGGCGAGGCCCGGGCGCCGGCACAACGGCAGCGCCATCGCGGGCACCAGGCTGACGCCGAAGCCGCGCTCGACCAGCGCGGCCAGCGTGCCGAACTGCGACACCTCGAAGCCGGTGTCGTGCGCCTGCGCTTTCGCCAGCCACGGCTGCGTCTGCTGCCAGACGCTGCCGCTGCGCACCGTCTGCACGAACGGCCGCCCGCGCAGGTCGCGCAGGCGGATGCTGCGGCGGCCGGCGAAGGCATCGTCGCCGCGGCAGATCAGGTAGAAGCGCTCGCGGAAAAGCAGCGTCGAATCGAACTCGAGGTCGTTGCCCCGCTGCGCGTTGAGGCCGAAGTCGACTTCGCCCGCCGCCACCAGCGCCAGGCAGCGGTCGGACACCACGTCCAGCAGGCGCAGCGTGACGCCCGGATGGGCGTCGCGGAAATCGGCCAGCACCGCAGCCAGCCAGTCCGAAGCGAGCGAGGGCGGCGCGGCGATCGCCACCCGCCCGCTGCCCAGCGCCGCGCGATCCTTCACGCCCGACAGCGTGGCGCGGATCTCGTCGGCGATGCGGTGCGCGCCGGCGGAGAAGGCCTGGCCCTCGGCGGTGAGGGCGACGTTGCGCGTGTCGCGATCGAACAGCCGTGCGCCGACCTGCGCTTCGAGGCGGCCGATCATCTGGCTGAAGGCCGACGGGCTGACGTGGCAACGTTCCGCCGCCACCGCGAAACGGCGCGTCTCTTCCAGGGCCAGGAAGGCGTCGATCAGCCGGCCCGAGAGATTCATCGACGTTGCTTCACAATCGTTCCAGAGAATCCAGTTTACAGACACAGCAGCGGCCCCGACACTGCGCCCCTCGCGAGGTGAGCCGATGCAGGAACCGAGGCAGGGAACGAAGCAAGGATCGACGGCGGATCTGGCCGTGGGTTGCGGCGCAGGCTTCTCCGGCGACCGCGTCGACGCGGCGCTGCCGGTGGTGCGCACGCTGGTGCAGCGCGGCGGGCCGGCGGCGCTGATCTTCGAGATGCTGGCCGAGCGCACGCTGGCCACCGCGCAGCTGGCGCGGCGCGCCGACCCGGGCAAGGGCTACGAGCCGCTGCTGGACCTCGAACTGCGCCCGGTGCTGGCCGACTGCCTGCGCCACGGCATCACCATCATCGGCAACTTCGGCGCCGCCAACCCGCAAGGCGCCGCGCGGCGCATCGTCGCGCTGGCCGAGGAACTGGGCCTGCCGCCACCGCGCGTGGCGGTGGTCAGCGGCGACGACCTCTCGGTGCCGGCGCAGCGCAAGCTGCTGCGCGAGGCACTGGGCGGCGGCTTCGACGAGAAGCGCTTCGTCTGCGCCAACGCGTACCTCGGCGCCTTCGAGATCGCCGCGGCGATCAAGCAAGGGGCGCAGGTCGTCGTCACCGGCCGCGTCGCCGATCCGGCGCTGGTGCTCGGCCCGGCCATCGCCCACCACGGCTGGGGCCGCGAGGACTGGGACCGCCTGGCCGGCGCGACGATGGCCGGCCACCTGCTCGAATGCGGCGCGCAGGTGACCGGCGGCTACTTCGCCGACCCCGGCCGCAAGGACGTGCCGGGGCTCGAAGACATCGGCTTCCCGATCGCCGAGATCGCTGCCGACGGCAGCTGCGTCGTCACCAAGGCCGCGGGCACCGGCGGCGTGGTCGACCTGCGCACCGTGAAGGAGCAGCTCCTCTACGAAGTGCACGACCCGGCCGCCTACATCACGCCCGACGTGGTGGCCGACATCACCGCGGCGGCAGTGACCCAGGTCGGCCCCGACCGCGTGCGCCTCGCCGGCGTGCGCGGCCATGCGCGCACGCCGACGCTGAAGGCCTGCGTGTTCTTCGAAGGCGGCTGGCTCGGCGAGGCCGAGATCTCGTATGCCGGCCCCAACGCCGAGGCGCGGGCGCGGCTGGCGATGGACGTGATCGCGCGGCGCTGCGGCGGCGAGCTGACCTTGCGCTTCGACCTCATCGGCATCACCAGCATCCTCGGCGACGACGGCAACCGCCTGCTGGCGGGCGTGCCGCCCGGCCCGAGCGCGGCTCATGCCGATGTCCGCCTGCGCGTGGCCGCCCGCCACGACGAGGGGCAGCGCATCGACCGCCTGCTGCGCGAAGTGACGGCGCTGTGGACCGGTGGCCCAGCCGGCGGCGGCGGCGTGCGCACCGCCAAACGCCAGCGCCTGTCGATGCGCTCGTGCCTGGTGCCGCGCAGCGCCGTGCCGACGCGCGTCGAAGTGCTGGCGCCGGAGTTCGCTGCATGAGCCCGTCCGGCGCCGAGGCCAGTCCCATGACCCTTCTCTACGACCACGCCCATGCGCGCACCGGCGACAAGGGCAACCGCGTCAACATCAGCCTGATCGCCTACGACGCCGCCGACTGGAACTGGCTGGTGCAGCAGGTCACGCCCGAACGCGTGGCCGAGCACTTCGCGTTCCGAAGGCCGAGCAGCGTCAAGCGCTACCTGCTGCCCAGGCTCGCGGCGATGAACTTCGTTCTCGACGACGTGCTCGACGGCGGCGTCAACGACACGCTCAACCTCGACATGCACGGCAAGTCGCTGTCGTTCCACCTTCTGACCCTTCCCGTCGAACCCCGCAAGGAGACAACGTGAATCCGTTGAAGACGCTCGCCGCAGGCGCCTTGCTGGCGCTGGCTGCGCAGCACGCCGCGGCGCAGACCTGGCCCGACAAGCCGGTGCGGCTGGTGGTGCCCTTCCCCGCCGGATCGGCCACCGACCTGGCCGCGCGCGTCGTCGGCCAGCAGTTGCAGGCGGCGTTCGGGCAGCCCTTCGTCGTCGACAACAAGCCCGGCGCCGGCGGCAACCTTGCCGGCAGCGAAGTGGTGCGCGCCGCGCCCGACGGCTACACGCTGCTGTTCTCGTCGAACTCCGCCGTGGCCTCGAACGTGGCCCTGCTGAAGAACGTGCCCTACGACCCGCTGAAGGACTTCACGCCGGTGGCGGGGGTCGGGCAGAACATGCTCGTCCTGATGGTCAAGCCGGACTTCCCGGCCAGGACGCTGGCCGAGTTCGTGACCCAGGCCAAGGCGCGGCCCGGCAAGCTCAACGGCGGCTTCGGTTCCTCCAGCTCGCAGGTCAGCATCGCCATGCTCAACAAGCTGGCCGGCATCGAGACCGCGCTCGTGCCGTACAAGGGCATCCCGCTGGCCGTCAACGACGTCGTCGGCGGCACGCTCGACTTCACCTTCGTCGACCTCGGCAACGCGCTGGCGCAGGCCAAGGGCGGGCGGCTGCGCGCGATCGCCGTCACCTCCGAGCGGCGCAACGCGCTCGCGCCCGACTGGCCGGCGATCGCCGAATCGGTGCCGGGCTTCGACATCACCGCCTGGTTCGCCGTCGTCGGTCCGGCGAACATGCCCAAGCCCGTGGTCGACAAGCTCAACGGCGCCATCACCGCGATCGTCGAGCGGGCCGACGCCAAGGAACGATTCGCCGGCATCGGCCTGGCGCCGATGCCGCTCGCGCCCGACCGCCTGCGCGCCTTCATCGCCGCCGAGATCACGAAGTGGCAGCGCCTGGTGAAGGAAGCCAACGTGCAGCCGGAGTGACGCGCGCAGCGACGGGAGTGAACGGAGCAAGGGAAGTGAAGGGAGCGACGATGGCAGGCCAGGTCATGCTCGTCACCGGCGCCAGCCGCGGCATCGGCGCGGCGATCGCACGCGCCGCCGGCGCGGCGGGCTACCGCGTCGGCGTCAACTACCTGCGCAGCGCCGCGGCGGCCGAGGCGGTGGTGGCCGACATCCGCGCCGCCGGCGGCGAGGCGGTGCCGCTTGAGGCCGATGTCGGCGAGCCGGCGCAGGTGCAGCGGCTGTTCGCCGAGCTCGACGCGCGCCTGGGCCGCATCGACGTGCTCGTCAACAACGCCGGCATCCTCGCCAACTTCCGCGTCGACGCGCTCGAGCACGCCCGGGTGGAAGCGGTGTTCCGCGCCAACGTCTTCAGCATGTTCCACTGCGCCGGCGAAGCGGTGCGCCGCATGTCGAAGGCGCACGGCGGTGCCGGCGGCGTGATCGTCAACCTCTCGTCGGTGGCGGCGCGCCTGGGCGGGCTCGCCGGTGGCGCCGCGTATGCGGCATCGAAGGGCGCCATCGACACCTTCACGCTGGCGCTGGCCAGGGAGGTCGGGCGCGAAGGCATCCGCGTGGCGGCCTTGCGGCCGGGCCTGATCGAGACCGCGATCCACGACGCGCACGGCGGCCTGGAGCGCATGCGCGCGCTGGCGCGCGACGCAGTGCCGATGGGCCGTTCGGGCACCGCCGAGGAAGTGGCGCAGGCCGCGCTGTGGCTTGCGTCGCCGGCGGCGTCGTACGTGCACGGAGCCGTCATCGACGTCGCCGGCGGCCGCTGAAGCGACGCGAAACGAAGCGCCAGAGAGAAGCGCGAGGAAGAGAAGCGCGAGGAACCCTGCCGCTGACGGCCGTCCGCCGCAGAACACGGCCCGGGTGGCCGCGTTCACGTGCTCTGCCGCGCCACCACCTCGAAGCCGATGTCGACCCGCCGCGCTCCGGGGTCGTGGCCGGCCAGGCGCGCCAGCAGCATCTGACCGGCGCGTTCGCCCATCTCGGTGCGGCGCACGCGCACGGTCGATAGCTGCGGCGATGCGGCGCGCGCGATCGGCAGGTCGCCGAAGCCCATCACCGCCAGCTGCGCCGGCACCGCGATGCCGCGGCGGTGGCACTCGAAGAGCACGCCGGCAGCGAGCAGGTCGTTGCTGCAGAAGACGGCATCGAGCTCGGCGCGCCGCGCCATGAGTTGCGCCAGCTGCGCGGCGGCCTGGTCCACCTGCACCGGCGGGCGCATGAGGTCGGCCGGCACGTCGCCGAGGCCCGCTGCCGCCGCCCCGGCGCGAAAGCCTTCCAGCCGCTGCCGCGAGCGTTCTTCGTCCGCACCGATGAAGCCGAGGACGCGATGGCCGCGCTCGAAGAGGTGCTGCGCCGCCGCGCGCCCCGCGGCGACGTTCGAGAAGCCCACCGCCATGTCGAGCACGCCCACCGGTGCACCGCCAACGCCCTCACGCAGATCCCAGGTCTGCACCACCGGCACGCCGGCGCGGCGCAGCCGCGCGCGCAGCGCCGCGCCCTGGCCGCAGCCGGTGAGCACGAGACCATCGACGCGGCGGCCGAGGAAGGCTTCGACGAGTGCTTCCTCGTCGGCACCGCGGTAGGCGCTCTGGCCGAGCAGCAACTGATAGCCGCCCTCGGCGAGCGTGCGCGTCAGCGCTTCGACGGTCTCCGAGAAGACCTGGTTGGACACGGTGGGCACGATCGCGGCCACGATGCGCGAGCGGCTCGAAGCGAGGCTGCCCGCGGTGAGGTTGGGCACGTAGCCCAGCCGCGCCACCGCCGAGCGCACGGCCGCCAGCGTCTCCCCGGCCACCTTGTCCGGCGTGTTGATCGCGCGCGAGACGGTGACGAGCGAAACGCCGGCTGCGTCGGCGACGTCGCTCATGCGGACGCGGGCAGGGGCGGCGGCGAGGCGAGGCATCGGGCGGGTTACTGGGGTTTGCGGCTGGGCGCACGATCTTAGCGTTGATGGAAGCGTTTTCATCTGGCGCCTCCCAGCGTCTGGGTACAGGCCGCGGCAACCGCCTCCGTCCCATGACTTGGGCCGAAACCCCGCAGTGGCCCTGCGAGCCTCGCAGGCCGGTCTTGCCGGGAGCGATCCGGCCGCTACGATGGAAGCGCTTTCATCGAACCCGCTGCACCCGCTCCAAGGAGACCGAATGAACCGCCGCCGCGCCGTTGCCCTCGCCGGCCTGCTTGCCACCGCTTTCCTTCTCGCCCCTGCACAAGCGCAGGGCGACTACCCGAGCAAGCCCGTGAAGATCATCGTGCCCTTCCCGCCCGGCGGCACCAGCGACGTGATGGGCCGCCTCATCGCCGAGGAACTCGGCAAGCAGCTCAACCAGACCTTCATCGTCGACAACAAGGGCGGCGCCGGCGGCGCCATCGGCACCGACCAGGCAGCCAAGTCGCCCGCCGACGGCTACACGCTGCTGCTGTCGGGCATCGGCAGCAACGCGGTGATCCACGGCTTCGCATCGCCGAAACCCAACTACACCGAAGCCGACTTCGTGCACATCTCGCAGCTCGCCGCGGGGCCTAACGTTCTGGTGGTGCACCCGAGCTTCCCGGCGAAGACCTTCAAGGAGTTCGTCGCCTGGGTGAAGGCGAACCCGGGCAAGTTCAGCTACGGGCAGGTGAGTGCCTCTTCGGGCCATCTCACCACCGAGTACCTGAAGCAGACCGCGGGGCTGGACATGGTGGGCATCCCGTACAAGGGCGGCGGCCCGGCGCTCAGTGACGTGCTGGCCAACCAGATCCCGGGCATGTTCACCAACCAGGACGCGGTGCTGCCGCACGTGAAGAGCGGCAAGGTGCGCGCGCTCGTCGTGACGAGCGCCGAGCGCAACCCGCTGTACCCCGACGTGCCCACCGTCGCCGAATCGGGCTACCCCGGTTTCACCGCCGTCTCGTGGACGGGCCTGTCCGCCCCCAAGGGCACGCCGAAGGCCATCGTCGACAAGCTCGAAGCGGCCATGATCAAGGCCTTCTCCGAGCCGGCCACGCGCGCCAGGCTCGAGGCCACCGGGTTCGTCGTCGTGGCGTCGAAGTCGGCCGACTACAAGCGCTTCGTCAACAGCGAGGTCGCGCGCTGGACACAGGTCATCCGCGCCGGCGGGCTGAAGTCGGAATAGCCAGGAGCACGCGCCATGAAAGCCGTCGAATCGAACATCGTCTCCTACGCCAAGGTGGGCGCCGACGCCCGCACCGCCGCCGAAAGCGGCGACCGCATCGAGTGGATCAACCTCTCGCTGACCTTCCTGCCGCTGGCCACGCCGGTGAGCGACGCCAAGGTGCTCACCGGGCGGCAGAAGCCGCTGACCGAGATCGCCTTCATCTTCTGCGAGATCCGCACCCGTGACGGCCATGAAGGCATCGGCTTCGGCTACTCCAAGCGCGCCGGCGGCCCGGGCATGTACGCGCACGCGAAGGAACTGGCGCCGAACCTCATCGGCGAGGATCCCAACGACATCTCGCGCCTCTTTACGCAGCTCTTGTGGGCCGGCGCCAGCATGGGCCGCGCGGGGCTGACGACACAGGCCATCGCACCGTTCGACATCGCGCTGTGGGACCTCAAGGCCAAGCGCGCGAAGCTACCGCTGGCGAAGCTGCTCGGCGCGCGGCGCGACTCGGTGCAGTGCTACAACACGTCGGGCGGCTACCTGCACACGCCGCTGCCCCAGGTGCTGAAGAACGCTGGCCTCGCGCGAGAGCGGCATCGGCGGCATCAAGCTCAAGGTGGGCCAGCCCGACCTCTCGATCGACATCGAGCGCGTGGCCGCGGTGCGCAAGCTGCTCGGCGACGGCTTCCCGCTGATGGTCGATGCCAACCGGCAATGGGACCGCCAGAAGGCCACGCGCGCCTGCCGCGCGCTGGAGCCGTTCGACCTGACGTGGATCGAGGAGCCGCTGGACGCGCACGACTTCGAAGGCCACGGCCAGCTCGCCGAGCGCTTCGACACGGCCATCGCCACTGGCGAGATGCTCACCTGCTTCGACGAGCACGCGCAGTTGATCCTCGCCGGCACCGACTTCATCCAGCCCGACGCGCGCCGCGCGTCGGCGGCATCACGCCGTTCCTGAAGATCATGGCGCTCGGCGAATTCAAGCAGCGCAAGCTGGCGCCGCACTTCACCGCGATGGAGATCCACCTGCACCTGGCCGCGGCCACGGCCTCGAGCCGTGGCTCGAACACTTCGAGTGGCTGGGGCCGATGTTCAACGAGCAGATGCACCTGAAGGACGGCCGCATGCACGTGTCCGACCGGCCGGGCCTCGGCTTCAGCTTGAGCGAGCAGGCGCTGCGCTGGACGACCGAGACGCAGGAGTTCGGCAAGCGGCCTTGAGCCACAGTCCGATCCAACACGGCGCAACGGATGCCGGCGATGTACATCAGCGAACAACTGCTGAACCCGAGCGAGCGCCGGCTGCGCTTGTCCACGCAGTTCGGTGTCGAGCACGTGGTGCTCGACAACCGCGGCACCGAGCTCGTCTCGGCCGCCGGCGGCGTGGCGGCATGGGACGCGGGCAAGCTCGCAGCGTACCGGCGCTGGGTGGAAGGCTTCGGCCTGAAGCTCGATGTCTTCGCGCTCGACGTCGGCTCGATCCTGCTCGATTCGCTCGTCGATCTCGACAGCGCTCGCAAGCAGCGCGCCGTGCTCGCCGACAACGTGCGCAAGGCGGCCGACGCCGGCATCCCCACGCTCAAGTACAACGTGCAGATGGTCGGCATCACGCGCACGGGCTTGAAGCCCGGGCGGGGCGGCTGCAGCAACTCGGGCTTCTGCCACGCCGAGTACTCGCCCGAAGCCGACGCGAAGCACTCGTACTGGGGCGTGGGATACCCGACGAATCAGCAAGAAGGCGGTTCCGAGGCTGCCGTCCTGTGCGGCCAGAAGATGGCGCGCAGCGTGCCGCCGGTGAGCGAGCGAGCGGGCTGGGACGCGATCGAGTTCCTCGTCGAGGGTCTCGTGCCCGCGGCCGATGCGGCGGGCGTGAACCTCGCCTGCCACCCGCACGACCCGGCGTACCCCGTGGGCGGCTTGAACGGCATCGAACACGTCGTTGGTTCGGCCGCGGGCTTGCGGCGCTTCCTCGCGCTCTCGGGCAGCCGCCGCCACGGCCTCAACTTCTGCCAGGGCACGATGGCCGAGATGTTCGAGCGCCCGGGCGTTGCGATGATCCCGGTGATCGAGGAGTTCGCGTCAACGGGCCGCATCTTCATGGTCCACTTCCGCAACATCCGCGGCGGCTACCTCGACTTCCAGGAAGTGTTCCCCGACGAGGGCGACGTCGACATGCACGAGTGCATCCTCGCCTACCAACGTGGCGGTTATGCCGGCCCGCTGTGCCCCGACCACGTGCCCGTCTCCGAACTCGACCCCGAGCGCGAGCGCTTCATGGCCTTCGCGCTCGGCTACACGCGCGGCTTGCTGCAGGCGGCCGGCGTGTGGTCCGCACCCTCCGGCAAATCCTCTACCGAAACTTCGAACAAGGCGAACCGATGAGCCTCGTGAATCCTCCGCCGCTGAAGACGATCCCGCAGCGCGCGCCGGCACCGTACGTCTCCGACGCCGTGCTCGACCGCCTGGCCAAGGCCACCAGCGGCTCGCTGACGACGCAGCTCTACATCAAGGGCTTGCGACAGCCGGTGCTGTGCGGCCTGAAGCCGCTGAACAAGCGCATCAAACCCTTCGCCGGCCGCGCCTACACGATGCGCTTCATCCCGGCGCGCGAGGACATCGACGTCTACGGCAACCTCACCACGGCGCCCTCGGCCGACAACCTGCAATGGGTCGGCGTGGAGCAGCTCGAACCGGGCCACGTGCTCGTGATCGACAGCAACAAGGACGGCCGCGCCGCCTCGATGGGCAACATGCTCGTCACGCGCATGATGATGCGCGGCGCCCGCGCCGTGGTCACCGACGGCGCCTTCCGCGACGGGACCGAGCTCGCCGAGATGGACTTCCCCGTGTGGTCCAACGGCGTCACCGCGACCACGCGCCTCTCGTACCACCACGTGGCCGACCTCAACGTGCCGATCGGCTGCGCCGGCGTGGCCATCTACCCCGGCGACGTGATCCACGGCGACGGCGACAACATCACCGTCATTCCCGCGCATCTGGCCGAGGAGATGGCCGACTTGTGCGAGAAGCGCGACGACATCGAGGCGTATCTCGCGCTGCGCGTGCGCGCCGGCGAGCCGCTGTGGGGCCTGTACCCGCCGAGCGAAGAGACGCGAGCGCAGCACAAGGCCTGGGTGGCCGCCGGCCGGCCGGAGATCAAGCCGGTGCCGCCGCAAGGCGCGCGCTGAAGCGCCCCGCGCGAACGACAGACCCACGGACAGCCACGGAGACCCCGCGATGGCGAAGACGACCTACGGCCCCGAACACTACGAAGCGTTGATCCGCCGCTACTTCGACGCCTGCAATGCCGCCGACTACGACGCGCTCTCGAGCTGCTTCACCGCCGACGCGGTGCACTACTTCCCCGCCGGCCTGCCCGAAGTGCCGTGGCGCAGCGCCGACACGATCGCGAAGAAGTGGATCTGGTGCGTCGAGACGCTCGGCTCGCAGTGGACCATCGAGCGCATCCTCATCAGCCACCTGAGCCACGAGAGACCCGAGGCGATGATCGAGTGGACGCACTGGAAGACCAGGAGCGGCACCGCCTTGCGCGGCGCCGAGTGGTACGTCTTCGAGGACGGCCTGATCGCCGAGATCCGCGCCTACTACGCCGCGCCGGCCGACAAGAGCGCGGCGATCAACGAACTCGTGGGGTTCGACTACGCCGGGCGCGGGTTCCACCTGGGACCGGCGGGGCGCTGAAGGCGCTCAGGCTACTGAAGCCTTTGGCGGAAAGGGTGGGATTCGAACCCACGGTACGGTAAAACCGTACACCGGATTTCGAGTCCGGCGCATTCGACCACTCTGCCACCTTTCCTGCATGCAGCCCCGCTGGTCGCGCGGGGAGCGCCATTGTAGTGGCGCCTCGATCGAGGCCCGAGCCAACGGACCATCGGTCCGGCCGGCCCGCTCAATCCGCCGCGCTGTCCCCCGCCAGTCCCCCAGTCACGCCACCGTGCGCAGCGTGAGGCCGGCCAGGCGCGGGTCGGACAAGCGTGTCGTCCACACCTGGCCCGGCGCCAGCGGCCAGGCGTCGGTGATGGTGCCGGTGGTCACCACTTCGCCGGCCGCGATGAACCACTGCGGCGTCGTCTTCGCCATTGCTTCGACCATCGCCTTCAGTGCCTGCAGCGGGCCGTCGAGCACGATCGAGCCTTCGCCGCGGTCCTTCGGCTCGCCGTTGCAGAGCAGTTCGACCCGCAGCGCGGCGAGGTCGGCAGCGAGCGCGGTCCAGTCGCGCACCGGCACCCGCGGCCCCACGCGCAGGCGGCCGTGCAGCGCGAAGTCGGCGGCGGTGTCGGGCGCCGTGAAGCGCCAACCATCGAAGTGCGTATGCACGACTTCGAAGCCGTGCGCGACCCAGTCGATGCAGCCGCGCAGCTCATCGAGTGTCATGCCTGCCTTGGGCGGCCGTGCGAGGCCGAAGACGACTTCCGGCTCCAGCCGCGGCTGGCTCAGGCCCGCCAGCACGAGCGTCGTCTCGGTCCCGTCGAGCAGCACCGTCGTGCTGTCCCACACCGGCGCCCACATCGGCTCGTAGACGCCGTAGCGCTGCCAGATGCCGCGGTTGGTGAAGCCGATCTTCCAGCCCACGGGCCGCTCGCCGCGCGCGATGCGAAGCTGGCGCAGCCGCTCGCCCACGGCGTAGGCCGTGGCGGTGTCGATGCCGCCCGGCGCCGCCGAAGGCAGCGGCACGAGCGCAGCACGTCGGTCGTAGGCGGCGAGCAGTTGCTGCGCCACTCCTCGACACGCGCGCCTGCCGTAGCCGGCGCCACGCTCATGGCCTCAGCACCTCGGCACCGCCGAGATAGGGCCTCAGCGCCGCCGGAATGCGCACGCTGCCGTCGGCGTTCTGGTGGTTCTCCAGCACCGCCACCAGTGTGCGGCCGACAGCCAGGCCGGAGCCGTTGAGCGTGTGCACGAACTCGGGCTTGCCCGGCTTGCCGTCGACGATGGGCCTGAAGCGCGCCATCATGCGCCGCGCCTGGAACGCCTCGCAGTTGCTGCACGAGCTGATCTCGCGGTACGCGCGCTGCGCCGGCAGCCACACCTCGAGGTCATAGGTCTTCGCGGCGCCGAAGCCCATGTCGCCGGTGCACAGCGTCACCACGCGGTAAGGCAGCTCGAGCTTGCGCAGGATGGCCTCGGCGTGGCCGACCATCTGCTCCAGCGCCGCGTAGCTCTGCTCGGGGTGCGTGACCTGCACCATCTCGACCTTGTCGAACTGGTGCTGGCGGATGATGCCGCGCGTGTCGCGCCCGGCGCTGCCGGCTTCGCTGCGAAAGCACGGGCTGTGCGCGGTGAGGCGCACGGGCAGCGCCGCCGCATCGAGGATCTGCTCGCGCACGCTGTTGGTGAGCGGGATCTCGCTGGTGGAGATGAGGTACTGCTCCGAACCCGCGGCCGATTCGGCGTCGCCGCCGCGGAATACCCAGAACATGTCCTCCTTGAACTTCGGCAGCTGCCCGGTGCCTTCGAGGATCTCGCGGTTGACGATGTAGGGCGTGTAGCACTCGGTATAGCCGTGCTCCTGCGTGTGCGTGTCGAGCATCAGCTGCGCCAGCACCCGGTGCAGCCGCGCCGCCGGGCCGCGCAGGAACGTGAAGCGCGAGCCCGAGAGCTTGGCGCCGGTCTCGATGTCGAGCCCGAGCGCCGTGCCGATATCCACCTGGTCGCGCGGCTCGAACGCGAACGCGCGCGGCGTGCCCCAGCGGCGCACCTCGACGTTGCCGGTCTCGTCGGCGCCGTCGGGCACGCTCGCGTGCGGCAGGTTCGGCAGCGACATCATCAGCGCCGCGAGCTCGGCCTGCACCACTTCCAGCCGCTCGGCGCCGGCCTTCATCTGCTCGGCCAGCGCGTTGGCCTCGGCCATCAGCGGCGCGGTATCACCGCCGCCCTTGGCCTTCATCTGGCCGACCTGTTTCGACAGCGCGTTGCGCTTCGCCTGCGCTTGCTCGGTGGCGGTCTGGATGTGCTTGCGCTCGGCTTCGAGCGCCTGGAAGCGCGGCACGTCGAGCAGCGGCGTCGTGCTGCGGCGCCGGGCGAGCTGCGCGACGACGCCGTCGACGTCGCGGCGCAGTTGCTGGATGTCGAGCATGGGTTTGGAACTCCGATTCGAAGGCCAGGGCTAGAAGGTCTGAAGGAACCGCAGCAGGTTCGTTTACGACTTCTGACCCATCATGCTGCGGTCGCCGAGCCCGCGCGGCAGCGGGAAGTGCACGTCTTCCACCACGCCCGGCATGTGCCGCACCGAGACGGCGCCCAGTTCGCGCAGGCGCGCGATCACCTGCTGCACCAGGATGTCGGGCGCCGAAGCGCCGGCCGTCAGCCCTACGCGCGGGCGGCCTTCGAACCACGCCGCTTCGAGCGCGGCGGCGCTGTCCACCATGTACGCGGGCGTGCCCAGGCGCTGCGCCAGCTCGCGCAGGCGGTTGCTGTTGCTGCTGGTGGGGCTGCCGACGACGACGACCACGTCCACCGCCGGCGCCATCACCTTCACCGCGTCCTGGCGGTTCTGTGTGGCGTAGCAGATGTCCTGCTTCTTCGGCTCGCGCACGAGCGGGAAACGCGCCTTCACCGCGGCCAGGATCTCGGCCGCGTCGTCCACCGACAGCGTCGTCTGCGTCACCACGGCGAGCTTGTCGCCGCGCGGCTGCACGCGCGCCACGTCGGCCACGTTCTCGACGAAGGTAGATGCCCTCGGAGAGCTGGCCCATCGTGCCTTCCACTTCCGGGTGGCCCTTGTGGCCGATCATCACGAACTCGTAGCCTTCCTTGGCGAGCTTGGCCACCTCGACGTGCACCTTGGTCACCAGCGGGCAGGTGGCGTCGAAGACCTGGAAGCCGCGCTGCGCCGCTTCACTGCGCACGGCCTTGCTCACGCCGTGGGCGCTGAACACGAGCGTGGCACCCGGCGGCACGTCGGCCAGCTCCTCGATGAAGATCGCGCCCTTCGCCTTGAGGTCGTTGACGACGTAGGTGTTGTGCACGATCTCGTGGCGCACGTAGATCGGTGCGCCGAAGCGCTTCAACGCCCGCTCGACGATCTCGATGGCGCGGTCGACGCCGGCGCAGAAGCCGCGCGGCTCGGCCAGCAGCACTTCGGCGATGGGCGTTGCCTGCGCTGCGCCGGTGCGGCGTTGGGTTGCGGTGCTGTTCTCGTTGCTGCTCATCGCAGCACCCCCAGCAGCTTCACGTCGAAGCGCACCGCCTGGCCTGCCAGCGGATGGTTGAAGTCGAAGAGCAGCCAGTCGGCCGAGCACTCGCGCACGACGCCGGCATAGCGGCCTTGCCCGTCGGGCGTGGGGAACTCGACCACGTCGCCCACGGCGTACTGCGCTTCGGGGTCGCCGAGCGTGCGCAGCAGTTCCAGCTTCACGCGCTGCAGCAGCTGCGGGTTGCGCTCGCCGAACGCGGCACCGGGCGGCAGTTCGAAGCTCGCCGAGGCGCCTTCCTCGAGGCCGACGAGTTGCGCTTCGATGGCCGGCGCGAGTTGCCGGCGCCCAGCGACAGCGTCGCCGGTTGAAGCGCGAAGGTGTCGACCACCGCGGCGCGCCGTCGAGGCCGGCGAGGCGGTAGTGCAAGGTCAGGAACGAGCCCGGCGCGACGCGGCGCTGCTGCGGCGGCTCCTCGTGCGGAATGGGCGAACGAACGGCCATGGCGGAACCATCGGAAGGGGGAGTGCGAGAAGGAAGGCGCAGGCGCCGCGGAGACCGGCTTTCGGGTGCCGCCGGCATGGGGTGCATCGGCGCGCCCGAGGCGACAAGGGCCTCACATAGACTGGCACCGATTCTAGGCGACCGGCCCGATGCTCAAGACCCTGCCCGCCCACGAGCGCCCGCGCGAAAAGCTGCTCGCGCGCGGCAGCGCGGCGCTGGCCGATGCCGAGCTGCTGGCGCTGCTGCTGCGCACCGGCTCGCGCGGCGTGAGCGTGCTCGAACTGGCGCGGCAGGTGCTCGAGCAGTGCCAGGGCTTCGCCGGACTGCTGTGTGCGGCGGCCGTGCATCCCGGCGCTTCAACGAAGGGAAGCGGGACGAGCGCAGGCACGGGACCGGGCAAGGGCCCGGGCAAGGGACTGTCCGGCATCAAGGGCCTGGGCCCGGCCAAGCGCGCCGAACTGCTCGCGGTGATGGAGATCGCCCGCCGCGCCATCGCGCAGCCGCTGGCCGCAGCGCCCATCTTCGAAGCGCCGGCTCGGGTGAAGGACTACGTGGCGCTGCAGCTCGGCGGCCTCGAGCGCGAGGTGTTCGCCGTGATGTTCCTCGACGGCCAGCATCGCCTCGCCGCCTTCGAGCACCTGTTCCAGGGCACCGTGAACCAGACGAGCGTGCACCCGCGCGAAGTGGTGCGGCGCGCGATCGAGTTGAACGCCGCCGCGGTGGTGCTGGCGCACAACCACCCTTCGGGCGTCGCCGAGCCTTCGCGCGCCGACGAGTTCGTCACGCAGTCGCTCAAGGCAGCGCTGCAGCTCGTGGAAGTGCGCGTGCTCGACCACCTCGTCGTCGGCCGCGGGCAGGTGGTGTCGTTTGCCGAGCGAGGCATGCTGTGAGCAGCCGAACCACCGCCCCTCGCGCCGGCGGCCTGGCCGCACTCGCCGGGCTGCGCGATGCGCTGCGCGAACGCGAGCGGGTCGAGGCCGAACGGCACCAGCGCGAGGAAGCCGAACGTGCTGCCGCGCAGGCGCACAGCGAGCGCGAGCGCCGCCTCTTCGCCGATGCCGTGGGCCCGGTGGTGCCGATGCCGGCGCGCGGCCACCGCCCGGCCGACCCGCCCACCGCCACGCCGCAGCCGCGCCAGCGCGAACTCGACGAGCAGGCGGCATTGCGCGAAGCGTGGTCCGATGCGGTCGACGTCGAGTCGCTGCTGCTCACCGACGACGGCCTCGGCTTTCGCCGCGCCGGTGTCGGCCCCGACGTGCTGGCGCGCTTGCGGCGCGGGCAGTGGGCGATCCAGGGCCAGCTCGACCTGCACGGCCTGCGCCGCGAAGAAGCGCGCGAATCGCTGGTGGCCTTCGTCGCCACTGCGCGGCGCCAGGGCCTGCGCTGCCTGCGCGTCGTGCACGGCAAGGGCCTCGGCTCGCCGGGGCGCGAGCCGGTGCTCAAGGCCAAGGTGCAGCGCTGGCTGGCGCAAAGCGACGCCGTGATCGCCTTCGCGCAGGCAAGCGCGCCGCAAGGAGGCGCCGGCGCGCTGATCGTGCTGCTGGCCGGCGGCGCGGGGCGCTGAGCGAAGCGCGCCCGCCAGCGCCTGTCCACGCTAACTCGGCAACGGTGCAGCCGCGCCCGGCGGGTTGCCCGGCACGGTGGCCGGCGCAGACCCCGGCGCGGAACCGGGCGGCGCAGTACCCGTGGGTCCAGCCGCCGGCGGCACGTTGCTGCGTTGCCGGCGGCAGTTCACCTCGTGCTCCATCCAGTAGACGACGTTGCCGACGACGGCGAGGCTGCCGCTCACCACCAGCGTCGCCGCGCTCACCACGCCCAGCGTCACCAGCAGCGCCGAGCACTCCTGGCCGGCGCAGCTGTGGAACTGGCCGAGCACCGCTGCTTCGAGCTGCACTTCGCGCCGGTGCAGGCGGCAGTCGGGGTCGTAGACGTCGCGCGTCACCGGCACGACGACGCAGCCGGCCAGCAGCACCACCAATGCTGCGGCGCTTCCCATCGCGGAAGCGCTGCGCACGCCGCGCGCCTGCTTCGCCTTCATCGGTTGCGCATCCAGTCGGCCACGCCGGTCAGCGCATCGGCCAGCCGGCGGCCAGCGCGGGCTCGACGCCTTCCTCGGCCATCGCCTGCGCCATGCATTGCAGCCACTGGTCGCGCTCGACTTCGCCGATCGCGTAAGGCATGTGGCGCGCGCGCAGGCGCGGGTGCCCGAAGCGCTCGATGTAGTGGCTCGGCCCGCCGAGCCAGCCGCAGAGGTACCAGAAGAGCTTGTCGCGCGAGCTGTCGAGCGCGGGCGGATGCACGGCGCGCAGCGCGGCGTAGCCAGGCTCGAGATCCATCAAGTCGTAGAAGCGGTCCACCAGCGCACGCACGCGGGCTTCGCCGCCGAGGCGCGAGAAAGGTGTCGCGGGTGGCGTCGCGGCAGGCGCCGCCGCGCGCAGGCTGTCGTCGTTGTGCTGGCTCACCCCGGCATTCTGACCGCAGCGTTCACCAGCGCCATCGCCGCCGCGGTGCCGGGCATCGTCTCCAGCAGCAGCTGCCGCCGCTGCACGGCTTCGCGCACCGCGGGGTCCACCGGCACTTCGCCGGTCAGCTCCAGGCGCACGCTGCCGGTTCCCGGCTCCAGCGCCGGGTTGACGAAGCGGTCCACCACCTGCTGCAGCTGCGAGCGCACGGTGCGCCCCTCGCCGGGGCGGCGCACCTGGTTGACGAGCAGGTGCACGCGCCGGCGGCCCTGCGTCGTGGCCAGTACCTTGATCGTCGCGTAGGCGTCGGTCAGCGAGGTCGGCTCGGGCGTGGCGACGACGAGCACCTCGCCGGCCAGCGAAACCATGTACAGCACCACGTCGGAGATGCCGGCACCCGTGTCCAGCAGCACGTGGTCGAACTGCGGCGCCACCTCGGCCACCAGCGCCTGCAGCTTCTCGCGCACTTCGCCGGTCATGCGCGAGTACTCGACCATCCCGGAGCCGGCCAGCACCACCGAGAAGCCGCCGGGCGCCGGCAGCACCGCTTCCGCGAGCGTGTTCTTGCCGGTGAACACGTCGTGCAGCGTGATCTTCGGGAACAGGTTCAGCACCACGTCCAGGTTCGCCAGGCCGAGGTCGGCGTCGAGCACGAGCACCCGCTTGCCGCTGCGCGCCAGCGCCGCGGCCAGGTTGGCGGCGACGAAGGTCTTGCCCACGCCGCCCTTGCCGCTGGTGATGGCGGTGATGTGCGCCAGCCGTGCGCCGGCCGCACCCGCCTTCGGTGCATCGCTCATTCGTGGTCCGTCATCGGGAAGGTGTCGAACAGCAGTTGCTTCTCTTCGTTGCTCACCACCGAGATCGCCGTGGGTTCGAGCTGCACGAGGTTGCGCCCCTGCGCCTTGGCGCGATACAGCTGCTGGTCGGCGCGCTCCAGCCACAGCGACGGCGTGCAGCGCACCCACTGCGGCGCGAAGGCACCGCCGACGCTGGCGGTGACGGGAATCTGCAGCGAAGGCGCCACCTGCACCGGCGTCGATTCGATGCGCCGGCGCACGCGCTCGGCCACCGTCTGCCCGAAGGCGCTGCCGCAGTTGGGCAGGATGATCGCGAACTCCTCGCCGCCCACGCGCGCCACCAGGTCCATCGGGCGCACACTGTCGATCAGCGCC
>JAXMEZ010000057.1:0-25507 GCA_046348035.1 Rubrivivax sp. | reverse complement strand
GGCTCGCGCCTGGGCGTTGCCGACTGGGACCTCGTCACCGGCGCCGCTTTCGCTTCGGCCGCATGGCGTTCGCTGACGCGCTTTCGCGCCCGGCGCTGGAACCCCGCGGCCTGGGCGGCGCAGCTGCACCGCGACGACCAGCCGCGCCTGGCCGCGGCCATCGAAGCAGTGAAGACCGGCGCCAGCGGCCGCCGCCAGGTGGAGCTGCGCCTGCCCGAAGCGGGCGGCTGGCGCTGGTTCGAGGCGACGCTGCTCGTCACCGAGCGCGACCCGGCGGACAAGCCGATGCACCTGCTGGTGACGCTGGCCGACATCCACGAGCGGCACGAGGCGCAGGAGCGCCAGCGCATGTCGCTCAACCTCTTCCAGCACCTGCACGAAGGCCTGCTCGTCACCGACGCCGAGATGCGCACGCTGGACGTCAACCCGGCCTACGGCGGGATCCTCGGCACGACGCGCGAGACGATGCTCGGGCGCGTGCCTTCGCTGCTCAAGCCCGACCCCACCGACCCGCAGGCGCGCGAGCAGCGCGCGGCGATGTGGGCGGCCTTGCGCGAGCACGGCCGCTGGCGCGGCGAGCTGCAGGAAAAGCGCGCCGACGGCCTCATGCTGACGCTGCAGACGACGATCTCCGCGGTGCCCGGCAAGGACAGCCGGCCCGACTACCACGTCGTCGTCATCGCCGACATCACCGAGCAGCGCGTGCAGCGCGAGGCGCTCGAGCGGCGCGCCCACTTCGACGAGCTGACGCGCCTGCCCAACCGCGCCCGCCTGTCGCAGCTGCTGCTCGACGCGATGCAGAGCACCGACCGCGATGGTTATCTCCTCGTCGTGTGCTACATCGACATCGACCACTTCAAGCCGGTCAACGACCGCCACGGCCACGCCGCCGGCGACCGCCTGCTCGTCGAGCTGGCGGCGCGCCTGCGCAGCGCCTTGCGCAGCCGCGAGAACTGGGCCGACGTCGCGGCACGCCTGGGCGGCGACGAGTTCGTGCTGCTGCTGCGCGCCGGCACTATCGAGGAAGCGCGGCTGGCGGTCGAGCGCGTGCTGCGCGTCGTCGCGCAGCCCTACCAGATCGACCGCGAGGCCGAGCCCGTGCAGGTCAGCGCCAGCATGGGCGCCACGATCTACCCCATCGACCGCAGCGACGCCGACACGCTGCTGCGCCACGCCGACCACGCGATGTACGGCGCCAAGCAGGCCGGCCGCAACGGCTACCTCTTCTTCGACCCCGAGAACCGCCGCCGCACCGAGGAGCGCGTGATGGCGATCGGCCGCGTGCAGGAGGCGCTCGACCTGCACGAGTTCGTCCTCTTCTACCAGCCGAAGGTGGACATGAGGAGCGGTCGCGTTCTCGGCCTGGAGGCGCTGCTGCGCTGGGACCACCCGCAGCAGGGGCTGATCGCGCCGCTGCAGTTCCTGCCGCTGATCGAGAACACGGGCCTGTCGGCGCGCGTCGGCGACTGGGTGCTGGCGCAGGCGCTGGACCACCTCGTTCAGTGGCAACGCGCCGGCTTCGACATCTCGGTCAGCGTCAACGTCTCGGCGCGCCATCTGCAGGAGCCCGACTTCGCGTTGCGGCTGGCGGCGCTGCTGGCGCGGCGCACCGAGCCGCTGGCCGAGAAGCTCGAGCTGGAGATGCTCGAAAGCGCCGCCCACGCCGACATCGAAGCCACGTCGTCGCTGATGGCGCGCTGCCGCGAGCTCGGCGTGCGCTTCGCGCTCGACGACTTCGGCACCGGCTACTCGACGCTGACGTATCTCAAGCGGCTGCCGGTCGACGTGCTGAAGGTCGACCGCAGCTTCGTGCACCACATGCTCGACGACGCGCACGACCGCGCCATCGTCGAAGGCGTCATCGGCCTGGCGCGCACCTTCAACTGCTCGGTCGTCGCCGAAGGCGTCGAGTCACCGGCGCAGGCGCGCGCGCTGCTCGAACTCGGCTGCGACATCGGCCAGGGCAACGGCATCGCCGAGCCGATGCGCGCCGACCGCGTGGCGAACTGGATCCGCGACTGGCGCGGCATGTTCGCGCTGGCGCCGGCATCGGGGCACGGCGAGCTGCACGGCGACGCCCTCGGCGAACACTCGCGGCCGGCGAGCGCGCCCTGACACGGTGTTGCGTTCGAGCGCATAAGAGCCGTTCGGGCCGAGGTATCGAAGCGCCTTCCCGGTCGGGCTGAGGTACCGACCGTCCTGAGGTACCGAAGGAAGCGCCTTCCCGTTCGGGCTGAGGTACCGACCGTCCTGAGGTACCGAAGGAAGCCCCTTCGCGTTCGGGGCGCCGCATTCAGCCCGGCACGGTGATGTTCTCGTCCTTCACCAGCTTCTGCCAGCGCGCGACTTCGGTCGCCAGCACACGCTGCGCTTCCGCCGGCGTGCTGCTCGTGGCGCCCAGGCCGATGCCGGCGAGCTTGCCCACGACGTCGGGCCGGCTCATCACCTTGGCCGTCTCGCCCGCCAGCATGTCCACCAGCGCGGGCGGCATGCCCTTCGGACCCGCGAGGGCGGTCCAGCCCATCACCTCGTAACGGTCGCCGGAGCCTTCGGCGACGGTGGGCACGTCGGGCACCGAGGCCCAGCGCTGCGCACTCGTCACCGCGATCAGGCGCAGGCGCTTGGCCTGCAGCAGCGGCTCCATGCTCGCGAGGTTGTCGATCACGGCCACGATCTCGCCGGTGGAGGCGGCCGTCGGCGCGGCGTTGCCGCCCTTGTACGGAATCTCGCTGAAGCGCACGCCGGTGCGGTTCTGCAGCAGCGAGCCGGCCAGGTGCATGCCGGTGCCCACGCCGGCGTGGCCGAGGGTGACGACCTTCGGCTGCTCGCGTGCCGCCGCGAGCAGCTGCTGCAGCGACTGGATCGGCGAGTTGATGCCCACCGCGATGGCGAACGGGAACCGCGTCGTCATCGAGATCATCGTGAAGTCGTTCACCGCGTCGTACGGCAGGCTCTTGTAGAGCGCCGGCGCGATGCTGTGCCCCGACGCCATCAGGAACAGCGTGTGGCCGTCGGGCTCCGACTTGGCGACATGTCCGGCCGCCGTGGTGCCGCCGGCGCCGGGGCGGTTCTCGACCACGAAGGGCTTGCCGATCGATTCGGCCAGACCCTGCGCGACCAGCCGCGACGTGATGTCGACGCCGCCGCCGGGGGTGAACCCGTTGACGACCTTGACCGTCGCGCGTGGCCAGTCGCTTTGCGCAAAGACGCCCCGTGCGCCGAGCGCGGCGAGGGCGCCGAGCACGGCGCGGCGTTGCAGGAGGCTCTTGTCCATGGCGTTGTCCTTCGTTGGGCCATCAAGGGGCATCAAAGCGTCATCCAAGCGCCGCCAAACGCCAATCAAAGCGCCCACCGCGCCGGCTGCGGCCCTTGCTGCACCGGCTCGCACCGGTACTTGCCTTCGGCAAACATCCGCAGGCGCGACTCGAGCAGCTGCTGGTTCAGCTCGGCGTGCCGGCGCTTGTCGAACGTGAGTTCGCCGTCCTTCTTCACGAAGCGCCCGGCCACCATCACGTGCCGGATGTCGGAGGTTTCCGCGTACATGACCGCCGTGTGCGCCGGGTTGCCCCCGGGCAGCGCGGGGAAGATGTTGGGGCTGCCGCCGTCGATCAGGATCAGGTCGGCCTGCTTGCCCGGCGTGATGGAGCCGATCTTGTGGTCGAGGCGGAAGGCCTTGGCCCCGCCCATCGTGGCCCAGTGGATCGCGTCGCGCGTCAGCGTCGAATGCTGCGTCTTCGCCGGCCAGTCGCCCTGCGCATGCAGGCTGCGATTGTCGAGGTCGCGCTGGTGCAGGAAGGCATGCCGCATCACCCACAGCATCGAGCTGTTGAAGTACGGATCGCAGTCGGTGCCCAGCGACGGCGTGGCGCCGTGCTTGACGAGGCGGCCGAGCATGGCCGGCTTCTCGTAGTTGAGCGCCTCGGTCAGGTTGGTCGCGGTGATCGTGCAGCCCGCGTCGAGCACGAGCTTCAGCTCGTCCTCGTCGAAGCAGTTGCCGTGGCCGATGTTGTGGTCGGGGCCGAGCAGGCCGGCTCGCGCCAGGCGCGGGTAGCCGTCCTCCACCACGCGCTTGCCCTTGCGGCCGTAGGTGTGCGCCGAGTTCACGAGGCCGTACTCGCGCGCCAGGCGGATGTCGTGCTCGGCGACGTCGTACTCGCCCCAATCGGGGCCCAGGATGGCCATCGCCAGCGTCAGCAGCCCGTCGCCGGAAGCGAAGCGGCCGGTTCGAAGGCGGCGGATCTCCTCGCGCGGATAGGGCAGCTTGTGGAACGGCGTCTCCCCGTGCCGCTCCGGCGGCTTCACGGTGCCGCGCGCGAACACGGCGCGGATGCCGGACTCGTCCAGCGCCTCGACGGCGGCGTCGGTCATCTCGGCGTCGCGCACGATGTGGCACCAGTCGACGATGGTGGTCGTGCCGCCGCGCAGCTGGTTCAGCGCGCCGAGCAGGTTGCCCAGGTAGACGTCGCGCGCGCCGTAGCGCGTGGCGAGGTTCTTGTGCATGTTGGCGTGGTAGTCGCGGTTGCCGACCCAGTCGGCGCCGATGCCGCGCAGCTGGAACTCCCAGGTGTGGATGTGCGCGTTGACGAGGCCCGGCATCAGCAGGTGGCCGCGGGCGTCCATCACCTCGTCCGCGCGTGCCCCGAGGTTCGGGCCGACGGCGGCGATCCTGTCGCCTTCGACCAGCACGTCGGCATCGGCGAAGTCGCCGATCTTCGGGTCGACGCTGATCACGGCAGCGTTCTGGATGAGCAGGGTGTCCACGGGATCCTCTTCCTTTCAGCGTGTGTGGGGTGCGGCGGTTCAGCGTGTGTGGGGTGCGGCAGCGAACAGGCGCTCGCGCACGCGGATGTGCGCAAGGGCGGCGCGCTCGCGCAAGCCGGGCGCCAGTTCGCCGGAGCGCTTGCACAGGCGGCCGCCGACGGCCACCGTGTGCACGTCGGCAAGGCCGGCCTGCAGCACGACATGCGCGGCCGGATCGCCGAGCGACGGCGCATAGGGGGCCCGCCGCAGCAGCACGAAATCGGCGTGGCAGCCCGGGGCGATGCGCCCGAGGCGGTCGCCCAGGCCCAGCGCGCGCGCCGCGTTCACGGTGCAGAACTCCAGCATGTGGCGCGGCTGCACGTGCGGCGTGTCGCGGTAGCGGGTGAGCGGCCAGCGGCCGGCCAGGCGCTCCTGTGCCGCCTCGTACGCGCGCATCGTGAAGAAGGCGATCTTCATCTGCGAGAACAGGTCCAGCGCCACGCGCGAGGGCACGTCGCCGCCGAGGCTCGGCAACACACCGCGCTTGAGCGCGCGGCTCATGACCGAGGTGTCGCGGCCGTCGCCGATCTCGCTCTCGGGCGTGAAGGAGATGCCGCAGCCGGCCTGCGCCAGCAGGTCGATCTCGTGGTCGAGGATCGGATTGCAGTGCACCGGCAGCATGTCGGCCGCGAGCAGCCCTTGCTCGTGGATCTGCTGCACCTGGCCGGCAACGTTCTGGTGGAAAGTCAGCGGCAAGCCGAGTTCGCGACCGAGGCGCGCCTCCTTCGCGAACAGCTCCATGCCGGCGAATTCCAGCGAGCCCAGCGCGATGCCGAAGCGAACGAGGTCATCGCTCGCGCAGTGCGTTGCCAGCTCGTGTACCTGCTGCAGGCGCCAGCCGTGGTCGGCCTTCAGCGTCTCGAAGCGGCCCAGCATGCCGTAGCAGAACAGCACCCGCTGGCCCGTGGCCCGGTGCGCCCGCAACGCGGCCGGCGCATGCTGCGCGCTCATCGTGTTGTGGCAGAAGTCGAGGACGGCGGTGATGCCGTTGTCCAGCATCTCGACACCGCAGGCGAACGTGGCGTCCTCCATGTCAACGGCCACCAGCCGCTCGCGCAGCGGGAACACGTGCTGGTTGTAGTCGCCCATGCCCCACATGCCAGCGCCCACGCCCTTGAGCGGCGCCTGCCACATGTGCGTGTGGGTGTCGATGAGGCCCGGGATCATCAGCATGCCGCGCGCATCGATGACCTGGGCGCTGGGCGGTGCGGAAGCGTCCGAAGCGGCATCGACCCGGGCGATGAGGCCGTCCCTCACCAGCACGTCGGCCGCGGCGATGTCGCCCAGCCGCGCGTCCATCGTCAACACCTGCGCGCCGCGCACCAGCAAGGTCGAGTCGTTCATCACGTCGTCTCCGCTTCGAGAGCCGCGGCACGCGCGCGGCGTTGCTGCCGGCGCAGCGCCTGGACCTGCGGGTCGGCTACCAGCGTGGAGGCCAGCAGCATCCGCGTGTAGTCGTGGCGGGGCGCGCCGTACACCGCCTCGGCCGTGCCGGTTTCCACCAGTTGCCCCAGGTACAGCACGCCGATCCTGTGGCTCACATGGCGCACCACGTCCAGGTTGTGCGAGATGAAGAGGTAGCTCAGGCCGAACTGCCGCTGCAGGTCCTGCAGCAGGTTGATGACCTGCGCCTGCGTGCTCACGTCGAGCGCGCTCACCGGTTCGTCGCACACGACGAGGCGCGGCTGCACGGCCAGGGCGCGCGCGATCGCCACGCGCTGGCGCTGGCCGCCCGACAGCGCATGCGGCTGCCGCCCGGCGTAGGAGGCGGCGAGGCCGACGCTGTCCAGGAGCCGCGCGACTTCGCGCGCCAGTGCGGCGCGGTCCATCGTCCGATGCCGGGCGACGGCCTGCGCCAGCGTCGTGCGCACGGTCTGGCGCGGGTTGAGCGACGACATCGGGTCCTGGAAGACGACCTGCACGTCCTTGCGGAACGACAGCGGCACGCGGCCGGGGAAGGCCGTGGTGTCCACGCCGTCGAGCAGGATGCGGCCGGCCACGGGCCGCACCAGCTGCAGGATCGCGCGGCCGATCGTGCTCTTGCCCGAGCCCGATTCGCCCACGAGGCCAAACGTCTCGCCGCGCCCGATGTCGAAGCTCACGTCGCGCACGGCCTGCACGATCGTGGGCCGCAACGCGAACCCGCGCCGCAGCCGGAACTCGACGCGCAGGTCCTGCACGCGCAGCAGCGGTTGCGACACGTCGGGCTCGGAAGCGCGTTCGCGCAGGGCGCTGCGGCCGGGCGCGCGTCTCATGCCGCCTCCTCGATCGCGCGCCCTGACGGCGGCGACGGCTGCGACGGCAGCAACGGACGCAGGCAACGCACGCCTTCGTCCACTGCCGGCGCCACCTGCGAACAGCGCTCGGTCGCATGCGCGCAGCGCGGGTGGAAGCGGCACCCCGCCGGCCAGGCCCACGCCGGCGGCACGCGGCCGGGAATCGCGGCGAGGCTGCGGCCGGCGCTGCCGCCGGGCATCGCGTCCAGCACCGCGCGCGTGTAGGGGTGGCGCGGGGCGGTCAGCACCTGCGCGACCTCGCCCTGCTCGACGATCTGCCCGGCGTACATCACGCAGACGCGGTCGCACATGTCGGCCACGACGCCGAGGTCGTGCGTGATCAGCAGCACCGACATGCGAAGCCGCTGCCTCAGGTCGGCAAGCAGGTCGAGCACCTGCGCCTGGATGGTCACGTCGAGCGCCGTCGTCGGCTCGTCGGCGACGAGCAGCTCGGGGTTGCAGGCCAGCGCGCCGGCGATGACCACGCGTTGCGCCATCCCGCCCGAGAACTGGTGCGGGTAGTCGTCGAGCCGCCGCCGCGCGTCGGGCACGCCGACCAGTTGCAGCAGTTCGGTCGCGCGCTCGCGCGCCTGCGCGCGGCTCACGTCGTCGTGCGCCAGCACGGCATCGGCGAGCTGCTGGCCGATGGTGTGCACCGGCGACAGCGCCCCGTTCGGGTCCTGGAAGACCATGCCGATGCGCGCGCCGCGGATCCGGCGCAAATCGCTCTGCGCCATCACCGTCAGCTCGGTCGTGCCGAGGAACACGTTCCCGGAAGTCACGTGTACGCCGTGCGGCAGCAGGCCGAGGATGGCGGCGGCCGTCATCGACTTGCCGCTGCCCGACTCGCCGACGAGCCCGAGCACCTCGCCCTTGCGGATGGACAGCGAGACGCTGCTGAGGATCTCCGCCGCCTTCTCGCGCGAAAGCGAGCGCACGGTCAGCTCGCGCACTTCGAGGAGGACGCCCGTGGCGGGCGGCTCGGCTCGCCCGGCCGCCTGCAAACCGTTGCGCGCCTCCTCCGGCGCGGCGTCTGCCGTGGGCGCGTGCGGCAGCAGCGCTTCGCGCAGCGCGTCGCCCAGCAGGTTGAAGGCGAGCACGGTGAAGGTGATCGCCAGGCCCGGCATCAGCGGCAGCAGCGGCTGCTCGGCCTGGAACTGGCGCGCCGTCTCCAGCATCGCGCCCCAGCTCACCTGCGTGCTGTCGGCGCCCACGCCGAGGAAGCTGAGCATCGCTTCGATCAGCAGCGCCGTGCCCAGCGAGATGGAGGCCTGCACGACGAGCGGCGCGGCCACGTTGGGCAGGATCTGCACCAGCAGCACCGACGCCGGCCGCAGGCCCAGCACGCGCGCCGCATCGACGTACAGGCGCTCGCGCTCGGCCAGCACCACGGCGCGCGTGATGCGCAGGAACGTGATCGAGAAGATCACGCCGACGGCCAGCATCGCGTTCACCAGCCCCTTGCCGAGCACCGAGATCAACGCCAGCGCCAGCAGGATGGCCGGGATCGACTGCAGCACGTCGGCGATGCGCATGGCGATGCGATCGGTCCACCCGCCCGCATAGCCCGCCACCAGCCCCGCGCTGACGCCGACCAGCACGCCGAGGCCGACGCTCTCGAACGAGGCCACCAGCGCCGTGCGCGCGCCGAACACCAGGCGCGAGAGCATGTCGCGCCCGAGGTCGTCGGTGCCCAGCCAGTACGTCGCGCCCGGCGGCAGCAGCCGCTGGCGGATGTGCGGCGCGAACGGATCGTGCGGCGCGATCCAGCCAGGGAACAGGGCGCAGGCCAGCACCACCAGCAGGAAGGCGGCGGGCACGAGGAACAGCGGCCGCGCGAGCCGGCGCCAGCCGGGTGCGCCTCGCGCGCCGGCAACTTCGTCGGCAACCGCGGCCGGCGCCGGCACCGCCAGCGCGGGATCAGTGCAGGCCGGCGTGCTCAACTGGCGCGCACTTTGGGTTGATCAACGCGTAGCCGACATCGGCGGCCAGGTTGATGGCGAGGACCGCCGTCGCGATGACGAGCACGGCACCCTGCAGGATCGGGAAGTCGCCGCGCACGACGCTGTCGATCAGCAGCGTGCCGAGGCCCGGCAGCGCGAAGATGCGCTCGACCGCGATGCTCGCGCCCATCAGCACCGACATCTGGATCGCGGCGACGCTGAGCACCGGCACCATTGCGTTGCGCACGGCGTAGCGAAGCACGATGACCGGCTCGCGCAGGCCACGCGAGCGCATCGCGTGCACGTAGGACGACGCCAGCACTTCCAGCATCGCGCTGCGCACCTGGCGCGCCAGCACGGCCGCGGTGTGCAGCGACAGCGCCACCGCCGGCAGCAGCAGGCCGCGCGCCCAGCGCAGGGGGCTCTCCTCGAACGGCGTGTAGGCAGCCACGTCGACCCATTGCAGCTTCACGGCGAACAGCAGCGACAGCAGCAGCGCCACCCAGATGCTGGGCAAGGCGAGGCCGAGCGAGACGAGGATCGACACCAGCCGGTCCGCCCAGGAGCCGTGCCGCACCGCGCCCCAGATCCCCACCGGGATGCCCGCCAGCAGCGCGAAGGCCATGCCCCAGAAAGCCAGCGTCAGCGTGATCGAGACGCCGTCGAGGAGGGTGTCCGTCACCGGCAGCGCCGTGTACAGCGAATGGCCGAGATCGCCCCTGAAGGCCGCGCCGACCCAGGAGACGAACTGGGCCGGCAACGGCTTGTCCAGGCCGATCCGGGCGGCGTACTCCTGCCGGTCGGCCTGCGAGGCGCCCGGCCCGAGGATCTGTGCGACCGGATCAGTGGACGTTGCCCGCGTGAGCACGAACGTCAGCAGCGACACCGCCAGCAGGATCGGCAGCACCGAGGCGAGCCGCGCCAACAGCAGCTGCTTCATCGCGCGCGTTTCAGGAAGGCAGCTTCAGCACGCGCTCGCGCACGCGGCGGGTCGCGGCAAGCGCCTCGGCGCGGTCCACGTGCTGCAGCTGCCCGCCGCGCTTGCGCACCACGCCATCGACCAGCACGGTGTCGACGTCCGCGGCGCAGGCCTGCAGCGCGACGTGCGCTGCCGGGTCGCCGACCGAGATGCCGTAAGGGCCGGTGCGCAGCAGCACGATGTCCGCGCGCAGGCCGGGGGCGATGCGGCCGACCGAGTCGGCCATGCCCAGCGCCTGCGCAGCGTTGACCGTCACGTACTCGAGCATGTGCCGTGGCGTCGTGAACGGCGAGCCCGGGCGGCGCACGAGCGGCCAGCGTCCGACGCGCCGCTCGGCCGCCGCTTCTTCGGCGCGCATGACGTGGAAGGTCAGGCGCATCTGGCCGAACAGGTCCAGCGCCACGCGCGAGGGGATGTCGATGCCGAGCGTGGGCAGCACGCCGGCCCGGTGCGCACGGCCGACGATGTCCATCGCCCGGCCGCCGCCGAACTCGCCCTCGACGGTGAACGAAATCGCCGCCGACACGGCGGCGAGCTGCTGCAGCTCTTCGTCGGTGCACAGGTTGGCGTGCACCGGCAGCATGCCGCGGCAAAGCAGGCCGGCTGCCGCCAGCTCGCGGATCTGCCCCGGCGGGTTCTGGTGGAAGGTCATCACCATCCCCAGCTCCTGCGCCAGCTCGACCTCGCGCGCGAACAGCTTCAGCCCGGTGTATTCGAGCGAGCCCAGTGCCAGCGCGAGCCGCATCAGAGCACCGCGGCGATCGACCGACGCGTGCAGCTCGCGCACTTGCGCCAGCTTCCACGGCTGGTCGGCCGCGAGCGACTCCTGCGCACCCAGCATGCCGTACGCGAAGACGACGCGCTGCCCGGTGCGCGCGTGTCCCTCGATCCCCTGCAGCGCGTGCTCGGGCGACATGACGTTGTGGCAGAAGTCCAGCGCCGTGGTGATGCCGTTGTCCAGCATCTCGACACCGGCAGCGAAGGTGCCGTCCTTCATGTCGGCCGGCGACACCGCGCCGCGCAGGCTGAACACGGTCTTCTGGTAGTCGGCGAACCCCCACTGGCCGGCGCCCTGCCCTTTCAGCGGGCCTTGCCACATGTGGGTGTGCGAGTCGATCAACCCGGGGATGGCGATCATCCCGGCGGCGTCGATGACCTCGGCACCGTCGCCCGACAGGCCAGTGCCGACCTCGGCGATGCGGCCGTCCTCGACCCGGATGTCGCAGCGCGGGCGGTCGCCCAGCTGCGGATCCATGGTCAGCACCAGCGCGTTGCGGATCAGGAGGGTGTTCGCGCCCGCTCTGCTCGCGCCCGCCTTGCTCACGCCCGCTTCGCTCGCGCCCGCTTTGCTCACGCCGCTCATCGCGACCACCGGCTCAGCGGGCGACCTTCACGTCGGCGTAGCGGAACACCGCGACGTCGCCGACGGTGGACACGACGTTCGACAGCTTGCGCGGGTTGTAGGCCCAATAGGCGGTGTAGTCGAAGAAGCCGCAATCGAGCGCCTCGTCGTCGACGGCCTTGATCACCTTCTGCCAACCGGCGTTCTGCGCCGCGGCATCGCCGGCGGCGAGAGCCTGCGCGACGGCGGCCTCGACCGCCGGGAAAGTCGTCTTCAGCGGATTGCCCGAGCCGGTGGGCGCGAAGTGGTACAGGTAGTAGTCGTACGGTCCGGTGTCCTGCGAGTCGGTGAGGATCGCCGCCGGGTACTTGCCGCTGCGGAAGGTGCTGAAGAACTGGCCGAAGGTCATGATGTCCAGCTTGACGTCGATGCCGATCGCCGCCAGCTGGCTCTTGAACAGCTCGGCGATCGTCCGCTGCGTGTCGAAAGTGGCCAGCGTGAACTCGAGCTTCGGGTTGCCCAGCTCCGCCATCAGCGCCTTGGCCTTCGCCACGTTGTGCGGGTAGCCCCTCACGGCGGGGTTGAAGCCCAGGTTGCCTTCGCGCAGCCGCTGCGTGTGCACGCTGCCCTGCCCGCCCAGCGCCGCGTCGACGTAGTCCTGCGGGTTCATCGCGTGGCACACCGCCTGGCGCAGCCTGGTGCTGTTGAACACCTTGACGGTGTCCATCATCTGCAGGTGCCACATCACCGAGGGGAACCAGGTGGTCTTCATGCCCTCGCTCTCGGCCCGCTTGGCGATCGAGGGGCTGGTCCAGACGATGTCGAGCTGCCCGGTGCGCAGCGCGTTGTACAGGCTCTCCGGGTCGTTGATGTGCGTCACCTCGATGCGGCGCGGGCCCACGCGCGCGGCGTCGTAGTACTTGTCGTAGTAGCCGACGACGGTGCGCAGCCCCTTGACGCTGTCCTTGGCCTCGAACTTCCAGGGCCCGGTGCCCACGGGCGCCGTCTTGAAGCTGCCGTCGTCGAGCGCCTTCGGCGAAACCATCGACGTGCCGCGCCGCGCCAGGTTCGACAGCAGGCTGGGGGCGGGCATCTTCAGCAGGATGTCGACGCGGTTGGGCGCGACGGCGACGAACTTGTCGACGGCGTTCATGATGCCGCGCCACTGCCCCGGCGTGTCGCGCACGCGCTCCAGGTTCTTCACCACCGCCGCGGCGTTGAACGGCGTGCCGTCGTGGAAGGTGACGCCTTCGCGCAGCGTGATCTCCAGCTTGCCGGCGCTCTCCTTCCACGAAGCGGCGAGCCGCGGCCGGATGGTGACGCCGTCGGGCGCCATCTCGGCCAGGCTCTCGTACACGAGCGAGAGGTACGTCGAATTCGCCTTGGTCAGCGTCTCCCAGTCGTCGAGCTGCTGGTTGGTGCCGAAACGCAGCGTGCCTTGCGGTTGCGCGGCTGCGCCGGCCCCGCCCGCGACGGCCAGGGAGACGAGGGCGGCCTTGAGCAGGCCCGTCAGGCGGTTGGCGAGGGTCTTCATCATCCCGGTCCTCCGGCCGAAGCGGTTGAACGCAATCGATTGCGCTTTCTAGCGTCCTTCGCCCGCGCACACAAGCGGGGGTTGTGCCAGGAAAGCAGGCCCGGAATGGCCCTATCGTTCCCGCCCGAGCGGAGCCGGAGACGCTGCCATCGCAACGACAAGGAGGAGCAGGCGCCCAGCCTCGCCCGTGACGATCCAGGACATCGCGCGCGAGGCCGACGTTCATGCGGCGACCGTGTCCCGGGCCCTGCGTGCGCAGGCCGGCGAGGTTTCAGAGGCGACGCAGCGCAGGATCCTGCGCATCGCCAGGCGCCTGGGCTACCAGCCGAACGCGGTGGCCGCGTCGCTGCGCACCAGCCAGACGAACCTCGTCGCGATCATCGTCACCGACATCAGCAACCCGGTGGTGGGCCCGATCATCCAGGGCATCGAGGCGCGGCTGCGCGAGCACAACCTGATGTCGCTCGTCCTGCAGACCACGCGCGACGCGCAGGCCCGGCGCGACCTCATCGCGCAGCTGGCCAGCCGGCGCGTTTCGGGCCTGGTGATCCTGGCTGCCGAAACCGACGACCCGATGCTCGACGAGGCGGCGGCGCGCGGGCTGCCCGCCGTGCTGGTCAACCGCGGTTTCGGCGAGCGCCGCTTTCCCTGCGTCGTCAACGACGACCAGGTCGGCGTGCGGCTGGTGGTCGAGCACCTCGCTGCGCTCGGCCACCGGCACGTGGCCCATGTGTGCGGGCCGTTGACGGCCTCCACCGGCCTGGAGCGGCACCGCGTGTTTCGCGAACTCGCGCCGCAGCACGGCTTCGTCCGTCCGCTGCTGGAACAGGCGTCCGAGTTCACGCGCGATGCCGGTGCGGCCGCGGCGCGCCGCCTGCTGCGCAGGAGTTCGCGGCTGACCGCGGTCTTCGCGTCGAACGACCTGCTGGCCGTCGGCGTGCTTCAGGTGCTGCGTGCCGCGGGCCTGCGCGTTCCGCAAGACGTCTCGGTCGTCGGCTACAACGACATGCCGCTGGTCGACATGCTCGACCCTCCCTTGACGACCGTGCGCGTCGCCGTCGATCGCATGAGCGGCGACGCGGCGCGGCTGATGGTGCTGGCGCTGAAGGAGGGGGTGAACACACCGCAGTCCATCGTGCTGCCGCCGCAGCTGGTGGTGCGCGCCTCGACGGCCGCGCCGGCGAAGGGCTAGCGGAAGTCCGCTGCGCCGCGCTTCACCTCGCCGCGCGGCCGACCAGCTCGCGCGCCGCCTGCACCACCGCCTGCACGCCGATGCGCGCTTCGTCCTCCAGCGCCCGCGCATAGCCCACCGGCACGCGTGGTGCGCCGAGCCGCGCGACGCGGCAGCCGGTGCGCTCGGCCGCGGTGGCCGCCACCTCGGCGCCGAAGCCCGCGGCCTGCACCGCTTCGTGCACGACGAGCAGGCGGCCGGTGCGCGCCGCGTCGGCGCACACCGCTTCGCGGTCCCAGGGCCAGATCGTGCCGAGGTCGATGACGCCGGCGTCGATGCCCTGCCCGGCCAGCGCCGTTGCCGCCTCGGCCGCGACATGCGCCGCGGCCGACCAGCTGACGATCGTCAGGTCGCGGCCGCTGCGCCTTTGCCGCGCGCGGCCGAGCTGCGCCGGCTCATTGCGATCGACCGGCCCCTTCAGCGACCACAGCTCCTTGTGCTCCATGTGGATCACCGGGTCGTCGCAGGCCAGTGCGGCGCGCAGCATCGAGTAGCAGTCCTGCGGCGTGCTCGGGCACAGCACCACCACGCCGGGCAGGTGCGCGAACCAGGCCTCGAAGCTTTGCGAATGCTGCGCCGCCGAGCCGGTCCACAGGCCGATCGGCAGCCGCGCCACCAGCTTCACGCGCCCCTGGCCGCCGAACATGTAGCGGTTCTTCGCCGCCTGGTTGACGATCTCGTCCATCGCGCACATCGCGAAGTCGGCCACGCGCATCTCGACCACCGGGCGCAGGCCGGCGAGCGCCATGCCCACCGCGGCGCCCATGATCGTGCTCTCGGAGATCGGCGTGTCGATGACGCGCTCGGCGCCGAAGCGCGCCAGCAGGCCCTTGTACTGCGTGAAGATGCCGCCGCGGCCGAGGTCTTCGCCGAGCGCGACGACTGCGGCGTCCTCGGCCATCGCGTCGGCCAGCGCCGCGGCGGCGGCCTCGGCGCAGTTCATCGTCGTCGGGGTGCTCTCGGTGGCCATCGTCTTCGTTGCGTTCGTCGCTGCGCGTGTCGTCGCCGCGCTCGTTATTGGTGCGACGTTGCCGTGCTCGCCGCCGCGCTCATCGCCACACTCCCGCGCCGAGCGTCTGCACATCGGTGTAGGCCGCGGCCGTCGCGGGCGCGGGCGATTCGTCGGCGAAGCGCAGGGCCGCATCGATTTCGGCGCGCGCATCGGCCAGCACCGCATCGAGCGCCGCGGCCGCCGTGCCGCGCGCCAGCAGCCGCTCGCGCGCCAGCGCCAGCGGATCGGCGGCGCGCGCCGCTTCGATGTCGCCCGGCGCGCGGTAGCCCTGCGTGTCCACCGACACGTGGCCCTTGACGCGCCAGGTCTGCGCGTGGATGAAGCGCGGCCTGCCGCCGCCGCGCGCCTCGGCAACGAAGCGCGCCGCCAATGCCGACTACGGCTTCGACGTCGTTGCCTTCGACGGCCTCGGCTTCGACGCCAATGGCACGCGCCCGCGTCGCGGCGCCGTTGCCGGCGGTCATCGGGCCGGTGATCGTCGTCGCCGAATAACGATTGTCCTCGCAGACGAAGAGCACCGGCAGCGCGTACACCGCGGCCCAGTTCAGCGCTTCGAGGAACGGGCCGCGGTTGATGGCGCCGTCGCCGAAGAAGCACGCCACCACCTGCGGCAGGCGGCGGATCTTCAGCGCCTGCGCCGCGCCGCAGGCGATGGGCAGCCCGGCGCCGACGACGCCGTTGGCGCCGAGCATGCCGACCGAGAAGTCGGCGATGTGCATCGAGCCGCCCTTGCCGCCGTTGTGGCCGCCGCTACGCCCGAAGAGCTCGGCCATCATGCGGTTCACGTCGGCGCCCTTGGCCAGCGTGTGGCCGTGGCCGCGGTGCGTGCTCGTCAGCAGGTCGGCGCGCTCGAGGTGCGCGCACACGCCGGCGGCCACCGCCTCCTGGCCGATCGACAGGTGCAGCGGCCCGCGCACCTTGGCCGGCGCGGCGCCGGCCGCGGCAGCGGCCACGCCGAGCACCTGCACGCCGCCCTGGCTGGCCACGTCGGCGGCTTCCTCGAAGGCGCGGATGCGCGCCATCGTGCGGTAAAGCGCCAGCAGATCGTCACTCTTCATCACCGTGCTTCTCTCGTGTCTGTCTCGTGTTCGTCTCGTGCTTCTTTCGTGCTTCTTCCGTGCCTCAGATGGCCAGGCACGTGAGCCCGCCGTCCACCGGCAGGCTGACCCCGGTGATGTAGGCGGCCGCGTCGCTCGCCAGGAACAGCGCCGCGTTGGCGATGTCCCACGCGCTGCCCTGGCGGCCCATCGGCGTCTTGGCCGCGCGCGCCGCGCGCATCGCTTCGGCGCTGTCGTACTGGCCGACGATCTGCTTGTAGATGAGCGGCGTGTCCATCATGCCGGGCATGATGGCGTTGGCGCGGATGCCTTGCCTGGCGTACTGGAGCGCGATGCTCATCGTCAGCTGGTTGAGGCCGGCCTTGCTGGCCTGGTACGAGGGGTAGGGATAGCTGTAGCGGATGGCCGCCACCGAGGAGACGTTGACGATGGCGCCCTTGCCGCGCGCCAGCATGTGCGGCAGCGTGTGCTTGGTGGTGAGGAAGGCGCTGGTCAGGTTGATGTCGAGCACGCGCTTGAAGCTCTCCTCGCTCTCCTCGAGGATGCCGCCCATCACCGTGATGCCGACGTTGTTGTGCAGCACGTCGATGCGCCCGTGCCGCGCCGCCACGTCGTCGACGACGGCGCGGATGCGCGCCGAGTTCGTGACGTCGCACACCGCCGCCTCGGCACGGTGGCCCTCGGCGGCGATGAGGCCGCGCGTCTCCTCGGCGGCGGCGGCGTCGATGTCGATGCACACCACCGTGGCGCCGGCACGCGCGAAGGTCACCGCGGTGGCTTTGCCGTTGCCCCAGCCGGGGCCCGACGAGCCGGCGCCGAAGACGAGCGCCACGCGGTCTTTCAGCACCGGCGCCAGCGGCGGCAGGTCCGCCGGCGCGGCCGCTGCGGCAGAGAAGGCCGTGGGGGCAGTGGAGGCCGTGGATTCAGGGGCGGTCTTTGCGGAACTCGTCATCGAAGTCATCTCACACCGAGCCAGGCCGGCACGGCGAGGCTGACGGCCGGCACGAACGTGACCAGCGCCAGCACCACCATCGCGGCAACGAAGAAGGGCCACACCTCGCGCGTCACCTCGCGCTGCGGCGCCTGCGCGATCACCGAGACGATGGAAAGGCTGATCGCCACCGGCGGCGTGATCAGCCCGAGCACCAGGTTCAGCGCGACGATCATCGAGAAGTGGTACGGGTCGACGCCGAACTTGGCGGCGATCGGGTACAGCACCGGCGCCAGGATCACCAGCGCCGGGCCGTTCTCCATGAACGTGCCCACTGCCAGCAGCAGCAGGTTGGCCACGAGCAGGAAGATCCACGGCTGGCCGATGGCCGCCAGCATCCACGAAGCCACTGCCTGCGGCACGTTCTGGTAGGCGAGCAGCCAGGCCACGACCTGCGCGCCGCCGAGCACGATCATGATGATGGCGGTGGCGCGCCCGGTGCGCACGAGCGCCTGCCCGACATGCGCCAGCGTCAGCTCGCGGTAGGCCAGGCGGCCGACGACCAGCGCGTACAGCACCGCCATCGCCGAGCACTCGGTGACGTTGAACAGGCCGCTGCGGATGCCCACGAGGATGAACACCGGCATCATCAAGGCCCAGAAGGCCTTGCGGAACGTGTGCACGATCTCGGACCAGCCGGCGCCCGAGTGCACCGGGTAGCCGCGCTGCCGCGAAACGCCATAGGCGACGACGGCCATCGCCACGCTGTACAGGATGCCCGGCACGATGCCGGCCAGGAACAGCTTGGTGATCGACAGGTTCGTCAGCACGCCGATCAGCACGAAGGTGATCGACGGCGGGATGATCGGCCCGACGATGTTGGCCGCCGCCGTGAGCGCGGCGGCGAAGCCGCGCGAGTAGCCGGCCTTGGCCATCGCCGGGATCAGCACCCGGCCGAGCGCTGGTATCGGCCACCGCCGAGCCGGAGATGCTCGACATGAACGTCGCCGAGGCCACGTTGGAAAGCGCCAGCCCGCCGCGGAAGCGCCCGACCAGCGCATTGGCGAAGTCGAGCAGGCGGCCGGTCATGCCGCCGCTGTTCATCAGGTCGCCGGCGAGCAGGAAGAACGGGATCGCCAGCAGCAACAGGCTGTCGACGCCGCCCACCACCCGCTGCGGCATCGCCATCAGCGGGATGTCGCCGAGCCAGGCGATCGTGGCCGCTCCGGCCAGCATCAGGCTGAACGCCACCGGCAGCGCCAGCAGCAGGCAGACGACGAGGATCGCCGTGAGGAAGAGCGCCAGGCCATCGGAGTTGCGCCGCTGCCTGGCGTCAGAAGACGCCCTCGCCTTCGTTGACGGCCTGCGTCGGGAATGGCTGGCCGAGCAGCCGTGCCAGCAGGACCATCACGACGATGAGCACGCCGCCGGCCGGCAGCGCCGCGTAAGGAACGGTCATCGGGATCTCGAGGGCCGCCGACTCCTGCGCGCCGTTCAGCCGCGCGTAGAGGAACCCTTGCCACGCGAGCAGGCCGGCGACGGCCACCAACGCCGCGTCGCGCAGCGCCAGGGCGACGGCGCGCGCCCGCGGACCGAGGGTGTCGACGAGCGATGTCACCGAGATGTGGCTGCCGCTGCGCAGCGCCGCAGCAGCGCCGAGCATCGTCATCCAGAGCATGAGGAAGCGCGCCAGTTCCTCGCTCCAGCCGGGCGCATGGCTGAAGACGTACCGCCCGATGACCTGCCAGCACATCGACACCACCATCACCAGCGTCGCCGCTCCGAGCAGTACGTCGAGCGCGCCTTCGATGCGCCGCGCCAGCGTCGCGGCCCAGGCCCGGCGCGGGCCGCCGGCGGCGGCCGCCGGCGCTTCGGCGCTCACTTCACGGCCTGCATCTTGGCCACCCAGGGCGCGAGGTCGGGGAACTCCTTGCTCATCGGCGCCAGCGCGCTGGCGAAGGCGGCGCGGTCGACGGTCACGAACTGCATGCCCTTGCCTTGCAGGCGGGTCTTGATCTCGCCTTCCAGGCGCACCATGCGCTCGGTGGCGGCGAGCATCGCCGCCTCACCTTCTTCCTTGAGCAGCTTCTGCACGTCGGCCGGCAGGCTCTTGAACTTCGCGTCGGAGAAGATCCACGTCATCGCGCCGCTCACGTGGCCGGTCTCGACGACGAACTTCTGCACCTCGTTGAACTTCATCATCTCCACCACCTCGAGCGGGTTCTCCTGCCCGTCGATGACGCCTTGCTGCAGCGAGGTGAACAGTTCGGCCACGCCCATCGGCACCGTCGAGGCGCCCAGCGTGTCCCATGTGAGGCGGTAGATCTTCAGCGGCGGCACGCGGATCTTGATGCTCTTCACCTCGGCCAGGTTGCGCACCGGCTTGCTGCTGGTGAGGTGGCGCATGCCGCGGTAACCGGCGCCGATGATGCGAAAGCCCGTCTTCTTGGCGATCTCTTCGTACAGCTCGGCGCCCACCGGGCCGTAGTAGACCTTCTTGAAGTGGTCGATGTCGCGCACCAGGTACGGATAGGCTTCGACGCCGGCGACCACGTTGTAGCGGTCGAGCGTGCCCACGCTTTGCAGCACGATGTCGTTGGTGCCGATCTTCAGGCCTTCGATCGACGCCGGCCAGTCGCCGGTGGTGCTCGGGGCGATCACGATCTTGACCTTGCCCTCGCTCTTGCCTCCACGGCCTTGGCGTAAGCCTCGGCCGTGTCGTACCAGATGTTGCCCGGGTTGTAGATGTGCGCCATCTTCAGCGTCGTCTGGGCGGAAACGACGCCGGCGGCAAGTGCCAGCGCGGCGCTCGCGCAGGCGGCAAAGAGGTGGCGGATGGTGATGCGCATGCGTTCTCCTCGGCTGGTCATGTTCATCGGAGGTCTCGGTCCAGCATAGCAGTCAGCGCGACGCTTTCGCCGCCAACGCCCTGTCGCCCGCCTTCGCGGGCTTCGCCTTGTCCTTCCCCTTGGGATTCGTTGCCTTCGCCGCGAAGGCAGCGTCGATGTCATGACGCGCGCTGTCGATCAGCGCCAGGCAGGCGCGCTCGGCAGCGAGCGGCCGCCGCGCCGCCACCGCGTCGAGGATGGCGCGGTGCAGCGGCAGCGACAGCTCGGCGCGCCCCGGCTGCGTCGTGCTGACCTCGAAGCTCGTGCGCAGCAAGGCCGCCAGCGCCTTGCTCATCTGCACCATCATGCGGTTATGCGAAGCGGCCAGCAGCCGCTGGTGGAAGCGCAGGTCGTTGCCGACGTAGTCGCCGCCCGAGCGCACCGCTTCGCTCATGCCGGCGAAGGCGTCTTCGAGTTCGGCGAGGTCGGCGGCGGTGGCGCGCTCGGCGGCCAGGCGCACGGCGGCCGGCTCGACGACGCGGCGCAGTTCCTGCACGTCGTGGAGGAACTCGTGCGTCAGGCCCACCTTCGACTGCCAGGCCACCACGTCAGCGTCGAACCAGTTCCACTCCTCGGCCGGCCGCACGCGCGTGCCCACCTTGGGGCCGGTGGAGACGAGCCCCTTGGCGGCCAGCGACTTGATCGCCTCGCGCACCACCGTGCGGCTGACGCCCAGCGCCTGGCACAGCGCCGGCTCCGGCGGCAACGCGCTGCCCGGCGCGTGCACGCCGCCGACGATGGCCGCGCCCAGGCGGTCGCGGATGTGGCCGTGGAAGGTTTGCGGCGGCATCGGCCGGTCAGTTGGCTTCTGACCACAACAGCGCGGCGCGAGTGCGGGCCGTCGCGCTTCACGCAGCGGCGCGCACGAAGAGCGTCACCAGCGGCTCGGGCCCGGCCTGCCGGCTCCAGTGGCCGTGCACGCTGGCATCGAAGCTCGCGCCGGCGGGCACCGTGTCCGCACTGAAGAAATGCTCGCCGGGTTTGAAAGCGCGCACGCTGCCGTCGCGCAGGCCGATCTCCATCACGCCGCCGAGAATGAACACCCACTGCGGGTGCTCGGTGCAGTGGTATTCGCTGCGAAAGCCCGGCGGGCTCATGCGCAGCTGGTAGCCGCCGCTGGCCATCAACGCCGACAACCGCGCCTGTGGCTTGCCCTCGGTGAGCGGCACGGCCTCTTCGCGGAAGCGGGCGCGGCCGTCGCGGTCGGTGAAGAGCACGACCTTGGCGAACACGGGCGCGGTGCTGTCGCTCATCGAGAACCTCCCTTCACAGCGAAGCCGTGATGCCGCCGTCGACGTACAGCACGTGCCCGTTGACGAACGCGGCGGCGTCGCTGGCGAGGAACACCGCCACCGGGCCCAGCTCGTGCACCTGGCCCCAGCGGCGGCTGGGCGTGCGGCCCTTCAGCCAACTCGCGAAGGTCTCGTCCGACAGCAACGGCTCGGTCAGCTCGGTGGCGAAGTAGCCCGGGCCGATGGCGTTGACCTGGATTCCGAGCGGCCCCAGCTCGATGGCCATCGCCTTGGTCAGCATCTTCGCCGCGCCCTTGCTCGCCGTGTAGGCGGCGGTGTTCGGGCGGCCGAGCTCGCTCATCACCGAGCAGATGTTGATGATGCGGCCGCGCCCGCGCGGCGCCATGTGCCGCGCCACGGCCTGGCCGGTGATGAAATAACCGTCGACGTTGGTACCCTGCACGGCGCGCCAGTCTTCCTGCGTCACTTCGAGGAACGGCGCGCGGCGCGTGATGCCGGCGTTGTTGACGAGGATCTCGATGGCGCCGATGTCGCGCTCGATGCGTTCCACCGCGGCAGCCACCGCGGCAGCGTCGCCGGTGTCGAAGCGCGCGCAGTGCACGCGGTGGCCTTCGCGGCCGAGCGCGGCGGCGGCGGCTTCGAGCTTGCCGGCGTCGCGCCCGTTGAGCACCACCACCGCGCCGGCCTCGGCGAGGCCGCGCGCGATGGCGAGGCCGATGCCGGCCGACGAACCCGTGACGAGCGCGAGGCGGCCGTCGAGGCGGAAGGTCTTGGCGTCGATCATCGCGGGGTTCCTCGGGCGGTTGCGGGAGTGGAAGGGTCGTCTGCACGGCCGCGCAGCCACGCGGCCGCGGCGGCGGCCAGCGCTTCGGGCGGCTGCTCGATCGAAAGCGCCAATGCGTCTTCGTCGGCCGCCGGCGGCTCCAGCGCAGCGAGCTGGCTCGGCAGCAACGAAGCGGGCATGTAGTGGCCCTGGCGCGCCGCCAGCCGGCTGGCGAGCAACTGCTCGGGGCCATGCAGGAAGACGAAGCGAACGTCGCCTGCGCCGCCGCGCAGCACGTCCCCGCGCAGCACATCGCGATACCGCCGCTTCAACGCCGAGCAGGTGACGACGAGGCCCTCGCCGCCGCGCTTCGCTGCCGCGAGTTCGGCGGCGATCGTCTCGAGCCAGCCTTGCCGGTCGGCGTCGGTGAGCGGCGTGCCGGCCGCCATGCGCTCGACGTTCTCGCGCGAATGCAGCTCGTCGCCTTCGATGTAGCGCCAGCCGAGCTGCCCGGCGAGCGCGCGGCCGACGCTCGACTTGCCGCAGCCACTGGCGCCCATCACCACCACGCGGGCTGGCCGAAGCGGTGCGGTCATCTCGGTCGCGCTGCGCTCGTCGGTGAGGCTGCAGCCAAAGCCGTCAGGCCAGCGCCGCTGCGCGCTTCAGCGCGCGCGGATCGACGCCGACGCTCGCGCCTGCGTCGAGGATCTGCTGCCACGTCGTCGCGTCCACCGGCAGGCCGCGCGCGATGCGCTCGGCGCGCGTGCGCCGCTCGGGGTCGCCGGCCAGCAGCACCGGCTCGTGGCCTTCGCGCGGCGTCGTGGCCAGCAGCGCCGCGACGAAGTCGTCGGCCACCGCTTCCCAGCCCTTGCTGCCGTGCAGCGCCAGCGGGTCGATGACGACGGTGAGCATGCCGTTGAGCACGCGCTGGCGAACGCCGTCTTCGCGGTAGCCGGCCAGCCCCGCGGCCAGCGCGCCGCCGAGCAGTTCGCACAGCACCGCCAGGCCCGAGCCCTTGTGCTGGCCGAAGGCGAGCAGCGCGCCCCACGGCGGCTGCACGGTCCAGCGCGGGTCGGTGGTGGCGCGGCCGTCGCCGTCGATGAGGCAGCCCTCGGCCACCGGCTCGCCCTTGTTGAACGCGACGCGCGTCTTGCCTTGCGCGATCACGCTGGTGGCGAAGTCCAGGATCATCGGCGGGCGGCCCTTCAGCGGCACGCCGGCGGTGAACGGGTTGGTGCCGAAGCCGGCCCTGGCGCCGCCGAACGGCGCGACGATCGGCCGCGCGACGACGTTGACGAAGTGCAGCGACACCAGGCCCGCGGCCACCGCCATCTCGGCCCAGGCACCGATGCGGCCGAGGTGGTGTGCGTTGCCGAGCGCGACGATGGCGCAGCCCAGGCGCCGCGCGCGCTCGATGCCGAGCACCATTGCCTCGGCGCCCACCACCTGGCCGAAGCCGGCGTCGCCGTCCAGGCGCAGGAGCGCACCGGCGTCGAGCACGGTGCGCACATGCGCATTGACCTTCAGGCCGCCCTCGCGCACCGCGCCCACGTAGCGCGGCAGCATGCCGATGCCGTGCGAGTCGTGGCCGGCCAGGTTGGCTTCGACGAGGTTGTCGGCGACGGCCGCGGCCTCGGCCTCGCTGCTGCCGCAGCCGCGCACCACCATGCGCATCGCCGCGCGCAGCGGCTCGTGGGCGATCAGGTGCATCTCGGCCATCGCGGTGTTCTTTCCTTTTTCAGCGCGCTTGAATGGCGCTTGAACGGCGCTTCAGTGACGTCTTCGATGGCGCTTCAGCAGCGGCGCATCAACGTCGAATCAACGGCGAATCAACGGCGAATCAGCAGCATCTCAGCGGCACTCCGGCACCGGCGTCTTCAGCGGTTGCCCGGCGAAGTGCGCGTGCAGATTCGCCAGCGCCAGGTCGGCCATCGCCTGCCGCGTGCTCGTCGTGGCGCTGCCGATGTGCGGCACCAGCACCACGTGCGGCAAGGCGCGCAGGCGTTCGGGGACGTTCGGCTCGTCGGCGAACACATCGAGGCCGGCACCGCCGATGACGCCCTGCTCGAGCGCCTCGATGAGCGCGGCCTCATCGACGACCGAGCCGCGCGCGACGTTGACGAGGATGCCCTCCTTGCCGAGCGCGCGCAGCACCGCCGCGTCGATGAGATGCTTCGTGCCCGCGCCGCCGGGCGTGATGACGACGAGGAAGTCGCTCTCCGCCGCCAGCGCCGCCGGCGTGGCGAAGAAGCGATACGGCAGCTCGGCCTTCGCCGAGCGCGCCGTGTAGGCCACGCTCATGCCGAAGGCGAGCGCGCGTTGGGCGATGGCCTTGCCGATGCGGCCCATGCCGACGATGCCGCAGCGCGCGCCGCTCATCCTGCGCGCCAGCGGCATCGCGCCCTTGGCCGCCCACTCGCCCGCTCGCACGTAGCGGTCGGCGGCGGGCAGCTGGCGCGCCGCGCACAGCATCAGGCCGAGCGCGAGGTCGGCGACGTCGTCGTTGAGCACGTCGGGCGTGTGCGTGACCTTGGCGCCGCGCGCCTTGCACGCGGCGACATCGATGCCGTCGTAGCCCACGCCCATCACGGAGACGACCTCGAGTGCCGGCAGCTTCGCCACCAGCGCCGCGGGCAGTTTCGATTCGCCGCCGGCGGCGACGGCGCGGATGCGCGGCGCCGCGGCAGCGAACGCCGCCGGGTCGGTCTCGTGCAGGCGGTCGAGCAGCTCGTAGCGTTCGGCCAGCGGCGCCGCATAGAGCGGCGAGAGCTTCGATGCCGCCAGCACGGCGACGCGGCCGTGCGATCTTGTTTCCTGTTGTGCCAAAGGTTCGTACTCCTGCCGGTGCCTGCCGGCCGCCGGTGCGTTGGGTTCTGCATGCCGGGACGCATGCCGCTCCAGCCGCGGCGCGCCTAGGGCGAACCCGAGGGCGCCGGCCAAACGTCATACCAATAATATTTCATCATCCCCTGTCTCGAAGCTCCTCCTCGAAGTCCTCATCGAAGCTCCCCATGCCGGACAACGACAACAAGCCCAAGCCCCGCCGCAAGCCCGCCAGCGAATTGCGCAGCCAGCAATGGTTCGGCCGCCAGGATCGCGACGGCTTCGCCTACCGCAGCTGGGTGAAGGGCAAGGGCGTGCCGCACGACCAGTTCGACGGCCGGCCGGTGATCGGCATCTGCAACACCTTCAGCGAGCTGACGCCGTGCAACTCGCATTTCCGCACGCTCGCCGAGCAGGTGAAGATCGGCGTCTACGAAGCGGGCGGCTTTCCGCTCGAGTTCCCGGTGATGAGCCTGGGCGAGACGCTGCTGCGGCCCACCGCGATGCTCTACCGCAACCTCGCGTCGATGGACGTGGAGGAGAGCATCCGCGGCAACCCGATCGACGGCGTGGTGCTGCTGATGGGCTGCGACAAGACCACGCCCTCGCTGCTGATGGGCGCGGCCAGCGTCGATTTGCCGACCATCGGCGTCTCCGGCGGGCCCATGCTCAAC
>JAXMEZ010000056.1:0-25717 GCA_046348035.1 Rubrivivax sp. | reverse complement strand
GGCGCGGCGCGCCTGGCCTTGCGCATCACCCGCGGCGGCGCGCTGAGCCGCATGGGCTATTCGCTGTTCGTCCTCGGGCGGTACGAGGAAGCACGGCAGACCCTCAGGCGCGCGCTTCGCGACCTCGGCGGCCAAGCGGCTGCCTCGGCGCAGCAGCGCGACGAGACGGCGCGGGCCCGCATCAACCTGGCCCACGTCGAGACGCACTCGGGCCGCCATGCCGCGGCCGACCGCCTCTTCCGCCGCGCCGCGGAGCACTTCGCGAAACGCGTCGCCGAGGGTGAAGGCGACGCATACGCCGCCGACCACGTCAATGCCGAGCTGGGCCGAGCCCGTGTGGCCGTGCGCCGCGGCCGACACGGCGACGCGACGGCGACGTTTGCCCCCGCGATGGCGCAGCTGGCCGCGCTGACCCGGCAGGGCCGTCTGCAGCACGAGGCGCTGTGGCTGGCGGCCTGGGAAGCGCAGCGCGCCGCCTGCTTCGAGGTGCTGGATAGCGCGCAGCGCAGGGTGAGCCAGGCTCGCGAAGAGGCGCTTGTGCACATGCTCCAGGCAGCGCTGGCCGACCCGCCGCACCATGCTGCCGGGCTCGGTCCGCAACCGTGGTTGGCGTTGGCCGCGGCGGCGAGACAAACCTTCAGCACAGCCCAACCGCTTGGGCGTCCATCGAACGATGGCCACCTCCCCGCAGGCTCGCATGCCAGCGAGGCCGTCGCCACGGCGCACTTGCGCTACCTCCTGGGATGGGCGTGCGCCCTGCTCGTCGAGCACGATCCGGCCTGGGTGCGCGAGCAGCGCAACGAGGTGGATGCGGCGATCGAAGCCCTGCGCGAGAACGCCGGCCGTCGCCTCGACACTGCCGCGCAGCTGGCGCAATGGTTCCTGGCCACGCGGGGCCTGCGCGCCCAGCGGGCCGTGCTGGCGGACAGCGACGAACCCGAGTTGGCAGAGCTTCGCGCGCTGCTGCGCGAACTGCATCGCATCGAGCAGGAGATCCTCGGCGCGCGAGGCAACGCCGATGGCGAGCCGGGCCCTGTCGGCGCGCCGCGCGCAGCGGCGGCGCCTGCACACCTGCCGCCGACTGCCGGCACGCCGCCCCAACCGGCGATGCTGCATGCGTGGCAGCAGTTGAGCGCACGCACCCGCGCCATGCGGAGCGAGTTGGTGACCCGCGGCCTGCTGCCGCCGGTGCAGGCGCTCGATTTCGAACGCGTGCGCGCCGCGGTGGCACCCGGCGCGGCCTTGCTGCTGCTGGCGCGGCCGCAGCGCGACACCCTGCTCGTCATCGTGTTGGCACGCCGCCCGGGCGCAGTAGCGTCGGTCTCGCATCACTCGCGGCGGCTCGCAGCGGCGCTCCTGCCCTTCAGCTGCGCCGAGCTGCATGCGCTGGCGCGTGCACCCTGGGCCACCAGCGCACGGCCGGGCCTGGCCGAAGGCGACCGGTTCGCGCTCGCGCTCTTCGAGCAGTTGTGGCTGCAAAGCGTCGAGCCGATCGCCCGCGCGCTGGCCGGCGACGGCGTCGGGTCGGTGGTCATCGTTCCCAGCGGTGACTTGCACCTGGCCCCTTGGAATCACCTTGCCGCTTCGTCCGCGGCCGGCCGGACCCGCGTGTTCCCCAGCGCAGCGGCATGGTGGCGAAGCCGGACACAACCCGACGACGCACCGCCGATGCACGAGGCGCGCTGGGCATGCGTGGCCGCGCCTGCCGCCACCATCGGCAGTGCGGAGTTGCGCTGGGCAGACGTCGAGCGCCGGCTCTCGGCCAAGCTGTGGGGCGAGCGCATGCAGCCGATGCACCTCGACTCGAGCGAAGCCGCGCGCGACGAAGAGGCCGATGCGCTGCTCGGCGTCGGCCACGGAATGGTCGAGCAGGCCAACGCGGCGCGCGTCGGCCTGCTCGTCGGCGAGGGTGCAACGTTGCTGCGGCCGCACCACCTGCTGCGGCTTCGCCGCTGCCGGCAGGCGCTGCTGTCGGCTTGCCTGCTCGGGCACACCGACGGCCGCTCCGGCGAAGCGCTCGGCTTCTTATCCGGCTGCTTCGACCATGGCCTGCGCCACGCCGCCGGCTGGTTGACCGAGGTGGCCGACGAAGCGGCCTGCCTGTACAGTCTGGCGGCGCAGTGGGCACTGAAGGCGAGCGAGGTCTCGGCCGATGCCGACGCGCGCTTCAGCGACGCGCTGGCGGCGCTGCGCCGGCAACTGCTGCAAGGCTCCTGGCCGGGCGGCTTCGGTACGTGGCTGCGCGGCGAGTGGCCCGCGGACGCGCCCGGCGCGGCACCGCAGGCACCGCCTTCGGTGCTGCTGCAGGCATTGCCCTGGGCGGTGACGCTCGGGTGAGCCCGCGTCCCTGCTCACCGCCCGCCGAACATCATCCTGCGCGCCAGCGCGTCCTTCAGCAGCGGCAGCCGCTGCACGGCCGCCAGCCCGGCGGCGCGCAGCGTGCCCATGCCCGGCGCGTTCCAGGTGAACGAGCGGGCGAGGAAGTCGGTCGTGGCGATCGTCGCCCAGCGGTCGGGGGCGCGTTGCCACTCGACGCGCTTCAGCGCCCGCTCCAGGTCGTCGGCGCGCAGCGCAGCGACCCGAGTGCGTGCACGTCGCGCAAGCCGAGGTTCAGGCCCTGGCCGGCCACCGGGTACAGCGTCTGCGCCGCGTTGCCGATGCGCACGACGCGGCCCTGCACGAACGTGCGTTCGGCGTTGAGCCCGAGCGCGAAGTCCTTCAGCGGCGACAGCTCGACGATGCAGCCGGCTTCGGCAGGAACACGGTGTTCAGCAGCGCCAAGCGCTGAGCCGGCGCGAGTGGCCGCACCGGATCGTCGTCGGCGTCGACGCACCGCACGAGCGCCGCTCGGCGGGGCTCTTCGCACGTTGACGCCGCTCGGCGAGGATCTTCGCACGTTGACGCCGCTCGGCGGGCTCGACGTTGACGCGCCGCGGCGGCGCTCTCAGCCGGGACGCTGCGCGACGAAGAAGCGATCCGTCGAGGCCGACGCCGACCGGCTTCCGTCACCCGCATCGGGCAGTGGCAGCAGCGCCGCCGGCCCTTGCCGCGTGAAGCGCTCGTAGGCGCGGCGCCGACGTCGTTGGCTCCGTTGCCGCCCGTTCGAGCACGACGTTGCCCCACCGCGGTCTGCCGATAGTCGCGGGCCACCCTTCTTCGCCTGCTCGGCAAAGGCACCGCCTTCGGCCACCGCCAGGTCGTGGTGCTGCGCGGTGCTGTCGCCCTGCAATTGCACCGCTCTCTCGGCACCTTGCGTCGCGGCGCTCGTCACTGCCGTGCCCAGCCGCAGCGCCAGCCGCTGCGGCTCGGCCGCGCAGGCCGCTTCCCAGGCGCGCTGCATCGGCGCCACCAGCGCGCCGTAGCCGAGCACGGCGCCGAGCTGCTTCACGGCCATCGCCGCAGCGTCGATCAGCACCTCGGGCTGCCCCGGCGACGGCGGCGCCTGCGACACGTGCACCGAGGTGATCGGCGCCGCGCCGGCCGCCGGCCAGCAGGAAAGGCGCTGCAGGAACATCACGCTGCCCAGCGCCAGCGCCAGCGTGCGCGGGTCGGTCGAGACGTCGCGCTCGGCCGGGCGGGCGTCGTAGACCGTGAAGCTCGCCTCGGGCAGCACCCGGGCGCCGTGCAGCGCCAGCGCCAGCCCCACCGGGCCGGCACCAATGACGGCCACGCGCCACGCGGTGTGATTCACGTCAGGTCACGCTTTCGCGCCGAACGGGCACCGAACATGCGCCGTATTATTCGCCGCACCCTGCTTGTCGCAGGGGCATCGAAGGAGCAACGCGACATGGCGCTGATGGACTTCATCAAGAAACAGTTCATCGACATCCTCGAGTGGACCGAGAGCGGAGACGGCACGCTCGCGTGGCGCTTCCCGATGGCCGGCAACGAGATCCAGTACGGCGCCTCGCTCACCGTGCGCGAAAGCCAGATGGCGGTGTTCGTCAACGAGGGCAAGCTCGCCGACGTGTTCGTGCCCGGCATGTACAAGCTGACGACGCAGACGATCCCCATCCTCACGTACCTGAAGAACTGGGACAAGCTCTTCCAGAGCCCGTTCAAGAGCGACCTCTACTTCTTCAGCACCCGCCAGCAGCTCGACCGCCGCTGGGGCACGGCGCAGCCGGTCACCATCCGCGACAAGGATTTCGGCGCCGTGCGGCTGCGCGCCTTCGGCAACTACGCGTACCACATCGCCGACCCGAAGGTCTTCCACACCGCGGTGAGCGGCACGCGCGAGCGCTACACCGTCGAAGACCTCGACGGCCAGTTGCGCGGCCTGATGCTGCAGCACATCAGCGATGCGGTGGCGCAAAGCGGTGTGCCGTTCCTCGACCTCGCGGCCAACCAGGTGGAGTTCGCCAAGCAGTTGCAGGAAGCGACCGCGGCCGAGTTCGCCGCGCTCGGCCTGGCGCTGGACAAGGTGACGCTGCAAAGCGTGAGCCTGCCCGAGGAACTGCAGAAGATCCTCGACCAGAAGATCGGCATGGGCATGGTCGGCAACGACATGGGCCGCTTCATGCAGTACCAGACGGCGCAGGCGATCCCCGAGTTCGCCAAGGGCGCGGCCGCCGGTGGCGGCGTGGTCGGCGACGCGATGGGCCTGGGCGCCGGCGTCGCGCTCGGGCAGGTGATGGCGCAGCAGCTCAACCAGGGGCTGCAAGGCGCGGGCGGCGCCGGTGGCGCGGCCGCTGCTGCGGCGGCGCAGGCCGCTGCCGCCGCGGCCGGCGTCAAGCCCGACGACGTGATGGCGCTGCTCGAGAAGCTCGGCGACCTGAAGGCCAAGGGCATCCTCACCGACGAGGAGTTCAGCGCCAAGAAGGCCGAGCTGCTGAAGAAGCTCGTGTGATCGCCGCCGGGGTGAAGGCACAGCCAGCACCGCGATAACAAGACCGCGCACGCCGAGCGTGGCCACGACGCCGGGATCCCCGCAGCGCGCCTACCGAGCGGCCTGCCCGAACTGCGGCGCGCCGGTCGAGTTCGCCTCGGCCGCATCGGCCAGCGCCGTTTGCAGCTTCTGCCGCAGCACGCTCATTCGCGACGGCGAGGCGCTGCTGCGCATCGGCACCAGTGCCGAGCTGTTCGACGACCACTCGCCGCTGCAACTGGGCGCCGGCGGGACATTCCAGGGGTCCGCCTTCACGCTCGTCGGCCGCCTGCAATACGGCTACGAAGGCGGCACCTGGAACGAGTGGCACGCGCTCTTCGACACCGGCAAGAGCGGCTGGCTTTCGGAGGACAACGGCGCCTACGTGATGGCGTTCGACGCGCCGGCGCCGCCGCGCGACGTGCCCTCGCTCGACACGCTCACCGCCGGCCAGCGCATCGCCGTCGAGGGCCGCGCCTGGGACGTGGCCTCGGTGGTGAAGGCGCACCTCATCGCCGCGCAGGAGCGAACTGCCGCGGCCGCCGCAGCTGCACGGCGACTTCCTCGTCGCCGACCTGCGCCGCGGCGACGACGAAGTGGGCACGCTCGACGCCAGCGACCCCGGCCAGCTCGGCTGGTCGATCGGCGCGCCGGTGCTGCTGTCGGCGCTGGCGATGAGCGGCCTCGCGAGCGAGCCGAAGGAGAAGACGCTCGGCGCGCGCGGCATCCAGTGCCCCAACTGCGGCAACCCGCTCGAAGTCAAGCTCGCCAGCACGAAGAGCATCACCTGCGGCCAGTGCAACGCGGTGGTCGACCTCTCGGCCGGCGTCGGCGGCGAGCTTTTCGCACTACACGCAAAACACCGGCGAGGGCGGCCCGGAGCCGCAGATCCCTCTGGGCCGCATGGGCACGCTGAACCTGGGCAGCGGCGAGGCGAAGCCGTGGCAGGTGGTGGGCTACCAGGAACGCTGCGACATCCCCGAGCCCGGCAGCGACGATGAGCAGACCTTCTGGCGCGAGTACCTGCTCTACAACCGCGAACTCGGCTTCGCCTTCCTCGTCGACTCCGAGGAAGACGGCTGGAGCTGGGTGCGCCCGGTCACCGGCGCGCCGCAGGTCAAGGCGACCAGGCTCAGTTCAAGGGCGCGAGCTACCGCAAGAAGTACACGTACGACGCCAAGGTCACCTGGGTGCAAGGCGAGTTCTACTGGCGCGTCGTGCGCGGCGAGCGCGCCCGCGTCACCGACTACATCGGCACCGGCGGCGACAGCAGGAAGCGCCTCTCGCGCGAGGAGACGCGCGCCGAAGCGCGCGGGCCCGGCGAGCGCGGCGGCAGCAGCGAAGTGGTGTGGTCGGCCGGCGCCGTGATCGAAGCGAACGTCGTCGCCGACGCCTTCGGCATCGCCGCCGGCGAACGCGCCGCGATGCAGCGCGACGTGAGCCCGGTGAGCAGCTCGGGCAAGCGCATGAGCCTCACCCACGTCATCATCATCGTCGTGCTGCTGCTCATCGTGCTGAGCGTTCTCTCCGAATGCGGCAGCAGCGGCGACCGCTGCGACGACATCAAGCTCTCGTACGGGCCGAACAGCAACGAGTACCGGCAGTGCCTGGCGCAGCGCAGCTCCGGCGGCAGCAGCGGCCGCACCGGCGGCGGCTCGTGGGGCAGCGGCGGTGGCGGCGGCGGGCACAAGTGAGAAGAAATGAGAAGAGGCGACCTGCTGGCAGCGTGCGAGCGACCTGCGAGCGCCGCGCCGACCGATATGGGTGAAGTGAACGAAGCGCAAGGGCCGCGTCCGGCCCGCGAGGAGTTGACGTGATGGGACTTGAATGGCTGAAGCCGAGCGCCTTCTTCGGCTCGCTGCTGTATGCCCTCGTCGGCGTGGCGGTGTTCTGGATCGCCTTCGTCATCATCGACAAGCTGACGCCCTACGACCTGTGGGGCGAGATCGTCGAGAAGAAGAACCTGGCGCTGGCCATCGTCGTCGCCGCGATGTGCATCGCCATCGGCTTGATCGTCGCCGCGGCCGTGCACGGGTGACCGCGGAAGTACACGCGCGCTGATCGTGTCCACCGCGGCCCGAGCGCGGCCCGCGCCGGCCGAGGTGGCGCTGCTGGCGAGCGTGTTCGTCGTCGCCGCCTGCGGCCTCGTCTACGAACTCGCTGCCGGCGCGCTGGCGAGCTACCTGCTCGGCGACTCGGTGCTGCAGTTCAGCACCGTCATCGGCACCTACCTCTTCGCGATGGGCCTCGGCTCATGGCTCTCGCGCCTGGTCGAACGGCAGCTGGTGGCGCAGTTCCTGCGCATCGAGCTGCTCGTCGGGCTCGTCGGCGGGCTGATGCCGGCCGCCCTCTTCGCCGCCTACAACGCGATGCCGCACGAATGGGGCTTCGGCGGCGGCGCGGCGTTCCGCGTGCTGCTGTACGGCTGCGTGCTGCTGGTGGGGCTGCTCGTCGGCCTCGAGATCCCGCTCGTGATGCGCATCCTCAAGCGCCACTTCGGCGAGCGCTATGCACTGAAGGAACTCGTCTCCGAGGTGCTGACGTTCGACTACCTCGGCGCGCTGGTGGTGGCGGTGGCGTTCCCACTTCTGTTCGTACCGCACCTGGGCCTCGTGCGCACCGGCGTCTTCTTCGGCTTGCTCAACGCCGCGGTGGCGGTGTGGGCGCTCCTGCTCTTCCGCGGCGAGCTGCGCCGCTTCGGCGCCCACGCGCTCGCCTGCGCCGCGGTGGTGGCGGTCCTCTTCGCCGCGATGCTCGGCGCGGCGCGGCTCACAACGTGGGCCGAGGACCAGTTCTACGGCGAAGGCATCATCCTGCGCGAGAGCAGCGACTACCAGCGCGTGGTCGTCACGCGCAGTGGCAGCGGCGGTGCGGGCGGCGCCGGCGGGATCCGCCTCTTCCTCAACGGCAACCTGCAATTCCACTCGCGCGACGAGTACCGCTACCACGAGGCGCTGGTGCACCCGGCGCTGGCCGCCCACGGTGCGCCCAAGCGCGTGCTTGTCCTGGGCGGCGGCGACGGCCTGGCCGTGCGCGAGGTGCTGCGGCACGCCGGCGTCGAGCAGGTGACGCTGGTGGACCTCGACCCGCACATCACGCAGCTCTTCACGCGCAACGCGCTGCTGGCCGAGCTGAACGGCCATTCGCTGTCGAACCCCAAGGTGCATGTCGTCAACGCCGACGCGTTCACCTGGCTCGAACAGCACGCGCGCGCCACCGCTGCCGGCACGGCAGCGCCGTTCGACATCGTCATCGCCGACTTCCCCGACCCGAGCAACTACGCACTCGGCAAGCTCTACACGACGAGCTTCTACCAGCGCGCCGACGCCGTGCTCGCCGCCGGCGGCTGGATCGTCGTGCAGACCACTTCGCCGCTCGTCGCGCGGCGCAGCTTCTGGACCGTGGTGGCCACGCTCGAAGCGGTGGGCTTCTCGACCTGGCCGTACCACGCGCTGGTGCCGAGCTTCGGCGAATGGGGCTTCGTCCTCGCCGGCCGCCGCCCGTGGCCGGGCGTGCGCACGCTGCCGCCGGGGCTGCGCTTCCTCACCGTCGAAGGCATGCCGGCGCTCCTGCAGTTCCCGCCGGACATGGCGCGCGTGGCCGCCGAACCCAACCGCCTTTCGAACCAGGTGCTCGTGAGCACGTTCGAAGAGGAGTGGGGGAAGGTGCGGTGACCGCCGCGCCGGGCATGGCTCGCAGCGGAAGGAGACGCGAGACGCCAGCGCGGGCGCGGCCGTTCCTGCGCTCGACGGCGCACGAGCCATGAAGCGCCGCACACTGCTGACGCGCGCGGCCATTGCAGCAGCAGGCGCGAAGTGGACGGGAGTTGCCAGCACCGGCGCCGCGCTCGTTGCTTGCGGACGCGCTTCGCAAGGGCCGCCGCACGCGCCGGGGCCGAAGCGCGACATCGAACTGGCCTGGGTCGGCGGCGCGGCGCATGCGCGCGGCCACCGGCTGCGCGATGCCGCGTGGCGCGATGCGCTCGTCGGCAGCGCCTGGCCGGCGCCGGCCGAGCGCGCCGCCGTGCTCGTGCTCGGCGGCGGCGTCGCGGGCCTTGCTGCCGCGCGCGCCTTCAACCGCCATGGCATCGACGACGTGCACGTGCTCGAACTCGAAGACAGCGCCGGCGGCAACGCGCGCGGACACGCTCGGCGGCACCGCGTGCCCGCTCGGCGCGCACTACCTCCCGCTGCCGGGCCCGCAGGCGCACGAGGTGGCCGAGTGGCTGCACGAGATCGGCCTCCTGCAAACCGACGCTGCCGGCCGCGTGCGCGCCGATGAGCGGCACCTTTGCCACAGCCCGCAGGAGCGCCTCTTCTTCGAGGGCCGCTGGATCGAAGGTTGCTGCCGCCGGCCGAGGCAGGCTCGGCGCGGCAGGCGCAGTACCGGCGCTTCGCCGCGCTCGTGACGGCGTTGCAGAAGCAAGGCGGCGGCGCGGGCGCAGGCGGTGCAGCGAACGGCAACCGCACCGCCCCGGCCTTCGCACTGCCGGCGCACCGCTCGCGCTGGAACGCAGAACTCGCTGCGCTCGACGCGACGACGTTCGCGCAATGGCTCGCGGCCAACGGCGTCACCGACACTGCGCTGACCACGTACCTCGACTACTGCTGTCGCGACGACTACGGCGCCGGCCTCGCCGAAGTCTCGGCGTGGGCCGGTGTGCACTACTTCGCCAGCCGGCACGGCTTCGTCGCGCCGGGCGACGGCGAGGCGAATGAAGCCGGCACCGCCCGCGAAGCGGTCTTCACCTGGCCCGAAGGCAACGCGTGGCTGACGCAGCGGCTCGCTGCGCCGCTGGCCGCAACGCAGCCGGACCAACGCGGCGGCGGCGGCCACCTGCACACCGCGCACACGGTGCTCGCCGTGCGCGAGGAGCGCCACCGCGTCTCGGTGCTGGCGTTCGACGAGGCGCTTCAGCAGCCGCGGCCTGGGAGGCCGGCACCGTGGTCGTCGCGCTGCCGCTGCTCGTGGCGCAGCGCGTCGTGCAGCCGGCGTCGGCAACACTCGCTTCGGCACTGCGCGCGGCCGGCGCGGCGGTGATGTACGCGCCGTGGCTCGTGGCCAACCTGCTGCTCGACCAACCGCTCTTCGACAACGCGCAAGGCGCGGCGCCGGCCTGGGACAACGTGATCCACGGCGGCCGCGGACTCGGCTACGTCGACGCCACGCACCAGCGGCTGAGCCCGGTGCTGGGCCCGGGCCAGCAGCCGGTGATCACCGCGTACCACGCGCTCGCCGCCGGCGAACGGGCCGCGCTGCTCGCCGACGACCCGCGGCCTTGGGCCGAGCGCGTGCTGGCCGAGATCGAGCCAGCGCACCGCGATCTGCGCTGGCGCGTCCGGCGCATCGACCTCGCTCGCTACGGCCACGCGATGGCCGTCCCGCGACCGGGCCTGCAGCGCCACGCGGCGCTCGCCGCGCTGCGCGCCGCGAACGGCCGGGTCCGCTTCGCGCACGCCGACCTCGCCGGCTACTCGGTCTTCGAGGAAGCGTTCACTGCTGGCTGCGAAGCGGCGCTGCCGCCGCTGGTGGCGTGGCGCGTGTAGGCGCGAGGCGCTGCGGTACGCTTTCACGGCACGCACCTCTCACCGGAACGACACAACCATGCAATACAACCACCTCGGCAAGAGCGGCCTGCGCGTCAGCGCGCTCTCGCTCGGCTCGTGGGTCACGTACCACAACCAGGTCGACATCAAGCTCGCCGCCGAGATGCTGGCCGCGGCCTACGACGCCGGCGTGAATTTCTTCGACAACGCCGAGGCCTACGCTCTGGGCAAGAGCGAGGAGATCATGGGCGCGGCGCTGCGCCAGCTCGGCTGGCCGCGGCTGAACTACATCGTCTCGACGAAGTTCTTCTGGGGCATCGACCGCAGCGTGCCGGCCGAGCGCGCCGTCAACCGCCGCGACACGCTGAACCGCAAGTACCTGATGCAGGCCATCGACGGCAGCCTGAAGCGCCTGGGCCTGGAGCACGTCGATCTCGTCTACTGCCACCGCCCCGACCCGACGACGCCGGTGGAGGAAACGGCGCGCGCGATGAACGACATCATCGTCGCCGGCAAGGCGCTGTACTGGGGCACGAGCGAGTGGCCGGCCGAGGCCATCCGCAGCGCCTGGCAACTGGCCGACCGGTACGGCTGGTACAAGCCGCTGATGGAGCAGCCGCAGTACCACCTCTTCCACCGCAAGCGCGTCGAGGTGGAGTACGCGCCGCTGTACGACGAGCTCGGCCTCGGCCTCACGACATGGAGCCCGCTCGCCAGCGGCCTTCTCACGGGCAAGTACCGCAGCGGCATCCCCGCCGGCAGCCGCGGCGCGATGGAGAACATGGCCTTCATGCGCGACAACCTCACCGACGCCGCACGCAACGCCGCCGTTGCCAAGCTCGAGCCGATCGCCGCCGACCTCGGCGGCACGCTGGCGCAACTGGCCATCGCCTGGGCAGCACGCAACGCGCACGTCAGCACCGTCATCACCGGCGCTTCGAGCCGCGCGCAACTCGACAGCAACCTCGGCGCGATGGCGCTCGTGCCACGGCTGACGCCCGAGGTGCTGGCGCGCATCGATGCGGTGACGACGGCGGGATTGAACCGGGCCCGTCCCCCCCCTGGCGCGAGCGCGGGTGCGGGCCGATGTGGCCCGCGTTCGCAGCCTGCGCGAGCCGAGGGAACCGGGTGGGCCCTTGCGCTCCATGTCCCCCACAGCGCCGCGCCGCTACGCGGCGGCTGCTGCTCCTCTGCTTCCGCGCAAGGGCCCACCCGATTCCTCGGCAGCACGACCGTGGCGCACAACGCCGTGGCATGCGGCGGTGGTGCTGGATCGTGCCGACGGGGGCGCTGCGGAGCGGAAGTAAAGGAAGACAACGGCAACCGCTGGCGGCCGCCGCTTGCGGGGACATGGAGCGGGCTGCGCCCCCTGGCAGCATGATCTCGCGCTGACCTTCGAGGAACTCAGCGCGATGCGCCCCACCGCAGTGCGCGATCCGGCGCACTAACCGCCGAGCAGCGCTCGCGAGCCGACGAAGGAGCGCGCCTACCGGCGCATCGGATCCTGCGGGTTGCCGCCGCCCAGCCCGATCGGCACCGGCGCGTTGTGGACGATGGTGTGGAACAGCTCGCGGTACTCGTCGGCCGGCTCGTGGCCGGTGAGCGGGTCGCGGTTGGCGGCGAAGGCTGTGTCCAGCTCGCTCCAGTCAGCGGCGGTCAGCAGGCGCTGCGCCGCGGGCAGGACCTCGGTCTCCTCGATGGCCATGTGCTCGAGGTACTCGGAAACATAGCGCTCCACGGCGTGCTCGAAGGCGGCGCGGCGCGGCTCGCCCAGCACTTCGAAGGCGAGCATCGCGTGCTCGACCTCGCGCACCGTCGCTTCGCCGCGGGCGTGCTCGTAGTCCAGCCGCGACAGCACGTGTGCCAGCTCAGGTGCGCGCTCGCGCAGGCGCAGGAACAGCAGCGAACTTTCCTTCGTGTGGTGCAGCCGCTCGGGAAACTCGTCGACGTAGAACAGCATCGCCCGCAGCACGCCGAAGTCGGGCAGCACGCCTTCGCGCCGCGCCTGCGCCAGCAGCAGCTTCAACGATCGCAGCATGGCCGCGAGGGCCTGGTGTTCGTCGCGGATGACGTCGAGGGCGGCGGTACGCATCGAGAAGATCCCCGAGCTGGATGGCGAAGTAAGCGGCGCGGCGCGCTGAACGGTGGGTAACGGAAGGCGGGTGTAGAAGGCAGGCCGGGATCGAGGATTCAATTCGCGCGCCGGCTGCCGCCTGCTGGCCAGTCAGCTTTGCAGGCGGCGCCGTCGAAGTTGCTTCAGGTCAACCGCGCTGAAGGCAGCGCCGCCTCTGCAACCTGCGGCGGGGGTACCGGCGGGGGGCACCGGCCGGTGTGCCGCGGTGTGCAGCCGCTGCACCTGCCGCCGGCCCGGCGCGAACGCGGCCTCCAGGGCCGCCACCACGCGCTCGGCGCGGCCGCTGTTGTCGGCGCTGAGGTTGCACACGTACACGTCCAGCGTCACCGCGCCGAGCTCGGGCCAGGTGTGCACCGCCAGGTGAGATTCGGCCAGCAGCACCACGCCGGTGATGCCACCGCCGGCTGCGGTGAAGTGGTGGAACAACTCGCCCACCGGCGTCAGCCCCGCTTCGGCCACCGCGGCCAGGCACAGCGCGCGCAGCGCCGCCGGTTCGGCGAGCAGCGCCTTCGCCGCGCACTCGTGCAACTCCGCCGTGAGGTGCAGGCCGTCCATCGTCTGCCGCGAATGATAGGTGCGGCTGCGGCAGCAGGCGGCCGCGGGTGTGAGCCGCCTTCTAGAATTCCCGGTTCCCACCCTGCCGGAAACGCCCTCCTCATCATCATGAAGCGCGAGCCTCCTTTCGCCACGCCGCTGATGGCCAACACGATCCGCGCGCTGGCGATGGACGCGGTGCAGCAGGCCAACTCCGGCCACCCCGGCGCGCCGATGGGCATGGCCGAGATCGCGGTGGCGCTGTGGGGCCGGCACCTGAAGCACAACCCGGTCGATCCGCACTGGCCCGACCGCGACCGCTTCGTCCTCAGCAACGGCCACGGCTCGATGCTGCTGTACGCGCTTTTGCACCTCACCGGCTACGACCTGGCGATGAGCGAGCTGCGCAACTTCCGCCAGCTGCACAGCAAGACACCGGGCCACCCCGAGGTGGACGTGACGCCCGGCGTCGAGACGACCACCGGCCCGCTCGGCCAGGGCTTCGCCAATGCGGTGGGCATGGCGCTGGCCGAGAAGCTGCTCGCGGCCGAGTTCAACCGCGAAGGGCACGAGGTCGTCGACCACCGCACGTGGGTGTTCGTCGGCGACGGCTGCCTGATGGAAGGCATCAGCCACGAGGCCGCCGGGCTCGCCGCGGTGTGGAACCTCAACAAGCTCGTCGCCGTCTACGACGACAACGGCATCAGCATCGACGGCGACGTGGCGCCGTGGTACCGCGACGACGCGGCGCAGCGCTTCGCCGGCTACGGCTGGAACGTCGTCGGCCCGGTCGACGGCCACGATGCCGACGCGGTGGACGCGGCGCTGAAGCGCGCGCGCGCCGAGCCGCTGAAGCCCACGCTCGTGATCTGCAAGACGCGCATCGGCCACGGCGCGCCCAACCGCGCCGGCACGGCCAAGGCGCACGGCGAGCCGCTCGGCGCCGAAGAAGTGAAGCTCACGCGCACGGCGCTTGGCTGGACGCACGAACCGTTCGTGGTGCCCGAGGCGGCCTACGAAGCGTGGGACGCACGCCGCGCCGGCGCCGCGCGGCAGGCGCGCTGGGCCGAGCGCTTCGAGGCCTATCGCGCCGCGCACCCGGCGCTGGCGGCCGAGCTGCAGCGGCGCTGGCAAGGCGAGCTGCCCGCGAACTTCACCGCCGCCACCGCGCGGGCGCTCGAGGCGATGCAGGCCAAGACCGACGCCATCGCCACGCGCAAGGCGAGCCAGAACGCGCTCGAAGTGCTGACGAAGCTCATGCCCGAGCTGCTCGGCGGCAGCGCCGACCTCACCGGCAGCAACCTCACCAACACCAGCTCGACGCCGCCGTTGCGCTTCGACCTCGCCGGCCGTGGCAACGGCGGGCGGCACATCAACTACGGCGTGCGCGAGTTCGGCATGGCCGCGGTGATGAACGGCATCGCGCTGCACGGTGGCTTCATCCCCTACGGCGGTACCTTCCTCACGTTCAGCGACTACAGCCGCAACGCCATTCGCATGGCGGCGCTGATGAAGCGGCGCGTGGTGCACGTCTTCACGCACGACTCCATCGGCCTCGGCGAAGATGGCCCCACGCACCAGAGCGTGGAGCACACGGCGAGCCTGCGCCTGATCCCGAACCTCGACGTCTGGCGCCCGGCCGACGCCGCCGAGACGATGGTGGCGTGGAGCGCCGCGCTGGCGCAGGCGAGCCGGCCGAGCGCTCTCTTGCTCACGCGCCAGGCCGTGCCGGCGCTGCCGAAGCCCACGCTCGCCGACATCGCCAGGGGTGCGTACGTGCTGGCCGAGCCTTCCGAGGTGGGCCTCGCTCCGAAGAAGGCGGGCAAGCCCGACGCAGTGATCATCGCCAGCGGCAGCGAAGTGCAACTCGCATTGCACGCGCAGGCCGAGGTCGCCAAGAGCGGCATTGCCGTGCGCGTGGTGAGCATGCCCAGCACCACCGCGTTCGACCGCCAGAGCGCCGAGTACAAGAAGCGCGTGCTGCCCGAAGGCGTGCCGCGCATCGCCGTCGAAGCCGGCGTCACCGACGGCTGGTGGAAGTACGGCTGCGCCGCCGTCGTCGGCATCGACCGCTTCGGCGAAAGCGCCCCCGCGGGCGCGCTGTTCAAGTTCTTCCACCTCACCGCGGAGAACGTCACGCAGGTGGTGCGGCAGGTGCTCGGGCGCTGAAGTTGCCCCCCGACGCCGGCAACCACACTTCCTGCTTCGCCTCTTCGCCAACCACTCCCCCACCGCTTTCCGCTACCCGCTTCCCAACAGGAGATCACGATGACCATCAAGGTCGGCATCAACGGCTTCGGCCGCATCGGGCGCATGGTGTTCCGTGCCGCCGTGCAGAACTTCGCCAGCGACATCGAAATCGTCGGCATCAACGACCTGCTCGAGCCCGACTACCTCGCCTACATGCTCAAGTACGACAGCGTGCACGGCCGCTTCAAGGGCGACATCGCGGTGGACGGCAACACCCTCGTCGTCAACGGCAAGAAGATCCGCCTCACGGCCGAGAAGGACCCCGCGGCGCTGAAGTGGGGCGCGGTCGGCGCGCAGGTGGTCGTCGAATCGACCGGCATCTTCCTCACCAAGGAAACGGCGCAGAAGCACATCGACGCCGGCGCGAAGAAGGTGCTGCTGAGCGCGCCTTCGAAGGACGACACGCCGATGTTCGTGTACGGCGTCAACGACAAGACCTACAAGGGCGAAGCGATCATCAGCAACGCCAGCTGCACGACGAACTGTCTGGCCCCCGTGGCCAAGGTGCTCAACGACAGCTTCGGCATCAAGCGCGGCCTGATGACCACGGTGCACGCCGCCACCGCGACGCAGAAGACCGTCGACGGCCCGAGCAACAAGGACTGGCGCGGCGGCCGCGGCATCCTCGAGAACATCATTCCTTCGAGCACCGGCGCGGCGAAGGCGGTGGGCGTGGTGATCCCGGAACTCAACAAGAAGCTCACCGGCATGAGCTTCCGCGTGCCGACCTCGGACGTGAGCGTCGTCGACCTCACCGCCGAGCTGGTGAAGGAAGCGAGCTGGGCCGACATCTGCAACGCGATGAAGGCCGCCGCCGCCGGGCCGATGAAGGGCGTGCTCGCCTACACCGAGGACAAGGTCGTCGCCACCGACTTCCGCGGCGAGCCGTGCACGAGCGTCTTTGACGCCGACGCCGGCATCGCGCTGGACAAGACCTTCGTCAAGGTCGTCGCCTGGTACGACAACGAGTGGGGCTACTCGAACAAGGTGCTGGAGATGGTGCGCGTGATGGCGCGCTGAAGCGCGGCTGAACGTCTGCTGAGTCCGCTTGCGAAGAATTGCCGCCGGCGCGCCGGCGCCGCGGCAATTCGAAACACCTGCTGACAACGAGGCAGGAACAGCCACATGGGCTGCGGGGGCGCGTTCCTACACTGCGCCCCCAAATGCCCACAAGAACGCCAGGCCTGTTGGCCGCCTCATTCGTCGTGGCGGCGCTGCTGGCCGCCGGCACCGGCCCGAGCCCTGCGGCTTCATCGGCTTCTTCGGAAGCCGGTGCAACGGCTGCAACAACAACCGCCTCGCGCAACCTCGCCCGGCTGCGCAGCGGTGCGGCAACGCCGCCGCTGGCGCCGGTGCCCGGCGAGGTGATCGTGCGCTTCAAAGCCGACGCGGCGACGGTGAAGGCGCACGCGCTGGCCACGAACGCGAAGGCTGACATCGTGGCTGGCGTGCTCGCCAAGCGCGCTGCGGCGCTCGGTGCACGCATGGGCCGCACGCTCGAGGCAGGAGAAGCAGTGGGCGAACGCATCCAGGTCGTGCGCCAGCCGGGCGCCGATGCGGCCGAGCTCGCGCGGCAGCTCGCCGCCGATCCCGAAGTCGAATTCGCCGCGCCGAACGGCCGCCAGCGGCGCCTGCAGGTGCCGCCGGGGGATCCGCTGTACGCATTCGCTTCGCGGCAACCCAACGGCCCCGACGCCGGCCAGTGGTACCTGCGGCCGCCGGACACCACGTTCCGCTCGAGCATCGACGCGCAGACGGCGTGGGCGCGCGGGTTCGGCAGCGCCAGCATCGTCGTCGCGGTGCTCGACACCGGCGTGCGCTTCGAGCACCCCGATCTCGGCCGCGTCGCCACCGGCGGCAAGCTGCTACCGGGCTACGACTTCGTCACCGATGCGACGGTGGCCAACGACGGCGACGGCCGCGACGCCGACCCCACCGACCCCGGCGACTGGGTGGCGAGCGGCGAAGCGGGCAGCGGCGTCTTCGCCAACTGCGAAGCTTCGGACAGTTCTTGGCACGGCACTGCCACCGCAAGCCTCGTCGGCGCGGCAGCGAACAACGGCGCCGGCATGGCCGGCACCGCGCCCGGCGTGCGCGTGCTGCCGGTGCGCGTGCTCGGCAAGTGCTTCGGCCGCGACTCCGACATCCAGGCGGCGATGCGCTGGGCCGGCGGCATCTCGGTGGCCGGTGTCCCCGACAACCCGAACCCGGCGAAGGTGATCAACCTCAGCCTCGGCAGCACGGGCGCCTGCTCCGCCGCCTACCAAGCCGCGGTCGATGAACTGGCCGCGCGCGGCGTGGTCGTCGTCGCCGCGGCGGGCAACAGCGCCGGCGAGCCGGTGGGCACGCCGGCGAGCTGCAACGGCGTCATCGCCGTTGCCGCGCTTCGCCATGCGGGCACGAAGGTCGGCTTCAGCGACCTCGGCTCGCAGATCGCCGTCTCGGCACCGGGCGGCAACTGCATCAACACGGGCGTCAACGATCCGTGCCTGTACCCGATCCTCGCCGCCCTCAACGCCGGCCTGACGACGCCGCAGACGTCGACCTGGAGCGACAGCTACGACTACACCGTGGGCACGAGCTTCGCGGCACCACTGGTGTCCGGCATCGCTGCCTTGATGGCCTCGCAGAACCCGGCGCTCACGGTGGCGCAGATGCGCACGCTGCTGCAAGGCACCGCGCGGCCGTTCCCCACCAACACCGGCACGGCCGGCACGCCGGCTTGCGCAGCGCCAGCCAAGGGCGTCGAACAGCTGGAGTGCTACTGCCCGAACCCCGGCGCGGCGAACTACCCGCTGTGCGGCACCGGCATGGTCGATGCGGGCGCGGCAGTCGCTGCGGCGGCAACGGGCTTCGCGGTGATCGACGTGACGCCGACGAGCGCGCTGCGCGGCCAGGCCGTCACGCTCGACTCGGCGCGCAGCGTCGCGCCGCCCGGGCGCACGAAGACCGGCTGGAGCTGGCAGATCGTCAGCGGCGGCGGCGCCGTGAGCGCGTTCACCGGCAGCGTCACCGGCGCCACAGCGACGTTGACGCCCACGGCCACCGGCACCTTCGTCGTCAAGCTCACCGTGACCGACAGCGCCGGCGCCACTCAGACGGCCCAGGTGTCGGTGACGGTGACCGAGCCTGCTGCGTCCGGCTCGGATGGCGGCGGCAAGAACGGCGGCGGCTCGATGTCCGCCGCCTGGCTGGCGCTGCTCGCGCTCGCCGCCGCGGCGCTCTCGTTCAAGGCGCGCTCGCGCAACTCCTGAAGCCGCCGGCCAGCAGAGTGCTGTTGGCCGCCAGCGCCTGCAGCTTCTCGCGCATCGCTGCGTCGGCCTTGGGCACGCGCAGCCACACCTGCGCCGGGCCGCGCAGGTCGCGGTCCCAGGTGCCGCTCGCGAGCCCGGCCGATTCGAGCACCGACTCGGCCGCGCTCGCATCGACCAGGCCGAACGGTCCCACCTCGACGCAGCGCGCCGCGGCTGCGCGGCCCCCGTTCGCGTCGCTCGCCGCGGCCGGTGTGAGCACCTTCACCGCGCCGGGGTTCACCTGCGCTTCCAGGCGCCGGTTCGCGCTCGGTCTGCCCCGGCGCCGGCAGCACCGGGTCGAGCCAGCCGTGCGCCCACGAGAAGACGAGCGCGTTGGCCAGCAGCAGCAGCAGGAGCAGTGTGCGCAGCATCAGCGTTCGCCTCTGCTCTTGTCGCTGCCTGGGTCCCCGCTTTCGCCCGTGCCCGCCCCACGTCCCTCGTGGCGGCGGAGCCGCTGCGCCGCACGCTCACTTCGCCGCTGACGATGCGGCAAGCGCCCGTCGACGGCGTCGCGCACGAGCAGCGCGCCGTGCGCATCGACGCGCCTTCGCATGGCCCCGTCACCGGTTGCGCGCCGAGCGCGGCCGTCACCTCGTGGCCGCGCAGCAGGTCGCGCGCCGCGTAGCGCGACACAAGCGGCGCGAAGCCTTCGCGTTCGAACGCCAGCAGCGCGCGCGCCAGCGGCACGGCCACGCGCGCCAGCACCGATGGCGCAGTGGCCTCGGGGTCGAGCATGCGCAGGCAGGCGTGGCCGCTGCCCGCGGCAGCCAGTTCATCGGCAAGCGTCGGCGGCAGCGGCAGCACGTTCAGGCCGATGCCCACCACGCACAGCCTGCGGCGGCCGACGCTGACGGTCTCGATGAGGATGCCGCCGAGCTTGGCAGCAACAGCGCTCGCTTCCTCGACGAGCCAGAGGTCGTTCGGCCACTTGAGCGCGATGCGCGGCGCCGGCATCCCGGTCGCACCGACCGCGCCGGATGCTCCGACCGCGCCGGTCGCGCCGGCCGCGCCGCTCACGGCTGTCGCCGGTGCGCCACCTTGCAGCCCCGGCGCTCGCTCTCGGGTCGAGCGCCTCCGCGAGCGCCAGCCCCACCGCGAGCGAAAGCCCCGCCCAATCGCCCGCACCAGCGGCAGCGCCAGCGAAGTCAGCGAGGCGCCGGTGGCAGCGAGCCAGCTCGCCCCAGGCGGCCGCGGCCGCGCGTCTGCTGCTCGGCCACGAGCAGGCAAGGATCGACGTCGCCGCCGCGCCGCCCGTGCGCGGCGCCGCCGCGTTCACGGCCGGCATCGAGCGCGCCGGGCTGCGTGACCGGCGCATCGGGTTGCCGCCGGCGCGCCGTGCGCGTTCGATCAGCAGGTTGCTGGTCGACCTGCAGCGCGCCAGCACTTCCACCGAGATGCCCGGCAGCACCGGTGCCAGCTGCTCCCACAGCGACTCGGCGTCCCAGCTCAGGTGGTGGGCGTTCGAGTCGGTCATCGCGGAACGGGCCGCAGAGGCCTCTCAGCCTCTCAGCGCTTGGGCGCCAGCATCGTGCCGCGACAACGGCGGCTGCCGCAGCGGCATTCGTACTGCTTCGAGCTTCGGCGTATAGCGCTCGTCGATGATGAGGCCGTAGTCGTAGAAGAGCTCTTCGCCGGCGGCGATGTCGCGCCGCGCGTCGATGAAGATGCGCCCTTCTCCTCCTCGGCCTTGCAGTTGGGCTGGCAGGCGTGGTTGATCCAGCGCGCCGCGTTGCCGCCCACCGCCGCGTCGATGACATGCTTGTCGTCGACGTGGAAGAAGAACGTGTGGTTCGGGTCGGCCGGGTTGTGCGGATGCCGCTTCTGCGCCTGCGGCCAGGTGACCACTTCGCCGACGTACTCGATGAGGCGCGTGCCCTTGGCGATGGGCACCAGCGCGAAGACGCCCGCCGTGCACGCCGCTTCGACGCACCGGGATTCGCGGCCAGCGGCGCTGGTGCCGGCGCTTGCGCCACGGGCATTGCGCTTGCTGGCGGCGCCGCTGCCAGCGCGGCTGTTGCCGTTGGAGGGGGCCTTCGCCGAGGTCTTGCTCATTCGGTACATTGAAGGTGCGTGCGCGCGTGCGCGTGCGTGCGCGCGAGAGGCGGTACTGTAGGCATGCCCTTTCGCCCACCTTCTTTCCGCAGATCCCTTGCCGCAGATCCGACCGGTTTCCTCGAGCCGACCCCGCCCATGACCAAGACTCTCATCATTGCCGAGAAGCCCAGCGTCGCGCAGGACATCGTGCGCGCCCTCACGCCGGTGGCCGGCAAGTTCGACAAGCACGCCGACCACTTCGAGAACGACAGCACCGTGGTCACTTCCGCGGTGGGCCACCTGGTGGAGATCAAGGCCCCCGACGACTACGAAGTGAAGCGCGGCAAGTGGAGCTTCGCGCACCTGCCGGTGGTGCCGCCGCACTTCGACGTGGCGCCGATCGACAAGTCCAAGGGGCGGCTGAACGCCGTCGTCAAGCTCGCCAAGCGCAAGGACGTCGCCTCGCTCGTCAACGCCTGCGACGCCGGGCGCGAGGGCGAACTGATCTTCCGCCTCATCGAGCAGTACGCCGGCGGCGGCCCCCAGGGCAAGGGGCTCAACAAGCCGGTGAAGCGCCTGTGGCTGCAGAGCATGACGCCGCAGGCCATCCGCGAAGGCTTCGAGCGGCTGCGCAGCAACGAGGAGATGCTGGGCCTGGCCGCCGCGGCGCGCAGCCGCAGCGAAGCCGACTGGCTGGTGGGCATCAACGGCACGCGCGCGATGACGGCGTTCAACTCGCGCGACGGCGGCTTCTTCCTCACCACCGTGGGCCGCGTGCAGACGCCGACGCTTTCCATCGTCGTCGAGCGCGAGGAGAAGATCCGCCGCCACGTGCCGCGCGAGTACTGGGAGGTGAAGGCGCAGTTCGTCGCCGTCGCCGGCTCCTACGAAGGCAAGTGGTTCGATCCGAAGTGGAAGAAGAACCCCGACGACGCCGAGCTGCGCGCCGATCGCGTTTGGACCGCCGCCGACGCGCAGGCGATCGCCGACGCGGTGCGCGGCCGCCCGGCCGCCGTCACCGACGAAGCCAAGCCGAGCACGCAGGCGTGCCCGCTGCTCTATGACCTGACGACGCTGCAGCGCGAAGCCAACGGCCGCTTCGGCTGGTCGGCCAAGACGACGCTGTCGGTGGCGCAGACGCTGTACGAGAAGTACAAGCTCATCACCTACCCGCGCACCGACAGCCGCGCCTTGCCCGAGGACTACCTCGGCACGGTGAAGAAGACGGTGCAGATGCTCGCCGCCGAGCACCTGCCCGGGCCGCTGCGGGTGCTCTCGGCGCACGCCCAGAAGGCGCTCGACGAGGACTACGTCAAGTTCAGCAAGCGCGTCTTCGACAACAGCAAGATCTCCGACCACTTCGCCATCATCCCGACGCTGCAGGCGCCGGCGACGATGGGCGAGATCGAGGCGAAGCTCTACGACCTCATCGTCAAGCGCTTCCTCGCCATCTTCTACCCGAGCGCCGAGTACCTGGTCACCACGCGCACGAGCCGCGTCGCCACCGCCGCCGGCGATCAGCACCACTTCCAGACCAACGGCAAGGTGCTCGTCAACCCGGGCTGGCTCGCCGTCTACGGCAAGGAAGCGCAGGACGAAGATGCCAACCTCGTCGCGGTGGCCGAAGGCGAGCAGGTGAAGACGGCCGACGCCGAAGCCATCGCGCTGAAGACGCGGCCGCCGGCGCGCTACACCGAGGCGACGCTGCTCTCGGCAATGGAAGGCGCGGGCAAGCTGATCGAGGACGACGAGCTGCGCGAGGCGATGCGCGAGAAGGGCCTCGGCACACCGGCCACGCGCGCCGCGATCATCGAAGGCCTCATCAACGAGAAGTACATGCTGCGCGACGGCCGCGAGCTGATCCCCACCGCCAAGGCGTTCCAGTTGATGACGCTGCTGCGCGGCCTGCAGGTGGAAGACCTGACCAAGCCCGAGCTGACCGGCGACTGGGAGTTCAAGCTCGCCGAGATGGAGCACGGGCGGCTGGCGCGCGAGGCCTTCATGGCCGACGTGGCGAAGATGGCCGAGCGCATCGTGCGCAAGGCCAAGGAGTACGACCGCGACACGATCCCCGGCGACTACGTGACGCTGGCCACGCCCTGCCCGAAGTGCGGCGGCGTGGTCAAGGAGAACTACCGCCGCTTCGCGTGCACGGGGCTGGCCGGTGGCGCCAGCGAGGAAGGCTGCGGCTTCTCGATCACGAAGATCCCTTCGGGGCGCGCCTTCGAGCTCGAGGAAGTGGAGGCGTTCCTGCGCGACAAGAAGGTCGGCCCGCTCGAAGGCTTCCGCTCGAAGAAGGGCTTCCCATTCAGCGCCGAGCTGAAGCTCGTGTTCGACGACGACGTGGGCAACTGGCGGCTCGAGTTCGACTTCGGCGACGACGAGCGCCAGGCCGCCGCCGACGGCGAGCCGGTGGACTTCTCGGGCCAGAAGTCGCTGGGCCCGTGCCCGAAGTGCCAGGGCCATGTCTACGAGCACGGCGCCAACTACGTGTGCGAGCACAGCGTCGGCGCGCACCAGACCTGTGACTTCAAGACCGGCCGCATCATCCTGCAGCAGCCGATCTCGCACGACGAGGTGCACAAGCTGCTCGCCACCGGCCGCACGAGCCTGCTCGAAGGCTTCATCTCCAACCGCACGCGGCGCGCCTTCAAGGCCTACCTGTCCTACGACGCGAAGGAAGGCAAGGTCGGCTTCGAGTTCGAGCCGCGCGGCGGCGCGAAAGGGCGCGGCGGTGCAGCGGCTGCGGCGCCGGCAACAGCCTCAGCCACGGTGACTGATGCGCAGGACGCGGCGCCGGCGAAGAAGGCAGCGGCAAAGAAGGCCGCGGCGAAGGCGGCGCCGGCCGCGAAGAAGGCGGTGCCGGCCAAGAAGGCCGCGCCGGCCCGGAAGTCCTCGCGTTAGGGGTCGGTGGCGGCCGCGGGCCGGCCCTGTTCAGCGTGGCGCGCGGCCCGCGCGAGCGTGGGCCGGAGAACGCAGGCGACGCCGCCGCCCTGCCGCAGCGATCCCGCCCTGAGCGTCGAAGCGACACCGCGGCCCTTCAGCTTCGCGCTGCCGGCCCCGCCGGACAGGGCTTGCCGCGCCGATACTACGTCGCCGATGACGCTGGCCATCTTCCACAAGCTGCTCGCGATCTTCCTCACCGTGGGCGTGGGCTACGTCGGCGCACGCGCGCGCTGGTTCGGCGAAGTGACCGCAGCGGAAGCGCGGCTGCTCGGCAACCTGGCGATGAACGTCTTCGTCGCCGCACTGCTCTTCCGCACCGCGGCGCGCATCGATTTCGCGACGCTGCCGTGGCCGGTGCTGATGGCCTACTTCATCCCGGCGCTGGCGCTGGTGCTCGCCGTCACGCTGTGGCAGCGCCGCCATGCCGAGCGCGACGGCCCCGCGGCGCCGGCCACGCGCGCGGTGGCAGCCACCTACGGCAACGCGGTGCAGCTCGGCATCCCGATGGCGGCGGCGTTGTTCGGCGAGCCGGGCCTGGCGATCCACATCACGATGGTCGGCCTGCACGGCGTGATCCTGCTGACGCTGCCCACGGCGCTGGCAGAACTTGCGCTGGCGCACGCGCACGCGCGCGTGCACGGCGCCTCGCCGCTTTCGAGCGTGATGTGGATGACCGTGCGCAACACGCTGCTGCACCCGGTGGTGCTGCCGATCGTCGCCGGCCTCGTGTGGAACCTCACCGGCCTCGGCCTGCACGGCGTCATCGACGAAGCGCTGAAGCTGCTCGGCAGCGCGGTGGTGCCGGTGTGCCTGGTGCTGATCGGCCTCTCGCTGCATGCGCACGGCCTGGGCGGCCGCTTCGCCGACGTGCTGCGCGCGGTGCTGCCGGTGTGCACGGTGAAGCTGGTGCTGATGCCCGCGCTCGTGCTCGCCGTGGCGCACTGGGGCTTCGGGCTCGATGGCCTGCCGCTGGCGGTGGTGGTGATGATGGCGGCGCTGCCGGTGGGCAGCAACGCGCTCATCTTCGCGCAGCGCTACCGGCTGCTCGAAGGCGAGTCGGCGGCGTCGATCGTCGTCTCGACGCTGGCCTTCGTGCTCACCGCATCGCTGTGGCTCGCGGTACTGGCCGCGCTGAGCATGCGCCCGACCGTGGCCGGCTGACGACACAACGCGCGCTGTAGCGCGCGCCTTTGCCGCACCTTTGCGGCACCTTTGCCAAAAGGGGCTGGGCCAACGGCAGCGGCTCAGGTAAAAGGACACGAGGAGCCCGACACACGACAAGCGCCGCGCCCGCAGGACGCAATACGAAGGACCGGGCGCGCGAAGCAGCCCCCGGCGTATGGTCCGTGCGCAGGGGCACCGTCGAGGCGGCACGCAGGAGAGGGGCGAGGGGGACGATGCAGTTGCGCGGATGGCAGCGCGGCGCGGCAGCGCGGCTCGGTCGTGCCGGCCTTGCCGGCTGTGTGGGCCGTGTGGGCCTTGCCGGCCTCATCGGCCTCATCGGCCAGTCTTTCCTCGCCGCCGCGGCCTTCGCTGCCGACGCGCAGATCACTTCGCTCGTCGACACGCCCGACCCCGTGCCGGCCGGCGGCATCGTCGCCTACGCGGTGCGCGTCGACAACAACGCCGTCGACGCGGCGCTGAACACGCGCCTGCGCCTGAGCGTCCCGGCCGGCGCCACCTTCGTCTCCGCGACGCCGGCCGGCGCCAACTGCGCGCCGGCGAACGCCACCACGGTGGAGTGCAACCTCGGCAGCGTCGCCGCCCTCGGCGCCGCGCCGCGCGACGTGACCTTCAACTGGCGCGCCCTCGGCCCCGGCCCGACCACGGTGACGGCGAACGCCGAGGTGCTGTCGGACAACGACAGCAACCCGGCCAACAACACGCAGACGCAGACGACCACCGTCGTCACCGGCGCCAACCTGTCGCTCGCGAAGGCCGGCGCACCGAACCCGGTGGTCGGCGGCGCCAACGTCACCTACACGCTGACGGTCAGCAACGCCGGGCCCAATGCGGCCGGCAGCCTGCGCCTCGTCGACACGCTGCCGCCGGCCGTCTCGTTCGTCTCCGCCGCCGGCGCCGGCTGGACCTGCGGTGCGAGCGGCGGCACCGT
>JAXMEZ010000055.1:0-26895 GCA_046348035.1 Rubrivivax sp. | reverse complement strand
TCAAGGCGCTGGACGGCCTGCTCGAAGAACGCGTTGCCGCGGAACGCCGGCATCGCGCCTTGCTGCTGTCCGTGCTCGGCGCGCTGGCAGTTGCGGGCCTCGCGCTCGGGCTGGCGATCAGCCGCTCGGTGACGCGGCCGCTCGCCGACGCCGTCGCCGCTTCCGCCGCGGTGGGCGCGGGCGACCTCGACTTCCGCATCGGCGCCCGCGGCGGCGACGAGGCCGCGCAGTTGCTGGCCGGCTTCTCGCGCATGCAGCAGCAGCTGCGCGAGCGCCGCGGCGCCGACGCCGAGCAGCACGAGCGCGACCTGCGCAGCGCCACCGAGAACGCGCGCGTGCGCGCCGCCCTCGACGCAGCGCCGATGCCGGTGCGCATCGCCGACGCCGAAGGGACCATCGTCTACGTGAACGCGGCGCTCGGCCAGCGGCTGCAGCGCGACGCCGCCGCCTTCCGCAGCGAGCTGCCCGGCTTCGACCCGGCACGCGTCGTCGGCGGCTCGGTGGGCATGTTCTACGTCGACGGCGCCGCCGCCGTCGAGCGCCTGCGCCAGTTGCGCAGCACCGCGCACTCGCAGCTGAAGCTGGGCGGCCGGCACTACGACGTGAGCACGTCGCCGATCCTCGACGCCCAGGGCCGCTGCATCGGCTCGGTGGGCATCTGGGACGACCGCACCGAGCAGATCGAGGCCGAAGCCGAGATCGCCGAACTCACCGCAGCGACCAACGAAGGCGACCTCTCGCGCCGCATCGCCGTCGATGGCAAGGAAGGCTTCATGCGCCTGCTGGGCGAGCAGTTCAACCAGCTGATGCAGACCTTCGGCCGCACGATCGCCCAGGTGCGCACCGCCGCCGACCAGCTTTCGAGCGCCTCGGCGCAGGTGTCGCAGACCTCGCAGTCGCTGTCGCACTCCGCGTCGCAGCAGGCCGCCAGCGTCGAGGAAACCACCGCCTCGCTGCAGGAGATCTCGGCTTCGGTCAAGCAGAACGCCGACAGCGCCAACGTCACCGACGGCATCGCCACCCAGGCCGCCAGCGAAGCGCAGCAAGGCGGCGAGGCCGTCACCCGCACCGCCGCGGCGATGAAGGACATCGCCAAGAAGATCTCCATCATCGACGACATCGCCTACCAGACCAACCTCCTGGCGCTCAACGCCGCCATCGAGGCGGCGCGCGCCGGCGAGCACGGCAAGGGCTTCGCCGTCGTCGCCGCCGAAGTGCGCAAGCTCGCCGAACGCAGCCAGGTCGCTGCGCGCGAGATCGGCGAACTGGCCGGCGGCTCGGTGGACCTGGCCGACAAGGCCGGCACCGTCCTCGCCGCGATGGTGCCTTCCATCCGCAAGACGAGCGAACTGGTGCAGGAGATCAGCAGCGCCAGCACGCAGCAAAGCGAAGGCGTCGGTCAGATCACCGCGGCAATGAACCACCTGTCCACCGCCACGCAGCAGACCGCCAGCGCCAGCGAAGAGCTCTCGGCCACGGCCGAAGAGCTTTCGGCGCAGGGGCGCGAGCTGCAGAACCTGATGGACTTCTTCCGCGTGGCCGAGGAGCCGGCAGCGCCGCGCACCGCGCGCCGCCCGGCGGCGGTCGGCAGGTCCGACGAACGCCGCCTCGTCACCGCCTGAACCGGCCCGCCCCAGCGATCGCCCGTTTCACTTCGCAGTCCCAGTCCCTGTAGCAGCGAGTCCTTCCCATGCGCACCAACCTGCCCGTCACCTCCCAGGAGTACCCGCTGCGCGATGGCATCACCATCGTCTCGCGCACCGACCTCAAGGGGCGCATCACCTACGTCAACGATGACTTCCTCGAAGCCAGCGGCTTCCCCGAGGCCGAGCTGATCGGCCAGGCGCACAACATCGTTCACCCGACATGCCCGAAGAGGCGTTCGCCGACCTGGTGGCGCACGCTGCAGGCCGGGCGGCCGTGGACGGGCCTGGGTGAAGAACCGGCGCAAGAACGGCGACTACTACTGGGTGCAGGCCAACGCCACGCTGCTGAAGGAAGGCAGCTCGGTGGTGGGCTACATGTCGGTGCGCACGCGGCCCACGCGCGAGGAGGTCGAAGCGGCCGAGGCGGTGTACTGCCGCTTCAAGGAGAAGACGGCCAGGGGCCTGGCGATCCGCGAAGGCCGCGCCGTGAAGACGGGGCTCGCGGCTCAAGCATCCGCTGCTCTTCGCGCGCCTGGGCTACTCGAGCGCTCGCCGTGCTCGGCATGGCCTGGCTGCTCGTCGCCACCGGCGCGGCTCTCGCGGCGGCCACCGGCTCGCTGCCCGCGGCGGCAGGCGCGGCGCTGCTGGCGGTGCTGGCGCTGGCCGGCATGGGCGCATGGCCGCGCCTGCGCCGAACGCTGGTTGAGATGTCCGGGCACCTCGAGGGCTACGCGCAAGGCCGCTTCGACGGCATCGTCGACGCGCGCGGCCACGACGAGCTGGCGCAGTCGATGCTGGCGCTGAAGCGGCTGCAGACGCGCCTGGGTTTCGAGTTCGACACCCGCAAGCGCGCCGAGGAGAGCCACCGCATCCGCCAGGCGCTCGACGCCGCGGCCACCAACGCATGGTCGCCGACGCCGGCTACAACATCGTCTACGCCAACGCCTCGCTGCGCGCGACGCCGCCGCCGCCGAGGCCGACATCCGCAAGGCGCCGAACTTCGACGCCGCGCAGCTGGTGGGCTCGAACATCGACGCCTTCCACAAGAACCCGGCGCACCAGCGCGGCCTGCTCGACCGCCTGCACCCACACCGCGCGCCTGGAGCTGGGCGGGCGCACGTTCGACCTTCATCCTCAACGCGGTCGCCGTGATAGGCCGGCGTCGGCACCGCCGTCGAATGGAAGGACATGACGGCCGAGCTGGCCGCGCGCAACGCCGAGCAGGCCGCCGCGGGCGAGATCCGCGACTCGTGCAGGCCGCCGCCGACGGCGACCTGACCCGCCGCCTCGACACCGAAAGCCGCAGCGGCTTCTACCGGACGCTGGCCGAAGGCTTCGGCAACCAGCTCGCTGTCGAGACCGTCAGCAAGACGATCGTGCAAGTCCGCGCCGCGGCCGACCTTCCGAGCGCCTCGGCGCAGGTGTCGCAGACCTCGCAGTCGCTGTCGCACTCCGCGTCGCGCAGGCCGCCAGCGTCGAGGAAACCACCGCCTCGCTGCAGGAGATCTCGGCTTCGGTCAAGCAGAACGCCGACAGCGCCAACGTCACCGACGGCATCGCCACCCAGGCCGCCAGCGCGAGCAGCAGCAAGGCGGCGAGGCCGTCACCAGACCAAGCCGCGGCGATGAAGGACATCGCCAAGAAGATCTCCATCATCGACGACATCGCCTACCAGACCAACCCTGGCGCTCAACGCCGCCATCGAGGCGGCGCGCGCCGGCGAGCACGGGCAAGGGCTTCGCCGTCGTCGCCGCCGAAGTGCGCAAGCTCGCCGAACGCAGCCAGGTCGCTGCGCGAGATCGGCGAACTGGCCGGCGGCTCGGTGGACCTGGCCGACAAGCGTCGGCACCAGACCGTCCTCGCCGCGATGGTGCCTTCCATCCGCAAGACGAGTGAACTCGTGCAGGAGATCGGCGCCGCCAGTGCCGAGCAAAGCGAGGGCGTCGGCCAGATCACCTCGGCGTGATGAACCACCTGTCCACCGCCACGCAGCAGACCGCCAGCGCCAGCGAGGAACTTTCGGCCACGGCAGAGGATTTCGGCGCAGGCGAGCAACTGCAAGGCCGATTCTTCCGCGTCCGCTCGGCCGAAGAAGCGGCTGCCGTTGGCCTGGCGCGGCGCGAGGGCAGCGGCCCGGCCGTACTGGCGCGCGGCGCCAGCGCGCGGCTGCTCATCCTGCGGCGCACTCAGTGGCCCACCAGGCGGCCCATCAGGCGGCCCACGGGGCAGCCCATCCTGCGACCCATTGCTCGGCTTGCTGGCGCTGGCCAGCCGAGGGCCTCGGCGCACTGCGGCAGCGCCGCGCCGGCGCCATCCTTGTCGTCACCGACGAGGCGGGTCGTGCGCTTGAGATCCGCCAGCACGCCGATCCCAGTGCCGCCGCAGCGGCCACCGAAGCCGACCCGTCCGCTGCCGGCACGCTGCGCTAATGGCTGCGCCTTCGCGGCCGCGGACGCGCTCGCGCTGCCCAGGACCAGGTGCGAGATCCTTGCAGGTGGGCTGGTTGACGGTGCCGCCGCGCAGCCCGCGGCCATTCGCGGCGTGATGAACCTGCGCGGTGCCGTGGTGCCCGTGGTCGACCTCGGCGCACGCCTGGGTGGCCGCCCGCTCACCGTGGCCGGCGCAGCTGCATCATCAAGGAGCAGGCAGCCGATGCACCGGCCGCCGCTGGTGGCCGGCGTGATGGTCGATGCGGTGTTCGAGGTCGTCGACGTCGACCCCGCTGCTGGCCGTCAGCGCGCCGCCGCTGCTCGGCACCTGCGTCGCGCCCACGATGCTCACCGGCGTGCTGCCGCTGCAAGGACGCCTCCCTGGACCTGCTGGACGTGGCACGCGTGCTGTCGCAGGCCGAACTGACCGAACTGGTGGCCGCCCATGCTGCTTGAGGCAACACAACAGCTGGCCGGCAGGCCGGCGCTCGATGGTCAGCGCCTCCGGGCCGGCGCTTGATCAACCGGCCGGCGCCTGGCGCTGACGCCACGCAGCTTCGCCGAGCGCGCCTGCCTGCATTCGGCTGACGCCGGCCAAGCACGCGCTCGTCGTGACCCGCCTGGCGCGGCTCGCCGGCGAATCCGGCGAGGGCGACCTCGACCGCTATGTCGATCGCCTGCCTGCTCGGCGCGCGCTGCCCGAGGAGACCACGCGTCATCGACCGGCTGACGACGAACGAAACCTACTTCTTCCGCGAGCGCGAACACTTCCGCCACTTCGCGGGGCTCCTGGAGCAGCAGCCGCAGCGCCGCTGGCAGGTGTGGAGCGCCGCCTGCTCCTCGGGCGCGAGGAGGTCTGCCGCGCCCGGCGATGCCGCTGGCCGACCGCCTGGCCTGGCCGAACAACGCTGGCAAATCCGGCACTGACCTCAGCACGGCGATGGTCGAGCAGGCACGGCGGGCGCTCTACCCGAGCGGCCGCACGCAGGACATCCCCGAGCAATACCTCAAGCGCCACCGCCTGAAGGGCACCGGCGAGCACGAAGGGCTGCTGCTCGTGGACCGTTCGCCAGCGCGCTTCGAGACGCTCAACCTGATGGAGCGCTGCTGCCCGGCCACGGCCCCTGGATGCGAATCCGGCTGCGCAACGTGCTCATCTACTTCGAGAACGAGGCCAGGCCGGCATCGTCGGCCGCCTGCTGCAGGTGCTGGCGCCCGGCGGCGTGCTGTACACCGGGCACGCCGAATCGCTGGCCAACCTCGGCCTGCCGATCCGCAAGCGTCGCCCCCGCGGTGTACGTGCGCGCATGGCCTGCCCGGCCGCCCGAAGGGCTCATACCGAGTGCGGAGCACGAAGGCACTCCAGTGAACCGGCCGCCGGGGACGACCTTGCCGGGCGCCTTCGCAGCAAGCGCGGCAACGAAGGAACGGTCCGCCGCGAAGGAACACCTGGATTACCGCGGTCTCGCCGCGCGCGTGGCCGCGCGCACAGGCCGCGGCCACCACGCCGGCACCGCTGCTCGCGTTGCCGCCGGTCAGCGGCTGGCGCGTCGCGCAGCCCGGCCAGGCGCTGTCGCTGATGCCCGGCGAGCTGGTTCGGACGCGGCGCCGCCAGCGTCAGGACATTGCTCGGCTCATGCGTGGCGCTGACGTTGTGGCACCCGCGGCTGCGCGTGGGCGGCATGTGCCACTACCTGCTGCCCAAGCGCCAGCGCAAGGACAGCGAACCGCTGGACGGCCGCTTCGGCGACGAGGCCGTGCCGGCGATGATCAGCGAGCTCGAGCGCCACGGCTGCAAGAGCCGCGAACTGGTGGCGCACCTGTACGGCGGCGCCGACACGATGAGCGAGTCCGCAGGGACCCGGTTCAACGTCGGCGAACGCAACATCGAGCAAGGCTGGACGCTCGTCGAGCACCGGCTTCACGCTCGAAGTTGCCATCGACGTCGACAACGTGCCGCGCACGGTGACGCTGGACATGGCCAGCGGCGCCGTCCAGTGCCGCCGCGGCAAGGCGTGACGAACGCCCGGCGAACAAGAAGCGAACAACAAGACCGGAATGCCGGATGACCGTCACCGCCGCGCTGGTCGATGACTCGGCCGTCGTGCGCACTCCACCTCACCGCAGCGCTGCGGCGCGGCGGCATCGAAGTGCTCCTGACGGCGCAGGACCTGCTGTTCGCCTGGCAGAAGCTGGGCAGGCACGCCTCGCGCAAGGCGAGGCCTGGCCGGACGTGATCGTGCTCGACGTCGAGATGCCGCATGGACGGCATCACCTTCCTCACAAGCTGATGGCCGAGCGGCCGACGCCGGTGGTGATGTGCAGCACCACCGAGGCCGGCTGCGCCACGACGATGCAGACACTGGCCGCCGGCGCGGTGGCCTTCGTCACCAAGCCCAAGGCGGGGCTGCGCGACTTCCTCGACGACAGCAAGGCAACGGGCCTCGTCGAGGCGGTGCGCGGCGGCGCGCGCCAACGTGCGGGCGGCGGGCAGCGCTGCGGCCGCGGCGCGGGTCGCGATGGCGAACGCCGGCGCCAACGCAGCTGCGACCAGCGCGATGGCCGAGACCACCGACCGCGTCATCGCCATCGGCAGCAGCACCGGCGGCGTGCAGACGCTGGAGGCGATCCTCGCGCGCATGCCGCGCACGGCGCCGGGCATCCTCGTCACGCAGCACATGCCCGAGCGCTTCACGCGCGCCTTCGCCGAGCGCCTGAACAGCCTCGTGCCGATGGAGGTGAAGGAGGCTGCCAGCGGCGACCGCCTCGTCAATGGCCGCGTCCTCATCGCCCCCGGCGGCCGCCACCTGCGCCTGAAGCGCAGCGGCGCCCACTACGTGGCCGACGTGACCGACGGACCGCTCGTGAACCGGCACAAGCCGAGCGTGGACGTGCTCTTCCGCTCGGTGGCGCAATGCGCCGGCGCCAACGCCGTCGGGGCGCTGCTCACCGGCATGGGCGACGACGGCGCCCGCGGCCTGCTCGAGATGCGCCGCGCCGGCGCGCGCACCGCGGCGCAGGACGAAGCGAGCTGCGTCGTCTTCGGCATGCCGATGCAGGCCATCAAGCTCGGCGCCGCCGAGGCCGTCGTCGGCCTGGCGGACCTGCCGCGCTGGCTGCTCGAAAGCGCCGCGCTTGCGGTGCGCACGGCAACGCCGGCGTAGAACCTGCGCGTCGCCTCAGCCGATGCTCTGCACCTGCCGGCTCTGCTGGTAGGCGCTGCCGAAGCGGTTGGCGAGGAAGTCGGGCAGTGCCACCTGCTCCTGGCGCACGAAGCCGCGCTGCGGCAGCTTGCCTTCGCGGAAGAGATCGAGCGCGGCGCAGATGCCCGCCGCGGTGGTGATCTGGATCGCAGACAGCGGCTCGCCACCGTCGGCCGGCGCGCGCTCGGCGAAGATCTTGCGCGCGAACACCTCCTGCACCAGCGTGCCGCGCCGGAAGCCGCTGACGGTGACGAACACCAGCACCACGTCCTGCATCGTGCTCGGGATCGAGCGGCGCATGATGTCCTTCAGCGTCTCGGGCTCCTGGTTGAGGTTCAGCTCCTCGAGCAGCATCTTCATCAGGTAGCGGTGGCCGGGGTAGCGCACGCTCTTGTAGTCGAGGTTGCGCACGCGGCCGGCCAGCGTCTCGCACAGCGTGCCCAGGCCGCCGCTGGTGTTGAACGCCTCGTACTCGGTGCCGTCGAGCGAGAAGTGCTCCAGCCCTTCGAGCGGCAGCACCTCGATGTTGTGGCCGTCGCGGATGGCCTCGCACGGGTGGCAGTACTCGTTGATGAGGCCGTCGACGCTCCACGTGAGGTTGTATTTCAGCGAGTTGGTCGGGAAGGCCGGCAGCGCGCCGACGCGCATCTTCACGTCGTGCAGCGTCTCGAAGCTCTGCGCCAGGTGGTGCGCGACGATGCCGATGAAGCCCGGCGCGAGGCCGCACTGCGGCATCAACACGGTGGCCGCGCCTTCGCCGAGTTGCTTGATCGCGCGCGTTGCGGCCACGTCCTCCGTGAGGTCGAAGTAGTGGCAGCGCGACTCGCGCGCCGCGCTCGCCGCCAGCGTTGCCAGGTGGTAGGGCAGCGCGTTGAGCACCGCGTCGTGGCCTTGCAGTGCCTGCCGCAGCGCCCCGGCATCGCTGGTGTCGGCCACGAGCGTGCGAACGCCGGCTGGGCCGCCAGCGGCCGCGCCCGTGCCCGTGCCCGGGGGCGCGAGCAGCGCGAGCGCCTGCGCGCTGCGGTCCACCACTGTCACCTCGTAGTCGCCGCTGCGCTGAAGCAGCCGGGCAATGGTCTGGCCGATGTGCCCGGCCCCGAGCAACGCGACACGCATGGGGGAACCCTCCGCTATCCGGCAGCCGGCCGGCATGGCCGCTGCGCCGCGGGCAGTCTAGAGATCGATGCTGTCGAAAGAAACGGCGCTTTCGTCGAAGAGCGTGCTAGCCTCGTCGAAATGACATCGCCAGCAGGCCAATCGTCGCAAGTTTCGCGTCGCGCGGGTGTCTCCGGCCGCTCAGCCCGCTCAGGCCGCGCGCTTGGCCGGTGCCCGGCGCCGGCGCTTGAAGTCGCCGGCAGCGAGCATCGCCTTCATCTCCTTGGCTTCGGCGCGGCGCGCCCGCGTTGCCTCCTTGCGGTAGACGACCTCGGCCTCTTCGCGCATCGTCGTCGCGCGCTTGAGCGCCGCGCGCAGCTTGGCCTGGGTGAAGGTGCTCTCGGTGGCGACGTAGATCGAGCGGCGCAGCGGCGCCTGCCCGAAGCGCGGCACCAGCACGGCAAGGCTGCAGTCGCGCGCCCGGCTGCCGGCCCGGCCGCGCACGATGGGCCCGGAGATCCCCGGCGGCAGGCCGTTGGACTTGTTGGCGCTCGGCCCGCGCTGCAGCGTCGTCGGGGCCTCGAGCTTGCCGATGCGGCGGATCAGCTCCTTGATGGCCAGCGCCAGCGCGTCTTCGGCGCCGCTGCCGTCGTTGCTGTGGTCGGAGTACAGCTTGGTGCCGCCGTAGCGCAGCTGCCAGCCGTGCGTGGCCCGGTGGTCGATGCGCTGGATGCACTGCGGCACGCGGAAGCGTTCGCCGGTGAAGATCGCCACGTCGCGCAGGTTCATGTTCAAACGCTCCTGTTTTCTTGTCCGCTGGCCGGCCGGCCCGATGGCGTACTTTGACCGCAATCGCTGCACCGCCGCAATGGGTCTGATGACGACGGCACGGCAGCGGTGTAACGGCCGAACGGTGCTGCGGGCGCCGCGGGCATGGCGGGAGCACCGATGAACCTCGACGACCTCGACCGCCGGCTGGTGGCTTTGCTGCAAGCCGATGCGCGCGCCAGCGCCGCCCTGCTGGCGCGCAAGCTCGGCGTGGCCCGCACCACGGTGCTGGCGCGGCTGGCCCGGCTGCAACGCGAGGGCGTGATCGTCGGCTTCACGGTGCGCCTGGCCGCCGACAGCAAGGACCACGGCGTCGAGGCCTACGTCGGCATCGACGAGCCCGAAGTCGGCGCGCGACGTGACGTTGCGGCTGGCGGCGCTGCCGGAACTGCGCCAGTAGCAAGGTGAGCGGCGAGTTCGACTACCTGGCGCTGCTGCGCGCGGCGAGCACGGCGCGCCTCGACGCGCTGCTGGACGAGATCGGCGCCATCGAAGGCGTTACGAAAACGACCACGGCTGTGGTGTTGGCGAGATGGATCGACCGCTTGGCATGATCGCCGGCCCAACGGCGAAGATGAAGTCGGCCTGAAGCCAGCCGCCGGCGATGCGGAGCAGGCCGACCGCAGCCGGCGCCGCCGCAACGCACGATCGGACTCGTCAAGCCAGCGCGCGGCGCATAGCGTCGATCACCGCCTTGTAGTCGGGCTGGCCGAAGATGGCGCTGCCGGCCACGAAGGTGTCGGCGCCGGCGTCGGCGACGCGGCGGATGTTGTCGACCTTGATGCCGCCGTCAACCTCGAGCCGGATGTCGCGGCCCGAGGCTTCGATGAGCCGCCGCGCCTGCTCCACCTTGCGCAGGGCCGAGTCGATGAAGCTCTGGCCGCCGAAGCCCGGGTTGACGCTCATCACGAGCACGAGGTCGACCTTGTCGATCACCCACTCCAGCACGTCCAGCGGCGCGGCCGGGTTGAACACGAGCCCGGCCTGGCAGCCTTCGCCCTTGATGAGCTGCAGCGTGCGGTCCACGTGCGTGCTGGCGTCGGGGTGGAAGCTGATGAGGTCGGCGCCGGCCTTGGCGAAGGCGACGGCCAGCGCGTCGACCGGCTGCACCATCAGGTGCACGTCGATCGGCACCGTGCAGTGCTTGCGCAGCGCCTGGCACACCATCGGGCCGAAGGTGAGGTTCGGGACGTAGTGGTTGTCCATCACGTCGAAGTGCAGCCAGTCGGCACCGGCGGCGACGACGGCGCGCACCTCCTCGGCGAGGCGCGCGAAGTCGGCCGAGAGCAGGCTCGGGGCGATGCGGAAGGTGCGGGTCATCGGCTGCTCGTCCTGCGCGGCGGGTGATTGGCCCTTCGGACCGTGCTGCGCGCTGTTGCGGGGGGATTCTAGGAACGAGGCGCGGCGCGGGCGTTCAGGGCAGGTTCTCGCGCAGCACGATGCTGATGCGCACCGCTTCCACGCCGGCGTGGGCGCTGCGCCCGTCGCGCAGGTTGGTGAAGGTGCGAACGGCGTTCAGCAGCACGGTCTGCGGATGCTGGTTGAGCACGGCGTCGAGCGTGCCGTCGATCAGCAGGGCGCGCGTGTCCGGCGTCAACCCGTGCGCCACGAACACCGCCGGCGGCCCGCGCCGGTGCTCCTTCAGCGCCCGGCCCACCCCTTCGGCACCGCCGCCGATGTTGTAAAGGCCCACGAGGTCGGCGTGCTGCTTCAGCAGTGCGCGCGCGTGGCGGTAGTTGGTGTCGGCGTCGTCGCGGCCTTCGCGCACGCCCACCACCTTCAGCGCCGGGAACTCCTCCTGCATCAGGCGCAGGAAGCCCATCTCGCGCTCCTCGTGGCCGCGGTAGGCGAGCGAGCCGGCGATCATCGCCACCGAGCCGCGCCGCGGCCCCACGAGGCGGCCGATCAAGAGCGCCGCCGTGCGCCCGGCGGCGCGGTTGTCGATGCCGATGTAGCCCACGCGCCGCGACTGCGCCAGGTCGGAGATCAGCGTCAGCACGTGCACGCCGCGCGCGGCCAGTTCGTCCACCGCCTCGCGCACGCGCGGGTGCTCCAGGGCCATGAAGGCCAGCCCCTGCGCCGTGCGCCCGTGCCGGCGCAAAGCGGCGGCGACGCGCGCCGGGTCGAAGCTGTCGATGTAGTGCACACGGCAGCGCACGTGGAACGGCGCCACCGCCTCGCCGGCGCCGGCGGTGCTGTCGCCGAGCATGCGCAGGTAGCGGCTGGTGCCGGCCGGCAGCAGGAACGCCAGCTCCATCGGCAGGCCTGCGCCGGCGCCAGCGCTGCGCGCCGTAGCGCAGTTCGGCGGCGGCCTCGAGCACGCGCTGCGCGGTGGCCGGGCGCACGGCCAGCGGCCGTGCAGCACGCGGTCGACGGTGGCCGTGGAGATGCCGGCGGCGCGGCGACGTCGGGAAGGCGGGAACGCGGTGCAGCGGCATGCGAAGAGCGAAGAGCGAAGAGGCGAAGAGCGACATCAAAAAACATCAGCCGCGGCGATTGCCGCGAACCCGATTCGAACTTAAGGTGCGGGTGACGTGTTGCAACGCATCAGATTCCATCAGCGGTCACCCGATCCACCCGGAGACAAGCCCATGCCGCGCCAGCCCTCGCCCTGCCCCGCCGCGCCCGCCGCGGCCTGCTCACCCTTGCCGCCGCGCTCGCCGCCGGCAACGCTGGCACCGCCGGTGCTGGCGCAGAAGGCGATCGAGTGGCGCTACGGCCACATGAACCCCCCCAACAGCGCCGCCGGCATGCAGGCGCAGTGGCTGGCCGAGGAGATCGCCAAGCGCACCGGCGGCAGCATCAAGGTCACGGTGTACCCGTCGTCGCAGCTGGGCAAGCTGCAGGAGCTGGCCGAGGCGGTGTCCACCGGCACCATCGCGCTGTCGCCAACACGGCAGCAGGCATCGGCTCGCTGCACGAGCCGTTCGCGGCGCTCGATACGCCCTACCTCTACCGCGACGTCGACCACCTGATGAAGGTGATGGACACGGCCTCGCCGGTGATGAAGAAGCTCAACGAGGGCCTGGTCAAGGATGCCGGCGTGCGCGTGCTGTACGCCTACTACTTCGGTGCGGCACCCGCCACCTCACGGCGCAAGGCGGCTGCGCAGCCGGCCGACCTTCCTGGGCCTGAAGATCCGCGCCATCCTGTTCCCCATCTACATGACCACGGTCGAGGCGATGGGCGCGGTGCGGCGCTGGTTGACTGGTCGGAGGTGCTCACGGCGCGCTGGCCACCGGCAAGGTCAACGGCCAGGAGAACTCGGCTCATCGTGCCGAAGTCGTCCGCTTCCGCTTTGCACGCGAATGCACCTCGATGCACTGGCCAGCACCATGAACGCGCAGTCATCGGCGCCTTCGCCGTATCAACGAAGGTGATCGGCAGTTCGATGCGCCGCGCAGCGCGAGCAGCCGGCGCTGCCGCCGCCGAGGTGCCGGCGCGCCACCGAGATGCGCAGTTGTGGCGCTGGCCGAGATGGCGGCTGAAGAAGCCGAAGAGTGACCTGGCCACTGGTACCGCCGAGGCCTGGAGCAACGCCCGCAACGCCGCGCAGCGTGGACTGGTTCGGCGCCAAGCTCGGCGAGCTGACGCGCAGTGCTGGTCCGAGGCGGTGCATGATGGCGCGGAAGCCTTCAGCGGCTGCTGCGCCGCTGCCGGCGCTCGCGGCCTGTGCGCCTTGCCGGCTCCCTGCGCCGCTCGGCTGCTGCTGCCGCTTTGCCGCGCCTTTCGACCGGGCGCGATGGCGCTGCTGTGGCCACCACAGCGGCCATCATGACCGAGGTCTTCGCGCGCGGCTTCTTCGATCTCGACCAAGCCGGCCGTGGGCGAGTTCGCGCTACGCGGGCCTGGGCCTCATCTTCCTCACCGTGCCGCTGCTGCTGGCGCACGACGCGCACGTCAAGGTCGACCTTCTTCGCAGCGCCTGCGCGCGGCAGGCCGGGGTGCAGGCGCTGGCGCTGTTCAACGACTTCGCCACGCTCGCCTTCTGCGGGCTCTTCCTCGTCTCGTGCTGGTGGTTCATGCAGCGGGCGGCGCGCTTCCTCGACGCCGGCGCTGGGCATGCCCAACCTCGCCTACTACCTGCCGGCCATCGCCGGCATGGTGCTGACCACGCTCGTGGCCGCCGACCGCTGCCTGGGCATCGTGCGCGGCACGACCGCCGCGCCCGACGAGGCGCGCGCCGCCCCGGCGCCTGCCCCCGGCGCCGGCGCCGAACGCCGCTGAGGCGCCGCGATGCTGAGCCTCACCGCCACGGTGCTGTGCATCCTGCTGCTGCTGGCCGGCACGCCGGTGGCCATCGCGCTCGGCCTCGGGTCGGCCGCCGCGCTGTGGTGGTTCGACATGCGCCTGGCGGTGATCGCGCAGCGCATCGTCAACTCGCTCGACTCGACCACGCTGCTGGCGGTGCCGATGTTCATCTTCGCCGCGGCGCTGTTCAACGCCGCCGGGCTGACGGCGCAGCTGTTCGACTTCATGCGCATGGTCATCGGACGCATCCGCGGCGGCCTCGGCTACGTCACCGTTCTCACGCACCTCGTGTTCTCGGGCGTCTCGGGGGCGGCGCTGGCCGACATCGGCGCGCTCGGCCGCATCCAGATCGACATGATGCGCGAGCAGGGCTACCGCGACCGCTTCTCGGCCGGCATCTGCATGGCCGCGGCGACGCTGGGGCCGATCTTCCCGCCGTCGATCCCGCTGGTCATCTTCGCGATGGCCGCCGAGATCTCGCCGGTGAAGGTGCTCATCGCCGGCGTGCTGCCCTCGCTCGTCATCGCGCTGTTCCTGATGGGCATGGTGTGGTGGATCGGCCGCCGCGAGGGCCTGCCGCGCGACACCATCACCGTCACGCGCGGCGAGTTCACGCGCCGCTTCTGGTTCGCGCTGCCGGCGCTGCTGGCGCCGTTCGTGCTGATCGGCGGCATCCTGCTCGGCTGGTTCGGCGAGACCGAGGCGGCCGCGGTGACGGTGGTCTACGCGCTCTTCGCCGGCGCCGCGTTCTACCGCGCGCTCACCTGGCGCGGCTTCGTCGACGCCTGCCGCGAGACGGTGCGCTCCACCGCCGGCGTGATGTTCATCGTCGGCACGGCGGCGCTGTACGCCTGGGTGCTGACGATCGACCAGGTGCCCACGAAGGCAGCCGACCTGCTGCTGGGCCTGTCGCGCGACCCGTGGCTGCTGCTGGTCATCGTCAACGTGCTGCTGCTGCTGGTGGGCATGGTGATGGAGACGATCGCCGCGATCCTGATCCTCGCGCCGATCGTCGTGCCGGCGCTCGCCGCGGCCGGCGTCGACCCGGTGCACCTGGCCGTGGTGGTGGTGCTGAACCTGATGATCGGCCTGCTCACGCCGCCGGTGGGCATGAGCCTGTACATGGTCTCCTCGGTGGCCGGCATGCCGGTGCAGGCCGTCGTGCGCGCGGCGCTGCCGTGGATCGGCTGCCTGCTGCTGTCGCTGGCGGCCGTCACCTTCGTGCCGGCGGCATCGACCTGGCTGCCGGGCCTGATGCTGGCGCGCTAAACGCAGGCGGGCCAGCCCTGTCACGTTGCCTTCCCTCTCGCCGTTCCTCTTTTCATCCATCCCGCCAGCGAGCCCCCAACCGATGAGCCGCTTCTTCGGAGAGATCCGCCAGGTCGCCTACCTCGTGCCCGACATCGAGGCCGCCATGGACCACTGGGCGCGCGTGCTCGGCGTCGGGCCCTGGTACTACAACCCCAAGGTGCCGATCCGCCACTACCACTACCGCGGCCAGCACTACGAGCCGAACAACTCGGTGGCGCTGGCCAACGCCGGCGCGCTGCAGATCGAACTGGTGCAGCCGCGCAACGACGTGCCTTCGATGTACCGCGACTTCCTCCAGGCCGGGCATCGGGGGGTGCAGCACGTCGCCTACTGGACCGAGAGCTTCGACGCCGACCTCGCGCGCGCCGAAGCGGCAGGCTTTCGCGTCTGCATGGGCGGCGAGGTCGGCGAGAACGGCCGCTTCGTCTACTTCGAGGACCGCACCGAGCCCGGCTCGCCGCTGCCGGGAACGACGATCGAGTTGTCCGAAGTGGCCGGGCCGAAGCGCGGCTGTTCAAGCTGATCCGCGAGGCCGCCGCGGGCTGGGACGGGCGCGAGCCCGTGCGGCCGTTCCCCGACCTCACCCGGCTGTGAGTGCGCCTGGCGCGCCGCCGCAGCGGAGAGCCCCACGATGAGCCAGGACAGCGCTGCGCGCCACCTACGTCATCGAAACGCCGCTCGAGCCCGCGTGGCCGAAGTGCTGGCCGGCGAGCAGAGCAGCGGCACCTTCGTGCGTGGCCGGCGAGACTGAAGCGCTGCGCGCGAGGAGCCGCGCCACCGTCGCCTCGCTCGTCGAACTCGAGCCGCTCGCGCCGCCGAGCCTGCCCAGCGCCTGGCTGCAGCGCCAGGGCGAGCGCGGCACGAAGGCCTTCCGGCGCGCCCGCATCGAGGTGGACTTCCCGCTGGCCAACATCGGCCACAACCTGCCCACGCTGGCGGCCACCGTGGCCGGCAACCTGTTCGACCTCGGCGAGACCACGGCCTCAGGCTCGAGCGGCTGCAGCCGCCGCCAGCGCTGCGCCACCGCTTCGAGCGTCTGCGGCACGGCGTGGCCGGCACGCGGAAGTGCCGCTGCCGCGCGGCCGCGGGGCCGCTGGTGGGCACGATCATCAAGCCCAACGTCGGCCTCTCGGCGGCGGAGACGGCGCGCTGGTGGCCGAGCTGGCGCGCGCCGGCGTCGACTTCATCAAGGACGACGAGTGCTGCGGCGACCCCGAGCACGCGCCGGTGGGGCAGTCGCATCCGCGCCGTGATGGCCGCGGTGCGCGCGCACCGCGAGGCCACCGGCAAGACGGTGCTCGTCGCCGTCAACATCAGCGACGAGCACGACGCGATGCTGCGCCACGCCGAGCTGCTGCAGCGCGAAGGCGGCGCCTGCGCGATGGTCAGCCTCAACTGGACCGGCCACGCCGCCCGGTGGCGCGCTGCGCCGGCACACTGACCTCATCGTGCACGGGCACCGCAACGGCTTCGGCATGTGGGCGCGACACCCGGCGCTCGGCATCGCCTTCCAGCCCTACGCGGCGCTGTGGCGGCTGACCGGCATCGACCACCTGCCGCACGGCCTGGCCGTGGCAAGTTCGCGCAGGAAGACGACGAGGTGCGCGAGTCGGCACGCGAGTGCCTGACGCCGCTCGCGGCCGATGCGCACGAACCCGCCGCCACCGCCGACACGGTGATGCCCGCTCAGCTCCGGCCAGTGGGCTGGCATGCCGCCGGTGACGCTGGACGCGGTGCCCAGCGGCGACCTGCTGTTCATGTGCGGCGGCGGGCATCCCCTGCTCCAGGGCCCGGCTGCCGGCGTGACGAGTATCCGCCAGGCCTGGATGGCGTGGCGCGCCGGCGAGGCTGGAGACGGCGGCGCAGCACGCGGGCGAGTCGCGCGGCGCTCGCGTTCTCTGGCCCGCCGGCCGGGCAGTGATCGGCCCGAGCGCCAGCGCATGATACCGGGCGCCACGCACCGCTGCTGACCGACGCCCTTGCCTGCCCCCGCGATGCTGCGCCTGGTCTGGTACGGCGACGACTTCACCGGCGCGCGGACACGCTGGCCACCGTCGCCGCGGCGGGCCTGCGCGCCGTGCTCTTCGCCGCGCGTGCCGACGCTGGTGCAGCTGGCCGCGGCCGGGTTGACGCGCTCGGCGTCGCCGGCACCGCGCGCGCGCTCGACCGCAGCGATGCGCGCCGAACTGGCGCCGGTGGCGGTATTCGGCGGCGCTGAACGCGCCGGTCACGCACTACAAGTGCTGCTCGACCTTCGACAGCGCGAGCGGCATCGGCAACGTGCTCGGCGCGCAGGCGCTGCGCACCACCGCTCACCAGCCATTCGTGCCGGTGATCGGCGGCCAGCCGGGAGCCTTCGGCGCTTCAGCCTTCGGCAACCTCTACGCCAGCGCCACCGCCGGCGGCGAGGTGCACCGCATCGACCGCCACCCGACGATGAGCCGGCACCCGGGTGACGCCGATGCACGAGGCCGACCTGCGGCGGCACCTGGCCGCGCTCGGGTGGGCGGACGTGCGGCACGGTGACCTGCGGGGTGCTCGATGGCGGGTCGTCGGCGGCGCTTGGTGCCGCGCTGATGCCGCGCTCGATTCGACCGGCGATGCGGCCTCTGGTGCGGCGCTGACAGGCTCGCATCCGACGCCCGCAACGCCGCCGGACGACTCGCCACTGCGCCCTGTTCTCTTCGATGCCACGCGCGACACCACCTCGCGCGCATCGGCGCTGCTGCTGTGGCCGCGCGCGTTGCGCCGGCCGCTGTTGGCGCTGGCGCGAGCAGCGTCGCGCAGGCCTTCATCGAGCCGTGGCGCGCCGAGGGCCTGGCCGCGCCGCCGGCCGCGCACGTGGCGCCTGCCGCAGGCCCGGTGTTCGTGCCAGGGCAGCCTTCCTCGCCGGTGAGCGCGGCGCAGGCCGCGCACGCCGCGGTTCTACGCCACCGTCGAGCTGCTGTCGCGGCGCTCGCGCAAGGCGACGCGGCGCTGCGCCCGCTGGCCGAGCGCTGCGCGGCGCTGTTGCGCCAAGGCCGGCCGGTGCTGGCGCGCACGTCGGCGCCGCCCGCGGCAAGGCGGCGGAAGGCGGCGAGGGGCATGCACTGCCGCTGGACGTGGCGCGCGCCTGCGGCCGTTCGCTCGCGCAGGTGTCGAGCTGGCGCCGCAGGTGCGGCGCATCGGCGTTGCCGGCGGCGACACCTCGAGCTTCGCGCTGCGCGCGCTCGACGCCTGGGCGCTCGCCTGGCCGCGCCGCTGGTGCCGAACCTGGCGCTGCTGCGGCTGCGCCCGACGACGCGCGGCACGACGGCCTCGAACTGGTGCTCAAGGGCGCCAGATCGAGGCCGGATGTCTTCGAGCGGCTGTTGAAGGGCTTCGCGCTGCTGAAGAGCTCCTCATCGGCGCGACTCCAGGAGGCAGCGCCACATCCGGGCTGCGAAGCCGCTCCTTTTCCGCCGTGCGTTTTCGCTGCGACAAGCGTTGCGGCACACTGGTGCCCTTCTGCGCAGATGACGAAGACGCACCCCGTGGGCACCGACCTCGACATCAGCGCCCGCGTGCGCGAAGACATCCTGCGCGGCGCTCGGCTTCGGCAGCCGCGTGACGATCGCCGCGCTCGCCGAGCGCTACGGCGTCAGCCAGATGCCGGTGCGCGTGGCGCTGCGTCAGCTGCAAGGCGAGGCCTTGCCGAGACCACCGACAGCGGGCGCGCCTCGATCCGCAGCATCGACCGCAAGTTCGTCAACAGTACCTCGACATCCGCCGCCTGCTCGAAGCGCTGATCGTGCGCGACGCGCCGAGCGCATCGGCGCCGAGGCGCTGGCCGCGCTCGAGCGCATCGAGGCCGATCTCGAGCGCTGCGTCGATCGCGCCGACTACGCCGGCGCGCACCAGGCCAATCGCGCCTTCCACCAGGTCATCTCCGACGCGGCGAACAACGCCGATGCGCCTGCCCGACTGCCACTGGCTGCTCGTTTCGGCGCTGTGGCACCGCGTGCAGTACGGCCCCGAGCGCTTCGCCGAAGCGCCGTCACCGACCACCGCTTCCTCGATCAAGGCGCTGCGCGCGCACGACGCCGATGCGACCGCCTCGATCGTGCACGCGCAATATCACGAAGGCCAAGCCGTGATGCTCGACCACTGGCCTGACCACCCCGAGCCTGTGGCAAGCCTGGCGCCCTGCCGCAACCGCCGCGCGGCCGCCGCTGCCGCCGCTGCCGCCCAGCCCGCGCCGGCCCCGGAGGTTGATCCGGATAAACCCCGAAAGTGATCACAAAGTCTGGATTTCTGGCGCGAGCGCGCTATTCTTTTGCATCCACGTGATCACTTTCATGCAGAACAAGTTCCAGCAAAGCCTCGGTCAGGCGACCGTTCCGATCGGCACCTGGCTGATGTCGGCCTCGGCCACCTGCGCCGAAGCCGTGGCCTGGACGGGCCTGGATTTCGTCGTCGTCGACATGGAGCACGTGCCGCTCGAGCTGCCCGACGTGATCGACATCCACCGCGCGCTGGCCGCCACGCCGGTGGGCACGATCACGCGCGTGCCGTGGAACGACGCCGTCGTCGTCAAGCGCGTGCTCGACGCGGGGGTGCAGACGCTGATGTTCCCGATGATCCGCACGCCCGAAGAAGCCGCCGCGGCGGTGCGCGCCACGCGCTACCCGCCGCGCGGCGAGCGCGGCGTCGCGGCGATGCACCGCGCCAGCCGCTACGGCGCGGCGAGCGACTATCTGCTGAAGAGCGGCCCGGAGTTGATGGTCATCGTGCAGATCGAGACCGAGGCGTCGTATGCGCGCCTGGACGAGATCGCCGCGGTGGAGGGCGTCGATGCGATCTTCATCGGCCCGGGCGACCTGGCCGCGAGCCTCGGGCACCTGGGCAACGTGGCACATCCACAGGTGCAGGCGCTCGTGCGCGCCGCACCGGCGCAATGCCACCGGCTCGGGCGCAAGGCCGGCACCGTGATGCCTAACGCCGATCTGGCGCGCGGCTGCATCGACTCCGGCTATGACTTCGTCGCCATCGGCTCGGACATGGCGTCGATGACCGCCGGCATCCGCGCACAGCTCGCGTCGTTGCAGCGCCGGCCGCCGGAGGCGGCGTCTTCGGCGTCGGCATATTGATGGCTGGTGGCGGCGCGCCCAAGGCACCGGCACCCGCATCCGCACCAGCACCTGCGCCTGCAGCCAGCGACATGGACGAGCGCGACGACGCCGGCTTTGCCGAGGATGGAGCGCCCGATGCGGCCATCGCCTGGCCGGCGGCCACGATCGAGCGCGTGCAGATGCGCCTCTTCGACGACCCGCTCGGCACGCCGGTGCGCACCTCGTTCGGCACGATGCATTCGCGCCCCGGGCTGCTCGTGCGGCTCGGCGATGCCGAAGGCGAGCACGGCTACGGCGAGGTGTGGTGCAACTTCCCCGAGGGCGGTGCGCGCTACAAGGCCACGCTCTTGGAGAGATACGTGCGCCCGGCGCTGCGCGGCGCGCGCTTCGCGCGGCCCGGCGAGATCGCGCGGCGCCTGCGCTCGCTGTTCGCCGTGCTGCGGCTGCAATGCGCCGACCACGGCGCCATCACGCAGCTCATCGCCGGCGTCGACCAGGCGGCGGACCTGTTCTGCAAGCGCCTCGGCCGGCCCTTCTGGCGGCTGCTCGGCGGCCGGCGCGAGACGGCGGTCTACGCAAGCGGCATCGGCCCCGACGAGGTGCCGGCTACCTCGCCGCGCAGCAGGCCGCCGGGCACACGCGCTTCAAGCTCAAGCTCGGCTTCGGCGACGCGGTGGACGAGCGCAACCTCGACACCGCGCGCCGTGCTGCCGGCAGCCTCGGAGCTGATGGTCGACGTGAACCAGGGCTGGAGCGTCGAGCGCGCGCGCGCTTGGCTGCCGCGCCTGGCCGCGGCGCAGGTGCTGTGGTGCGAGGAGCCGGTGCGCGCCGACACGCCGTGGCCGGCCTGGCGCGCGCTGGCCGACGCCGCGCCGGCGGTGCGGCTGGCCGCCGGCGAGAACCTGCTCGGCCTGCGCCAGTTCGAAGACGCGGTTCATCGAGGCGGCGTGCGCGTGCTGCAGCCCGACCTCGGCAAATGGGGCGGCGTGAGCGGCAACCTCGCGCTCGCGCACCGGTCGCCGCGCGAGCGGGTATGGCTGTGCCCGCACTGGCTCGCCGGCGGCGTGGGCCTGGCCGCGAGCATGCAGTTCAAGGCCGTTGCCGGCGGCGCCGGCGCGGTGGAGGTGGATGCCAACCCGAACCGCCAGCGCAGCGAAGTGTTCGCGACGCCGTGGGCCGTGCGCGACGGCACCGTCACCTTGCCCGACACGCCCGGCCTCCGTGCCACCGCTCGCGGACTGGCTGCTCGACGAAAGCGCGTGGGCCGGCGCCGCGCAGGAGGCCGTGGCATGAGGAAGCAGCCCGACGCTGCGGGCGCCGCCGTCGCCGCTGAAGGCGCACTGCCGCCCTTCCCGCACGCGCTCGCCGCCGCGCTCGACACGCCAGTCCCGGTGGTCGACCTCGATATCGCCGAGCGCAACATCGCGCGGCTGCAAGCCGTGTGCGCGCGCGGGCGTCGGCAACCGCCCGCACATGAAGACGCACAAGTCGCCGGCGATGGCGCTGCGGCAGATGGCCGCCGGTGCCGTCGGCCTCACCTGCCAGAAGCTCGGCGAAGCCGAGGCGATGGCCGACGCAGGCGTGCGCGACCTGCTCGTCTCGTACAACGTGATCGGCGCGCCCAAGCACGCGCGGCTGCGCGCTCTGGCCGCGCGCACGACGCTGATCACGCTCAGCCGCGACAACGCCGCAGTCGCCGCCGGTTACGCGCAGGCGCTGGCCGGGCTGCCGCGCAGCACGGCGGTGCTCGTCGAGTGCGACACCGGCCGCCACCGCTGCGGCGTCAGCACGCCCGCCGCGGCAGCCGACCTCGCAGCGCACGTCGCGCGCCTGCCGGGCCTGCGCTTCGAAGGCGTGCTGCTGTACCCGCCCGACGGCGACCTGCAAGGCTCCATCGACTTCCTCGCCGGGCTGCGCGCGCTCGCCAATGCACGCGGCCTGCCGCTCACGCGCGTGTGCAGCGGCGGCACACCGAATGCGCGCCGCATCGGCGCTTTGGGCGAGACCGAGTACCGCGCCGGCACCTACGTCTACAACGACCGCCAGATGGTGCGCCAGGGCGCCGCGACCTTGGCCGACTGCGCGCTCTTCGTCTACGCCACCGTCGTCAGCCATCCCGAGCCCGGCCGCGTGATGCTCGATGCCGGCTCCAAGACGCTGAGCGCCGATCTCGTCGGCTTCACCGACCACGGCTGGCTCGTCGACTACCCCGAAGCGCGCATCGCCAAGCTGGCCGAAGAGCACGGCTTCGTCGATGTGACGCGCTGCGCACGCGCGCCGGCCGTCGGCGAAGTGGTGCGCATCCTGCCCAACCACGTCTGCCCGGTGAGCAACCTGTTCGATCGCGTGCCCTGCGCGCGCGGCGACGTGCCCGCGGGGCGCCTGGACATCGCCGCGCGCGGCAAGGTCTGCTGAAACGGCGAACACCATGGCGACGATCGAGTTCCGCGCGCTGGTGAAGGACTTCGACGGCGTGCGCATCGTGCACGGCATCGACCTGAACGTCGCCGACGGCGAGTTCGTCGTGCTGGTGGGCCCTTCGGGCTGCGGCAAGAGCACCTGCCTGCGCATGCTCGCCGGCCTGGAAGACGCGACGGGCGGCCAGATCCTGATCGACGGCCGCGTCGTCAACGAGGTCGATGCGCGCGACCGCGACGTGGCGATGGTGTTCCAGGACTACGCGCTCTATCCGCACATGACGGTGTTCGAGAACATCGCCTTCTCGCTGCGCTACCGCGGCGTGCCCGCCGCCGAAATCGGCCCGCGCGTGCAGGAGGCGGCGCGTGTGCTCGGCCTGGCCGAATTGCTCCAGCGCAAGCCCAGGCAGCTCTCCGGCGGCCAGCGCCAGCGCGTCGCGATGGGACGCGCGATCGTGCGCAAGCCCAAGGTGTTCCTGTTCGACGAGCCGCTTTCCAACCTGGACGCCAAGCTGCGCGGCCAGATGCGCCTGGAGATCAAGCGGCTGCACCGCCAGTTCGGCATCACCACGGTCTACGTCACGCACGACCAGGTCGAGGCGATGACGCTGGCCGACCGGGTCGTCGTGATGCGCGGCGGCCACATCGAGCAGGTCGGCACGCCCGACGAGGTGTATCGCGCGCCGCGCACGCGCTTCGTCGCCGGCTTCATCGGCGCGCCGACGATGAATCTGCTCGAAGCCACGCGCGAAGGCGACCGGCTCTTGATCGGCAATGGCACCACCAAGGGTGACGGCGCCGCAACGCTGCCGCTGGGCCCTGGCCGCGCGGCCGGGGCCGGCGAAAGCGCAGTCGTCTTCGGCATCCGCCCAGAGGACGTGACGCTGGCCGAGGGCCCCACGCCGACCGGCATGGCCGATCTGCGCTGCACCGTCGATGTGGTGGAGCCGCTGGGCGCCGACACGCTCGTCTTCGCGAGCGTGAGCGGTCAATCGATGGTGGCGCGCCTGAAGCCCGAAGTGCGCCCGGCGCCCGGCTCGCCCATCGCGTTGCGGCTGGACCTCGGCCGCTCGCACCTGTTCACCGCGTCCACCGGCCTCGCGCTGGCCGCCGCCGGCCCATAGACAGGCCGGCGAGGCCCGGACGCTTTCCGCTGTCGAGAAGGAGACCCTGGCAATGAACCGCAAGACGCTGCTCGCGGGCCTCGTGGCCCTGTCGCTGGCCGGCCCGCTGATGACGACTTCGGCGCAGGCGCAAGCGCCCAAGAAGCTGACGCTGCTGACCTGGAACCTGCCCATCTACGGCGAGAAGATCGCCGGCTGGATCAAGGAGTTCAACCAGAAGTACCCCGACATCCAGGTCGAGTGGATCGACAAGAAGGGCACCGAGTGGGCCACCTTCTACCAGGCCCAGGTGGCGGCCGGCACGGCGCCCGACATCGTCAATATCCAGGGCACGCTGTGGGCCGAGTACGCCGCCGACGACCGCCTGCTCGACCTGACGCCCTACCTCGCAAAGGACGCGGCCTTCAAGAGCCGCTTCGCGCCCGGCGCGCTCGACATCTGGGCCAGCGGCGGCAAGAACTGGCTCGTGCCGTGGTACTTCAGCAAGACGCTGATGTTCGGCAACAAGGCGCTGATGAAGGCCTCGGGCATCGAGGCCATGCCGCGCAACTTCGACGACCTGATGGCCGCCGCGGCCAAGGTCAAGGGCACGGGCAAGTCGGGCTTCCTGACCACCAACTTCGACTGGCTGTACTGGCCGCTTTTCAAGATGAACGGCGTCGAGATCCTCGACCCGACACTGCGCAAAGCGGCCTTCAACACCGCGACCGGCCAGGCGACGCTGGCCCGGCTGTCGGAGGCGACGAAGGCCGGCGTCGTCAACAACATCTCGTGGACCGGACGCTGGGTCGAGCCCAACAGCGCCTTCGCCTCGGGCAACGTGGCGCTGTACATGGCGCCGACCTCGGCGCTGTTCTGGGCCGCGAGCAAGGCCGACTGGATCGACGACAAGGGCGTCGAGGTGGTGGAACTACCGGGCCTGTGGGCGGTGCCCAACAACCACGGCTTCGGCGTCTCCAAGTCCACCAAGTACCCCGACGCGGCGGTCGAGCTGATCAAGATCGCCACTTCCGAGCACTGGCAGACGGTGTTCGCGGAGAACTTCTCGGTGGCCACGCTCAACAGCGCCGTCGACAGCAAGCTGATCGAAAAGATGCGCGCCGAGAACCCGCTGAAGGCGAAGGCGCTGGAGCTGACGACGCGCAACCTCGACAAGATGACCGGCTACCTGAGGACGGCCAAGGACGCGCGCGTCAAGGACATCTTCTGGACCGAGGTGCAGCCGGTGCTGCTCGGCCAGGGCGACGCGAAGGCGGCGCTCACGAAGGCGCAGGAACGCATCGACCGTGAGCTCGCACGCCCTTGAGGCGAAAGTCGAGGCGAAAGCGGCCGCCGGCGCCGCCGCCGGCACGCGCCGGCGCTGGCTGACGCGCCGCCGCCACCGCGAGCAGTTCTTCGTCTGGTGCCTGCTCGCGCCGGCGCTGGCGATCTACCTCGCCTACCGCGTGGTGCCGCTGGCGTGGAACGTGGTGCTGTCGTTCGCGCACTGGGCGCCGGGCAAGGCGATGGCCTTCGCCGGCCTCGCGCACTACGAGGAGATGCTGGCACACGACGAGACCTTCCGCGCCGCGCTCGTCAACACCGCGCTCTTCATGCTCGCCACTCCGCTCACGATCGCGCTGGCGCTGGGCTTGGCGCTGCTGGTGGACTGCAAGATCGTCGGCCGGGGCCTCTATCGCAGCGTCATCTTCCTGCCCTACCCGATGATGGTGGTGGCGGTGGGCATCGTCTGGCGCTGGATGTACAACGACCGCGGCGGCCTCGTGAACCACGTGCTGCTCTCGGCCGGCCTGGTCGAGCGGCCGATCGCCTTTCTCGAGACGACGCAGTTCGCGCTCGCCGCGGTGATGGTGGCGGCCGTCTGGCAGATGCTCGGCCTGTTCGTCGTCATCCTGCTCACGGGGCTGCAGAACATCCCGGCCCACCTGTACGAGGCGGCGCGCATCGACGGCGCGCGCGCCCGGCACCGCTTCCGGCGCATCACGCTGCCGCTGCTGCGGCCCTCGCTCTTCCTGTGCGTGATCCTCGGCGTCATCGCGTCGTTCACGAGCTTCGACCTCGTCTACTCGATGACCGGCGGCGGCCCCGGCCGCGCCACCGAGCTGCTCGTCACCTACATCTACAAGCAGGCCTTCACGCTGACGCGCTTCGACTACGCCGCGGCGCTGACGGTGGTGATGTTCGCGCTCTTCCTGGCCATCGCGCTGGCCGCCAACCGGCTGGCCGGCGGCGACGCGGGCAAGGTCGACATCGCCGATTGACATCGATGAAGCTGCCGGCCCGCCTCCTCGTGCACGCCGCGCTGGCGGCGGTGAGCCTGGTGATGCTGACGCCGATCTACTGGGTGCTGAAGACCAGCCTCAGCGGCGAGAACCTGTTCACCTACCCGCCTTCGCTGCTGCCGGTGAACGCCAACCTCTACTACTACGTGGAGGCCTGGTACTCGGTGTCGTTCGTGCGCCTGTTCGCCAACAGCATGACGGTGGCGGCGCTGGTGGTGGCGGCAAACCTCGTGCTCAACGCGATGGCCGGCTACGCGCTGACCAGGCACTTCGCCGGCAAGGCGGCGGTGCTCGCCTTCCTGCTCGCCTCGATGATGATCCCGTTCCACGCCACCATCATCCCGGCCTACCTGCTCACCGCGCAGATGGGGCTGCTCGACAGCAAGCTCGGCATCGCGCTGCCGGCGTTCAGCCACATCGTCTGCATCTTCCTGTTCAAGTCCAGCTTCGAGGCGGTGCCGGCGTCGCTGATCCACGCCGCGCGCATCGACGGCCTGTCGGAGTGGCGCATCCTCACGCGCATCCTGCTGCCGCTTTCGAAGCCGGCAGTGGCCACCAACATCATCCTGTCGTTCATTTGGTCGTGGAACGAGTTCCTCTGGCCGCTGCTGGTGGTGCGCAGCGGCGAGCAGCAGACGATGCCGCTCGGCCTGGTGGCTTTCCTCGCCTCGTTCGAGGACACCACCGGCGCGCTCTACGCCTTCTGCGTGCTCGTCGTGCTGCCGGGCATGCTCGTCTTCCTGCTCGCGCAGCGCGACTTCATCCGCGGCCTGACTTCGGGCGCGGCCAAGGGTTGAGCAAGACAGAGACGGGTCCGATGCGCGCGCCGGCTTTCCTTCTGAACCGCTTCACGCTCACCTTCGGCGGCATCGCGCTCGCTGCTGTCGCGTGGAACCTGTACGTCGTCGCGCACGCAGGCGGCCGGCTCAGCGGCCGCGTGGTAGCCGCCGACGGTGCGCCGGTGGAAGGCGCGGTGGTCGTGCTGTCGCGCCGCACCGTCACCTCGGTGGAGCGCGTCGCCGATACGCGCAGCGGCGCCGACGGCCGCTTCGTCTTCGAGCAGCACGGCCAGTACGCGGTGGTGCTCAGCGCGCGCAAGGGCGGCGTCGGCTCGGCGCCGCGGCGCACGGTCAAGCTCTGGTTCCGCAACCAGGACCGCGAGTTGAACGAGCCGCTGGTGCTCGCGCCTTGAGATGAGATCGATGCCCGCCGCCGGAGC
>JAXMEZ010000054.1:0-27012 GCA_046348035.1 Rubrivivax sp. | reverse complement strand
CGCATGAAGTACCTCCACCTCGTGTGGGCGCAGCTGATGCGCCGCAAGACGCGCACGCTCCTGACCTTGCTGTCAGTGGTGGCCGCATTCCTGCTCTTCGGCCTGCTCGACGCGGTGCGCGTGGCGTTCACGCAGGCCGGGCAGAGCGCCAACGGCGCCGCGCGCCTGCAGACCGGCGCCAAGCTGTCGTTCATCCAGCCGCTGCCGATGTCGCTGCACGCGCAGATCGCGCGCGTCGACGGCGTGGCGATGGTCACCTATGCCAACTGGTTCGGCGGCGCCTACCAGGACCCGCACAACCAGGTGTTCAGCTTCGCGGTAGCGCCGAACTACCTCGACCTCTACCCCGAGGTGGAAGTCAGCGCCGCCGAGCGCAAGGCGTTTGCCGAGACGCGCACCGGCGCGCTCGTGGGCGAGCAGCTCGTCAAGCGCTTCGGCTGGAAGGTGGGCGACCGCGTGCCGCTGCAATCGACGATCTTCCCCGACCGCAACGGCAGCAAGAACTGGTCGTTCGACATCGTCGGCATCCTGCACTCCACCGACAAGAAGTCCGGCGGCTTCTTCGACCAGATGTTCCTGCTGCACTGGAAGACGTTCGACGAGACGACGCCGTACAACCAGGGCGCGGTGGGCTGGTACGTCACGCGCGTGGCCGACGTGAACCAGGCCGACCGCGTGGCGCGCGCCATCGACGCGATCTCGGCCAACTCCGACCACGAGACGCGCACGCAGACCGAGCAGGCGGCCACCGCGGCGTGGATGAAGCAGCTGGCCGACATCGGCCTCATCGTCAACTCGATCATGGGCGCCGTCTTCTTCACGCTCTTGCTGCTGGCGGGCAACACGATGATGCAGGCGGTGCGCGAGCGCACCGCCGAGATCGCGGTGCTGAAGACGATCGGCTTCAGCGCCGCGGGCGTGCTGGCGCTGGTGCTCGCCGAATCGGTGCTGCTGCTGTTGCTGGGCGGCGCCATCGGCCTGGCGATCGCGGCGCTCCTGGTGCCGGTGATCAGTGCCGGCAGCGGCGGCATGCTGGTGCTGCCGCCGGTGGGCGCGGGCAGTTGGGCGCTCGGCGTCGCGTTGATGGTGGCGATCGGCGCACTCGTCGGCGCGCTGCCGGCGGCGCAGGCGTGGCGGCTGCGCATCGTCGATGCGCTGGCGCGGCATTGAAGAGCAGCGTTGAAAGAGCAAAGTTGAAAGGCGCAAGGAGGTTCGGCACATGAACTGGCTCGTCAACCTCGGCCTCGTGCTGCTGCTCGTCGTCTTCACCGCCGCGTGGGTGATGCTGCCCTGGCCCGGCGCGCTGGCGGCACTGGTGCTGCTCGCGGCGTGGCTCGCGTTCACGCGACGCGGCGCGCAGGCGCGCTCGGTGGTGGCGGTGGGCCTTTCGACGCTGCGCCAGCGTTTGCCGGCCAGCGCCGTCATCGTCGTCGGCATCGCCGGCGTCGTCGGCGTGCTGGTGGCGCTGCTGTCGATGGCCGAGGGCTACGCCGAGACGCTGCGCCGCTCGGGCAGCGCCGACACCGCGGTGGTGATGCGCGGCGCCTCGGCTTCGGAAGTGATGTCGGTGCTCGACCGCGCGAGCGTGGCGCTGATCGGCCAGGCGCCGGGCGTGGCCAGGGACGCGAGCGGCCAGCCGCTCGCTTCCGAGGAGATCGTCGTCGCGGCCAACCTGCCGGTGGCCGGCGGCGGCGCCGACGACGAAGGCAGCGTGCAGCTGCGTGGCGTCGGCGCGCTCGCCTGGCCACTCAGGCCGCAGGTGCGCATCGTCGAAGGACGGCGCTTCACGCCGGGGCTGCGCGAACTCATCGTTGGCAAAGGCGCAGCGCGCCAGTTCGCCGGCCTCGTGCCGGGCGAGATCCGGCCTCGGCGCACAAGTGGGGCATGGACCGTCGTCGGCACATTCACTTCGGGCGACGCGATGGAGTCGGAGATCTGGGCCGACGTCAACGTCGTCGCCGACACCTACCGCCGCGGCAGCGGCCGCAACGCGGTGCACGTGCGCCTTGCCGACCCGGCCGCGTTCGCCGGCTTCAAGAGCGCGCTCGAATCGAACCCGCAGCTGAAGGTGGACGCGGCCACCACGCTCGACTACTACGCCAAGCAGTCCGAGGGCATGACGCGCGTGCTGCGCGTCATCGGCCTGACGGTGGGCGCCATCATGGCCATCGGCGCCGCGTTCGGGGCGTTGAACACGATGTTCGCCGCGGTCGCGGCGCGCGCACGCGAGATCGCGACGCTGCGCGCCATCGGCTTCACGGGCGCGCCAGTGGTGGTGGCCATGCTGGAGACGATGCTGCTGGCGCTGGCCGGCGGCGCCATCGGCGCGCTCGTCGCCTACATCATCTTCAACGGCCTCGACGCCTCGACGATGGCCTCCGGCTCGGTGGGCAAGCTCAGCTTCTCGCTGCAGGTGACGCCGGCGCTCGTGTGGACGGGGCTCAAGTGGGCGCTGGCGATCGGCTTCATCGGCGGCCTGTTCCCGGCGATGCGCGCGGCGCGTGCGCCGGTAGCGACGGCGTTGCGGGAGTTGTGATTCGGGGTGCGGGCTGCGTGCGGCGGGCGCGGGACGGGCGCGGGGTTCTCGAGTCGAGGCCCGCGACAGAGGTAGCGGTGCCGCGCGAGATCGAAGTCGCAAGGTGGTGGCGGCAAGGGTCTGTGCGGGCAGGGCGCGGCGCTTATTTGCGGCGGTCGGGCCCCCGGGGGGCCCGACTCCCCTGCGCTGCTCGCGCTCTTGGCCCGCGGCCAACTCGCTTCGCTCACTTCGTTCGCTCCGCTCAGACAGTGGCCGCGAGTCAGTTGTGGATGCGCGCGAGTACACGCGCGGCCAAGAGCGCTGCGCTGCTCGGCGCCGGCAGGTGCGCGCCGCACCCTGCCCGCACAGACCTTGCGGCACCGGCAGTGGCGTTCTTCCACAGACGATTGAACGCGTGTCAGATCCAGCGCCGCACGCGCGCCGCGTAAACCGCGAACGCATCGCCGAAGCGCTCGCGCAGCGCGCGCTCCTCGGGCGGATCTGAAGCGCGTCATGAAGCCGCAGAACGCGGCAGCGACCGTGCGGCCCGCGGCGCTGGCCCACCACGCCGCGAGGCCGGCCAGCGCCACCATGCCGAGGTACATCGGGTTGCGCGTGAAGCGGTAGACGCCGCTCGTCACCATCGACGAAGCTCTCGCCGGCGACATCGGATTCAATGTCGTGCGCGCGCGGCGGAACTCGGCGACGCCGGCTGCGGCAACGGCGATGCCGGCGCCCAGCGCCGCGATGGCGAGCGCCTGATGGCCGGGAAACGGCAAATTCGCTACGGCACGAAATGCGCCAGCGCCGCAATGGCCACGGCGCACGCTGCCCACAGGGCGAGCGGCGGCACCTTGAGTTCAAGCGCCATCGTCCACTTCCACGCGCTTCATCCGCGCGCCGGCGCCGGTCTTGATGCGCACGGCTGACTTCGCCACGCCGAAGTGGCCGGCCACCAGCCCCACCAGTTCGGCGTTAGCCTTGCCGTCCACCGGCGGCGACTTCAGCGTCGCGGCGAACGTGCCGTCGGGCAACACCGTCAGCGCGCTGGTGCGCGCGAGCGGCTTCACCTTGACCTGGATGACGGGCACGCCTCGCTGGCTCCGACGGCTTTGGGTGCAGCGGCGTCAAGCTCCGCTGCGGCTGCCCCCGGCGCCAGCGAGCCTGCGCGCCGCGACCTCGAAGCGGTTGTCCACGTACGCGCGACGTCCACGCAGCCACTGCCACGCGCTCTCGGCGGGGTAGGCCAGCAGGAACAGCGGCCCCCAGCGCTCGTACTGCCGCACGTGCACGCGCTCGTGCGCGCGGTGCCGCGACTGGTCCTGCGGCGAAGCGGCCAGCACGACGTGGCCGAAGGTGATGGCAACGAAGGGCCAGGGGCGCGCGAAAGGCGAGGCTTGCTGCCTGGCCAGCCGCGCGTGACCGGCGCGCTGCGCCCGCCTCGCCTTGCCGGCACCACGCAAGGTGACCTCCAGCACGCCGGTGTGCCGCCGCACCCGGGCGCCGGCGAGCATGCAGCCGGCGCCGGCGACCAGCCCGATCAGCGTGGCCGGCAAAGCCCACAGCATCTTCAGCGCCGTCGGCAGCGCCCTCATGGCCGAACGCCGCACGCCTGCGTTCATCGGCTCGTTCATCGGCTCGTTCATCGGCTGGTTCATCGCCTCGTTCACCGACTTGCTTACCGGACCACCGCCGATGGCAGCGCCGGCAGCAGCTTGGCTTCGTCGGCTTCGGTGCTCACCGAGAACAGCGCCAGCTCGTGCCGCTCGCTCGCGCCCACGGCGCGCCAGAACGCTAGGCCCTCGGCGTTGCTGCGGAACACCAGCAGATGGCACTTGCCGATGCCCTGCGCGCGCAGCCCTTGCAGCCCGCGCGCGAGCAGCGCTTTGCCGATGCCGCGCCGCCGTGCCGCCGGCGCGGTGACGAGGTGATGAATGAGCCCGCGGCGGCCGTCGTGGCCGCAGAGGATGGTGCCCAGCAGCATGCCGCCCTCCTCGGCCACGAAGCTGAGACCGGGGTTGCGCTCGAGGAAGCGGGCCATCGCGACCGCCTCGTCGGCATCGCGCAAGCCGACGCCCGGCGTCGCTTCCCACAGCGCGCGCGCCGCGGCGTGGTCGGCCGGCGCGAAAGGCCGGATCACGAGCACGGCTTCAGGCCGGCTGCGGCAGGCTGTGCCACCAGATGCGCGCCACGGCGCAACGCTCGCCGCTGAACGTGGCCGTCAGCACGCCGTCGAGCACCATCCGCGGCAAAGGGTCGCCGGGCTTGCGCGCGACGAGGCTGGTGCCGGTGGACTTCGCCCAGATCTGGAACAGCTCTTCGGAAGCGACCTGGTACGTCGTGCGCCAATGCGCGATACCCGAGCCGGCGGCCGCCGCCAGCACTTCGAAGGTGACCTCGACGTCTTCCTGCAGCTGCACGCGCTTCCAGTACTCCATCAGCTGCGCGCTGCCGCGCTGCACCTGGAACGGCGTGTTGTGGTACTCGCCCTCGGGCCCGAACAGCGCCGCGAACATCGCCGGGTTGCGCTGCTCCCAGGCGGCCTTGTAGCCGCGCATGAAGGTCTCGATGTCCATTGCGCTGTCCATTGCCATGCCTCCTGCCGCCGGATCATTCCACGACCTTGGCCCGCCCGGCCTTGACCTCGCCGCGCGCGCCCTTCGCCTGCAGGCGGCGCTTCTTCGACGCGAGGGTGGGCTTCGTCGGCTTGCGCACGCGCCGCACGCGGCTGGCCTCGTCGACGAGTTCCTGCAGCCGCGCCAGCGCTTCGGCCTTGTTCTTCTCCTGCGTTCGCGCCGCCTGGGCCTTGATGACGACGACGCCCTCGCCCGAGATGCGGCTGTCGGCCGTGGCCAGCAGGCGTGCCTTCACCGCCTCGGGCAAAGACGACTTGCGGATATCGAAGCGCAGGTGAATCGCCGTGGCCACCTTGTTGACGTTCTGCCCGCCCGGCCCTTGCGAGCGGATGGCCGAGAACTCGACTTCATCGGGGGCGACGCGGTGCTGCATCAGGTCAACGCGGGTGGCGAGGCGCCGCGAGAGTTCGATACGACTTCCAAACCCTGCTCGTGCGCCCAGAGCGTCCCCGCGCGAAGCGTCGCGTCGTTCTCGTACGCGCGTGCCAGGCGTCGAGCAGCCGATACCTGACCAGCGCAAGCGAGGGTTCTACGCCGCAGCCTCGACAAACGCTGCAACGGGAACCGGCCTTGATCTGGCGATTGACTTGCGCAGCGCCTTGATGCGCTCGACTTGGTGCATTGTTTGTGCGGTGAAGTAGGAGGCGCCGCAGGCGGGGCATGACCACATCGGAATGCTCTCGATCACCAGCAGATCGGCGGCCTTTCCATAGCTGCGGGTGACGCGCTTGAGCTGGACTTGACCGCTTCCGCAAGACTCGCAGCGGTTTTCAGCAGAGGTAGACCGTGATGACGAGCAGCCTGCCGGTGTGGCCGACCTTGACGACGGTTTCCGCGTCTTGACCGTCAAGCGTGCTTCCGCGGACGACATGCTTTTTCTCGCGGGTATTCTATGAGTAGGAGCACCCCATGCCCGACACCGCCCTCCCCGTCCTCCCCGAAGTCCGCCAGGTCGAAGACGAGATGGTGTCGCTGCGCCGCCAGATCCATGCGAACCCCGAACTCGGCTTCGAGGAGAAGCTCACCAGCGAACTGGTCGCCGGCCGCCTCGAGAGCTGGGGTTACGAGGTGGCGCGCGGCGTCGGCCGCACGGGCGTCGTCGGCAAGCTGAAGCTCGGCCGCGGCCAGCGCAAGCTCGGGCTGCGCGCCGACATGGATGCGCTGCCGATCACCGAGCTGAGCGGCTTGCCGCACGCGAGCAAGCGGCCGGGCGTGATGCACGCCTGCGGCCACGACGGCCACACAGCCACCTTGCTCGCCGCGGCGCGCGTGCTGGCGCTGGCGCGCGGCTTCAGCGGCACGCTGCACCTCATCTTTCAACCCGCCGAAGAAGGCCTGGGCGGCGCGCAGGCGATGCTCGACGACGGCTTGTTCGAACGCTTCCCCTGCGACCGCCTGTTCGCGTTCCACAACTCGCCCGGCGCGCCGGCGGGCAAGCTCGGCATCCGCGCCGGCGTCGTCTACAGCAGTTCCGACACCGCCGTCATCACCGTGCGCGGGCGCGGCGGCCACGGCGCCAAGCCGCACCTGGCGGTGGACCCGATCGTCGCCGCTTCGCACGTCGTCATCGCCTTGCAGAGCATCGTCTCGCGCGAAGTGCATCCGAACGAGATGGCCATCGTCACCGTCGGTGCGTTCCATGCGGGCGACGCGCCGAACGTCATCCCGGCCAGCGCCGAACTGCGGCTGACGATCCGTGCCCGCAGCGAAGCGGTGCGCGCGCAGCTGCGCGACCGCATCACCGCGGTGGCGCAGGCGCAGGCCGCCGTGCACGGCGCCACCGCGGAGGTGGACTACCGCTGGCGCTACCCGGTGACGGTGAACGACGAGGCGGCCACCGCCTGGCTGCGCGAAGTGGCGCGCGAAGCCGTCGGCGAGGCCAACCTGATTCCCGACTGGCCGCCCGGCACCGCCAGCGACGACCTCGGGCTCATGCTGCAACGCGTGCCCGGCTGCTACTTCAACGTCGGCAACGGCACCGACGAACGCCCGGGCCAGGGCGGCTGCCCGGTGCACAACGCCGGCTACGACTTCAACGACCGCATCCTGCCCAGCACCGCCAGCCTCTTCGTGCGCGTGGTGCAGAAGTACCTCGTCGAGGCCTGAAGCCGCCGCCCCGCGGCCCGGACAGATGTCCTGTACCATGCAGACATCTGTCCCAGTTCAGCGGAGCGGCCTCATGCGCACGCCATCAGTCGTCGAGCACTTCCTCGGTAGCGAGAGCGCGAAGCGGTCACCCGGCGGGCGGCCGCGATCGTTGGCCGACTGGGAGGCACTCATCGAGGAAGGCCTGCCCGTGCAGGCGGCCGAGAGCCTGAAGGGCAGCATCGCCGTGCCCGACCGGCAGCTCGCCGGACTGCTGGGCATCAGCGAGAAGACCCTGTCGAGGGCGCGCGCGGCCAACGGCAAGCTCGAGCCGGTCGCGGGCGGACAGGCTGATTCGCGTCGCGCGCGTCGTGGCCCTGGCCATCGACGTCCTCGAGACCGAGGCCGCCGCCGTGCACTGGCTGAAGCGCGCCCAGGTCGGGCTGGGGGGACGGGTGCCGCTGGAGATGCTCACCACCGACCTCGGCCGCGACCAGGTCGAGAAGCTGCTGCTGCGCATCGAGCACGGCGTCTACAGCTGACCAGCCCAGGCGTTGCGCGTCGCCCATCGCATCGTCAAGGCGCGGCACGCGGGCGCGGCGTTCAGCGGCGAGGGCGCGCGCCTCGCCGGCGGGCGCTGGAACCGGCCCGGCGACGCAGTCGTCTACACGTCCGCCTCGCTGGCGCTGGCTGCCATCGAGACGTTCGTGCACCTCGGTGAAGACGGGCTGCACATCGCCTTCGTCTCGCTGCGCATCGAGATTCCCGACAACGTCACCGTGCAGCGCTGCCGGCGGCCCCCGCCCGGCTGGCGCGACGAACCGCCGCAGGAGCGAAGCATGAGCTATGGGTCAGCGTGGCTGCGGCGCGGAAGGACGGCCGTGCTCGAAGTGCCTTCGGCCATCGTTCCTTCGGAGAGCAACTACCTGCTGAACCCGCGCCACGCGGACTTCGCCAAGCTGCGCATCAGCCGGCCGCGTCCGTTCGCCTTCGACCCTCGGATGTGGAAGTAGCCGCCGGCCGGCCTCAGTAGCCGTCGTCCGACCGCCGCGCGCCGCACCTGATCGAGCGCAGCAGCCACAGCCCGCCGGCCACGGCGCCCACGAAGCCGAGCAGGCCGAACGCCGGCAGGCCGAAGAGCTTCGGCCCGCCGCCCACCGTCATGACGATGGACGAGCCGACGATCAGCGCCGCGATGACGAGCGCGATCGCCAGGCGGCTGGCGGCGCGGTCCAGCCGCTCGCCGGTCTCGCGCAGCTCGGCGATGTCGATGTTCACCTGCACCTGGCCGTGGCGGGCGCGGCGCAAGAGCTGCATCAGGCTGCCCGGCAGCTCGCCGAGCACGCCGAGCGTGCCGGCCAGCGCCTGCCAGCCGCGCTGGCCGATGGCCTTCGGCGTGTAGCGCGCCCGCAGCACCTTGCGCAGGATCGGCAGCGCCTCGGCCGCCACGTGGAAGCCGGGGTCGAGCGCGCGGCCCGCACCTTCGAGCGTGATGAAGGCCTTGATCAAGAGCGCCAGGTCCGAAGGCAGCGCCAGGTGGTGCTCGCGCAGCACGCCGGTCACTTCGACGAGCATGTCGCCGAGGTTCAGCTGCGCCAGCGGCGTGCCGTGGTAGCGGTCGACGAAAGCCTCGATCTCGTCTTCGAGCGCGCCGAGCTGCACGCCGTTGCCGCCGCGGCCGCCACCACCGTCGTGCGCAACGCCGCCGGTCCAGTCGAGCAGCACGTCGGCCACCGCCTGCGGCCGGCGTTCCACCAGGCCCAGCAGCAGCGTCAGCAGCTCCTCGCGCCGGCGCGGCGGAATGCGGCCGACCATGCCGAAGTCGATCAGCGCGATGCGGTTGCCCGGCAGGTAGAAGAGGTTGCCCGGGTGCGGGTCGGCGTGGAAGAAGCCGTCCTCGACGATCATCTTCATCACGATGCGCGCGCCGCGCTGCGCCAGCAGGTGGCGGTTGAAGCCTTCGCGCGTGAGGCGTTCCAGGTCCTCGGCCGGCACGCCGTCGATGAAGTCCTGCACGTTCAGGCGCGCGCCGGTGTACGCCCAGTGCACGCGCGGGATCGCCAGCTCGGGGAAGCCGGCCAGGTTGGCGGCGATGCGCTCGGCGTTGTGGCCTTCGTTGGCGAGGTCGATCTCGCGCTTGAGGCTGCGGCCGAACTCGCGCACCAGGAGGCGCGGGCGATACGGCTTCAGCGCCGGCCATTGCTCTTCAGCCACGCGCGCCAGCCGTTCGAGCAGGCGCAGGTCGGCTTCGATCACTTCGCGCACGCCCGGGCGCAGCACCTTGACGACGACCTCGGTGCCGTCCTTCAACGCGGCGCGGTGCGCCTGCGCGATCGAAGCCGCGGCGAGCGGCTTCTCATCGAAGCGCGCGAACACCGTTTCGGGCTCGGCGCCGAGGTCTTCGACGAGCTGCGGCCGCAGCACTTCCAGCGGCACCGAAGGCACGCGGCTTTGCAGGTGCGTGAGCTCGCTGATCCACTCCGGCCCCAGCAGGTCGGCGCGGCCGGCGAGGATCTGGCCGAGCTTGACGAACGTGGGCCCGAGTTCTTCCAGCGCGCGCCGCACCTGCACCGGCGGCGGCAGGCGCGCCAGTTCGTCGGCGTGCTCGAAGCGCAGCGCGTGGCCGGCCTTGGCCAGTGCATCGGCCAGGCCGGCGCGGCGGACGATGTCCCCGAGGCCGTGGCGGACGAGCACCGCGGCGATCTGCTGCAGCCGCGCTGCGTCGCGCGCCGCGCCGAGGGTTTCGATCAGCATCGCGCCGGTGAGGACGCCAGCGCGTTCACTTCAGCGCCGGGGCAGCCCCCACCCTCATGACCACTTCGTCGAGCGTGCGCCCCTGCGTGCGCAGCCACTGCTCGAGCAACGGCGCCAGCGCGCCGAGGCGTTCGTCCACCGCCTCGCGCACGGTGTCGACGAACACTTGCGTCTGCCGTTCGATCTCGATGTTCACCGCGTCGCCTTCGCGCTTGGCCGCGAAGGTGGTCTGGCGCAGCGTCTCGGGGATCAGCCACACCTCGAACCAGCCTTCGGCGCGGTTGACCTCGGCCGCGGTGAGGCTGCAGCCGTTGACGGCGATGTAGCCCTTGGCGAACACGTAGCGCATGAAGCGCGGCGGCAGCGCGATTCGCAGCACGGGGTTGTTCTCGGGCCGGCGCAGCGCGGCGATGGTGCCCAGGCAATCGACATGACCGGAAAGCGGGTGGCCGCCGATCTCGGCACCGTCCTTCGCCGCGCGCTCGACGTTGACCTCGCTGCCCTCGGCCAGCGCGCCGAGCGTGGTGAGCGCGAGGCTTTGCTGCATCACGTCGAAGTCGGCGGCGAAGGTTTCGCCGGCTGCGGCTGCCGCATCAGAGCCTTCGCCTTCGCCCTCGCCCGCCGCGGCGCGGTGCAGCGCCGTCACCGTGAGGCACACGCCGTCCACCGCGACGCTGGCGCCCACCGTCAGCCCGGCGCCGAAGCCGGGCACGCCGAAGCGCAGCGTGAAGGTGCGCAGCCCGGGCCGGTCGGCCAGCCGCTCGACCTGCGCGGTGCCCGCGACGATGCCGGTGAACATGGTGCGGCGAGCTTACCAGCGCGCGGCGCGGCCCTTTCTCGTCGCTCCTCGGCCCGGACTCCGGCCCACGCTTCGGTACCCGCCGCACCGTGTGTGCGAGGCGCGGCCGCTAACATCGAGCCCATGCAACAAGACCCGCCCGCGCGGCTGCTGAATGCGGCCGCGGCAGTGAACCCGCGGATCCCCGGCATCCGCTCCCTGCACAGCCCCGGCCCCACGCGCGTGCCCGACGCCGTGATGCACGCGATGCAGCGGCCGATGATGGACCTCGCGGACCCGCGCGTCGCCGCGCTCATCCGCGCCTGCGAAGACGGCATGCGCGCGCTGCTGGCGAGCCGCGACGCGCACGTCATCTTCTACGCCGCCAACGGCCACGGCATGTGGGAAGCGGTGAGCACGAACTTGAGCGCCCGCGGCCGCACGCTGCTGGTGGCCGGCGGCGGCCACTTCAGCGACTCGTGGGCGATGCAGACCGAAGTGCTCGGCGCCGCCACCGGCACCACGGTGCAGCGCACGCCGCATGCGGAAGGCCACCCGATCGACGCCGGCGCCATCGAACAGGCGCTGCGCGAGGACCCCGAGCACCGCATCGCCGCGGTGCTGGTGGTGCACACCGACACCGCCAGCGGCATCACGAGCGACCTCGCCTCGGTGCGGCGCGCCATCGACGCGGCGAAGCACCCGGCGCTCTTCGTCGTCGACCTCGTCGCCTCGCTCGCCGCGGCGCCGTTCGCGATGGACGCGCTCGGCGTCGACGTGGCGATGGGCGCTTCGCAGAAAGGCCTGATGTGCCCGCCGGGCCTCGGCTACGTGGCCGTCAACGCGCGCGCGCTCGCTTTCGCCGAGCAGCACGCCGGCCCGCGCTTCTACTGGGACTGGGTACGCCGCGTGAGCGACGTGCAGTACAAGAAGTTCTGCGGCACGCCGCCGCTGGCACACCTGGCGGGGCTGGAAGCGGCGCTGCAACTCATCGAGCAGGAGGGCCTCGACCGCGTGCACGCGCGCCACGCACGGCTGCGCAACGCGGTGCTGGCGGCATTGGCGCGCTGGAGCGACGCCGGCACGCTGAAGCCGTTCTGCCGCGTGCCGGCGGCATCGTCGGCCACCGTCACCGCCATCGAGGTGAGCCCGGGCATCGACCCCGAGGCGCTGCGCACCGTGGCGCGCGAACGCTTCCAGGTCGCCATCGCCGGCGGCCTGGGCCCGCTCGCGGGGCGCGTGTTCCGCGTCGGGCACCTGGGCGACATGAACGAGGCGACGATCCTCGGCGCGCTGGCCGGCGTGGAAGCGGCGATGACGGTGCAAGGCATCGCCTACGGCACCGGCGGCGTCGCTGCGGCGGCGCAGTCGCTGGTCGAGGCGACGCGGTAGGCGGCGCGACGCGAGGCAGCGCGCGGATGTCGATGCAAATGCCGATGCAGGCGTCGACGCCAATGCCAGCCCCAGACCTCGCCCGCGGCTTCTCGCTCGCCGCGCCGCCGCCGTCGTTCTTCGACGACCCGCACCCGTTCTTCGACGCGCTGCGTGCGCACGACCCGGTGCACCAACTCGCCCCGGGCTCGGTGCTGCTGACGCGCTACGCCGACATGCTGGCCGTCTACCGCAGCAAGGACGCCAGCAGCGACAAGCAGCGCGAGTTCGGTGCCAAGTTCGGCGCCGGCACGCCGATCCACGAGCACCACACGACGAGCCTCGTCTTCAACGACCCGCCGCTGCACACGCGCGTGCGCCGCATCCTGATGGGCGCGCTGACGCAGCGCGCCATCGCGCGCATGGAAGCCGGCGTCACGGTGCTGGTCGAGCAGTTGCTCGATGCGCTGGAAAACGCCGCCGCGCCCGACCTCGTCGAGCACTTCGCCGCGCAGATCCCGGTGGAGGTGATCGGCAACCTGCTCGACGTGCCGCGTGCCGACCGCGCGCCGCTGCGTGGCTGGTCGCTGGCCATCCTCTCGGCGCTCGAGCCGGCGCCCGACGCGGCGCTGCTGGCGCGCGCCAACGCCGCGGTGAGCGAGTTCGTCGCCTACCTGCGCGAGTTGGTGGCGCACCGCGCCCGCCACCCCGGCGACCCCGAGGCCGACATGCTGACGCGCCTGATGCAAGGCGACGGCGAGGGCACGCTCAGCGAAGCCGAGCTGCTGCACAACTGCATCTTCCTGCTCAACGCCGGCCACGAGACGACGACGAACCTCATCGGCAACGGCGCCTTCGCTCTGCTCACGCACCGCAGCCAGTTCGAGCGCCTGCAGGCCGAGCCGGCGCTGATCGGCAGCGCGGTGGAAGAACTGCTGCGCTACGAAAGCCCGATCCAGCTCAACAACCGCCTGACGACGGCGCCGCTGCCGGTGAGCGACCGCGAGATCCCCGCCGGCACCTTCGTCACGCTGGCCATCGGCGCGGCCAACCGCGACCCGGCGGTGTTCGCCGAGCCGCACGTTCTCGACATCGCGCGCAAGCCGAACAACCACCTCGCCTTCGGCCAGGGTGCGCACGCCTGCTCGGGGATGAACGTGGCGCGGATGGAAGGGCGCATCGCGCTGGGCGCGCTGGCGCGGCGCTTTCCGAAGCTGGCGCTAGACGCCGCCCAGCCGCCCGAGCGCGACCGGCGCCTGCGCTTTCGCGGCTTCCGGCGGCTGCCGGTGGCGCTGCACGGCTGAGGCCGGCGGCCGACATCCGATCCGCCGGCCAGGGCCATGGAGCCGTTCAAGAACTTCCTGCACGAAGGCTTGGTGCGCCAGGCCGCGGCGCACCTCGCGCGCCAGGCGCAGCGCCTGCACCTTCGCTTCGACGCCGAGGCCTTCGCCGCCGAGGCCGCGCAGGGCCTCGCGGCCCTCGAGCTGAAGGCGCGCGCGATGCACATCGCCGGTGCGCTCGAGCACCACCTGCCGGCCGACTTCGCCGCCGCGGCCACGTTGATCGAAGCGGCGCTCGCGCCGCCGGCCGAGACCGAGGAGGCCGGCCAGATGCCGCGGGGCGACGCCGGCCTCGCCGGCTGGATCCTGTGGCCGGTGGGCGAGTTCATCGCGCGCCGCGGCATCGGCGATCCCGAGCGCGCGCTCGCCGCGCTGCATGCGCTGACGCAGCGCTTCAGCGGCGAATTCGCGATCCGCCCCTTCATCGCCGCGCATCCGCAGCTCGTCTTCGCGGTGCTGGCGCGCTGGGTGCACGACCCCAGCGTGCACGTGCGCCGGCTGGCGAGCGAAGGCAGCCGGCCGCGCCTGCCCTGGGGCATGCGCCTCGAGTCCTTGGTTGCCGACCCGTCGCCGACCTTGCCGCTGCTGCGTGCGCTGCAAGACGACGCCAGCGCGTACGTGCGGCGCAGCGTCGCGAACCACCTCAACGACATCGCCAAGGACCACCCGGCGCTGGTGACCGCGTGGGTGCGCGAACACCTGCCGCACGCGACGCCCGAACGGCGCGCGCTGCTCAGGCACGCCAGCCGCACGCTGATCAAGCGCGGCGATGCCGCGATGCTCGCCGTGTGGGGCCTGGGCAGGCCGTTCAAGGGCGAGGCGGCGCTGCGCCTCACGCCGGCGCGCGTGGCGCTCGGCGGCGCGGTGCAGCTCACGCTCGCCCTGCGTTCGGGCGCGGCGCGCGCGCAGCCGCTGGCCATCGACATCGTCGTGCACCACGTCAAGGCCAACGGCGGCACGTCGCCAAAGGTGTTCAAGGGCTGGCAGCTCACCCTCGCGCCGCGCGAGGCACGCACGCTCACGAAGAACCAGCCGATGCGGCCGGTGACCACGCGCACGCACTACGCGGGGCGGCACCGCGTGGTGGTGCAGATCAACGGCCGGCCGGCGGCCGAGGCGGCGTTCTCGCTGCGCGTCTGAGGACGTGGCGGCCTGCGAGGCCCGCGGCGCGGGGCGCTTCCTGCGCACGGTGCTGGACTGGCTGGGGGCGGGTCCATGGCCCCACGCGCCGTCGGGGTTTCCGGCGCGGCGTTCACGCCCCCTGCACGGCGACTTCAACGGCGTGCAACGCGCCGACGCGGCGGCCGCGGCAGCATCGCGACCCTCGCTTCCTCGAACGGCGCGCACGCCGCGCCCCGACCTTCGTGCAGGATCTGTTGCTCAATCCCGCCGTCCAGTCCGCTGCCCTGCCGGCCCTCGCCGCGCTGGTGGCCTGGGCGCTGTTCGGCCGCAACCGCGCGCTGGCCGCCGTGCCGCTGGCCGCCTGGGCCACGGTGGTGGTGCTCGCGGTGGGCTTCACCGTCGAGCCGATGACCGCGCGCAGCAAGCTCGTCATCGCCCTGGCCGCCGCCGGTGCGATCGCCTTGCTGCTGGACGTGCTGCGCGTCGAGGCCCGCCTCGCGCGCTTCGCGGCGCCGGCCGCGCTCGCCGCTGTCGCGGCGCTGTGGATCGCGCAGCGCGTGCTCGGCCAGCGCGAAGGCGGCGCGGCCTGGGCGCTGGGCGTGGCCGTCGCGGCCTGGGCCGCGGCAATGACGGCCTCGGCCGCCGCGCTGGCGAGCGCCGCGCAGGAGCCGGCTCAGCGTGCGCTGACGCTGCGTGCGCTGGTGGCCGCTGCGGCGCTGGGGTTCACCATCGGCGCGCTGGGCCTGCTGGGCGCCAGCGCCTCCGTCGCCATGCTCGGCATCGCACTGGGCTCGGCCTGCGGGGTCGCGCTCGTCGCCGCGCTGGCCACGGGCCGCGTGCCGCCACCGCTGGGCTGGTTCGCCGTGCCGGCCGCAGTGCTGGCCGCGCTGGGCGGCGAGGTGGCCAGCCTCACCGGCCAGCTGCCGTGGTTCGCGCTGCTGCCACTGCCGCTGGTGCCGCTGGCGGCGCGCTGGGCGCCACGGCGCACCGGCTCGTCCGTGGGTTCGCCCGTTGGCGCTGGCATGGCCGATGCGGCCCTCGCCTCGGCGGCCTGCGCGCTGCCGGCATCCATCGCAGTGGCCCTGGCCTGGCAGGCCGCTGTCGCGGCCTCGGGCTGAGGCCCGGTCCACGCCCGATCCCAACCCTGCCTTCGCTCGCTTTCCTTTCCCTGCCGGCTCCCGAGCCGTCCCCGTCCCTCGCTTCCTTTCAAGGAGACTGCCCATGAAGCGCTTTGCCCTCGCCCTGCTCGCCACCGTTGCCGCCACCGCGAGCCAGGCCGCCCCCGAGACCTACACGCTGGACCCCACGCACACGCTGCCCGGCTTCTCGGTGCGCCACTTCGGCATGTCCACCGTGCAGGGCCTGTTCGAAGGCGCCACCGGCAAGGTGGTGATCGACCGCGCCGCCAAGACCGGCTCGGTCGAGATCAAGATCGCCACCGCCGGCATCTACACCGGCTACAACAAGCCCACCGGCGCGGGCCGCACGCGCGATGAACACCTGCGCTCGGCCGACTTCTTCAACGTCGCCGAATTCCCCGAGATGACCTTCAAGTCCACCAAGGTCGTTTTCGCGGGCGAGACGCCCTCCTCCATCGAAGGCACGCTCACGCTGCTGGGCGTGACCAGGCCGCTGACGCTCAAGGTCGACAGCTTCAACTGCGGCGCCAACCCGATGTCCAAGAAGGAGATGTGCGGCGCCGATGTCTCCGGCTCGATCAAGCGCAGCGACTTCGGCATGAAGTACGCCGTGCCGGCCATCGCCGACGAGGTGAAGCTGGTCATCGCGGTCGAGGGCTACAAGCAGTAGTCCGCGGGCCGCTGCGCTGCTTCAGCTGCGATCGGCCGTCGGCGGGTCGCAGCGCGGGTCGATGTTGTAGCCGGTGGAGACCACCTTGTCGGCCTTTGGGTCCAGCACGGCCTGGAACCACAGGCAATCGTTGGTGGGGTAGCGCCAGCTCCACAGCTCTTCGCCGAAGCGGCCCACGCCCCGGCGTTCGCCGGGCGTGCCCAGTTCGCGCAGCAGCGCGCCGCGGTTCATGGCCGGCGCGCGACCCTGCAGTTCGGCGAAGTGCGCTTCGTTGAGCACCTGCCGGGCGCCCTGCACGCGGCCACCCGTGTCGATGTCGATCATCCACGTCGTGCGGCCGAACGGGCCGCTCGCGTACTCCAGCCGCTCGCCGCCAGCGGGCATCGCGTAGCGGGCCGTCGGCGAGCCCCAGCGCGCCAGCACGGCTTCGCGCGCTTCGCCGCTGGTGACACTGGGCACCGCGACCGCAGCGCAACCGACGAGCGCGGCGGTGAGCGGGGCCACCAGCGCCGCAACGGCCAGCCGCGCGATCGCCTGATGGGGCTGACGGGAAAGCGAGCGTTGCCGGATGCGCATCATCGAAACCTCCGCCGGGCCGCCCGCGGCGGCCGCCCAGTGTTTACGCAGCAACCGCGTAGCGCATTTCATCGGGGCGAAACATCGGAGGCATGGCATCGGAGCAGATGGCATCGGAGCAGATGGCATCCGGCCCTGTGGCCTCAGGCTCACGGCACCGTCTCGTTCGCCTCGCCGCCGCCGGTGATGCGGATCACCGTTGCGTCCGGCGAGTCGGCGTACAGCCGCTCCACGGCCGCGGCGCGCTCGGCCAGCACCGCGCGCTGGTTGATCGAGCCCTTGTCGGTGACCTCGCCGCGGTCCAGCGAAGGCGGCTCCACCAGCAGCAGCGCGCGCGTCGGCCGGTTCGAGCTGCCGGTGCCGGCGTCCCACAGGGCCTTCAGCCAGTTGCGGAAGAAGCCGCGCACCTTCGGGTGCGCCAGCGTCATCTCCACCGGCTCGCCGCGGTCGGCACCGGCCAGCGCGCGCACGTCGTCGAGGCGCGGGAAGACGAGGAAGCCGATGTCGTCGCGGTTGGGCCCGGTCACCACCACGTCCTGCACCAGCGGGTGGCCCGAGAGGATGGCGCGCGTGCGCAGCGGCCCGACGCTGACGAAGGTGCCGGTGGAGAGCTTGAAGTCCTCGGCGAGGCGGCCGTCGAAGACGAGCCCCTGCGTCGGGTCCGGCGCTTCGCCGCCATCGCCCGGCTCGCGGAAGCGAACCGCGTCGCCGGTGCGGTAGAAGCCCTCGCTGTCGAACGCGGCCGTCGTCTCCTCGATGGCGCGCCAGTACTCGCTCATCACGTTGGGGCCGCGGAAGCGCACCTCGAGCTTGCCTTCCACCGGCGCCACCTTCACGTCCACGCCGGGCACCGGCAGGCCGATGTCGCCGGCGCGGTTCTGCGTGCCGAGCGCGAAGGTGCAGCTGGGCGATGTCTCGGTCATGCCGAGGCCGGTGAAGACGGGGATGCGCTCGCCCACGGTGCGCTCGGCCAGGCGGTCGAGCTGGTCCCACACCGCCTGCGACAAGCCGGCGCCGGCGAACATGAAGGCACGCACGCGCTTGAACAGGTTGCGCCGCAATGCCTCGTCGTGCTCCATCGCCGCGGCCAGTTCCTCGAAGCCCTTGGGCACGTTGAAGTACACCGTGGGCGCGATCTCGCGCAGGTTGGCGATCGTCTCGGCCATGCCGGCGGCCGTGGGGCGGCCATCGTCGATGTACAGCGTGCCGCCGTTGTACAGCGCAATGCCCACGTTGTGGTTGCCGCCGAAGACGTGGTTCCACGGCAGCCAGTCCACCAGCACCGGCGGCTCGTCAGCGAAGAACGCGAAGCACTGGCGGATCTGCTGCAGGTTCGCGCACCACATGCGGTTCGTCGTCACCACGCCCTTCGGCTGCTTGGTGCTGCCCGAAGTGAACAGGAACTTGGCCACCGTCTCCGGGCCCACCCGGCCGTGCGCGAGTTCCACCGCGGCGCCGGGCGCGGGTTCAAGCAACTGCGCGAAGCGCGTGGCGGCGCGCCGGCTCGGCAGGCCACCGGCATCGGTGAGCACGAGCTCGACGCCGGTGGGCACCGTGGCCTCGATGGCGCGCGCATAGGGGCCCCAGGTGCTGGCGAACACGAGGCCCGGCGTCAGCGTGGTGAGGATGTGCCGCAGGCGCGCGGGGTCCTGCGCCAGCGTCGAGTACGCCGGCGACACCGGCGCATAAGGCACGCCCACCCAGCACGCGGCCAGCGCCAGCGTCAGGTGCTGCAGATCGTTGCCCGAGAGGATGGCGATCGGCCGCTCGGGCGAGATCTCGCCGTCGGCCATGCGCAGCGCCAGCGCCTGGCCGACGCGGCGTACGCGCTCGAACATCTGCGCGTAGGTGATGCTCTGCCACGGCCGCTGCTCGGCCGGCTGCGTGCCCGGCGTGCGGCGGGCGACGAACACCTGCTCGGGCTTGGCCTGCGCGTAGTACGCGAGCGCGTCGGTGATGCGCGCCGGGAACGGCGTCAACGCCTCGGTGGAACGCAAGAGCCAGCTGCCGTCGGGGCGGTGCACGGCTTCGGCCTTCAGGCAGCCGGCCACGCGCGTGGCGCGCCAGCGTGGCGGGCGCGTTCGCGTGGGCGCGGTGGCGGTGCTGCTGGTGGCCGCGCCGGGGGCGCCGGTGCTGGCAGCGGCCGTGCTGGCGGCCTTCGCGCTTGGGGCGGGTGCGGGCGGTGCGGGGTCGGCAGACATGCGCCGATTCTTGCGCGGTTGGCGCCGAGCCTCGCCGGACCCCCTACATCACCGCTTCGACGAGGAACGGCCCGAAGCGCATCGCCCACGCTTGTAGCCTATGCACTACACTAGCCCATGCGAGTCGAGAAGACCGAGGAGTACAGGGCGTGGATCGACAACCTCAAGGGATCGATCCGGACGCGCGCGGATGCTGATGCGGGTCGATCGCCTCATCCACGGCAATGCCGGCTCCCGTCGCGATCTCACCGAGGGTGTGTCGGAGTTGAAGATCGACGTCGGGCCGGGATACCGCGTGTACTACGCCAGCAGAGGCGACCGGCTGCTGTTGCTCCTCGCCGGGGGAGACAAGTCGAGTCAGCAGAAGGACATCGCCCTGGCCTTGTCGCTCAATCGGAACTTCAAGAAGTGAACCCATGCCGAAGGCAGCCGCGAAGAAGCCTCTACGGACCAAGAACACGCCGTACGACGTTGCGGAGCACCTGCGCACGCCCGAGGAGATGGCCGCCTATCTCGATGCATGGCTCGAGGAAGCACCCGACGACATCGCGGGGATCGCCCGTGCACTCGGCGACATCGCCCGAGCCAAGGGCATGAGCCAGGTGGCCAAGGAGGCCGGGCTCAGCCGCGAGAGCCTGTACCGGGCGCTCAGCGCCGACGGCAATCCGTCGTTCGCCACCGTACTGAAGGTTGCCAAGGCGCTGGGTGTGCGGCTGCATGCGCAGCCTGCGTAGTTGCGCCGCGCTGCGCCCCTACATCACCGCTTCGACGAGGAACGGCCCGGGCTGCTTCAACGCTGCCCGCAGCACCTCGGTCAAGCGCTCGGCGGTCTCGCAGCGTTCGCCCGGCACACCCATGCCGCGTGCCAGAGCCACCCAGTCGAGCACCGGATCCTCGAGGTCGAAGAGGCGGCGTGCGTTCGCGCCCGGCTTGCCGGCGCCGACTTGCGCGTATTCGCCGTGCAGGATGGCGTAGCGGCGGTTGGAGAGGATCACCGTCACCACGTCCAGCCGCTCGCGCGCCTGCGTCCACAAGCCTTGCAGCGTGTACATCGCGCTGCCGTCGGCCTGCAGCGCCAACACCTTGCGCGAAGGGGCTGCGAGGGCCGCGCCGGTAGCCAGCGGGATGCCGCAGCCGATGGCGCCGCCGGTGATCTGCAAGTAGTCGTGCGGGGCGGCGTGCCAGCTCATCGGGAAGAAGTCGCGCCCACTGCTGACGCTTTCGTCGCAGACGATGGCCTGCTCGGGCAGCACGGCGACGACGGCTTGCGCGAGCGTGGTCGCGGTGATCGCACCAGTGGGCCGCGCACCTCGCGCCGATTCGCCCGCGGTGGCATTGCCCGCGATGGCCGGCCGCGCAGCTTCGCGCTTCACGTCCAAGAGCGCCGCGAGTTCGCGCAGCGCCGCGGCGCCGTCTTCCTTGGGCGTCGCGGCGGCGATCACTTCGCAGCCCGCGGGCAGCATCGAGCTCGGCTTGCCCGGATAGGCGAAGAACCCCACCGGTGCCTTGGCGCCGACGAGCACCGCTTGCTGCGTGCCGGCGAGCATGGCACGCGCCTTGTCGACGACGTAGGGCACGCGGTCGATCATCACGCGGCCGAGGCCGCGCTCGACGCGCGCGTTGGCCTGCTGTGCCAAGAGCCGCGCGCCGGTTCGCTCGGCGATGGCCGCGGCCCACTCCAACGCCTCGGCGCGCAACGCGCGGCCGGCCAGCAGCAGCAGCGCGCTCTTGCCGCCTTGCATCAGCGAGCGCGCCGCCGCGGCGAGCCGCGCCGTGTCGGGTGGCGCCGCGGCGCAGAGAAGGCCGCGAGCGCGGCAGGTTGCAGCGGCGAAGGCACCGGCGCATCGGCCGCGCCCCACGCCGTCGGCCGGCAACACCAGCGTGGCGATGCGCCCCGGCGCCGCGCAGCCCGGCGCAGCACGGCCTCGGCGGCTGCGGCGCCGACGCCTCTCGTTCCACCGCTGCGACTCGCGCCGCTCGCGCCACCGACGTCACCCGCTCCGCCCGGCCCCTCGACCGCGCCACACCGCCCGATCCAATGCGACATCGGCCGCGCCAGCGATTCGATGTCCGAAGTCAGCGGCGCGTCGTAGGCGAGGTGGTACGTCGCGTGGTCGCCGACGATGTTGACGATGGGCGAGCCGGCACGTTTGGCGTTATGCAGGTTCGCCAGGCCGTTGGCGAGGCCGGGGCCGGTGTGCATCAGCGTGCACGCCGGCCGCTCGGCCATGCGCGCGTAGCCGTCGGCGGCGCCGGTGACCACGCCTTCGCTCAACCCCAGCACGCAGCGCATGCGCGGCTGCCGGTCGAGCGCGGCGACGAAGTGCATCTCCGAAGTGCCCGGGTTCGCGAAGCAATGGTCCACCCCGTGCGCGAGCAGCGTCTCGCACAGCAGGTCGGCGCCGGTGCGCGGTGGAACCGCGGCGCTATCGGTCATCGCGCCCTCACCCTTGCACGGCGGCAGCGGTCAGTCCGTAGCGCAACGCCCCGTCCGCCCCCGGCTCGGCCACCACTTCGCCGCGCTGCACCAGGTGGTTGAGGTGCGCCACGCCTTCGCCGGTGGCGAGGCCCAGCTGCTCGCTCTTCGTGTCGACGGGCCGCGCGAAGAGCGTGCCGAAGATGTCGATCACGCGCTTGGGCTCGGCGGCCAGCGATCGCTTCAGCCGCGCCAGGCTGCGCGCGTGGCCCGAGGCCAGCCGGTCCAGCCGCGCGTGCAGGCCGCGGAACGGCTCGCCGTGTGCCGGCAGTACCAGCAGTTCGTTCGGTAGCTTCTCACGCAGCTGCGCGATCGAGACGAGCCAGTCGCCCAGGGGGTCGGCGTCGGGCTCGGTGGGAAACACCGAGACGTTGGACGAGATGCGCGGCAGCACCTGGTCGCCGGAGAGCATCACGCCCAGACTCTCGCAGACGAGGCACGCATGCTCGGGCGAATGGCCGCGGCCGACGACGACGCGCCACTCGTTGCCGCCGATGGTGAGGCGCTCGCCGTCGACGATGCGCCGGAAGCTGTCGGGCAGCGCGTGCACGTACTTGCCGAAGCCGCCGAAGCGCGCCCGGTAGACATCCAGCGCCTCGTCGGGCCAGCCGCAGCGGCGGTAGAAGTCGATGGCGTCGTCGGGCGCTTCGCGGCCGGTGTCGGCCACGAGCGTGCGGCACATCAGGTACTCCTCGCGCGTCATCCAAAGGCGCGCGTCGTACTTGCGCGTCAGCCAGCCGGCCATGCCCATGTGGTCGGGGTGCATGTGGGTGGCGAAGACGCGCGTGATCGGCCGCCCCGCGAGCGGGCCGTTCGCGCCGGGCGCAAGCACCGCACGCCAGGCCGCCAGCACATCGGGCGTCTGCGTGCCGGTGTCGACCACCGCCCAGCCCGCGCCGTCGTCGAGCAGGTACAGGTTGATGTGGGCGAGCGAGAACGGCAGCGGCATGCGCAGCCACAGCACGCCGGGGGCGATTTCCTTCAGCGCGCCCGCGGCGGGCGGATCGCCGCAGGGGTAGACGAGCGGGGGAGCCGCGGCTTCGGCGGCCGGTTCGGTGTCGTTCATAGGAGGAGTCAGGCCCGGCGACAGGGCGCCGCGGCGAAGAGAAGCACCGACGATAGCCGCTCACGCCGGCCGCTGCCGGCACGCGGGTGACAGCGGTCAGCTCGGCGCTCAGCCGGGCTGTTGCGCCCCCCAGCCCGGCTGCTGCGGGCGGGCGCGCGATCGGCCCCACGGGTTCAGCCGGGCTGCTGCGCCTTCTCTTGCTGCGCTTTCTCCCAGCGCGCCTTGCGCTCGGCGCGCGAACGCGCGTGCGCGGCCCGCTCGGCGGCCACCCAGCGCGCAACGTCCACCGTCGCCAGGGCGCGCGCCAGCGCCTGCTGCGCCGGCCGCAGCGCCGCGTGCGCCAGCGCCCGGTACTCGTGGCCGAAGCCGTCGCGCTCGAGCCAGCCGGCATCGACGAGCCAGCGGCGCAGTTCGACGTGGTCGGTGCCGAGCCAGCACGCGGCGCCGGCCAGCGCCGCCTTCAGCGCTTCGTTGACCTCGCGTTCGCTCATCGGCCTGGCCGGCGGCAGCGTCGCGTGAACGGCCGCGAGTGCCAGCGCCAGCTGGCTCGCGGATAGGCCGCCCAGCGCCACGTGGTCCTTGATCGCGAGCGTGCGCAATGCGTCGAGCGTGTCCTTCATCGGTTCATCCTTTCGGCGGCGGGCCCGGCTTCGCCCGGCAACGCTCACGAAAGAGCCTCAGCGAGTGTCTTCATCTTCAGAACGCCGGGCATGGCTTCGCGCTCCTTCGGGCAAGAGGCGGTCGTCGCTCGGATACGTGACCTTGTCGTCTCCCACTCTTTCGCCGACCATGAGGTACACGAAGGGCTCCGTCCCGCGATTCTCCAAGTGGTGCGCTACTTCCTGGCCAGCTGGAAAACAGACGTAGCAGCTCGCCTGCAGCAGATGCTCCTCGGCGCCGAGGTGCAGCACCGCTTGGCCTGATATCGCGTAAAGGTGCTCCTCCTCGTGCGAGTGCCAGTGGCCCGGCTTCGTGTTGCAGCCCGCAGGCAGTTCCATCAGGCCCACCCCCACCTTGGCTCTGCCGCCCACGTCGCACAAAGGGCGTCCCCGGATCTCGCGATCGGTTCCGATATACCAAGCCTCTGCCGGTACTTCGAGGGCCCGCAACGGACGCTTCATCGAGGCAAGTTCAGGCATTGCAGCCCCTGTGAAGTCGCACGATGGCGAATGGTGCGGTCTAACGTTCGAGCTGAGGGGTTAGACCGCACTTTTCGCCGGCGCCGCATGTAGCTTCAAACCAAGCGCGGAGACAACCTTGAGGATGGTTGCAAACTCCGGGTTGCCGGCGGGTGACAGTGCCTTGTACAAGCTCTCTCGCCCAAGGCCGGCTTCGCGAGCGACCTGCGTCATACCTTTGGCGCGAGCGATGTCGCCGAGCGCGGCGGCGATGAGTGTGGGGTCCTCTTCCTCAAGCGCGGCCTCCAGATAGGCAGCCATGTCTTCCTCAGTCTCGAGGTGATCCACCGGGTCCCAGGGAATCGTCTTGGTCTTGCCCATCTTCTGTACTCCTAGACGTCCTTTGCCAAAGCGATGGCTTGCTTGATGTCCTTGTCCTGTGAACTCTTGTCGCCACCTGCAAGCAAAACGATGTACTCGCTGCCGCGCTGGACGTAGTAGACGCGGTAGCCGGGTCCGAAGTCGATGCGCAGCTCGGAAACGCCGTCTCCGACTGGCTTGACATCGCCCGGGTTGCCGAGCGACAGGCGACGGATTCGAATGTCGATTCGCGACTTTGCAGCCCGATCACGAAGGCCGCTGAACCACTCGGCGTAGGTTGTCGTCTGGCGGACTTCTGGCCCCTTTTCAGCGTATCACATGGGATACGCTGCGGCAAGCGATGGATTTGTGTTTGCGCGGTCTAACGTTCAAGCCGCCGCAGCGCGCCGGTAGTCGCTCGGCGCCACGCCGAGATGGGCGCGGAAGACGCGGCTGAAGTGGGCCATGTTCTGAAAGCCCGCGCCGAGCGCGATGTCGGTGATCGAGCGGTGCGCGCTGGCGCGGTCGACGAACGCCTGCCGGCACGCCTCCAGCCGACGCGCCAGCACGTAGCCCGCCACGCCGTCGGCCTCCTCGGCGAAGGCGTTGTAGAGCTGGCGCCGGCTGACGTTGAGCGCGCGCGCGATCGCGTCCACCGTGAGCCCCGGCTCGGCCAGGTGCTGCGCCACGTGCTGCTTGATGCGCTCGCGCAGCGCCTCGCGCTGCGTCTGCGCGGTGGCCTGGCCGGCGAGGTCCAAGAGCGACAGGTGCACGAGCTGCGTGATGGCCTCGCCGACGCCGCGCGCCGAAGCCTCGGGCATGTTCGGCAGCTCGCGGAAGGCGTTGCGCATCGTGTCCAGCGCCACGCGCGAGATGCCGCCGCTGCCGCCCAGGCGCCGCGCCATCAGCGGCTCCAGCGTCGAGGGGCTGAGCCCGCGTTCGGCGAAGGCGCGCTTGGGCAGCATCACGATCAGGTGCTCCACGCGCTCGGGGTTGGCCACCGCGTAGCTGTCGGTGGTGTCGTAGATGCTCCATTGGCCCGGCGTCACCCAGGTCTCGCGGCCTTTCTGCTCGACGCCGGCGCATCCGACCCACGGCGCCACGATCTTCAGGTAAGGCGTCTCGGTGGCGCGCGCCACGGCGCTGCCGCGCAGCACGCGGTGGCGCGTGGCTTCCAGGCGCGTGAGCACCACGTCGCCGGCGTGCCAGGTGCTGGCGCGGCCGGCGAAATCGGCGTCGCCGTATTCGTCGGCCGCGAGGCCCTGGAAGAGCGTCGCCAGCCAGCCGCGCCAGAAGGCCACGCGCTCGCCGGCGCCGACTTCGGCGGTGTCCATCAGCAGCGCGGGCTTCGGCGTTGGCGGCATGGCGGGCGCCCCGGCAAGCAGGAGGATGGAAAAGGTGCGTGAGCTTATGCGCCGCGGGCAGCGGCGGCGCAATGGGCGCGGCAGGCGCGGGTAAATCCCGAGCGCCGCTGCACGGCGCGGCAAGCCGGCGTGCACGCAATGCAAAGCCGGCCGGCGCGCGGCTGCCCAGAATCGCCACCGCGTTCCGCCGACCAACAAGCCATCCCCCCAGGAGACACCGCATGGAACCGCTTCGCCCCGCTGACTTTCCCGAGCCGCTCGAACTGACCGCCGCTTCCGCCACTTCGGCGTCGGGCCACTGCGGCGTGCGACGCCGCCGCGTCGTGCAGGCCATTGCCGCCGGCGCGGCCACTGCCGCCCTGCCCGGCCTCGGCCGCGCCCAGGGCGCCCCGGTGCGGGTGGGCTACACGATGTCGCGCACGGGCCCGTGGAGCGTGGGCGCGCAGGTGAGCCAGGAGCCGAACTACCTCTTGTGGGCCGAGCAGGTGAACGCCGCCGGCGGCCTGAGCGTGAAGGGCGCGAAGCGCCCGGTGGAACTCGTCAGCAGCGACGACCGCAGCGACATCGAGACCTGCGTTCGCACCTACGAGAAGCTGATGGGCAGCGACAAGGTCGACATCATCCTGCCGCCGTGGGGCAGCAACGCCAACTTCGCCATCGCGCCCATCGCCAACCGCATGGGCTACCCGTTCCTCGCGCCCACCGCGCTTTCGCGGCGACTGGTGGAGATGAAGCTGCCGTACTTCTTCCTGCTGTTGCAGCAACCCAAGCCGATGATGGAAGCGCTGGTGGACATGCTGAAGGGCAACGGCGCCAAGAGCGCGGCGGTGATCTACGTCGACGACCTCTTCGGCCTGGAGAACTACGCGGCGCTGAAAGTGGCCGTGGGCGGCAGCGGCATCACCATCGTCGACGAGAAGAGCTACCCGCTCGGCGTGAAGGACTTGTCCCCTGTGCTGCGCGGCATGAAGGACAAGAACCCCGACGCGTTCATCGGCCTCACCTACCCGCCCGACACCATCCTCGCCAGCAAGCAGAGCAAGGAGGTGGGCTTCAACCCGAAGTTCTTCTACGCCAGCGTGGGCACCGCGTTCCAGCTCTACCGCAACGTCATGCAGGCCGGCGCCGAGGGCGTGCTCGGCATGGGCAGCTGGAACCCGAAGACGAGCCCCGGCGCGAAGGCCTACTTCGACGCGCACGTGAAGAAGTTCGGCGCGCAGAAGGAGCCCGACCGCTGGGCCAGCGGCCACTGCTGGGCGGGCTTGCAGATCATCAGCAACGCTGCGGCCAAGGTGGGCCTGGACCGCAAGGCGATGCGCGACTACGTGGCCAACACGGTGCACGACACGATCATCGGCAACGTGCGCTTCGCCGGCAGCGAGAACGTGGGCACTCCGGGCACGGTGAGCCAGTGGCAGAAAGGCGAGTTCGAGGTGGTGTG
>JAXMEZ010000053.1:0-27290 GCA_046348035.1 Rubrivivax sp. | reverse complement strand
CAGCGCGAACACGGCACCGGCGAGGTTCACGAGCGACTCGAGCGCATCGGACAGCAGCGAGACGCTGCCGCTCACCCACCACGCCGCCGTCTTCAGCGCGATGGTGGCCAGCGCCACCGCGACGCTGAGCTTCAGGTACGAGGCGACCTGCATGCGCGCTGCGCTGTTGTTCGCGGTCCGCGCTACGCCGTCAGCGTGACGCGCGCGAACTTGCGCTTGCCCACCTGCACGACGAGCGTGCCGGCCGCCACCTTCAGCGCCTTGTCGGCGACGACGGTACCGTCGATGCGCACGCCGCCTTGCTCTACCAGGCGCAGCGCTTCGCTCGTGCTCGGCGCGAGGCCCGCCTGCTTCAGCAGCGCGCCGATGGGAAGCGGCGCACCGGCCAAGCGCACTTCGGCAATCTCGTCGGGGATGCCGCCGGCAGCGCGACGCTGGAAGTCTTCCTCGGCCGCGTCGGCCGCGGCCTTCGAGTGGAAGCGCGCCGTGATCTCCTTGGCCAGCAGCACCTTCGCGTCCTTCGGGTTGCGGCCCGCGGCGACCTCTGCCTTGAGCTTGCCGATCTCGGCCTCGGGGCGGAAGCTCAAGAGCGTGTACCAGCGCCACATCTGCTCGTCGCTGATCGACAGCGTCTTGGCGAACATCGTGTTCGCATCCTCGGTGATGCCGATGTAGTTGTTCTTGCTCTTGCTCATCTTCTCGACACCGTCGGTGCCTTCGAGCAACGGCATCGTCAGGATGCACTGCGGCTCCTGGCCGTATTCGTGCTGCAGCACGCGGCCGACGAGCAGGTTGAACTTCTGGTCGGTGCCGCCGAGCTCGAGGTCGCTCTTCAGCGCCACCGAGTCGTAGCCCTGCATCAGCGGGTACAGCAGTTCGTGCACCGAGATCGGCGCGCCGCTGGCGTAGCGCTTCGCGAAGTCGTCGCGTTCCATCATCCGCGCCAGCGTGTAGCGGGCGGCGAGCTGGATCATGCCGCGCGCGCCGAGCGGGTCGCTCCACTCGCTGTTCCAGCGCACCTCGGCGCGGTCGATGTCGATGACGAGGCGCACCTGGTCGAAGTAGGTCTTGGCGTTGGCCTCGATCTGCTCGCGCGTCAGCGGCGGGCGCGTGGTGTTGCGGCCCGAGGGGTCGCCGATCAGCGTGGTGAAGTCGCCGATCAGCGGGATCACCGTGTGGCCCAGGTCCTGCAGCTGGCGCAGCTTGTTGAGCACCACCGTGTGCCCGAGATGCAGGTCCGGCGCCGTGGGGTCCATGCCGAACTTGATGCGCAGCGGCTGGCCGGTGGCTTCGCTGCGCGCCAGCTTCTTCAGCCAGTCTTCCTGCGGCAGCAGTTCCTCGCAGCCGCGCAGCGAGACGGCCATCGCCTCGCGCACGCGGTCGGTGACGGGGTGCTCGGGCTTCGCGGCGGGCGGGATGGAGGCGGTCATGTCGAACGGGAGGGACGGATAAGGCGAAGGGCTGGAAAGAAGTCAGGCAGGCAGGCCGGCGCTCGGGAGCAGCGACCCGCACGCAGCGAGCGCGATGGCCGCGTCGCGCAGCGCGGCCAGGTCAGCGCAAGGGGTGGGACGCCGGCGCGGCCCGCGAGGCCGCTGGCATACTCGCCGCGCCCTGCCCGGGCGGCAGGCAATGCCTCGGCCTGGACCCCAACCACCGCACCGGCACGCCGGTCATGACGGTGGCGCGGCCGCGGATTCTAGGCGCCGGTTTCGGGAGCGCCTCCCGCAGGCCGGCTACCTCCGCGAACACCGCGCGGTTGCGCAGATGCGCGGACGCGCGGACCCGCGGTCGCGTGAAAGCGCAGTCGCGCGAAGGGCCGTCGGCAGAGCCTCGTTTGCCGTGCGAGCGACTGCTGCCATGTCTTCGTCACCTTTGCCCACGCCGGCATCGCCGCACGCAGCGGCGCTTCGCCTCGATACGCGCCGGGTCGCGGCGTGGCTGGCTCGGCACGTCGCGTCAGCCGCGGCGCGGCGCAGCGGATCGGCGCCTGGGCCGAGCGGCGCGACCGCGGCCTGAGGTTGCGGCCATCGCCGCCCTCGCGTTGAGCGCCCTCTCGGCGCTCGCCGTGGCGCCGCTGGCCGCGATTTCCTCGCTCGCCCCCGACGCCGCTTTCTTGCCGCAACGCCGGCTGGTGCAGCCGCTGCCGCTGCGCGGCACCGTCGCGCCGCCGACTGCGCTGCTGGCCGCGCAGGAGCGCCTGGCTCACGCGCGGCACGGTCTCGCGCGGCACCGAGAGCATCGAGGCGCTGCTCGCGCGCCTGGGCGTGGCCGACCCCGAAGCGGCCCGTTCCTCAAGCGCAACACGGCGGCGGCGCGCGTGTTGCAGGGCCGTGCCGTGAGCCTCGTTCGCGTGCGCGCGCAAGCCAACGGCCGCCTGCTCGAACTGACGGCGCGCTTCCCTTCCGAGTCGCCGGCGCACCGCGCGACGCAGTTCGCGCGCCTCGTCGTCAACCGCGGCGGCAGCGGGCAGTGGCAATCGCTGGTCGAGGAAGCGGCGTTCGAGACGCAGGTGCGGCTGGCCGCGGGGACGATCCGCACCACGCTCTTCGCCGCCACCGAAGCGGCCGACGTGCCCGACGCGGTGGCGGTGCAGCTGGCCGAGATCTTCGCCGTCGACCTCGACTTCCACCGCCAGTTGAAGCGCGGCGACCGCTTCGTCGTCGCCTACGAAGTGCTCAGCGCCGACGGCGAGCCGGTGCCGTGGGACGACGGTGTGGGGCGCGTGCTCGCCGCCGAGTTCGCCAACGGGTGCGCGCGTGCACCGCGCGCTGTTCGCCGACCCGGCCGACGCCACCGGCACGCGCGGCAGCTACGTCGGGCTCGACGGCAAGAGCCGCCGCCGCGCCTTTCCTTGCCAGCCCGCTGGCGTTCTCGCGCGTGTCGTCGGGCTTCGCGATGCGGCGCGACCCGATCAACCAGCGCTGGATCGCGCACCTCGGCGTGGACCACGCCGCGCCCGAAGAGCACGCCGGTGCGCGCGATCGGCGACGGCGTCGTCGAGACGGCGAGCGAGTCGAGCGGCTACGGCCGAATGGTGACGCTGGCGCACGGCAAGGACCGCGCGTCACGCTGTACGCGCACCTGAAACCGCATCGACGTCCACCCCGGCGAACGCGTGGCCCAGGGGCGGACGATCGGCGCGGTGGGCTCCACGGGCTGGGCCACCGGGCCGCACCTTCACTTCGAGTTCCGCGTGCACGGCTCACCAGGACCCGGTGGCGATGGCTCGCGACGCCGGCGGCGCGAAGGGCCGCCGCTGTCGGCGACGGCACTGGCGGCATTCGTTGAACAGCGCGATCAGGCGCTGGCGGCCCAGCGCGCTGGCGGCTTCGCTGGCCGAGAAGCCGGCCGTCACGACGCGATGGCGCTCTTCGCCGGCTTGATGTCGGGCACGTCGCTGGACGGCGTCGATGCCGTGCTGGCGCAGTGGCCGGCGCCGTCCGCAGGCGAACGCGAAGGCGGCAGCAGTGCGCCCCGCCCGTCGAACTCGCCTTTGTGCACCGGCCGATGCCGCCTCGCCTGCGCGAGGAGCTGCTGGCCCTGAACGACCCTGACGGTGAACATGAGCTGCACCGTGCCGCCCTCGCTGCCAACGCGCTGGCGCCGCTGTACGCCGAGGCGGCACAGGCACTGCTGGCCGAAGCCGGCGTCAGCGCGCGCGATGTGCGCTCGCTCGGCGCGCACGGCCAGACGGTGCGGCACCGGCCGCGCGAATTCGAAGGCGCCGGCTACACGACGAAGCTGCTCGAACTGGCGCGCTGCTCGCCGAGCGCACCGGCATCGACGTGGTGTGCGACTTCCGTTCGCGCGATGTGGCGGCCGGCGGCCGGACGCCGCCGCTGGTACCCGGCGTTCCATGCCGAGGTCTTCGGCGGCGGCGCGAAGGACATTTCCTCTATCGCCGTGCTCAACATCGGCGGCATCGCCAACCTGACGCTGCTGCCGGCATCCAGGTACGGCCGCGCACGCGCCGGCATCCAGTACGAGGCTTCGATTGCGGCCCCGGCAACGTGCTGATGGACGCCTGGTGCAGGCGCTGCCGGCGAGCCGTTCGATCGCGACGGGCGCTTCGCCGCCAGCGGCCGCGTGCACGAAGCCTTGCTCGCCGTGCCTGGCCGAGCCGTTCTTCGAGCGCGCACCGCCGAAGAGCACGGGCGCGACCTCTTCGGCGCGCGCTGGCTCGACGAGCGGCTGGCGGCGTTCGGCGGCGGCGCCGCCATCGCCCGCGAGGACGTGATGGCCACGCTCGCCGAGCTGACCGCGGCAGCGGCGTGCGACGCGCTGGCGCGGCATGCGCGCGGCACGCGCCGGCTGCTCGTCCTGCGGCGGCGGCGCCTTCAGCGGCCACCTGCTGGCGCGCGCTTGGCGGCGCGCGCCGGCGTGCGCTTGCAGCGCCTGTGAGCGTGGCCAGCACGGCAGCCAGGGTCGGCATCGAGCCCGACCACGTCGAAGCAGCAGCGATTCGCCTGGCTCGCGCGTGCCTTTCGCGAGCGGCGCCCCGGCAACCTCGCCGAGGTCACCGGCGCCGCCAGGCCGCGGGTGCTGGGGGCGTTGTACCGCTGATCGGGGCGGCGAGGGACGCCGGAAAACGACAGCGGCGCCTCGCGGCGCCTCCACGGCGCCGTCGGTCTTGGGTGTGCAGCAGGAATCTCAGGCCGAGAACGACGACCCGCAGCCGCAGGTGGTGTTGGCGTTCGGATTCTTGATCACGAACTGCGCGCCTTGCAGATCTTCCTTGTAGTCGATCTCGGCGCCGACGAGGTACTGCAGGCTCATCGCGTCGATCAGAAGCGTCACGCCGTTCTTCTGCATCTGCGTGTCGTCGTCGTTGACGATCTCGTCGAACGTGAAGCCGTACTGGAAGCCCGAGCAGCCGCCGCCTTGCACGAAGACGCGCAGCTTCAGCTCCGGGTTGCCTTCCTCGGCGACGAGGTCGGCCACCTTGGCAGCGGCGCTGTCGGTGAAGACCAGCGGCGCGGGCATCTCGAGGGTTTCGGCAACGGCGTTCATGTGTTCTCCGAGGGTTCGGTCGTCGGTTCAGGCGTCGATTCACGCGTCGTTCGACGCAGCGAGTTTGAGTTGGGGCTTCTCGGCGCTTTTCAAGCTGCGCAGTTCGCCATCGACGAGCGCCCCGGGGTGCATTTCGAGGACATCGTAGCGGATGTCACCGGTGACGCGCGCCTTCGGCTGCAATTCCAGCATCTCGTGGCAGACGATGGGCCCCTCGACTTCGCCGTTGACGATGACGTGCGCGGCCATCACCTTGCCGATGACGCGGGCTTTCTCGCTGATGACGAGGATCGAGTGCGCCTCGCCGGCGGCGATGACATCGCCTTCGACGCGGCCATCGATGCGCAGGCCCTCGTTGAAGTGCACCGTGCCTTTCACCGTCATGCCTTCACCGACAAGGCTGCGGATGGGCGGCGGCTTCTTCTTTCCGATTCCGATCATCGCGAACTCTCCTGAATGTCGCCGCGGCCCGGGCCGTGTGGGCGGCCGTTTCGGGCTACAGCTTCAGCGTCTGCGTGGCGCGCACGGCGCCCTTGGCGTCGATGACGCGCACCTGCACCGACTTGATCACCGCCCCCGCCGGGTGCTCGACGAGCCCCTCGACGCGGGCGTACTGCTTCAGCGTCAGCGGCCTGGCGCCGCCGGGCAATGCTAGCGTCCAGGGCTTGCCCTCGTTCTGGCCGCTGAGCAACAAGTCGTAGCGCCCGTTGAATTCGGGCACGTTGCGCCCGAGCTGCATCACCAGCATCTGGAAGCGGAGTTGGCCCGCGGTGCCCGCCTCGGCCATCAGGCCGCGCACCTGCAGGCCCTCGCCTTCGGCGGGCATCAGGCGCTCGAAGAAGCCCAGGTCCTGGCGCAGCCGCGTGCGCTCGTCCTCGAGCTGGCGCACCTGCTGCGCCAGGCGCTCCTGCGCCGCACGCTCGGTGCGCAGCAGGCTCTCGGCGGTGTTCGACATCGACATCGCCTTCTCGTTCTCGCTCGTCAGGCGGGCGATCTCCGTGCGCAGGCGGGCCAGTTCCTGGCGCGCGCCGGAGTCGAGGCCGGCGATCTCGCGCCCGAACTCGAACGCCCACAGCGCGATGGCCGCTGAGAAGCCGAGCACCACGGCCGCGGCGGCCCAGCGCAGCGGCCACGGCAGGTGGCTGCGCACCATGACGCGCGGCGCGCTGATCGAGAGACGGCGACGGAGCAGCTTCCAGCGCATCGGGGACTTGCGCAGCGCGGCAGAGCCTGAGCCCCGCCCGCCGGCACCGGTGGACGACGACCCGCCGGTATAGAACGGGCCGTGACCGGTGACGTTACCGCTTGCTGAATTGCTTGCGGCGGCGCGCGCCATGCAGGCCGACCTTCTTGCGCTCGACCTCGCGCGCGTCGCGCGTCACGAAGCCGGCCTGCGACAGGTCGGCCTTGAGCGCCGCGTCGTAGTCGATGAGCGCGCGTGTGATGCCCAGGCGCACCGCGCCGGCCTGGCCGCTCTCGCCGCCGCCGTGCACGTTGACCTTGATGTCGAAGCCCGCCTCGTTGCCCGTGAGCAGCAGGGGCTGGCGCACGATCATGATCGACGTCTGGCGCCCGAAGTAGGTGTCGATGGGCTTGCCGTTGACGACGATCTTGCCGTCGCCCTTCTTGATGAAGACGCGGGCGACGCTCGACTTGCGACGGCCGGTGCCGTAATTCCAGGTTCCGATCATCGCGTGCCTCAGATCGCCAGCGGCTTGGGTTGCTGCGCGGTGTGCGGGTGCGTGTCACCCGCGTACACCTTCAGCTTCTTGATCATCGCGTAGCCCAGGGGGCCCTTGGGCAGCATGCCCTTGACGGCCTTCTCCAGGGCGCGGCCCGGGTGCTTCTTCTGCATGTCCTTGAAGGACGTGGCATAGATGCCGCCGGGGTAGCCGCTGTGCCGGTAGTACATCTTGTCGGTGGCCTTGGCCCCGGTGACGCGGATCTTGCCGGCGTTGACGACGACGATGAAGTCACCGGTATCGACGTGAGGCGTGTAGATGGCCTTGTGCTTGCCGCGCAAACGGAGTGCCACTTCGCTGGCAACACGTCCGAGCACCTTGTCGGTGGCGTCAATCACAAACCACTCGTGCTTCACTTCGGCCGGCTTGGCGCTGAAGGTCTTCATGAGGTTCTCAGGTTGTGCGCCGAAAGCCCTGCCTTGCGGCAAGCGGCACCTCGGCACGTGGAACGGCAACGTCTGCCGGCTTCAGGACGCCCTGGCGCACCGTCGGTTCCGTCGGGGTTCCTTGTCGGCCACCCCTCGGCGCGCCTTGCGGCGGCTGCGGGAGGCCCGGGCCCTCTTCGGTCTTCGGGTGGGCGGGCGCTGCATCCGGGTGGTCCGGAACGCAGCGCCGCCGGCGTCCATCAGGCGCGGTATACCCCGGCCGTGAACGGGAAAGCGGGCGAGTATACCCGGGCTGCCGCGGCCGCCTTCCTTGGTATCGTCCGAAGCATCCCATGTCGCAGACCCTCGCCTGGATCCTCGTGCTCGTCACCGCCGGCTCGGTGGGTTTGCTGGCGTACGTACTGCTCGAGCGCCGGCGCAAGGTGGAACCTGCGCTTCCGGGCGAGTGGCTGCTCACACCAAGGCCGGTGTTCAACGACCACGAGAAGCGCGTGCACCGCCAGTTGCGCGAGGCGCTGCCGCAACAGGTGGTGCTGGCGAAGCTTCCGCTCATCCGCTTCTGCCAGCCCACCGATCCGACGCAGGTGCGCTTCTGGTTCGAATTGCTCGGCGCCATCCACGTCAGCTTCGCCGTGTGCAGCCCGAACGGGCGCGTGCTGGCCGCCATCGACCTCGAAGACGGGCGCGGCGGCGCGCGGCGGGCGCTGCAGATCAAGCAGGCGGTGCTCGCGGCCTGCCACATCCGCTACGTGCGTTACGCCGCAGAACAGACGCCTTCGGTGCCCGAGCTGCAGCTGCTGGTCCCCGCCGCTGCGGCGCAGTGGCCGGGCGTGGCCGCCTCGACGGGCGCCGCTACGCACGCAGCCGCCAGCGCGCCGGCCAGCGCCGTGCCCTCGGCAGCGGTGCTGCGCAACGGCCTCAAGCTCAAGCCCACCGGCTTCGAAGCCGACACGGCACCGCAGCGCCTGAGCCGCCACGCCCGCTGGCCCGATTCGGGCTACCTGAAGGACTCGACCTTCGGCCGCGACAGCGTGATCAGCGGCTTCTCCAACAGCCTGCCGAGCGTGCTGCCCGAGCGCGACGGCAAGGTGGTCGACCACCACCGTCCGCCGCCGACCCGGCACTGAACGGCCCGGCGCCGCCGCGCCGCACTGCGCCGCGGGCTTCGTCGCTTCCGGGCTCGCCGCCGCCAGCAGCACCTCCATCCAGCCGCGTGGGCTACGAAGACCTCACGCCGCAGCAGGTGCTCGACGCGCTCGACGCGGTGGGCCTGCGCGGCGACGGCCGGATCCTGCAGCTCAACTCCTACGAGAACCGCGTCTTCCAGGTCTTCCTCGAAGACGGCAGCGCGGTGGTGGCGAAGTTCTACCGCCCCGGCCGCTGGAGCGACGCGCAGATCCTCGAAGAGCACGCCTTCGCGCTCGAACTGGCCGAAGCCGAGGTGCCGGTGGTGCCACCGCTGGTGCTCGGCACCAACACGCGAAGCGATGAACGCGCATCAGGGAGCGCCGGCGCTCCCGCCCACCACGGCGTGCGCCTCGCCGGTAACCCGCCGACGCTCGCGCACGTGGCCGGCCACCGCTTCGCCGTTGCTGCGCGCTGCGCCGGCCGCGAACCCGCATTGGAGGCGCCGGGCACGCTCGAACGCATCGGCCGCTTCATCGGCCGGCTGCACGCGGTGGGTCGGCGCCATCCGTTCGAGCACCGGCACCGGCTCGACGCCGAACGCGACGGCCGGCGCGCGATCGACGTGCTGATCGGCGGCGACTTCGTACCACCGGAGCAGCTCACGCCGTGGCGCGACAGCGCCGAGCGCGCGCTTGCCGCGCTCGCAACCTTCGCCGCCGCGCAGCCGCTCGCCACGCTGCGCCTGCACGGCGACTGCCACATCGGCAACGTGCTGTGGCGCCACGCCGAGCCCGGCGGCGGCCCGCACATCGTCGACCTCGACGACGCGATGCAAGGCCCGGCGGTGCAGGACCTGTGGATGCTGGTGTCGGGCGACCCGGCGACGATGGCGCGCCAGTTCGAAGCGCTGCTCGCCGGCTACACGCAGTTCAGCGCCTTCGACGACCGTGAGCGCGCGCTCGTCGAGCCGCTGCGCACGCTGCGCATGCTGCGCCACAGCGCCTGGCTCGCCGAACGCTGGGCCGACCCGACGTTCCCGCTCAACTTCCCGTTCTTCGGCACGCCGGCCTACTGGAGCCAGCAGACGGCGCAGCTGCGCGAGCAGCTGGAGCTGATGCGCGGCGGCTGACCCGCCGCGGCTTCAGGCCGCGCCGCAGGCGGCCGCAGCCGGCCTCAGGCGACCAGCAGCGCGTTCACCCGCCGCACGTACGCCGCCGGATCCTCGAGCTGCCCGCCCTCGGCCAGCACGGCCTGGTCGAAGAGCACTTGCGCCAGGTCGCCGAAGCGTTCGTCGCCGTCGGCCGCTTCGAGCTTCTTCACCAGCGCGTGCTCGGGGTTCACTTCGAGGATCGGCTTCGTCACCGGCGCGCCCTGGCCGGCCTGCTTCAGCAGGCGCGCGAGGTGACCGCTCATGTCGCCTTGGTCGACGACGATGCAGGCCGGCGAGTCGACGAGGCGCGTCGTCGCGCGCACGTCCTTGGCGCGCGCTTCGAGCACCTTCTTCAGCCGCTCGACGAGCGGCTTGCTCGCCTCGGCCGCCGCCTCGGCCGCCTTCTTCTCTTCCTCGTCCTGCAGCTTGCCGAGGTCGACCGCGCCCTTGGCCACGCTCGTCAGCTCGTGCCCTTCGAACTCGTACAGGTGCGACAGCATCCACTCGTCGACGCGGTCGGTGAGCAGCAGCACCTCGATGCCCTTCTTCTTGAAGATCTCCAGCTGCGGGCTCGACTTCGCTGCGGCCAGCGAATCGGCGGTGATGAAGTAGATCGCCTCCTGGCCTTCCTTCATCCGCTTCACGTAGTCCTCGAAGCTCACGCCTTCATCGGCATGCGTCGAGGCGAAGCGGTAGAGCTTGGCCAGCCGCTCGCGGTTGGCATGATCCTCGCCGATGCCTTCCTTGAGCACGGCGCCGAACTGACGCCAGAACTCCGCGTACTTGTCCTTCTGGGTCTCTGCGACGTCCTCCAGCATCGACAGCACGCGCTTGGTGCTGCCCTCGCGGATCGCCTTCACGTCGCGGCTTTCCTGCAGCAGCTCGCGGCTCACGTTGAGCGGCAGGTCGGCCGAGTCGATGACGCCCTTGACGAAGCGCAGGTACACCGGCATCAGCGCCTCGGCGTCGTCCATGATGAAGACGCGCTTCACGTACAGCTTCACGCCGCCGCGCTTGTCGCGGTTCCAGAGGTCGAACGGCGCCTTCGCGGGCACGTAGAGCAACTGCGTGTACTCGCTGCGCCCCTCGACGCGGTTGTGCGTGTAGGCGAGCGGCGCCTCCTGGTCGTAGCTGATCTGCTTGTAGAACTCCTGGTACTGCGCGTCGGTGATGTCGCTCTTGGGCCGCGTCCACAGCGCCGCGGCCTTGTTCACCGTCTCCCATTCGTCGGTGTCGACTTGCGCCTTCTTCTCCTCGTCCCACTTCTGCTTGCGCATCAGGATCGGCAGCGAGATGTGGTCGGAGTACTTGCCGATGATCGACCTCAGCTTCCACGCCGAGAGGAAATCCTCCTCGCCTTCGCGCAGATGCAGGATCACGTCGGTGCCGCGCTCGGCGCGCGTGATCGTCTCGACCTCGAATTCGCCGGTGCCCTCGCTGCTCCAGCGCACGCCCTCTTCCGGCTTCAGCCCGGCGCGGCGGCTCTCCACGGTGATGCGGTCGGCGACGATGTAGCCCGAGTAGAAGCCGACGCCGAACTGGCCGATCAGGTTCGCATCCTTCTTCTTCTCGCCTTCGAGCGCGGCCATGAACTCGCGCGTGCCGCTCTTGGCGATGGTGCCCAGGTGCGCCACCGCTTCTTCGGCGCTCATGCCGACGCCGTTGTCGCGGATGGTGATCGTCTTGCCCTCGGCGTCGAAGAGCACGCGCACTTCGAGGTTCGGCGCGTCCTCGAACAGCGCCGGCTTGTCCAGCGCCTCGAAGCGCAGCTTGTCGCAGGCGTCCGAGGCGTTGGAGACCAGCTCGCGCAGGAAGATCTCCTTGTTCGAGTACAGCGAGTGCGTGACGAGGTGCAGGATCTGCTTGACCTCGGCCTGGAAGGAATGGGTCTGCTTGTCCATGGGGTTCGAGTGACGAAGGGGTTCTCCGGCGGCGCCTGGTCCCGTGCAGCCGCGCCGCATGCACGGCGCGCGGGGCGCAACGGCCCCGCGCCGGCCGCGCGGCGGGGAGGATGGGGGCCCGCCGCCGCCTTTCAAGGCCGGCATTTTGCGGTCCCGCGATTGCTCGCCGGATTGCTCGCCGGACTGCCCGGCCGGACCGACGGCCGGACCGACGCCACTAAACGCTGCGCCCGCGCCCGGCCCAGTACGGCTCGCGCAGCCGGCGCTTGAAGATCTTGCCGGTGTCCTCGCGCGGCAGCGCTTCGTGCAGTGTCACCACCTTGGGCACCTTGAAGCCGGCGATGCGCTCGTGCAGCCAGGCGCGCACGGCCTCGCTGCTCAGCGCCGCGCCAGCGGCCCCTTGCTGCGGCTGCACCGCGGCGGCGAGCGCCTCGCCGAACTCGTCATCGGGAATGCCGAAGACGGCGCAGTCGGCCACGCCCGGCATGCCTTGCAGCACGTTTTCCACCTCGACCGGGTAGATGTTGACGCCGCCGCTGATGACCATGTCGGCGCGCCGGTCGACGATGAAGAGGAACCCGTCGTCGTCGAGGTAGCCGACGTCGCCCATCGTCTTCAGCCCGTGGCGCTCCATCGCCGCGCGCGCCGCATCGTTGCCGACGTAGGTGAAGTCCGGCGTCGCCGGCTGCTCGATGTAGATGAGGCCGGGCGTGCCGCGCGGCAGCTCGCGCCCTTCGTCGTCGAGGATCTTCAGGACAACGCCGGGCATCGGCGGCCCGGCCGAGCCGGGCTTGCGCAACGTGTGCTCGCTGGTGGCCAGCGTCATGTAGCCCAGTTCGCTGGCGCCGTAGCACTCGTTGATCACCGGGCCCCACCACTCGATCATCTGCCGCTTCACCTGCGGCGGGCACGGGCTGCCGGTGGAGCAGACGAAGCGCATCGAACTCACGTCGTAGCGCTCGCGCACCGCTTGCGGCAACGCCAGCAGCCGCACGTACATCGTCGGCACGAGGTAGGCGTGCGTCAGCCGGTGCTCGGCGATCAACGCCAGCGTCCGCTCGGCGTCGAAGCGTTCCTCGAGGAAGAGCGTGGCGCCTTCCTGCACGATGCCGAGCGCGAAGCTGTTCGGCGCGCTGTGGTACCAGGGTGCATTGAGCAGCGCGCGCATGCCGGGCTCGACGCCGTAGGAGGCGCGGCGCATCGCGACGGACGCCTGCAGCTGCGCCGGCGTGAAGGGCTTGCGCACGATGCCCTTCGGCCGGCCGGTCGTCCCCGACGTGTAGAACATCGCGCCGCGCGGTGGCGCCGGCGGCGTGGCACTCATCGGCTCGGTGGCGTCGCGCAGCGCTTCCCAGGCCGGCGCCGCGAAGGTCGTCGCAGCCGCCGTGTCGAGCCCCGGCAAAGCGGCCAGCAGCGCCGCATCCGCGACGAGCACTTTCGCGCCGCTGTTGCCGACGACGTAGGCCACCTCGTCGGCGAGGAAGTGCCAGTTCACCGGGCACCACTGGGCGCCGAGGTGGCGCGCGGCCATCATCAGCTCGATGGCGAGCGGGCTGTTGCGCATCAGCACCGCGACGACATCGCCTTCGCCGACGCCCGCTTGCCGAAGCGCCGCCGCCGAGCGCAGGGCAGCGCTGCTCGAAGTCGGTCGGCGCCAGCGTCTCGCCGCGAAAGACGATGGTCGCGCGCATGATCCGCCGCTCCTGTCGCGCCTCGCGCGGGTGTTGGGGTGGCGGGATTATCACGACGGGCCGCGTTGCGGCCCGCCCTGCGCGGCGCTTGCCGACCCTGCCGCCCCTCGGCGGCTGTGGGGCCGCGCGACGACAACACCGTTGCCCGCCACAATCGGCCGCGCGAATCCGCCGCGCAGGTCGTGCGCGTGAATCGCCCGGGCAAATCGGCCGCGCATCGAGGGAGCCCATGGCCAGCGACGCCTCGCCGCTCACGATCCGTCCTGCCGCCGCGGCCGGTCCCGACGCTGCGGCCGGTCCCGCGCCGCACACGTCGCACACGTCGCATGCGCCGCTGCGCATCTGCTGCTCGGCGACCTCGCCGTCGTGCGCGCGGCGGCGAACGCATCGCACTGCCGGCCTCGCGCCGCACGCGCGCACTGCTTGGCTACCTCGTCGCCACGGCGGCGCCGCAGTCGCGCAGCGCCTTGTGCGACCTGCTGTGGGACGGCAGCGATGACCCGCGCGCCTCGCTGCGCTGGAGCCTCACGAAGCTGAGGCCGCTCGTCGATGGCGCAGGCGATGGCGAAGGCCAAAGCAGCGCCGCGCGCCTCGTCGCCGACCGTGAACGCGTGGCCTTCGAAGCCGGCGGCTGCGCCGTCGACACGCGCGCTCGGGCCGTTGCTCGAAGCCGGGCCGGCGCTGCGCCACGCGCCGATCGCGCAACTCGAAGCGGCCGCAGCGGCGCTGCGCGGCGAGTTCCTCGACGGCCTTGAGCTGCCCGCCTGCTACCGCTTCCACCACTGGTGCATGGCCGAGCGCGAGCGCTACGGCACGCTGCGCCGCGCCGTGCTGGAGGCCCTGACCGAGCGCCTCGCGGGCGAACCCGAACGCGCCTTGCCGCACGGCCACGCGATGGTGGCCGCCGAGCCGCTGGCCGAAGGCGCGCACGCCACGCTGGTGACGCTGCTCGCCGCCGCCGGCCGCTACCCCGAGGCCGAGCGCCACTACGCCTGGGCGCGCGAGCTGCTGCAACGCGAAGTGGCTGCGCCCGCCGGCGGGCCGCTGGACGAGGCGATCCGCCGCGTGCGGCGCGAGCGGCGCGATGCGGCGGTTGCAGCATCGCCCGTGGCGCACACTGCCCAAGACGCAGCGCCTGCCGATGCGGGCCGGCCGCCGCCACCGGCGCCGGCAAGCGCCATCGTTGCAGGCCAAGGCGACGAACAGCGCTCAGCGGCTCGCGACGAAGGACCCACCGCCGACCAGCCCGCCGCGCCGCTGCTCGGCCGCAGCGCCCAGCTCGCCGCCATCGCCGCCACGCTGGCCGCGCCGGCCGCCGCGCCGCTCTTGCTCTTCACCGGCGAGCCGGGCATCGGCAAGACGCGTTTGCTCGAGCAGTTCGCCGCCGACGCTGCCAGCAGCGGCCGCCTTGTCGTGCGCGCCCGCTGCTTCGAAGCCGAGATGGTGCGGCCCTACGGCATGTGGCTCGACGCGCTGCGCGCCTTGCCCACCGCGGGCATCGATGCCGAGACGCTGTCGCGCGCAGCGCCCTTGCTGGCCGGCCGCGCCGGCGGCGAGAGCGGCGACAGGAGCGACCGCGCGCGCCTCTTCGAAGCCGCGGCAGCGCTGCTGCGCGCCGCGGCCGCGCGGCAGCCGCTGGCGGTGCTGCTCGACGACCTGCAGTGGATCGACGAAGGCTCGGCCGCCCTGCTGCACCACCTCGTGCGCACGCTCGTCGGCGGCGCGGCCGCAGGGGCGCGTGCGCCTGCTTCGCCGGTGCCGCGCGCGCCGGCGAAGTCGACGACAACCCGCCCGCACGCGCGCTGATGCTGTCGCTGGCGCGCGAGGGCCGGCTCACCACCGTGCCGTTGGCGCCGCTCGACGCCGGCGAAGCGGGCCGCCTGCTTGCCGGCGCCGCGCTCGACGCCGAGGCGGCCTGGCGGCAATCGGGCGGCAACCCGCTGTACCTGCTCGAACTGGCACGGGCGGCGAGGCGGGGCGAATCGGTGCACGGGAGCAACGGCAGCAGCAACACCGACGTTAGCCAAGGCCGCAACGGCGGCGACAGCGGCCACAGCGGCGACACCGGCACCAGCACCATCGAAGCCCTCGTCGCCGCGCGCGTCGGCGCCCTCGACCCCGCCACGCGCGACCTGCTCGGCTGGGCTGCGGCCGGCGCGCGCGAAGTCGATCCGGAGCGCCTGGCCGCCGCGGCCGGCGTGCCGGTGATCGAGGTGCTCGCGGCACTCGAACGGCTTGAACGGCGCGCCCTCGTCGCCTCCACCGGTGATGGCCGTTTCGACTTCGCGCACGACGTCGTGCGGCAGGCGATCTACCGCGGCTTGTCGCAGGCGCGCCGGCGCGCCATCCATCGCCAGTTCATGCGCGTGCTGCTCGCCGCCGCGGCCGACGACCCGGCGCTGCACGGCGAAGCGGCGCACCACGCCGAGCTGGCCGGCGAGCCGCTGGCCGCAGCGCGCGCCGGGCTGGCGGCCGGCGAGTTCTGCCTGCGCGTCTTCGCCAACGTGCAGGCCGCCGCCGTGGCCGAGCGCGCGCTGGCACAGCTCGCCCGCCTGCCGCCCGCTGCGGCGCAGGTGCCGCTGGAGATCGGCCTCTTGCGCCTCGCCGTCGCTGCCGCGGCCGGCACCGGCGGGCGGCGGCTGCCGGCGCTGGCCGGGCGCATCGAGGCCGCGGCTCTCGCGGCTGAGGCGCGAGGCCTGCACGCCGAAGCCTCGGCCGCCTGGGAGATCCTCTCGTACTGGCACCACCGCGCCAGCGACAGCGGCGCCACGCGCGAGGCCACGCTCGCCGCCGAGCGCCTGGCCACGCGCGCCGATGCGAAGACGCGCTGCCTGCAACTGGCCAACACCGCGCGCTGCCTGCTCGACATCGAAGCCGACCCGGCGCGCGGCCGCGCTTTGCTGCAGGCCGCCGCGGCGCTGGCCGGCGAACTGGCGCTGCCGGTGATGGAACTCGACTGGGGCCGCGGCCTCGTCGCGCGCGACGAAGGCCGGCTCGACGACGCTGCCGCGGCACTCGCGCGCGCCGTGCAACTGGCGCACGCGGCCGGCAACCACTGGCGCGAGTACGAGTGCCGCGTGTGGCTGGCGACGGTGGACTACGAGCGCCGCCGCCCCGACGACGTGCGCGGCCATGTGCAGGCGATCGGCGAGGCCGCGGCGCGCATGGGCGAGCCGCAGTCGCCGTTCGCGCTGGCGCTGGCGGCACTGGCGCGCTGGCGCGAAGGCGATGCGCGTGCCGAGAACAACCTCGCGCCGCAGCTCGAAGCGCTGCGCAGCCTCGACGACAAGGCGCAGCTCGCCTACGCGCTGAACGAAGCCGCCGCGCTGGCGCTGGCCGCGCGCCGGCCCGAAGACGCGCGCCGCTGGGCGGCCGAAGCGCTGGCCGCGGCGCAAGCCGTGCGGCGCCCGAGCGAGGAAGCGGTGGCGCGGGCGTGGCTGGCCGCGGCCGCCGCCGAGCCGCCGGGCCGATCATCGAAGCGCTCATCGAACCGCTCATCGAACCACTCACCGAGCGAACCGCCCGGCGCACCGCCGAGCGCACGCGCGGCTGCCGCCTGGGCCGCGGTTCCAACGCTCGCTCAAACGCCGCCGCCGCAAGCTGGTGGCTCCTTCAACGGCTGACAGGAGAACCTCATGGCGCGCATCGTCGTCGAACGCTCCTTCGACACGCCGCAGTCCGACAAGGACATGCAGCTCGTCGCCGACCGCGAACGGCCGTGCCTCGCCAACTACAACGCCACCTGGAAGCGCAGCCTGCTCTCGGCTGACCGCATGCGCATGGTGTGCGAATACGAAGCCGGCGACGCCGAGACGATGCGCCGCATCCAGCGCGAAGCCGGGGCGCAGTTCGACCGCATCTGGGTCGGCGACGTGATCGAGTAGCGGCCCGAGACCCCACACGGCTGCGCCTGCGCGCCGTTACGCCGTTAGGCCGTCACGTCGCTGCTCCGTACGGCGGCTACTCCGGCTCGATCCTCGCCGCGCGGATCACCGCGCCCCAGCGCTGGATCTCCGAGGCGAGCAGCGAGCGCAACTCGGCCGGCGTGCCGGCGCCCAGCCGCATGCCGATCTTGCCGAGCTTGTCGCGCACCTCGGGCGCGGCCACCGCTTCGCGCGCGGCGCGGTTGAACCGCTGCACCACGTCGGCCGGCGTTCCCGCCGGCGCGGCGAGCGCGTTCCACGAAGCCACGTCGTAGCCGGCGAGCCCCGCCTCCTGCGCCGTGGCCACCTGCGGCAAGGCCGGGTTGCGCTGGCTTGACGACACCGCGAGCGCACGCACGGCACCTGCCTGCACCTGCGGCACCATCGGCCCGACGATCTCGAGTGCGAGGTCGATCTCGCCGGCGCGCAGCGCCGTCAGCACCGCCGGGCTGCCCTTGTACGGCACCACCAGCGCCTCGATGCCGGCCACCGTCTCGAAGAGCTTGGCCGCCAGGTGCTGCGTGCTGCCCACCGCGATGGTGCCGACGTTGAGCTTGCCCGGGCTGGCCTTCGCGAACGCGAGCAGGTCGCGCAGCGAGGCGAAGCGCGAGTTCGCCGGCACGAAGAAGCCGAGGTCGAAGAAGCCGAGCGTGCTGATCGGCGCGAACGCCTTCGTCGTGTCGTAGGGCAGCTTCCTGAACAGGCCCACGCTCACCGCATTGGCGTTGGAGAGCAGGAGCAGCGTGTAGCCATCGGGCTTCGCTGTCGCCACGGCCTAGCTGGCGACGATGCTGCCCGCGCTCGGCTTGTTCTCGACGACGATGGGCTGCCCGAGCGAGCGGCCCATGTGCTCGGCCACGGCGCGCGCGGTGAGGTCCGCGATGCCGCCCGGCGCGAACGGCACCAGCAACTGGATCGGCTTGTCGGGGTAGCGGCCCGGCGGTTGCGCCGACGTGGGTCGCAGCGTGCATGCCAGCGCGGAGCCGGCCGCCAAGCCCAGCAGCGAACGCCGCGCCGATCGTTGCTTCACGGCGCCGGCCGGCCCGGGCCCAGGCGGCCTTCGCTGCGCGCGACCAGGTACGAGTAGAGGTCGAGGATGTGCGCGTTGACGCTCGGCTCGCCTTGCCAGGCCGGCATCGACTGCGGCGTGTCGCGGCGGCGCACGATCTCCTCGGCCATCGCCTCGCGCGCTTCGCGGTCGCCGCGCGCGCGCCCGGTCGGCCCGTCCCAGTCGTAGCGCAAGAGAACCAGCGAGGCGAAGCGGCGCGGGCCGACATCGGTCATTCGCACCAGCAGGTTCGGCGCCGTCGCGCCGCCCGCGCCGGCCTCGCCGTGGCAGCGGGCGCACTTGTCCTGGAAGACGCGCCAGCCGAGGTACTCCGAGCCCATCGGCCCGTCGCGCCGCGCAGCCAGCTGCTCGGCCGGCTTGCGGTTCTCCACCTGCACCGTGCAGCCCGCCGACAGCACCATCAGCAAGGCGACTGCACCTCGTGGCAACAAGCCTCGAAGATCCAGCTCATCGCGTATCCCTTCGTCGAGCGCGTCACGCCCCATTCTCGGCGGCCGTCCTGGGCCGGCCACAGCTTGCGCGAAGCGCGGCCAACGCCCATTGAGCGAAGGCAACCCGATGCGGGAGCTGCCGCCCCTTGGCCGAATGTTCGCCCGCCGCCGCAAGGCGATCCTGCATGAAGTCGCTCGGGCATGAGCCGGCCCCCCTCTTCGCGAACTCCCGCGCGCCGGCGGCGTGATCCCTTCGATCCTGCGCAGCTTCGGCATGGCGCGTGGGGGCGCACCATGCATCCGGGGAGCTGAACGGTTCGTAGTGCTCTGGGCGCGGGTTCATCGCCCGTTGCCGGCGTCGCCGGGTCCCGGCGGCGCGCAACCTCACCCAGCACCGAGCGGAGCACCCCCATGAGCGCACAAGCCAACCTCTCGCTCGTCCGCCGCTTCTTCGACGACATGTGCAACGAGCGCCGGCTCGACCTCGCCGCCACCCTGTTCACGGCGGACTGCGCTTTCCACGACCCGCAGATTCCCGGCGTCAAAGGGCCCGCGGCCATCGCCGAAGCCGTCAAGGTCTACCAGCAGGGCGTGCAAGGGCACTGGCAGATCGAGGACATCTTCGCTTCCGGCGACGATCGCGTGACGGTGCGCTGGACGGGCAGCGGCGTGCACACGGCCGACATGATGGGCATCCCGCCGACAGGCCGGAAGGTGCGCGTCGATGCCATCAGCGTCTTCCGGATCGCCGGCGGCAAGATCGCCGAGAGCTGGGAGGTGTGGGACACGCTCGGCTTCCTGCAGCAGCTCGGCGTCGTGCCGGCGAAGTAAGGCCGCTGCCAGAAGCCTGGAACCGCAGCGCCTGCCCCGGCACCGCGACGATCACGCGCGCAGCGCTTGCCGCACCCATCGCTTCGCTGAACTCCTTCGCCGTGCCCTTGGCGAGCGGGTTGGTGCCGTGAGTCCGCCGTGAGTCTGCCGTGAGTCTGCCGTGAGTCCGCCGTGAGTCTGCCGTCACTCGGCCTTGACGTTGCCCGCCTTCACCACTTCGGCCCAGCGCGGGATCTCGCGGGCGATCAAGTCGCCGAAGGCTTTCGGCGTGCCCGGTGCGGGAACGGCGCCTTCGATCGCGAGCTGCTGCTGCACGTCGGGCAAGGCGAGTGCCTTGTTGATCTCGGCGTTGAGCCGCGCCACGCGCTCGGCCGGCGTGCCGGCGGGCGCGACGACGCCGTACCACTGGTCGGCCTCGAAGCCTGGGTAGCCGCTCTCGGCGACGGTCGGTACATCGGGCAGCGCCGCCATCCGCACCGGGCTCGACACGGCGAGTGCGCGCAGCCGCCCGCTCTTCACGTGCGGCAGCAAGGCCGGCGCGCCGGTGAAGATGGCGTCCACCTGGCCGGCGACGACATCGGCCACCGCCGGCGCCGCGCCGCGGTAAGGGATGTGCGTGACGAAGATCCTCGCGCGCAGCTTCAGCAGCTCAAAAGTAATGTGCGCCGCGCTGCCGTTGCCGCCCGACGAATAGCTCAGCCGCCCGGGGTTGGCACGCGCGCGCTCGACGAAGGCCTTGAAGCTCGTGCTCGGCGAAGCGGCCGGCACGACGAGCACGTTGGGCACGCGCGCCACCCAGGCCACGGGTGCGAAGCTCTTCAGCGGGTCGTAGCCGAGCTTCGGGTAAAGGGCCGGGTTCACCGCCAGCGTGCCGATGTGGCCCATCAGCACCGTGTTGCCGTCGGGCTCGGCGCGTGCCGCTTCGGTGGCACCGATCGAGCCGCCGGCGCCCGGCTTGTTGTCGATGACCACCACCTGGCCGAGCGCGGCTTGCAGCTTCGGCGCCAATGCTCGCGCCAGGATGTCGGTGCTGCCGCCGGGCGTGAAGGGCACGATCAGGCGCAGCGGCTTGCCGGCTTGTGCGCGCGCGCTGCCCGGCGCCGCCAGCGCAACGGCCGCCGCGGCAACGGCCCATGCCATCGACTGCCGGCGGCTCGGCATCAACCGGCTGCATTCGCGCCCGCCAGGCTCGTTCATCGTTCGCGGTGCTTGTTTCATCGCGGCATCCTTGCGGCAGACGTCTACTCCGAGCCGAGCTGCAGCTTGTTCGGCAGCCGCCGCTCGACAGCCCACTTCAGCAAAGCCGCGACGCGATAGACGCCGTGCGCGAACTTGCCGTAGGGCATCGTGGCGAAGAACGCCAGCACCGCGCCGAGGTGCAGGCACAGCAGCAGCGGCAATGCCGGCGTCGCGCGCGCGAGCGCCAGCGCGAGGCCGCTGGCGGCGGTGAGGAACAGCAGCGCGATGAAGCCGAGGTCCATCGGCGCCTGCGCCGGCTCGACGTGCTCCGGGTGGCGCGTGCGCCGCAGTCGCCAGAGCCACGCCGTGCCCGCCACCAGCATCAAGCCGCCGGCCGTGCCGAGCAGCTTCGGCCCGCTCGTCCATGCATAAGGCGCGACCCAGCCGAACGCGTAGTGGTAGAGGGTCGCCAGGCTCGTCGCCGCGAAGCAGAGCGTGAAGCCGTAGAAGACGAGGTGGTGCGCGTTGCGCCGCGCCAGCGTCCACGCATCATCGTCGTTAGGGCAGCCGAGGCCGTGGCCGCCGTCGAGGTAGCGCAGCGTCAGCGTCGATCGCGCCGCCTCGGCCCAGCTCGCGCCGCGCGCCGGGCCCGGCGCATAGCCGCGCCAGAAGCGCATGACGCCGATGCCGAGCGCGACGACGGCGAAGGCGAACACCGGCGCGAACAGCGACACCATCAGGCCGTGCGGGAAGATGGCGTAGAAGTTGCCGGCGGCGCCTGCACTCGCGCCTGCGCTCACATCAACCGGCAGCCCCCACAGCCGCCCGGTGAGCGCGAGGGCCAGCGCGAGGAAGAACGCGAAGCCGCCGGCGAGCGCCAGCGCCAGCACGAGCCCGTTGCGCTCGTAGGCACCGGCGAGCGCACCCGGCCACGCGTACTCGATGTACGTGCGGCCGCGCACGCGCGCCATCGCGCGCGGCAGGCTCACCTGGAACTCGTGCGGCGGCGCGTACTGGCACGCGTGCAGGCAGGCGCCGCAGTTGTGGCACAGGTTCGCTAGGTAGTGCACCTCGGCGTAGCTGAACTCCAGGCGCCGCGTCATCGCCGGGAACACCGCGCAGAAGCCTTCGCAGTAACGGCAGGCGTTGCAGATCTGCAGCTGGCGCTGCACTTCGGCTTCGGCGATCAGCTGAGTCAGCGCGGCCGGCGCGGCGGCCGCGGCGTCGTCGCGATCCACCGCAGCGCCCGCGCGCGACGGCCGATCCGCCACCGAAGCATCAGGCCGCAACACGGGCATCCTCCATCGACGCGGCGCGCGCCGGCGCAGCCGCGGCCGCCGCCGACTGCCCCGCGATGCGCCCGAACACGGTGCCGATCGTCATGCCCACGCCCGCGGTGTAGCCCTGCCCGAGCACGTTGCCGGCCATCATCTCGCCGGCGACGAAGAGGTTGCCGCTCGCCCGGCCGCCGAAGTGCACCGCTGCGCGCTCGTTCGCCGCAAGCCCCAGGTACGTGAACGTGACACCGGGCTTGAGCGTGTAGGCGAAGAAGGGCGGCGTGTCGATCGGCCGCGCCCAGTGCGTCTTGGGCGGCGCCAGGCCCGCGGTCGCGCAGTCGTCGAGCACGGCGTGGTCGAAGGTGCCCGCGCGGCAGGCGGCATTGAACTCGCGCACGGTGCGCACGAACGTCTCCACCGGCACGCCGAGCTGCCGCGCCAGGTCTTCCAGCGTCTCGGCAAGCGCGCCCTTGAACACCGGCGGCATGAAGCGGCCGATGGCCTTGGCATCGATGATCGAGTGCCCCACCTGGCCCGGCTGCAGCGCGACGAGGCGGCCCCAGATCGCATAGCGCTTGGGCCAGAAGTCCTCGCCCTCGTCGTAGAAGCGCAAGCCTTCGCGGTTGACCATGATGCCCAGCGACACGCAGTCCACGCGCGTGCAGATGCCGCCGTCGTAGAGTGGCGCGCGCGCGTCGATGGCCACCATGTGCGCCTGCGTCGCATCGCCGATCCCGTCGGCGCCTTGCGCCAAGAGATCCTTCAGCAGCACGCCGCGGTTGAAGCGCGTGCCGCGGATGAGGAAGTTGTCGGCCGGGTGTTCACCGCGCTCGTTCACGCCCCACGCTTCGCGCAGCCATTCGCGGTTGCTCTCGAAGCCGCCGGCGGCCAGCACGCAGGCGCTCGCTTCGATGCGCTCGCCGCTGTCGAGCACGGCAGCGACGAAGCGCGCGCCGTCGAGTTCGAGCCGCTTCACCGGCGCCCCGTAGCGCACCGCAACGCCCAGCGCTTCGGCGCTGCGGTAGTAGGCGTTGACGAGCGCCTTGCCGCCGCCCATGAAGAACGCGTTCGTGCGCGAGAGGTGCAGCGTGCCCGAGAGCGACGGCTGGAAGCGCACGCCGTGCTTCGCCATCCACGGCCGCACGCGCGAAGACTCGCGGATGACGAGCCGCGCCAGCGCCTCGTTCGTCTTGCCCGCGGTCACCTTCTTCAGGTCCTGCCAGAACTCTTCTTCGGGGTAAACCTCGGTCAGCACGTCTTCGGGCGCGTCGTGCATCGCGCGCAGGTTGCGCGTGTGCACCGAGTTGCCGCCGCGCCATTCGCGCGGCGCCGATTCGAGGATCAGCACCGAAGCCGAGTCCGACCCGAGTACCTCGAGCGCGGTGAGCGCCGCGCACAGCGCCGCGTTGCCGCCGCCGATGACGAGCACGTCGATCGCGGCGGACCTCTGCATCACAACCACAGGATCCTCTTGCGATAGTCGAGGTCGGCGAGCAGCGGCTCGGCCGGCCCGCTGTGGAAGACGGCGCCGCGCTCGAGCGCGAACACGCGGTCGGCCAGGGCCAGAACGAGGTCGAGATTGTGCTCGACGATGACGATGGCCACCTCGGAGCGCAGGCGGTCGAACACGGTGAAGAGCTCCTGCACCACCGCCGGCGCCAGGCCCTCGAAAGGCTCGTCGAGCAGCAACAGCTTCACGTTGCCCGACAAGGCGCGCGCCACCGCCGCCATCTGCTGCTCGCCGCCGGAGAGGTAGTCGGCCGCGACGTGGCGCCGCTCGGCCAGACGCGGGAAGACCTCGTAGATGCGCTCCTCGCTCCACACCGTGCCGTGCGAGCCGTCGGTCTTGCGCGCCAGGCGGCCGAGCGCCAGGTTCTCGGCCACCGTCATGCCGGCGAAGAGGCCGCGCCCCTGCGGCACGTAGCCGATGCCCAGCCGCGCGATCTCCGGCGCCGGCAAACCGGCGATGGCGCGGCCTTCGAACTCGATCGTGCCGCTGGCCGGCGGCAGCAGGCCGGCGAGTGCCTTCAGGAGCGTCGTCTTGCCGGCGCCGTTGCGGCCGAGCAGCGCGACGATCTCACCTTCGCGCACGTCGAGCGTCGCGTCGACGAGGATGTGGCTCTTGCCGTAGAACGCGTTGACGCGCTCGAACTTCAGCAAAGGCCGGCCTTCGGTGGAAGCGCCGGCCACGCGGCCCACCACCGGCGGCGTGCCGGTGCCGGTGTAGACCTCCTGCACGCGGCGGTCGCAGCGCACCTCGTCGGGCGTGCCGCTCATGAGCACCGCGCCCTGGTTCATCACCGTCACGCGCTGCGAGAAGCCGAGCACGCGGTCGATGTCGTGCTCGACGATCAGCACCGGGATGTTGGCGGCGATGGTCGTCACCAGGCGCGACACGCGCTCGCGCTCCGCGGCGGCCAAACCCGCCAGCGGCTCGTCGAGCAGCAGCACCTCGGGCTTGGAGCCGAGCGCGATGCCGAGGTCCACGAGGCGCTGGCCGCCGTACGAGAGGTCGCCGCCGAGGGTGTCCTCGATGCCTTCGAGGCCGAGGAACTGGATCAGCTCGGCCGTCTCGGCGTTCACCGCGTCGAACGCCTCCACGTCGCGCCAGGCATCGAACGCACCGCCGTGCCGCGCCTGCAGCGACAAGCGCAGGTTCTCGCGGATCGAGAGGCCCTTGAAGAGGTTGGTGATCTGGAACGAACGCGCGAGGCCGGCGTGGCAGATGCGGTGCGGGCTCAAGCCCTGCACTTCGCGCCCGTGCAGCGTCACCGTGCCGCGGCTGGGCGCATACAGGCCCGAGGCGATGTTGAAGGTCGTCGTCTTGCCGGCGCCGTTGGGGCCGATCAGCGCGTGCACGTGGCCGGCTTCGAGCGCGAGGCTGGCGCCATGCACGGCCTGGATGCCGCCGAAGTGCTTGTCGAGGTCGTGCACTTCGAGCACCGTGCCCTGGCGCGATAACGGGCGCGGTAATGGGCGCAGGAACGCAGGCAGCGGCAGGCCCTCGTAGATCCTGCGCCGGCTCATCGCCGCGCTCTCCTCGGGCGGGGGGCGGAGGCGGCGGCGCAGCTTGTCCCAGATGCCGGTGAGACCGGAGGGCGAGAAGAGCACGAAGCCGACGAAGACGAGGCCGAACCAGAGCAGCCAGTTACTCGTCCAGATCGAGAACGCCTCGCGGAACATCAGGTAGAAGAGCACGCCGAGCGCCGGCCCGAGGAAGCTGCGCATGCCGCCGATGACCACCATCGCCAGCATCTCGCCCGAGAAGGCCACCGTCGTCGACTCGGCCGCCGCCAGCCGGTGCAGGAAGATGAGGAGGCCGCCGGCCAGCGCGGTGACGGTGGAAGAGAGCACGAACGCGGCCAGCTTGTAGCGCTGCGTGTCGTAGCCCTGGAACGTGGCGCGCTGTTCGTTCTCGCGGATGGCGACGAGCACATGCCCGAACGGCGAACGCGCCACGCGCCACAGGCCGTAGAGCACGGCGAAGGCGATGGCCGCCACCACGGCGTAGTAGACGCGATCGTCGTCGAGGTTCAGCGGGCCGAGGGTTCGCCGCTCGATGCCGCCCAGGCCCCCTTCGCCGCCGGTGAGCGCCGTCCAGCGGAAGGCAATCGCGAAGGTCAACGCCGCGAGCGCCAGCGTCAGCAGCGAGAAGTACACGCCACGCCGGCGCAGGATGATGAATCCCACTGCGAGCGACAGCAGCGCGGTGAAGGCGACGGCGAAAGCGAGCGGCAGCACGAAGCTGTGCGGCCACCAGCGCAGGTGCGAGATCGCCGCCGCGTAGCCGCCGATGCCGAACCAGGCGCTGTGCCCGAACGACACGAGCCCGGTCATGCCCACGAGCACGTTGAGGCCGAGGGCGACGATGCACAGCAGCACCACGACCGTGGCGTTGTCGAGCGTCAGCCCCACGGCCTGCAACGCGAACGGCAGCAGCACCAGCGCCGCACCACCGATCCATAGCGGCGCGTGCACGGCGAAGGGCCGCTTCATGTCGGCAAGGCGCGCCGATGCGAGCAGGTTCATGCGCCCGTCATTCAAAACGCTCGATGCGCTCGCCGAGCAAGCCGCGCGGGCGGAACAGCAGGACGAGCACCATCAGCACGTACATCGAGGCCTCGCCGGCCGCGGGCAGGAAGTGGATCGTGATGCCGCGCACCACGCCCACCAGCAGCGCCGCCAGCACCACGCCCCAGAAGCTGCCGAGCCCGCCGATGACGACGACGACGAAGGCCACCGTCATGATCTCGGTGCCCATCGCCGGGTGCACGATGGTGATCGGCCCGAAGAGCGCGCCGCCGAGCGCCGCCGTGGCCACGCCGAGCATCACGATGGCCATCATGTACGGCGCCAGGCGGATGCCGAGCACGGCCACCATGTCAGGCCGCTGCACGCCGGCGCGCACGACGCGGCCGAAGGCGGTCTTGTGCAGCAGCAGCCACAGCGCCGCCATCACCGCGGCCACCACGGCCAGCAGCAGCAGCCGGTAGCGCGAGAACATGAACTCGCCCAGCATCACGCTGCCCTTGAACTGCGGCGGCATCGTCGAAGGCAGCGGCGCCGGGCCCCACGCCAGGCGCAGCAGCTGCTCGGTGACCATCGCCAGGCCGAAGGTGACGAGGAGGCCGAGGATCGGGTCTGCCGTGTAGAAGCGCCTGAGCAGAAAGCGCTCGAACGCGATGCCGAGCAGCGCCACGACGAGCGGCGAGACGAGCACGCCGGCGCCGAAGCCGAACTGGTTGCCGATGGCCAGCGACACATAGGCGCCGATGGCATAGAACGCGCCGTGCGCGAGGTTGACGACGCCGCCGACGCTGAAGATCAGCGACAGGCCGAGCGCCAGCAGCAGGTAGTAGCCGCCGAGGACCAGGCCGTTGACGACCTGCTCCAGCAGGAAGACGAACTGCATCTCAGCGCCCCCTCTCCCGCCGCGGGAGAGGGAGAAGGAATGGCATCAGAACTTGCAGGCGTTGTCCGCCTTCGTCGGCGCCAGCAGCTCCAGCGACTGGCCCGGGCCCGGCACCGCGTCGCCGAACTTGAGGAAGTCCCACTTGTCCTTCGCCTGCCCCTTGGGCTTGACGGTGAAGGGGTAGGCCTCCTGCATCATCTGGTGGTCCCAGCTGCGGAAGTAGCCCTTGCGCGACTTCAAGAGGTCGAACTGCGCCTCGCTCTCGAAGTAGGCGATGAGCTTGTCGGTGTCGGTGCCCTTGGTCTCGTTGATGGCCTGCTGCACCACCTTCATCGAGACGTATTCGATCCAGGCATGGTTCTCGGGCACCTTGCCGGTCTTCTTCTGGAACGCGGCCGTGAAGGCCTTGGAGCCCGGCGTGGCGAGGTCGTGGTGCCACACCGTCGGCCATATGCCGCTCAGGTTGCCTTCGCCGGCAGCCCACGCGTCGGCGGTGTTGAGGTTGAAGCCGAGCACCGGGAACGGCAGGCCGAACTCGGCGTACTGCTTGACGAAGTTGGTGACCTGGTTGCCCGCGAGGTTGGTGGCGATGACGTCGGGGCGCGCCTGGCGGATCTTCAACAGGTACGGGCTGAAGTCGGTGACGTCGGTGGCCACCAG
>JAXMEZ010000052.1:0-27317 GCA_046348035.1 Rubrivivax sp. | reverse complement strand
GTAGAGCGTGATCGCGCCGTCGGCGTCGCGCTTGAGCGCCGGCAGCATCGGCGAGTTGACGAGATACCGCTCGATCGGGTTGGCGACCAGCATGCGCGAGGGCATCTCGTACATCGTCAGCGACCAGAACGCGTTCACCGGCGGCAGCTCGCCGGGCGCGAAGCGCAGCGTGTAGCGCTGCGCGGCGCCGTCGAGCCTGCGGCCGGCGGCGTCGACGTAATAGACCGGGTAGATCGCCTCCTCGGCGTCCAGGCCGTAGATGCCGCCCTCCGCGGCGCGCATGCGGTAGAGGTAGTTGTTGGCGAGCCGCTCGCGCGAGCCGAAGAGATCGCGGCTGGTGACCTCGCCCTTGGCCAGGCGGGCATCCAGACCGGCCAGCGCTACCCAGGCGTCTGCCATGCCGGCCGTGATCGCGGCGCGCAGTTCCGGCGTCAGCGAAGCCTCGTCGAAGCGCAGGCCGGGGCCGATACCCAGCCGCGCCAGCCGCTGCAGCAGCGCCTGTTCGCTCGCGTGCGGCGGGCAGTACTGCAGAACGAAGTTCAGCACCTCGAAGAAGCGCAGCGAGCTGCGCCGCTCGGCCAACGCCAGCGGGCGCGGGAAGTCCACAGCACTCGCCGCCGGCGCCGGTTGGCCCAGGTACGCCGAGAGCGTCTGCGCGCGATAGCCGGCCTGCACCTGGCGCACGTTGTCGATGTCCTCTCGGCCGAACAGCTGCGTGCGCAGCATCACGAAGGCGAACTCGGTCTCGGAGCGGATCACGCGGTCGACGCCGGCGGGCTTGTCGCCGCTCCAGCGCGGCCCGGCCAGCAGGTAGCGGCCGGCGCCGTTGCCGCTGGTGCGGCTGCCGACGAAGGCGAAGTTGTGCGTGTAAGCATCGACGAACTGCGCCGAGTAGTAGCGCCCCGCCTCGACCGCCGGCACGCTGATCACCAGCGGCTCGGCGCGCAGGTCGGCACCGATGAACGAGTACGGCGTGTCCGAGTTCGGCGACTGGATGGCGCGGTCGGCCGGCGTGTAGACGCGCGCGGTGTTGTGGACCTGATTCCACGCGCCCTTGTATTCGGCGCCGCCGCGATCGACGAAGTACGAGTGCTGGATGCGGTAGTGGTCGACCGGCGCGTAGCCGTAGATGGTGGCCTCCTTGGCGATCGCGCGCGCCTCCTCGGCGGTCAGCGGCGCGCTCCGGGGCGCGCTCTGGGGCGCGGTCTGCGCCGCCTGGGCGAAGGCGATGGAGCCCGGCAGCGCGAGGGCGCCGAGCAGCGAGACGGCCGCGGCCGCGAAGGCTGCAAAGGCCACGAAGGGGTGGAGCATGGGCATGGTGCGGGTTGCGTGCTTCGGTGCGGCCTTCAGCGCGGCAGCGCCTGCGCCTGCGGGAAGGTCCAGCGGCCGTCGAGGACTTCGGCCCGCGCCCGGTACAGCCGCACCATGTAGTTCCAACCCGGCGGCGTCGGCAGGCAGTTGGGGATCTTGCCGTCGCAGCCGCCGAACTGGATATCCACCGCACCGTCAGCGCCGCGCCGCGCGGTGAGGCTGTTCAGCGAGTAGGCCTGGTAGGCGTTGGGCTTGAACCAGCCGCCCTCGTCGTAGACGCTCACCGACCAGAAGGCGTCGACCGGCACCTCGGCCACGCGCATGCGGTAGACCGTGTTGCCGTCGTTGCGCTCGGGCGTCACGTTGAGATAGAGCGCGTCGGCCTCGCGGTTGCCGCCCCAGGCCATCGCCGCGCCGATCAAGCGCCGCACCGGCGCCACCTGCTCGCGGCTGCCGAACATGCCGCGTGAATCGGGCAGCGTGCGGCCGAGTTCCAGCAGCGCCTCGCGCAGGCGCTTCAATGCGGCCTGGTCCCACGCCGGCGCCTCGAAGCGGCCGCTCGCGGCCTGCTGCGTGCGGATCGCATCCTGCAGCGCGTGGGCCTGCCGGCGATCGGCCGCATCGGCGGGGTCGAACAGGATGCGCACGCCGAGCATCGCGTAGCGCGTGCCGAGCTGCTCGCGGCTGAAGGTGTGGCTGCCGGGCTGGTAGATCGCCGCTGCGGCCTCGTGGTCCTCGTTGTACGCAACGAGCGACAGGTAGCGCTTGCCGGCGTCGGGCAGCGTCACCGTCACCGGGCCGGCGTCGAGGTCGAAGAGGCCCACCGAGTACAGCGTGTCGCGGTTGACGCGCACGACGCGCACCTTGTCCAGCGGCACGAAATCGCGGTAGTGGAAGAGCTTGCCGAAGCCGATCGACGCGACGGTGCCGAAGTAGCGGTCGGTCTCGGCGCGCACGAAGTTGTCGACCGTGACCGCGACCGGCGGCGGATCGGCGGCCAGCGCTGCCGTGCCTTGCGCGACGGCTGCCGCGGCCAGCAGCAGGGCCAGCGCGCGATGCAGGGATTGCGTCATCGCCGCCTCGCCTCCAGGTGCGGTACATCGTGACGACCGCAGCGCCGCCGATGCCCACGTTGTGCTGCAGCGCGATGCGCGCGCCTTCGACCTGGCGTTGCTCGGCCTTGCCGCGCAATTGCGACACCAGCTCGTAGCACTGCGCGACGCCGGTGGCGCCGATCGGGTGGCCCTTCGAAAGCAGGCCGCCCGACGGGTTGACGACGTAGCGCCCGCCGTAGGTGTTGTCGCCGTCGTCGATGAACTTCTGCGCCCCGCCCTCGGGGCAGAGGCCCAGCGCCTCGTAGGTCAGCAGCTCGTTGTGCGCGAAGTTGTCGTGCAGCTCGACGAGCATCGACATCGTCGGCGCCGATGCCGGCCTGTTCGTAGACGCGGCGCGCCGCCGCGCGCGACATGCCGAAGCCGGCCAGGTGGCGCGCGTCGCCGGACTTGAAGGTTTCGGGTCCGTCGGTGGCAATGGCCTGGCCGGCGATCCACACCCGCGCGTCGAGGCCGTGCTTCTTCGCGTAGGCCTCGCTGCACAGCACCGCGGCCGCGGCGCCGCAGGTCGGCGGGCAGGCCATCAGGCGCGTCATCACGCCCGGCCACATCGGCAGGTCGGCCAGCACCTCCTCGGTGGTGACGACCTTGCGGAACACCGCCAGCGGGTTGTTCGCGGCATGGCGGCTCGCCTTGGCGCGGATCTTGGCGAAGCTCGAAAGCGGCGTGCCGAAGCGCTTCATGTGTTCCAGGCCCGCGGCACCAAACAGGCGCAGTGCCGGCGGCACCTCGGCCGGCACGAGGCCTTCGCACTGCTGCATGAAGAATTCCAGCGGCGACGGCCGGTCGTTGAACGTGTTGCCCAACGCGCCGGGGTTCATCTGCTCGAAGCCGAAGGCGAGCGCGATGTCGGCCTCGCCGGCGGCGATGGCCTGGCGCGCCAGGTACAGCGCCGAGGAGCCGCTGGCGCAGTTGTTGTGCACGTTGACGATCGGGATGCCGGTCATGCCGATGTCGTAGAGCACGCGCTGGCCGCCGGTGGAGTCGCCGTAGATGTAGCTCGCGTAGGCCTGCTGCACCGACTCGTAGCCGACGCCGGCGTCGGCCAGCGCCTGGCGCACCGCGGCCACGCCCATCACCGGATAGGTGTCGCCCTGCCCGGGCTTCTTGAACGGGATCATGCCGACCCCGGCCACCACCACTTTGCTCGTCATGTCTTGCTCCCGTTGATCCTGTTGATCCTGTTCATCCTGTCGAACCTGTTCATCCTGCCGAACCTCTGAAGAACCCTCACTCCGCCGCAGCCGCCGCATCGAAGCGCGGCGCGCCGCCGTAGACGGGCGCCTCGCGTGCGAGGAAGCGCTGCACCGCCTCGGCGTGATAGCGGCTGCCGGCCAGCAGCCCTTGCAGCGCCGTTTCGAGTTGCGCCAGCCCCTGGCGGTCGCTCTCGAACGAGCGGTTGAGGACGCTCTTGGTCAGGCCCAGCACGGCGGTGGGCGCATCGTCGAAGCGGCGCGCAAAAGCGAGTGCGGCGGGCAGCAGCCGCTCGGCCGGCACGACGGCCTGCACGAAGCCCATCTGCAAAGCCTCGTCGGCGGCGATGTCGCGGGCGCTGAACGCGATCTCCTTGGCGCGCGCCAGCCCCACCAGCCGCGGCAGCATGTACAGCAGCGACAGGTCGGGCAGCAGCCCTAAGCGCGCGAAGCCGGCGCAGAAGCGGGCGCGATCGGAGGCGACGATGAAATCGGCGCCCAGCGCCAGCGAGAAGCCCGCGCCGAAGGCGACGCCGTCGACCGCCGCGACGACCGGCTTCTCGAGATCCACCAGATCGGCGAACCAGCGGTGCACATCGAGCAGGAATTCGCGCGCGCTCAGCGACTTCTCGGCCTCGGCGCCGCCGTCGACCAACTGCGCGCCGGAGCAGAAGGCGCCGCCAGCGCCGGTGAGCACGACCGAAGCCACCCCCGGATCCTGCCGCGCGCTTCGGATCGCCGCCGGCATCGCCTGCATCAGCGAGGCGTCGAGCGCGTTCTTGTAGCGCGGCCGGTTCAGCGTGATCAACGCCGTCTTGCCGACCTTCTCGTAGATCAATGCGTCTTCGCTCATGGCGCGTGAGGTGGAGCCAACGGTCGCATGGGCCAGAAGATAGCGAGCGCCGCCCGCACTTCGCCCACCCCTTTGGAGCGGGCCGCGGGGAAGCCCGGCCGCACGGCTTGTAGGGGCGCGGCATCAGGGGCTCGCGCGGAACACCGTGCGGCCCTCGAGCACGGTCTGGAGCACGCGGATGTCCTTGATCGTGCGCGGGTCCACGGTGAGCGGGTTGTCCGACAGCAGCACCAGGTCGGCCCATTTGCCGACCTCGATCGAGCCGCGCTCGCGCTCCTCGAAGTTCTTGTACGCGGCGTCGATCGTCGTCGCGCGCAGCGCGTCGAGCGGCGTGATGCGCTGCTCGGCGCCGATCACCGCGCCGCTGGTGGAGACGCGGTTCACCGCCGACCAGACGAGCCGCATCGGCTCCATCGGCACCACCGGCGTGTCGGTGTGCAGCGTGAAGCGCAGGCCGCGCTGCGCCGCCGAACGCGTCGGGCTGATGCGCGCGGTGCGCTCGGGGCCGATGAAGATGTCGCGGTGCCGGTCGCCCCAGTAGTAGGTGTGCAGCACGAAGAACGAGGGGATGGCGCCGAGCGCCTTCATCTCGTCCAGCTCGTCCTCGCGCGCCATCTGCGAATGGATGACCACCGGCCGCGCGTCGCTGCGCGGGTAGGCTTCGCGCGCCTTGCGCAAGGCATACAGCACGTCGGCGATCGCCTCGTCGCCGTTGGCGTGGATCAGCGACTGGCGCCCCGCCTTGTAGACCGCGGTCACGCGCTCGGCCAGGCGCTCGCGCGGATGGCGCGGAAAGCCGCGGTAGTTGGCGTCGCCGTGGTACGGGGTGTGGTACGGGTGCGCCAGGTGCGCGGTGAAGCCCTGGATCGAGCCGTCGGCGAAGTCCTTGATGCCGCCGATCCTGATGCGGCCGCTGGTGTAGGCGATCTTCTCGACCTCGGCCATCGTTTCGAGCATCGGCCACGCCACCACGCGCACGGCCAGCCCGCCGGCCTGCGCCACGGCCTCCATCGCCCGCATGTTGGCCGGCAGCGCCGCGCCCTCGTTGGCGGTGGTGATGCCGCGCGCGGCGTACTCCTGGCCGGCGGCCCGAATGCCCTGCTGCAGCTGGGCCGCGCTCAGCGCCGGCTGGTGCTTGCGCACCAGCGCGCCGGCGGTCTCTTCCAGCACGCCGTCGGGTTGGCCGGCGGCATCCTTGCGGATCACGCCGCCGGGCGGGTTCGGCGTCTGGCCGGTGATGCCGGCCAGAGCCAGCGCCGCGCTGTTGGCCACGGCCAGGTGGCCCGAGACGTGGCTCACCAGGATCGGCCGCGTGGCCGACACGCGGTCGAGGTCGGCGCGGGTCGGGTGGCGCCGCTCGGTGAGCAGCGTGTCGTCGTAGCCCCAGCCGGTGATCCAGGCTGCCTCGCCGATGCGGGCCTGCTGCCGACGCAGCGCATCGAGCAGATCGGCGATGGAGCTGACGCCGCCGATCGGCGGGCTGTTGAGGTTGGCGTCGTACAGGCCCCAGATGCCGGCGATCGACAGATGGCTGTGCGCGTCGTAGAGGCCAGGGATCAGCGTCTTGCCGGCGAGGTCGACGACCGTGGTGCCGCTGCCGACGAAGCGGTCGATGTCGGCGCTGCGGCCGACGGCGACGATCTTGCCGTCGCGCACGGCCACCGCTTCGGCGACCCGGTTCTCGCCGTCCAGCGTCAGCACCGTGCCGTTGCGGTAGACGATCTGTGCTGCTGCATCGGCGGCCGACGCATGCGGCGCCGTGAGGCCCGCGGCGAGCGGCAGGGCGACGGCGCACACGAGCGCGGCAGCGCGCCCGAGCGCCCGGCGTGCGGCTGCGCCGCCGCCATGTTGGAGCATCGTTGCCATGGGTCTCCTCTTCGCGTCTTCGAGCCCGGCGGCATTGGGCCCGACGAGGCCGCGTCTGCGCCCCACCTGTAAAGGGTGGGGGTGCACGGCGCAGCGGACCGGCCGGTCAACCGCGCAGCGCAGAAAGGCCCGGCCCGGGCGCCCGCGTGCAGCAGGGTCATCATGCCGTGCCCAGGCGCCTTGAAAATTCGGTTTCTGAAACCGATATTTCAAGGTAGTATCCGGGCGTGGTCGAGCGTCGGTTCCATCTCCAGACCATCGCGCGGCTGCTCGGCCGCTTCCCGGTCGTCGGCCTGCTGGGTGCGCGCCAGGTCGGCAAGACCACGCTCGCTGCCGCCATCGCGCGCAGCTTCAACGGCGATGTCGCGCGTTTCGATCTGGAGGATCCGGCGGCGGTGGCCCGCCTTGCCGATCCGATGCTGGCGCTGGGCGGGCTACGCGGCCTGGTGATACTCGATGAGGTCCAGCACCGGCCGCAGCTGTTCCAGAGCCTGCGGGTGCTGGCCGACCGGCGGCCGCTGAAAGCGCGGTTTCTCGTGCTGGGAAGCGCCTCGCCGCAGCTGCTGCGCCAGAGTTCCGAGTCGCTGGCCGGGCGCATCGCCTACCACCTCCTGCCGGGTTTCGGCCTCGCGGAGGTGCCGGTGAAGCAGTGGAACCGGCTGTGGCTGCGAGGCGGTTTCCCGCGCGCGTTCCTGGCGCGTTCGGACGCTCAAGGATTCGACTGGCTGGAGCAGTTCCTGCGCACGTTCCTGGCGCGCGAACTGCCGCAGTTCGGCATCACGGCCGGTGCGCAAGCCATGCGCCGCTTCTGGTCCATGCTCGCGCACGGCCATGGCCAGGTGTGGAACGCCTCGGAGATCGGGCGCTCGATGGGTCTCGCCGACACCACGGTACGGGGCTACCTGGACAAGATGGCCGATGCGTTCGTGATGCGCCAGCTGCAACCGTGGCACGAGAACCTGGGCAAGCGCCAGGTCAAGGCGCCGAAGATCTATGTGCGCGATGCAGGCCTGCTGCATGCCCTGCTGGACATCGGCAGCGCGCGCCAGCTGGAAATGCATCCCAAAGTGGGTGCCTCGTGGGAGGGCTTCGTCATCGAACAGGTCATCCAGGCGCTGGATGCCGCGCCCCACGAGTGCTACTACTGGCGCACCCATGCCGGTGCCGAACTGGATCTGCTGGTGATGCGGGGTGCGCGGCGCATCGGCATCGAGGTGAAGCGGACGACGGCGCCGGCGCTGACGCCGTCGATGAAGTCCGCGATGGCAGACCTGAAGCTCGCTCAGCTGTACGTGGTGCACGCGGGGGAGGTCACGTTCCCGTTGGCGCAAGAAGTGCGGGCCGTCGCGTTCGCCGATCTGTTGACGGTGCTCGGCGCCACGAAGTAGCGATTCGGTCGGCGGTGGACGTCGATCGTCTTCTGATTCGACGGCCTGCGCGCGGCGGTCGATCGACAGCCGCGCGCCGCAGCCAGCGCGATGGCAACGACGAAGGTGAGGTCGAACAGCAGCTCCAGCGGCGTCGAGACACGATGCGGCCCGTGCAGGTCGCGGGCCGCGGCGCGGGCGGGCGCTCGCGGGAGTCATGCGCGTTAGGCTGGCCGTCCTGGCCGGACGTCTCGACTTCGCGGATTTCTCGGACGTCCCGGACGTTTCGACTTCGCGGACAAGTCCGTCACGGCGGGCTTGTCGTCCAGCGGCGACCACTCCATCCAAATCGTCGCCGAACAGCTCCACCGGGTGCTGCGTGCGGTCGACGTTGCCGCAGGCCATGTCGTCGGCGGGGTATAGTACTTGTCGCACCCCCAGCAGACGCGCTCGGGGGTGCGGCGGATGGATCGGGAACTTCTTGGCCATCGGGTTCAGTTCGAGGACGAGCAGGAAGTCGAGCGCCGGCCCCTGGGCACGATGCCGCTCGGGTTCGGCGCCGGTGGCTGCCGTAGTAGTGGCGCTTGATGTGGTCCATGTTCACCGTGGCCGCAACGCCGGGCACCGCGGCCAACTCCCGCAACAGGCGCGTCAGCGAAGGATAGTCGGCAACGCGCTTCAGTTTGCACCTTGAAGTGCCCGTGGTAGACGGCGTCGAAGCGCACCAGCGTCGTGAAGAGGCGCCAGTCGGCTTCGGTGGGCGCATCGCCCCGTTCGGCGACGAGGAAGCGGCTCCTGCCCAGGCGCGCGTCGAGTTCGTCCAGCGCCGCGAACAGGCGGTCGAAGGCGCGCTCGTACGCGGCCTGGCTGCCGGCGAAGCCGCAGCGGTAGACGCCGTTGCTGACGCGCTCGTAGACGAAGGCGTTGATCGCATCGATGGCCGTGCAACTGCGGCGGATAGAGGCCGATGCGCACCGGCGTGAAGGCGTCGAAGGCGCTTGCCGAACATGCGCAGGATCTCGGCCGACTCGTTGCTGACGATCGTGCGGCGTTGCTTGTCCCACAGCACCGGCACGGCGACGCGGCCGCTGTAGTTCGGCTCGGCAGCGAGGTACACGCCGCGCAGCAGCGCGGAACCGTTGACCGTGTCGGGGATGCAGCCTGGCCCTTCTCCGAAAGCCCAGCCGTCGTCGCCCATCACCGGCTCGACGATCGACAGCGACACCACGTCCTCCAGGCCCTTGAGCCTGCGCGCGATCAGCGTGCGGTGCGCCCAAGGGCAGGCGAGAGGGAAACGTAGAGGTGGTAGCGGCCCGGCTCGGCGCGAAGCCGCCGGTGCCATCGGCCCTCACTTGATGGCGAAAGCCTGCCTCGCCGCGCACGAACTCGCCGCCGGTGGCGCGCGTGTCGTACCAGCCGCTGCGCCACTCGCCCTTGCAGCAGGTAGCCGCTCATCGTGTTCTTCCCAGCAGGTCGGTTGATCGTCGGCTCGGGCAGGCGCTCACCCGCATCGCGCCGGTCCCTGCGTCGCGCCCGGTGCGGATCGGCAAGAGCGGCTCCATCGCCGCGAAGGACTGTAGGTTCGGATCGATTGAGGCGGTAGTTCCTAGAATCGCGCTTCATCGTTCCGCTCCTGGAACGCCCCGGCAGCCGGCCGCGCAAGGCAGCACGGTGCAAGACCTCAACGACCTGGTCTATTTCGCCCACGTGGTCGACCACCGCGGCTTCGCGCCGGCAGCGGGCGCTGGCGGTGCCCAAGTCGAAGTTCAGCCGCCGCATCGCCGCGCTCGAAGAACGCCTGGGTTGCATGATCCAGCGCTCGACGCGGCGCTTCTCGGTCACCGATGTCGGCGAGACCTACTACCGCCACTGCAAGGCGATGCTGGTCGAGGCGCAGGCGGCGCAGGAGGCGGTCGAGCAGGCGTCGGGCGAGGCGCGCGGCATCGTGCGCGGAGCCAGCCTGATCGCCATGGCCAGCGCCGCCGCGGATGCCGTCGAAGCCCGCGCAGCCTCGAACCTGAAGGTCGAGGTGCACCTGCTGGGCGCGTCAACCGGCCGGTCGATCTGGTGGCCGAGGGCCACGACATCGCGATCCGCGCCCGCACGCCACCGCTGGAAGACCGAGCCTCGCGATGCGCGAACTCGGGCAGCGCGACCACGTCCTCGTCGCCAGCCCTGCCTTCTGCAAGGACCATCTGCCGCCCGCCGTGCCGGCGGACCTCGACCGGCTGCCGAGCCTGGGCGACAGCCTCGCCGAACGCGATCACCGCTGGCACTACCGGCCCTGGCGGCGCCACGGCAACGATCGCCTACCGCCCGCGCCTGGCGAGCGACGACATGCACACGCTGCGCGCCGCCGCCGTGGCGGGCCTGGGCGTGGTGCAACTGCCCGCGATGCTGCTGGGCGACGAGTTGCGCAGCGGCAGACTCGTGCGCCTCTTGCCCGAGTGGTCCTCCAAGGGCGCGGTCGTGCACGCGGTGTTCCTCGCGGCGAGGGCTGCTGCCTTCGGTGCGGGCGCTGATCGACTTCCTGGCCAGGAAGTTCTGGACGAGCTGGCCGAGGACTGAGGCAGCCGGGGCGGTGGCCGCGACCCGGCGCGCCTGGCGCAGGTCGTGGCCTTGCAGGCGCCGCGCTGCGGCAACGTCACGCGGCATCACGGGAGGCGAGCGATGGACGACCGGACCTTTGCTGCGTTGCGATTGCGCCGCCGCTGCGGCGCTGCCGCGGCGGTGGCGCCCGAAGACACCGCGCGGCGCCGCCGCAACCTGCGCGGCGAGACCTTCGCGGTCGTGCCGCTGCTGCGCCCGGCCGGCACCGACGAGGCGGCGTTCATCGTCAAGCTCGCCCGCGAGGCCGGCCGCGCGCTGGTGCCGGTGGGCGCAGGAGCGGCCTGCACGACGCGCTCGAGACCACGGGTCCGAACCAGTGGTACCTGTCGCTGGAACGCATGCGCCGCATCGAGCGCATCGACGCCGAATCGCGCCTGGCCGTGGTGCAGGCCGGCGTCGTGCTGCAGACGCTGCAGGACGAGGCCGCCGCGCAGGGGGCTGCTGTTCGCGGTGGACCTCGGCGCACGCGGCTCGGCCACGGGCTTCGTCGCCACCAACGCCGGCGGCGAGCGCGCTGCGCCAGCATGATGCGCGAGCAGGTGCTGGGGCTCGAGGTGGTGACGGCCGATGGCGAGGTGCTCGACCTGATGGCCGAGGTGCTGAAGAACAACGCCGGCTACGACCTGAAGCAGCTTCCTCATCGGCAGCGAAGGGACGCTCGGCATCGTCACCCGCGCCGTGCTGCGCCTGCGCAGCGCCTTCGCTCGCACGACGCCGCGTGGCTGGCGCTACCCGACCTGGCGCGGCTGCCCGCGCTGCTGGCGCGGCTGGAGCGCGGCCTGGGCGGCACGCCCGGCCTTCGGAGCTGATGTGGCCCGGAGTTCGTCGAGATGATGTGCGGCGGTGCCGACGCGCCGCACCGCCGTCCGGTGACGGCGAGCGCCGCCGGCCATGTGCTGATCGAGAGCGAAGGCGGCCAGCCGCATGACGACCACGCGCGCTTCGAGGCCGTGCTCGGTGCGCTGCTGGAAGAAGGCGTGATCGCCGATGCCGCCATCGCGCAGAGCGACGCCGAGCGGCAGGCGCTGTGGGCGGTGCGCAACGATATCCCGCGCCTGGCGCGCACGATGAGCCCGCTGCTGGCCTTCGACGTGAGCGTCACGGCGGTGCAGATGCGCAGCCTGGTCGACGAGCCTGCGCGCGGCGCTGGCGGCGCGCGCTGGCCGCAGGCGCGCCTGGTGGTGTTCGGCCACGTGGCCGACAACAACCTGCACATCGTGGTCAGCCTGCAGACGCCGCACGAAGCGAAGGCCGTCGGCGGGCTGGTCTACGGGGCGGTGCGCCCACGGGCAGGCGAGCGACACGTAGAGGTGGTAGCGGCCCGGCTCGGCACGGAAGCCGCCGGCGCCATCAGCCGTCACCTGATGGCGGAAACCCGCCTCGCTGCGCACGAACTCGCCGCCGGTGGCGCGCGTGTCGTACCAGCCGTTGTGCCACTGCCCTTGCCGCAGGTAGCCGGTCATCGTGTTCTCCCCAGGTCAGTTGATCGTCGGCGCGGGCGAGTTTCGACCCGCGCCGTGCTCGGTGCCCAGCGGCAAGAGCGGTTCTCTCGTGGCGCCTCGTGCGCCTGCCGAGGCAGCCTCGAGACGCGACGTGTTCGTCGCGCTGCGCGACTTTGCCCTCCTTCGGGCCAAGGGTTTGAAGGGGAGATTGCGGCGAAATCTAAAGAGGCATATTCTATGCATCATTAAAGCAGCCTCACCCATGAACGCTGATCTCGAGCCGCTCGACCCTCTGTCCGCGGCACTGGCGCGGGCGTATCGCCACGGCTTCGTCACCGAGATCGAGACCGACACGCTGCCGCCGGGACTGAACGAGGACACGGTCCGCGAGATCTCCCGCCGCAAGCGCGAACCGGCGTTCCTGCTCGCCTGGCGCCTGGCCGCGTTCGAGCGCTGGCGCGCGATGCGCGAGCCGAGTTGGGCCAAGCTGAAGATCGCGCCGATCGACTTCCAGGCGCAAAGCTACTACGCAGCACCGAAGTCCGCCACCGAGCGCCCGCGAAGCCTCGACGAGGTCGACCCGAAGCTGCTCGAAACCTACGAGAAGCTCGGAGTGCCGCTGCACGAGCGCGCGGCGCTGGCCGGCGTTGCGGTCGACGCGGTGTTCGATTCGGTCTCCGTGGGCACGACCTTTCGCGAGCAGCTCGCCCAGGTCGGAGTCATCTTCTGCTCGTTCTCGCATGCGGTCGAGCATCACGCCGAACTCGTCGAGCGCTACCTCGGCAGCGTCGTGCCGCCGGGCGACAACTTCTACGCGGCGCTGAACTCGGCGGTCTTCTCGGACGGTTCGTTCGTCTACATCCCCGCGGGCGTGCGCTGCCCGATGGAGCTGTCGTCGTACTTCCGCATCAACGCCCGCAACACCGGGCAGTTCGAGCGCACGCTGATCATCGCCGAGGCCGGCGCCGAGGTCAGCTACCTCGAAGGCTGCACCGCGCCGCAGCGCGACGAGCACCAGCTGCATGCGGCGGTGGTGGAACTCGTCGCGCACGACGACGCGAAGATCAAGTACTCGACGGTGCAGAACTGGTACCCCGGCGACGCCGAGGGGCGCGGCGGCATCTACAACTTCGTCACCAAGCGCGGGCTGGCCGCGGGCAAGCGCTCGCGCATCGCCTGGACGCAGATCGAGACCGGCTCGGCGATCACCTGGAAATACCCCAGCGTCGTGTTGCGCGGCGACGAGTCCGCCGGCGAGTTCCACTCGATCGCGGTCTCGAACCACGCCCAGCAGGCCGATACCGGCACGAAGATGATCCACCTCGGCCGCGACACGACGAGCCGCATCGTCTCCAAGGGCATCAGCGCGGGGCGGGCGCAGAACAGCTACCGCGGCCTCGTGAAGATCGCGCCCACCGCCGCCGGCGCGCGCAACCACACGCAGTGCGACTCGCTGCTGATCGGCCCCGACTGCGGCGCGCACACCTTCCCGACCATCGATGCCACACGCGCCGACGCCGTGGTCGAGCACGAGGCGACGACGACCCGCATCTCGGAAGAGCGGCTCTTCTACTGCCAACAGCGTGGCATCGCCGCCGACGAAGCGACGGCGCTCATCGTCGGCGGCTTCTGCCAGGCGGTGCTCGACGAGTTGCCGATGGAGTTTGCGCTCGAGGCCAAGGCGCTGCTCGCCGTGTCACTCGAAGGCGCGGTCGGCTGAAACGAATCACCCGCGAAGGACGAACGATGAATCGACCCGAACCGCTGCTGCAAGTGCGCGACCTGCGAGTCGACGTCGGCGGCCGCAACGTGCTGAAGTCGATCTCGCTCGACGTGCCCGCAGGCGCGCTGGTCGTGTTGATGGGCGCCAACGGCAGCGGCAAGAGCACGCTCGGGCTGACACTCGCCGGGCATCCGCGCTACCGCGTCGCCGGCGGCAGCGTCCGCTTCAACAGCCAGGACCTGCTCGCGCTCGACGTCACCGCGCGCGCACGCGCCGGCCTCTTCGTCTCGATGCAGGCGCCGCCCGACATCCCCGGCGTGAAGAACAACCTCTTCGTCCGCACCGCGCTCAACGCGGTACGCGCGGCGCGCGGCGAGGCGGCGCTCGACGCCTACGATTTCCTCGGCGACGCGCGCGCCACGGCTCAGCGCCTGGGCCTGCCCGAGGCGCTGCTGAACCGGCCGGTCAACGACGGCTTCTCCGGCGGCGAGCGCAAGCGCAACGAACTGCTGCAGCTCGCGCTGCTGCGCCCAAGGCTTGCCGTGCTCGACGAGATCGACTCGGGGCTCGACGTCGACGGCGTGCGCACGGTGGTCGATCTGATCCAGGAGCAGCGCGCGCAAGGGATGGCGTTCCTCGTCGTCTCGCATTACCTGCAGCTGATCGAGGCGCTCGCGCCCGACGCGGTGCTGCGGCTCGACCAGGGCTGCATCGCCGAGACCGGCGGCATCGAGCTGGCGCGCGCGATCGCCGAGCGCGGTTTCGCCCGCGCGTCGCTCCCGCAAGCAGCGTGAAGGCCTGAAGCGATGGACGCCGCCCGCGCCGACGCCTTGCCCGCCCGCCACCGGCTGACGACCGAGGGCTGGGTCTCACCCCGCGCCGAGTCGTTCCGGCACCTGCCGCCGCCGGCCGCCGAGGCCTGGCTCGGCGGCCAGGTCGATCCGGCGCACATCGACTGCGAAGCGCCGCCGCTCGCCGGTGCGGGCTGGACGCTGCACCCGATCGGCTCGAATCCGAGCGGCGGCGTGCAGGCGCGCTGGCTCGATGCGACCGATGCAACCCAGCGCGCCGAGCTGTTCGCAGGGCTCGCACCGAGCGCGGCCGGCGACTCGGCGCCGTTCGCGTGGGCGCACCGCGCGTTGTGCCGGCAAGGCCTGCGCTTGCACGTCGGCGGCCTCGGCGGTTCGGGCCGCGAGGGCGCCGCCGGCGAGACCGTCTGGCTGCAACTGCGCCGCAAGCCGCAGACCGCGGTCGAGGCGCCGCTGCTGGTCATCGAGCTGGCCGATGCTGCCCACTGCGTGCTGGTCGAGGTGCACGAACGCGATGCGTCGGCGTGTTCGCACGTGATCACGCAGAACCTGCAGGTCCACCTTCGACTCGGCCACGGCGCGACCTTGCAGCACTTGCGCCTCGCGACCCCGGGCGCGCACGACCAATGGGCGCACCATGTCCACGCCCGGCTCGGCCGCGGCGCGCGCTACGAGCAGGTGCTCGTCGCCGCGGGCAGCGGCTATCACCTGCAGCACAGCGCGATCGAACTGCATGCCGAGCGCGCGTCGGCGAACCTGGGCAGCGTGCTCTTCGCCGCCGGCTCGGCGTTGCAGCAACAGGTGCGGGTGTCGCACGACGCGGCACACACGCGCAGTGCGGTCGAGACGCTGGTGCTCGCCAGCGACAAGGCGCGTGCCGTGGTCGACGCGCGCACGCGCATCGCGCCGGGTGCCGCGCAGGCCGACGTGCGCCAGCGCCTGGCCGGCATCCCGACCGCCGGCGAGCCCAAGCTCGTGCTGCTGCCGCACCTGGAGATCCTGCACGACCAGGTGCAGGCCGCGCACGGCGCGACCTGGGGCGCGCTGCCCGACGACGCGCTGTTCTACGCCCGCCAGCGCGGCCTGGCCGAGAGTGAAGCCCGGGCGCTGATCCTCGACGGCATGGCGCAGGCAGTGGCTGCGCGAGGTTTCAGCGATGCGGCACTGCTGCCGGCGCTGGGCATCGACAACGCGCTGACGCAGGCGGTCGCACGGCACCTGCACTCGGCGACGAGAGAGCGTCATGGGTGATCGACTGCTGCCGGGCGTGCTTTCCGGCGGTTTCCCGGCGTTGGCGCAGCGCATCCACGGCCAGCCGCTCGCCTACCTGGACAACGCGGCGACGACGCAGATGCCGCTCGCGGTGCTGGACGCGATGCGCGACTTCGAGACGCGCGACCGCGCCAACATCCACCGCGGCGTGCACAGCCTGAGCCAGCGTGCCACCGATGCCTACGAGGCGGCGCGCCGCGCCATCGCCCGCTTCGCCGGCGCCGGCCCCGCGCACGAGATCGTCTTCACGTCGGGAACGACCGAGGCGCTGAACCTGGTCGCGCACGGCCTGAGCGACAACGGCATCGGCCCCGCCTGCCTGCGCCCGGGCGACGAGATCATCGTCAGCGCTCTCGAGCACCACGCAAACCTCGTCCCGTGGCAGGCCGCGGCGCGGCGAAGTGGTGCCGAGCTGAAGGTACTCCTGCCCGACGCACAAGGTCGCATCGACGAGGCCGGCCTGGCTCGCCTGCTGAGCCCGCGCACGCGTGTCTTTGCGCTCACCGCGTGCGCCAACGCCACCGGTTACTGCCCGCCGTACGCGGCACTGCTGGATGAGGCCAAACGCGCCGGTGCGTTCACGGTGCTCGACGCCGCGCAGGCGGCGAGCCATGCGCTGCCGGCGATCGACACGCTGGCCTGCGACTTCATGGCTTTCTCGGGCCACAAGATGTACGGGCCGATGGGGACCGGCGCACTCGTCGGCCGGCGCGACGCGCTGGAGAAGCTCGCACCGCTGCGCCTGGGCGGCGACATGGTCGAGCGAGTGACATTGAACGCGGCGACCTTCGCGCCGCTGCCGGCGCGGCTCGAAGGCGGCACGCCGACCGTCGGCGGCGCGGTCGGCATGGCCGCCGCGACGGCGTTCGTCGAGGGCATCGGCCGCGACCTGATCGACGCCCATGTCGCCGAGCTGCGCCGCGCCGCAGCGGCGGGGTTGGCCGCGTTGCCGGGCGTGCGCGTGCTTGCGGCCGACGAGCCGGCGAGTGCAATCGTCTCGTTCGTCGCCGAGGGCGCGCATCCGCACGACATCGGCACGCTGCTCGACGAGCAGGGCATCGCGGTGCGCACCGGCCACCACTGCGCGCAGCCGCTGCTCGAGCACCTCGGGCTCGGGCCGACGACGCGGGCGTCGTTCGCGCTCTACAACACGCCTGCCGAGGTCGAGCGGCTGATCGCAGGCGTGGCCCGGGCGCTGGAAGTGTTGCGATGAACACGCTCGCCGCGGGCAACGACCTCTACGGCGAACTCGTCGTCGAGCACAAGCGTGCGCCGCGCAACTTCGGCCCGCTCGAATCGCCGACGCACCAGGCGCGTGGCCACAACCCGCAATGCGGCGACGACCTCGAAGTTCAGCTCCGCGTCGAGGACGGCCGCCTGCGTGACATCCGCTACCGCGGCCAGGGCTGCGCGATCTGCATCGCATCGGCGTCGATGATGAGCGAGGCCGTCAAGGGCCGCACCGTCGCCGAGGCCGAGGCGTTGCAGCAGCGCTTTCGCGCGGTGCTCACCGGCCAGCGCGAGCCCGAGGCGGCCGAATTGGGCAAGCTCGTCAGCCTGGCCGGCGTGCGCCGCTACCCGGCGCGCATCAAGTGCGCGCTGCTCGGCTGGCACGCGCTCATGCACGCGCTGGCCGACCAGGCCACGCACGCCGAGGCAGGGGCAGCATGAGCCGCCTGTACCAATCGGTCACGACGACGCGGCCCGTCTGGGTCGAGCGCGTTCCCGACGGCACGCCGGTCGAATTGCAGGCAGGAACGTCGGCGCAGATCGCGCAGGACCGCGGGTCGTCGTTCACGCTGCTGGCGCAAGGGCAGATGGTGCGGCTCAAAGGCAGCGACGCCGACGCGATCGGCCTGTCGGTTCCCGAGGCCATTGCGATCCCGGCGGACGCCACGGCCGAGGACGTGCCGGCGCTCGTGTGGCAGGTGCTGCGCACTTGCTACGACCCCGAGATCCCGGTCGACATCGTCGAGTTGGGTCTCGTCTACGGCGTTGACATCGACCCGATGGAAGACGGACAGCAGCGCGTGCGGGTCCGCATGACGCTGACTGCGCCCGGCTGCGGCATGGGCGAGGTGATCGCCAACGAGGTCTGCGACAAGGTGCTCGCTTTGCCGCATGTGGGCGAGGCGACGGTCGAACTGGTGTTCGACCCGCCCTGGGACCGCTCGCGCATCTCGGAAGCGGCGCAGCTCGCGCTCGGGCTTTGACGGACCAAAGCCGTAGACTCATTGCATCTTTCCCGGTTCGACATGCGCCTCGCCGAGTACACCGACTACACCCTGCGCGTGCTGATGCACTGCGCCGTGCACCGCGACGAGCGGCTGACGATCGCCGACCTGGCCGAGCGCCATGGGCTGTCGAAGAACCACGTGATGAAGATCGTCAACGATCTCGCGCGCCAGGGGCTGCTCGAAACCACGCGCGGTCGTGGCGGCGGTCTGCGCCTCATGCAGGATCCGGCGCACATCCGCATCGGCGACATCGTTCGCGCGTGCGAGACCGACTTCCGCCTGGTGGAGTGCTTCGATCCCTCGACCGATGCTTGCACGCTGTCGCCGAGCTGCCGCCTGAAGCACCTGCTGGACAGCGCGCTGCAGTCGTACTTCGCGACGCTGGACGGCGCGACGCTGGCCGACATCGCTCCGCAGGCGCCGACGCCGGCCGGTGGCAAGGGCGGGCCGCGGCGCAGCGGCCGGCCGGTGCCCGTGAAGCTGGTCAGGCGCCGCGCCGGCGCAGCAGCGGACGCAACCCCGCGCCGGGGCGGTTGAGCGCGATGCGTCCGATGATGAACACGCCCGCCTTCTTCGACGCCGTGCCGGCAATCGCCGTCGTCGACCCGCTGGCCGAGACGCTCGGTGCGGCCGAAGGCGGGGTGCTCGAATACCGCTACGTCGATGCCGTCAAGCTCGCCGGCCACTCGTGCCCCACGGTGGCCGGCGCCTGGCTGATGACGCGCGCGGCGCTACTGCGCCTGTACCCGGGCGAGACGCCGCGGCGCGGCGAGATCCGCGTCGAGATGCGCCAGGCCGCGGGCGAGGGCGTGGCCGGCGTCATCGCCGGCGTGGCGGGCCTGGTGACCGGTGCCGCCGGCGAGGGCGGCTTCAAGGGGCTCGCGGGCCGCTTCGCCCGCCAGGGCCTGCTGCGCTTCGGCGTGCCGATGCGCGGCGAGATCCGCTTCACGCGGCTGGACAACGGCCGATCGGTCGAGCTGTCGCACCGGTCGCAGGCGGTGCCGCGGCCGCCGGGCCTCACCGAACTGCTGCGCGACGGCCTTGCGCCAAACGCGTCGCCCGCGGCGCGGCGCCACTTCGCCGACGCCTGGCAAGGCTGGGTGCAGGCCATCCTGACCGAACACGCCGACGACCCGGCGCTGATCGAGATCGTGGCCTGAGGGAGCACACCGTGCGCGCTCAGGCCCGATCCGGATCCGACGCTCGGTAGATGTGCCCGCCGAGGTACTTGGAGCCGTTGTCGCACCCCAGCGTGACGACGCGCTTTCCCGGGCCCGTTTCGGCGGCCAGTTCGATGGCGGCGACCACGTTCAACCCCGTCGAGCCGCCGGCGAAGATGCCGGCCTCGCGCGCAAGCCGGCGGCACATCGCGAAGGCCCGGTCCTGGTCGATGGCCCGGATGTCGCGCAGGCGGGACCGCTCGAGGAACGGCGGCTCGAACCCCACGCCGATGCCTTCGACGCGGTGCGGGCCGCCCTTGCCGGTGGTCAGGAACGGCGACTGCAGCGGCTCCAGCGCGATCACGGCCGGCTCGACCCCGGCCCGGCGCAACCCGTCGGCGGTGCCCATCAGCGCCGCGCCCGTGCCCACGGCAGCGATCAGCGCGTGCACCTCGCCGCCCAGGTCATCGGCGATCTCCACGCCCATCGGTTCGTAGCCCCTGCGCACGTCGGGTGACCCGAACTGGTCGGCATAGAAACTTCCCGGTTCGGCGGCCAGCGCACGGGCGCGCTCCCGCATGCGCGCCATCAGCTCCGGCGTGATCGCGCCGTTGTCGCTGCGTTCGACGAGCACCTGGGCGCCGAACGCCTCCATCGCCAGCTTCTTGCTTTCGGAGAACGCATCGGAGAACACTGCCGTGAACTTCAGCCCCAGCACCGCGCAGGCGAACGCCAGCGCCGTGCCCGTGCTGCCGCCGGTGTACTCGACGACGCGATCGCCGCGCCGAAGGGCGCCGCGTTCCATCGCGCGGCGCAGCACCGAGACCGCCATCCGGTCCTTGTACGAGCCGGTCGGATTGCCGGCCTCGAACTTGATCCAGATCTCGGCACCCCCGGCGGGCTCGAAGGCTTCGAGCCGGACCAGCGGCGTGCGGCCGATCGCATCGAGTGCATGGTGGGCCAGCATGGCGGTCTCCTCCACGGCAGGAGGGCCATCATGCCGGAACGCCGCAGGCGACGGCGCTTCGTCGGCGCCGGGCCTCTTCCCCTACTCCCACTCGATCGTCGCCGGTGGCTTGCTGCTCACGTCGTAGGTGACGCGGTTGATGCCGCGCACCTCGTTGATGATGCGGCTCGAAACCTTCTTCAAGAGCGAATAGGGCAGCTCGGCCCAGTCGGCGGTCATGAAGTCGCTTGTCTGCACCGCGCGCAAGGCGACCACGTGGTCGTAGGTGCGGCCGTCGCCCATCACGCCCACGCTCTTCACCGGCAGGAAGACGGCGAAGGCCTGGCTCGTCAGGTCGTACCAGCTCTTGCCGCTGGCCGGGTCGATGGTGGCGCGCAGCTCGTCGATGAAGATCGCGTCGGCGCGGCGCAGGAGGTCGGCATATTCGCGCTTCACTTCGCCGAGGATGCGCACGCCCAGGCCCGGGCCGGGGAACGGGTGCCGGTACACCATCTCCGGCGGCAGGCCGAGCGCGACGCCCAGCTCGCGCACTTCGTCCTTGAACAGGTCGCGCAGCGGTTCGAGCAGCTTCAACCCCAGCGTCTCGGGCAGGCCGCCGACGTTGTGGTGGCTCTTGATCGTCGTCGCCTTCTTGGTCTTCGCGCCGCCGGACTCGATGACGTCGGGGTAGATCGTGCCTTGCGCGAGCCACTTCGCCCCGCGTTCGCCCACCGCCTGCCGCCTTCAACTTCGCGGCCTCGCGCTGGAAGACTTCACGAACTCGCGGCCGATGATCTTGCGCTTGGCCTCGGGGTCGGCCACGCCCTTCAACGCACCGAGGAACTCGGCGCTCGCATCGACATGCACCACCTTCGCGTGCAGGCGGCCGGCGAACATGTCCATCACCATCTGCGCTTCGTTCAGGCGCAGGAGGCCATGGTCGACGAAGACGCACGTGAGCTGCTCGCCGATGGCGCGGTGGATCAGCGCCGCGGCGACGCTCGAATCGACGCCGCCGGAAAGGCCGAGGATGACTTCATCGCTGCCGACCTGTGCGCGGATCGCCGCCACGGCCTCGGCGACGTGGTCACGCATCACCCAGTCGGCGCGCGCGCCGCAGATGCCGAGCACGAAGCGCTCGAGCAAGGCCCGCCCCTGCTTGGTGTGCGTGACCTCGGGGTGGAACTGCACGCCGTAGAAGCCGCGCGCTTCGTCGGCCATGCCGGCAATCGGGCAGCTCGGCGTGCTCGCCATCAGCTTGAAGCCCGGCGGCAGCTCGGTGACCTTGTCGCCGTGGCTCATCCACACTTCGAGCATGCCGTGGCCTTCAGGCGTGGCGAAGTCCTCGATGCCTTCGAGCAGCTTCGTGTGCCCGCGCGCGCGCACCTGCGCGTAGCCGAACTCGCGGTGCGTGCTGGCCTCGACGCGGCCGCCCTGCTGCACGGCCATCGTGAACATGCCGTAGCAGATGCCGAGCACCGGCACGCCCAGCTCGAACACCACCGGCGGCGCGCGCAGCTCGTGCTCCTCGTAGGTGCTGGCGTGGCTGCCGCTGAGGATCACGCCCTTGGCGCCGAACGAGCGCACGAACTCGGCCGAGACGTCGTTGGGGTGGATCTCGCAGTAGACATGCGCTTCGCGCACGCGGCGCGCGATGAGCTGCGTGACCTGCGAGCCGAAGTCGAGGATGAGGATCTTGTCGTGCGTCATGGGGTCTGCTGCGGCGCGGCCGCGCCGCCATGCGCGGCGGCGTGGTGGCGGAAGAAGCGCACGGCGATGACCACGGCCACCACCATCAGCGCCGAGGAGGCATAGAGCGGCAGGCCGATCAGCCAGTCGTTGGCGTGCCGTTGCGCCACCCAGCGCAGCATCTCCAGGCCGAGCACCGGCGCCAGCACCGCCATCAGGCTGTTGAGCGAAGCGACCGCGCCCATCGTCTGCCCTTGCGTGCGCGCGTCGGCAGCGTTGGAGACCATGCCCTGCACCGTTGCCGCGGCCATGCTGCCGAGCAGGTTGAGGCCGATGATCACGTAGATCATCCAGCCGTGCGTGGCCATGCCGAAGGCGGCATAGGCCACGGCGCCGGAGATCATCGCCGCCACGGCCAGCCGCTGCGGGCTGACGCGCTTGAGCACGGGCTTCAACAGCACGCCTTGCGACAGCGCCGACACCACGCCCACGGTGAAGAGCGACCAGCCCACCTCGCCCGGCCCCCAGCCGAAGCGGAACTTGGTGTAGAGCACCCACGTCATGTGCAGCATGAACTGCGCCAGGCTCGCCAGCGCGATCACCCACACCAGCGCGCCCACGCCCTTCAGCGCCGCCAGGCCGCGCAACGCCGCCACCGGGTTCGCGCGCCGCCAGTCGAAGGCGCGCCGGCGCTCGCGCGGCAGCGACTCGGGCAGCACGAAGAAGCCGTACAGGCCGTTGATGAGCGCCATGCCGCCGGCGACGACGAACGGCAGCCGCACGTCGATGTCGCCGAGCACGCCGCCGATCACCGGCCCGAGGATGAAGCCGACGCCGAACATCGCGCCCAGCTGCCCGAAGCGGCGCGCGCGGTCCTGCGGCGCGGTGATGTCGGCGACGTAGGCGTTGGCCACCGAGATGTTGCTCTGCACCGCGCCGGAGAAGAGGCGCACGAGGACGAGCATCCACAGCGCCGTGGCCGCCGCGGTGACGAAGAAGCTCACCGCCAGCCCCGCGAAGCCGAGCAGCAGCACCGGCCGGCGGCCGAAGCGGTCGGACAGCGCGCCGAGCACCGGCGAGCCGAAGAAGTTGGCGACGCCGAACGCGGTGGTCACGGCCAGGAACGCCAGCGCCTGCTCGTCGTTGCTCTTCGTGAACGTGCCGACGATGTGCGGCAGCACCGGCACCATGAGGCCGATGGCGATCATGTCGATCAGCACCGTGACGAGGATGAAGCCCATCGCGGCGCGGCGGCCGGACGGTGCGCTCTCGGCAGGCGGCGCAGCCGGTGCGGCCGGCGCGACGGGACCAACGGGCGCAACAGGCGAACTCGGCGCCATCGCAGGCGCCGCAGGCGAGCCGGGCGGGCTCATCCTTCGGCCCGGTAGTTCGGCGCTTCCTTCGTGATCTGCACGTCGTGCACGTGGCTTTCACGCATGCCGGCGCTGGAGATCTCGACGAATTCGGCGCGCTGCTGCATCTCGGCCACGCTGGCACAGCCGCAGTAGTGCATCGAGGCGCGCAGGCCGCCGGCCATCTGGAAGATGATGGCCACGACCGAGCCCTTGTACGGCACCTGCCCCTCGATGCCCTCGGGCACGAGCTTGGCGGTGTTGGGGTTGTTGCCGCCGTCTTCCTGGAAGTAGCGGTCGGCGCTGCCCTGCGACATCGCGCCCAGCGACCCCATGCCGCGGTAGCTCTTGTAGGTGCGGCCCTGGTAGAGGATGGTCTCGCCGGGCGCCTCCTCGGTGCCGGCGAACATGCCGCCCATCATCACCGTGCTGGCGCCGGCGGCGATGGCCTTGGCGATGTCGCCGCTGTAGCGGATGCCGCCGTCGGCGACGAGCGGCACGCCGCTGCCGCGCAGCGCGGTGGCGACGTTGTCGATGGCGGTGATCTGCGGCACGCCGACGCCGGCGACGATGCGCGTGGTGCAGATCGAGCCCGGCCCGATGCCCACCTTCACCGCGTCGGCGCCGGCCTCGCACAGCGCCAGCGCTGCTGCGCCGCTGGCGATGTTGCCGCCGATCACCTCGATCTGCGGGTAGTGGCGCTTGACCCAGCGCACGCGGTCGGTGACGCCCTGGCTGTGGCCGTGCGCGGTGTCCACCACCAGCACGTCGACGCCGGCCTTCGCGAGCAGCTCGACGCGCTCCTCGGTGCCTTCGCCGACGCCCACCGCGGCGCCGACGCGCAGCTTGCCCTGGCCGTCGCGTGCGGCGCTGGGGAAGGTCGTCTGCTTGGTGATGTCCTTCACCGTCATCAGGCCGCGCAGCTCGAACGCCTCGTTGACGACGAGCACGCGCTCGAGCTTGTGCTTGTGCATCAGCGCCTTGCCTTCGTCGAGCGAGGCGCCTTCACGCACCGAGACCAGCCGCTCGCGCGGCGTCATGATCTCGCGCACGGGCGCTTCCAGCCGCGTCTCGAAGCGCAGGTCGCGGTTGGTGACGATGCCCACCACCTGCTTGCCTTCGAGGACGGGAAAGCCGGAGACGCCGTGCTGGCGCGACAGCTCCATCACCGCGCGCACCGGCATCTCGGGCGTCACGGTGATCGGGTCGCGCAGCACGCCGGACTCGTAGCGCTTGACGCGCGCCACCTCGGCCGCCTGCTGCTTGGGCGTGAGGTTCTTGTGCACGATGCCGATGCCGCCCTCTTGCGCGATGGCGATCGCCAAGCGCGCTTCGGTCACGGTGTCCATCGCCGCCGAGACCAGCGGCAGCTGCAGCGTGATGTTGCGGGTGAGGCGGGTGGCGAGGCTCGTGTCTCGCGGCAGCACCTGCGAGAAGGCAGGCACCAGCAGCACGTCGTCGAAGGTGAGCGCTTTGCCCAAGAGGCGCATGCTGAGAAGCTCCGGACGCAAAAGGAAATTATACGGACCGGGTTCGAGGCACCCTTCGGTGCTGCTGCGGCGTCCCTCTTCGTGCATCGTCCTCGTGCATCCTCCTCGCGCCTCGGCTGCCGCGCTGACGCAGTTCGCTACCCCTCGCCGCGGCACGCGCACTACACTCGCCGCCATGCTGAACGCCCTGCCCTCGCGCCGTGCCGGCATGCTGGCCGCGACCTTGCTGCTGGCCATCGCGGCCGGCTCGTTCACGACCGCTGCCGAAGCGCAATGGCGCTGGCGCGACGCCAGCGGGCGCATCAACGCCAGCGACCGGCCGCCGCCGAAGGAAGTGCCGGACAAGGACATCCTGAGCCGCCCGTCCAGCGCGCAGCGGCGGGCACTGGTCACGGCCGAAGCAGCCTCGGCGGCTGCATCGGCGGCCGGCGCAGGCGCGCCGCTCGCCGGCGCATCGGCACCGGCCGGCGGCCTGAAGGCCGAAGTCGAAGCGCAGCGCAAGCGCACCGAGCAGGAACAGGCCGCGCGGGCCAAGGCCGAGGAAGAGAAGCTCGCCGCGCAGCGCGCCGAGAACTGCCGCCGCGCGCGCGCCCATGCCGCGGCCCTCGAGAGCGGCCAGCGCATGGCGCGCACCAACGAGCGCGGCGAGCGCGAAGTGCTCGACGACCGCGCCCGCGCCGAGGAACTGCGCGCCGCGCGCGCGGTGATGGCCAGCGACTGCCGCTGAAGACGCGCCGCGGCGCCGCCCGTCGGCGCCCGCTCATCTTCGCAGCCCGCCACTATTCCCTGCGGCTCGCCTCGCGGTGGCGCTTGTAGCGCTGCCGCCGCGCTTCCTTCGGGTCCACGAGCAGCGGCCGGTAGATCTCGACGCGGTCGCGCTCGCGCAGCACGGTGGCCGGCTCGCACGCGCGGCCCCAGATGCCGCAGCGCAGATTCGCCGCATCGAGGCCGTGGCGCTGCACGAGCGCGCTGGAGCGCACCGCATCGGCCAGCGTCGCGCCGGCCGGCAGCTTCAATGCCACGACCTCCACAACGCCCGCGCGCGGCGAATAGGCGACCTCCACGGCAATCGCGGCGGCGGCATCCACGGCAGCGCCCGCGCCGGCGCCGCCGCTCTCGTCAGCGCTGCCCATAGACCGACTCGGCTCGGCGCACGAAGGCGTCGACGAAGGTGTTGGCGACGCGATCGAACACGGGGCTCACGACGCGCTCCAGCGCCGGGCTCGCGAACGTGTAGCGCAGGTCGAACTCGATCTTGCACGCCTGCCCTTCGGCGGGGCTGCTGCCCGGGCGGCCGAGCGGCAGGAAGACCCAGCTGCCTTCGAGCACCGAGAACGGCCCGTCGACGAGGCTCACCGTCACCGAGCGGTCGTCGAGGTGCTGGTTGCGCGTGGTGAAGGCGTGCCGCACGCCCATGTAGTGCAGGTGCAGCCGCGCCGTCACGCTGTCGGCGTCGCTCGCCAGCACCTCGGCGCGGTCGCACCAAGGCAGAAAGCGCGGGTACGCGGCCACGTCGGTGACCAGGGCGTACATCTCGCGCGGCGAGTACCACAGCAGCACGGAGCGGCGCACATGCTTCATACAATGCTTCAGGCCCGTCGGCGCATCCATGTGCCGACGGGCTTTCCCGGTTGCCTATCGCCGAGAACCGCCGCGCGCGCTTCGACTACGTCATCGAGGAGACGCACGAGGCCGGCATCGTGCTTTCCGGCTGGGAGATCAAGGCCATCCGCGCCGGCCAGGTGCAGCTCACCGACGGCTACGTCGTCATCCGCGACGGCGAGCTGTACCTCATCGGCTGCCGCATCAACGCGCTGCGCTCGGCCTCCACGCACGTAAGCCCCGAGGCCGACCGCACGAAGAAGCTGCTGATGCACAAGGACGAGATCCGCCGTCTCGTCGGCAAGGTCGAGCAGCGCGGCTACACGCTCGTGCCGCTGAACCTGCACTACAAGGGCGGCCTGGTGAAGGTCGACATCGCGCTGGCCAAGGGCAAGGCGCAGCACGAGAAGCGCGAGACCGAGAAGAAGCGCGAGTGGGAGCGCGAGCGTGGCCGGCTGATGCGGCACAAGGTGTCTTCGCCGGGCACGAAGGCCTGACGCGGAGCCGCCGCAATCGCACAGTGATCCGTTCGGGCTGAGCCCTTCGACGAGCTCAGGACAGGCTTGTCGAAGCCCTTTCCCGCGCGCCGCTGAGGGGCGCTTCGACAGGCTCAGCGCGAACGGGTGGCGCGCGCTGGCTTCATCGCCGCTAGGCGAAGGCCGCGCGCAGCGCCTGCTCGAGGTCGGCGCGCAGCGGGCCGCCTTCTTCCAGCCCGATCGAGAAGCGCACCAGATGGCCGGCGAGCGCGGTGCCCGGCCGCATCGCCTTCAGGTCGTACGGCACCGCCAGGCTGCGCGGCCCGGCCCACGAGTAGCCGATGCCGAACAAGCGCAAAGCGTCGACGAACGCATCCACCTGCGCCTGCGTGTAGCGCTCGTGGAAGAGCACCGAGAAGAGGCCCGCCGCGTCGGTGCACAGCGCCCGCCAATGCTCGTGCCCCGGGCAGCTCGGCAAGGCCGGGTGCAGCACGCGCGCCACTTCGGGCCGCGCCTGCAGCCAGGTGGCGATCTCGCGGCCGACCTGGTCCTGCGCGCGGTAGCGCAGCGGCAACGAAGGCAGCGAGCGCAGCACCGCCTCGGCGTCGTTGGCCGCGACGCCCAGGCCCAGGTGCATGTGCGTGAGTTTCAGGCGCTCGTTCAAGGCGTCGTCGCGCGTCACCACCGAGCCCATCAGCACGTCGCCGCCGCCGCTCGGGAACTTCGTCAGCGCCTGCACGACGATGTCCACGCCGAGGTCGAAGGCGGCGAAGGCGAGCCCCGCGCCCCAGGTGTTGTCGATCGCCG
>JAXMEZ010000051.1:0-28248 GCA_046348035.1 Rubrivivax sp. | reverse complement strand
GCCCGGCACGCCCTTGCGCGCGAAGAGCGTGTAGACGGTGGGCACGACGAACACGGTGAGCAGCGTGCCGAACGACATCCCGCCGACGATGACCCAGCCGATCTGCTGCCGGCTCTCGGCCCCGGCGCCGCTGGCCAGCGCCAGCGGCAGCGCCCCCAGCACCATGGCACCGGTGGTCATCATGATCGGCCTCAGGCGCAGGCTCGCCGCCTCGACCACCGCCTCCCTCACCGTGCGGCCCTGCTGGCGCAACTGGTTGGAGAACTCGACGATGAGGATCCCGTGCTTGCTGATCAACCCCACCAGCGTGATGAGGCCGATCTGCGAGAACACGTTCAGCGTACCGCCGGTGAGCCGCATCGCCGCCAGCGCGCCCACCATCGACAGCGGCACCGACAGCAGGATCACGAACGGGTCGACGAAGCTCTCGAACTGCGCCGAGAGCACGAGGAAGATGAACGCCAGCGCCAGCACGAACACCACGCCCAGCGAGCCCGAGGAAGCGCGGAACTCGCGGCTGACGCCGTTGAGTTCGGTGGCGTAGCCGGCCGGCAGCACCTTCAGCGCCGTGCCGTCCATGAAGCGCAGCGCCTCGTCGAGCGCGTAGCCCGGCGCCAGCGCGGCGGTGATCGTCACCGAGCGGCGCTGGTTGAAGTGGTTCAGCTCGCGCGGGCTCACCGCCTCGCGCACCTTGACGAGCGCCGAAAGCGGCACCATCGCCTCGCCGCGGCCGCGCACGAAGATGCGCTCGATGTCCTCGGGCGTCACGCGGCCGGCGGCGCCGGTCTGCACCATCACGTCGTACTGCTCGGCATCGCGCTTGTAGCGCGTGACGACGCGGCTGCCGAGCATCGTCTCGACGGCACGCGCCACCGCCTCCACCGACACGCCCATGTCGGCGGCGCGGGCGCGGTCCACGTCCATGAAGAGCTCGGGCTTGTTCAGCTGCAGGTCGATGTCGGGCTGCACGATGCCGGGGTTGCGCTGCATCTCGGCGACGAAGCGCTGCGCGACGGCGGCCATGTTGTCGTAGCTGTCGCCGCTGACGATGACGAAGTTGATCGAGCGCTCGCGGAAGCCCTGGCCGAGGCTGGGCGGCGTGATCGGGAAGACGCTGACGCCGGGCAGGTTGCCGACCTTGGGCAGCAGGTCGCGCGCCAGCTCGATCGTCGTGCGCTTGCGTTCGCTCCAGTCGACGGCGCGCAGGAAGGCGCCACCGCTGGAGACCTGGCCGCCGCCCATGAACATGAAGCGGCGGTCGAACTCCGGGTACTGGGCCGTGATGTCCTCGATCGCGTCGAGGTAGCGGGCGGTGTACTGCATCGTCGCGCCGTCGGGCGCGCGCACCGGCATGAAGACGACCCCGCGGTCCTCCAGCGGCGCCAGCTCGCTCTTGGCGGTGAGGAAGAGCCAGGCACTGGCCGCGCCGCTGGCCAGCATCACCGCCACCACCGCCCAGCGTGCGCGCAGCGTCGCGCGCAGGATCGTCGTGTAGATGGCGGTCACGCGTACCAGCACCGTCTCCATGAAGCGGTCGAAGAAGAACGGCTTCGGGTTGTGCCTGAGCAGCTTGCTGCACAGCATCGGCGTCAGCGTCAGCGCCACGAAGCCCGACACCAGCACGGCGCCGGCCAGCGTCAGCGCGAACTCGCCGAAGAGGCGCCCGGTGCGCCCCGGCGTGAAGGCCAGCGGCGCGAACACCGCGGCCAGCGTCAGCGTCATCGCCACCACCGCGAAGCTGATCTCGCGCACGCCCTTCAGCGCCGCCTGGAACGGCGTCATCCCCTCCTCGATGTGGCGGAAGATGTTCTCCAGCACGACGATGGCGTCGTCGACGACGAGGCCGATGGCGAGCACCAGCGCCAGCAGCGTCAGCGTGTTCACCGTGAAGCCGGCCAGCGCGATCAGCGCGAAGGCGCCCACCAGGCTGACGGGGATCGTCACCAGCGGGATGAACGAGGCCCGCAGCGTGCGCAGGAAGACGAACACCACCAGCGCCACCAGCGCCACCGCTTCGGCCACCGTCTCGTACACCGCCTTGATCGAGCGGTCGATGAAGACCGAGAGGTCGTTGGCCTGCACCACCGTCACCGAAGCGGGCAGGTCGCGCTGGATCAGCGGCATCACGGCGCGCACGCCGTCGGCCACCTCCATCGGGTTGGCGGTGGCGTTGCGGATGATGCCGGTGCTGATCGAGGGCACGCCGTTCAGGCGCACGCGGCTGCGCTCGCTGACCGCCCCCTCCTCGACGCGCGCGACGTCGCGCAGCCGCACCGTGTAGCCGCCGGCCGTCTTCAGCGCGATGTCGTTGAACTGCGCCACCGTGTTGAGGTCGGTGCGCGAGGTGACGCTGAACTCGCGCTGGTGGCTCTCGATGCGGCCGGCGGGCACCTCGAGGTTCTGGCGCCTGAGCGCGTCCTCGACGTCCTGCACCGTCAGCCGGTAGGCGGCCAGGCGATCGGGGTCGAGCCAGATGCGCATCGCGTACTTGCGGTCGCCGCCGATCTGCACGTCGGCGACGCCGGGCACCGTCTGCAGGCGCGGCTTGACGACGCGGTTGATGAGGTCGGTGAGTTCGAGCGGGCCCATCGTCTCGCTCGTGTAGGCGAGCCAGATGGTGGGCGTGGCGTCGGCCTCGACCTTGGCGATGACGGGCTCGTCGGCCGCTTCGGGCAGGCGGGCGCGCACGCGCGAGACCCGGTCGCGCACCTCGGCGGCGGCGGTGTCGGGGTCTTTCGTCAGGCGGAAGCGCACCGTGATCTGGCTGAGCTCGGTGCGCGAGATCGAGGTCATGATGTCCACGCCGTCGATGCCGGCGATGGAGTCCTCCAGCGGCTTGGTGATCTGCGACTCGATGACTTTCGGAGCTGGCGCCCAGGAGGCGCGTCGAGACGTTGACCAGCGGTTCGTCGATGCGCGGGTACTCGCGCACGCTCAGTCGCCGCAACGAAACCAGCCCGACGAGCACCAGCAGCAGCGACATCACGGTCGCCAGCACCGGGCGGCGGATCGACGTTTCGGAAAGCTTCATCGCGGTGCAGTTCGCGCCTGCGCCGGCGCGGCGCGCGCGCCGGCGGCGCCGACGACGGCGGTCGTGGCGGCGTCCGCCGCGGCAGTGCCGCCGGCCGTGCTTGCTGCGTCCGCCGCACCCGCTGCGCCCGTTGCACTCGCCGGCCGCGCGCCCGGCAGCGCCTGCGAGAGGTCGATCGCGCGCACCGGCGTGCCTTCGGGCCGCGCGCGAGGCGCGCCTGGCCGGCAGTGACGACCACGTCGCCGGCGCGCAGGCCCTCGAGGATCTCGACCTTGCCCGGCACGCGCAGGCCGATGCGCGCCTCGATGCGTGGGCGATATCGCGCCTGTCGGCGCCGCTGACGACCTTGTAGAGGCTACTGCTTCGCCCCCAGGGGCACCAGCGCTTCCTCGGGCACGGCGACGGCGCCTTCGCGGCGCGAGAAGATGATGCGCGGCCGCGCGAACATGCCCGGCTTCAGCACCGCCCCGGGGTTCTGCACCCGCGCGCGAACGGTGAGCGCGCGGCCGTTGGCGTCGACCAGCGAGTTCAGCGCCAGCACCTGGCCGGCGAAGACGGCGCCGGGCATCGCGTCCAGCGTCAGCTCCATCGCCAGGCCCGGCCGCGTGCGCGCGACGTAGCGCTCGGGCAGCGCGAACTCGACTTCGAGCGCCGACAGGTCCTCGATCTTGACGATGTCGGCGCCGTCCTTGAGGTAGTCGCCGACGTCGACGAGCCCGCAGCCCCGCGGTGCCGTCGAAGCGGCGCGACGATGCGCATGCGCGCCAGCTGCGCTTCGGCCAGCGCCACCTGCGCTTCGGCCACCTGCAGCGCCGCCACGTTCTGGTCGACCGCGCTCTGGCTGACGAAGCCTGCGCCAGCAACTCGCGGCTGCGCTGCAGGTTCGTGCGCGCGATGCTCGCCTGCGCTTCGCCTGCTCGAGCTGGGCGCGCTGCAGCGTGTCGTCGAGTTGCACGAGCAGTTGGCCCGCGCGCACCGGCCGCCCGTCGGCGAAGCCCAGGCGGGCGATGCGGCCGCTGACCTCCGGGCGCACCATGACGCCCTGGCGCGCCTTCAGCGAGCCGACGGCCTGCACGTCATCGACGATGCTCAGCGCTTCGGCCCGCGCCACTTCGACGGACACCACGCCGCCCGACCCGCCGCCGGATCCGCCGCCGCGCGGACCCGCGGCGCTCGCCGGCGCAACAGACGATGAAGCCGCTGCCGCCGCTTGCGAACCCGGCGACGCCGGCCGCTGGAACCACCACGCCGCCGCGGCGGCCAGCGCGATGCCGCCCACGGCGATGCTCGTGTAGACCTTGTTCAACTGCTCGATCCGCCGCACTCGAAAGGGCGAGACTTTATCGCCCAAGCCAGCGGCGCGCCGACAGCGCGGCGGCGCCGACCCGGAGGTTGGGAGTGCATCAGCCGGGCCGGCGGCGCGGCGCCTGCGCGGCCGCCGCGATCACCTCGTCGACGCCGCGGTTGGCCAGCGCGCGTCGGCGCGTTCGTTGCCGGCATGGCCGGCGTGACCCTTGACCCAGTGCCAGCGCACCTCGTGCAGCGCGGCCAGGCAATCGAGCCGGTGCCACAGCTCGGCGTTCTTCACCGGCTTGCCTTCGGCAGTGCGCCAGCCGCGTTTCTTCCAGTTGTGAATCCACTCGGTGATGCCATTGCGCACGTACTGGCTGTCGGTGTGGATGTCGACCTTGCAGCGCCGCTTCAGCGACGCGAGCGCCTCGATCACCGCCGTCAGCTCCATGCGGTTGTTGGTGGTGTCCGGGGCGCCGCCGGACAGTTCCGCGCTCGTGCTCGCCGTAAGTGAGCCACACGCCCCAGCCGCCGGGGCCGGGGTTGCCGCGGCAGGCACCGTCGGCGTAGACGGTGACCTCGGGCTCGGGAAGCGCACGCCGCCGGCGGTGCTCATACCTTCCCCGCTCGCGCACCAGCGGCGCGGTACTGCCATGCCGGCGCGCCACCACGGCTGTGGCGGCGCGCGGCCGCGTGCGCCAGTCGTGCCGTGCCAGGCCCACCAGGCGCATGCCGCGCACACGCTTGACGGCGCAGACCATGTACACGGCGCCGAGCACCGGCCACCAACGGTCGCCGATGCGGTACATCCATGCGAAGCGCCGCAACCAGCGCTCGCTGGCCAGCGGCGGGCGCCAGCAGCCGAAGTGGCCGCCTTCGACCTCGAAGCCGAGCAGCCGCAACCAGTCGCGCGCGCGCCAGTAGCCGATGAAGTCGCCGGCCGGCGGCAGGAAGAGGCCGCGCCCGCGCGCCAGGCCCAGGCTGCGGCGCATGCCGCCCAGGCGCTGGCGCAGGCCCCACAGGCTCGTCGGGTTGAAGCCGACGACGACGACGCGGCCGTCGGGAACGAGCACGCTCTCGACCTCGCGCAGCGTCTGGTGCGCGTCGCGCGCCAGCTCCAGCGCATGCGGCAGCACGACGAGGTCGATCGACGCGTCGGGCAGCGGCAGCGCGTCGAACTCGCAATGCAGCGCCGGTGCGGGCGCGCCGGCCACATCACGTCCTTCGCGCACGTCGCGGGCCGCACCGGAGGGCAGCGGCAGCAGCGCCGAAAGCTGCAGCGAATCGGTGGCCACCCAGCGGTGCGGCATGCGGTTGGCGCGCAAGCCGTCGAGTTCGGGCAGGCCGAGCTGCAACGCGTGGAAGCCGAAGACGTCGGCCACTTCCTGGTCGATGCGCGCCTGCTCCCAACCCAGCAGGTAGCGTCCGGGCGCGGTCTTCAGCCAGGCGTCCAACCCTATACTCGACTCGTCACGTGTCATGGCTCGAGCCGCCTTGCATTCGCACCCATCGATCGACGTCGCGGGCATTCTAGTGAGGCATCAACCGGTGGCCTCGCGATGACGGTGGCCGAAGGGCCATGCCGCTGGCGCGGCCGCCGCCGGGCGCTGCGCCTGATCCGTTTCTCGCGCTTCTCGCTTCTGTCGCTGGCTTGCTGGGGCGCGGGTTGCGCGCAGCTGCAGCCGCCGGATGGACCAGCCAGCGACGCTGCTGCGGCATCACCTTCGGTGCTGGAAGCGCCGGCAACACCTTCCTCGGCCGCGAGCGCGACCCCTGCCGCTGCGCAGCCGGACGCGACGGCAGCCGGCGCTGCCGCTGAATCCGCGACCGCGGCCACGCCTTCCGATGCCGCTGCCGATGCAGGCACCGCGGTCGTCGTGCCCGGCCCGCGCATGCGCCTGGACCCCGAGCAGGACGCCGAGCGCGCCGACCTGTGGCAGCGCATTCGCGACGGCATGCGCATCCCCGACCTCGACAACGACCTCGTGCGCCGCTGGGAACAGCACTACGCGAGCCAGCCCGAGTATGTGCAGCGCATGGTCGAGCGCGGCGCGCGCTACCTGTTCCACATCGTCGAGGAGATCGACAAGCGCGGCATGCCGATGGACCTGGCACTGCTGCCGTTCATCGAGAGCGCTTTCGACCCGCAGGCACTGTCGCGGGCGCGCGCGGCGGGCATGTGGCAGTTCATGCCCGGCACCGGGCGCGAGTTCGACCTGCGCCAGAACGTCTTCCGCGACGACCGCCGCGATGTGCTGGCCTCCACCCGCGCGGCGCTGGACTTCCTCTCGAAGCTGTACGAGCGCTTCGGCGACTGGCAGCTGGCGCTGGCCGCCTACAACTGGGGCCCGGGCAACGTGGCGCGCGCGCTCGAGCGCAACCGCAAGCAGCGCAAGCCGCTCGACCTGTCGTCGCTGCAACGCCTGCCGGCCGAGACGCGCAGCTACGTGCCCAAGCTGCAGGCGGTGAAGAACATCGTGCTGCGCCCGCAGGCCTTCGGCATCGAATTGGCCAGGCTGGAGAACCACCCGTACTTCCTGAGCGTGGCCATCGAGCGCGACATCGACGTGGCGCTGGCAGCCAGGCTCGCCGAGTTGCCGCTGGAGGAGTTCCACCAGCTCAACCCGCAGCACAACAAGGCCGTCATCCTCTCGGCCGGCACGCCGCACGTGCTGCTGCCCTACGACAACGCCAACCGCTTCGTGCGCGCGCTGGCCGAGTACAGCGGCGCGCTGGCATCGTGGACCGCGTGGGTGGCGCCGCGCACGCTGAAGACGGCCGAGGCGGCCAAGCTCGTGGGCCTGGGCGAGGCACAGCTCGCCGAAGTCAACCACATCCCGCCGCGCATGCTGGTGCGCGCCGGCTCGACGCTGATCGTGCCGCGCGACGAGAAGGTGGCCGACGACGTTTCCGAGCGCCTGGCAGCTTCGGCGATGCTGACCCTCGCGCCCGCGGGGCAAGGCGGGCGCTGGTCGACGCGGCCCGCCGGTCCGAACGGCGACCCCGGGGCCGCGGTGGCGCGCCGGCACGGGCTCACCGCCACGCAGGTGGCGCAATGGAACGGCGTCGCGGCCGACGCGCGCTTCGCGCCCGGCCAGCCGATCGTGCTGATGCTGCCCACGCGCACGCGCGTTGTCGTCGCAGGGTCGGGCGGCGGCCGCGCCGCCCCGGCCAAGGCGGGCACACCGTCGCGTGCGGCGCGCACGCCGGCCGCGGCACCGCCGGCGGCCCCGCGCGTCTAGGTCGCGACGCGCTAAGAACAGGCGCCGGCCGCGCGGCCGGCCGCTACGCGTTGCCGAGGAAGTCGCGCTTGCCCAGTTCGACGCCGGCGTGGCGCAGCAGCGCGTACGTCGTCGTGATGTGGAAGTAGAAGTTCGGCAGCACGTAGAACTTCAGGTACGACTCGCCGTCGAAGCGCAGCGGTTCGCCCGAGCGCATCGGCAGCACGATCTCGCGTCCCTCCGCGCCGGCGAACTTTTCGGCCGGAACCGACTGCACGAAGTCGATCGTTCGCTGCAGGCGCGCGCGCAGATCGGAGGTGGTCGCCTCGTTGTCTTCCCACTTGGGCACTTCGAGCCCAGCCAGGCGCGCCACGCAGCCCTTGGCGCCGTCGCTGGCAATCTGGATCTGGCGCGCGAACGGCAGCATGTCCGGCGCCAGGCGCAGGCCGAGGTAGTTCACCGGGTCGAACTTGCGCGCCGCGGCGTGCTCCTCCGCTTTCGTCAGCCACTTCTGGGCGTTGCCGCACATGCGCGCGAACACCGGCACGCTGGCGCTGTACATCGAGAGACTCACTGCACCTTCTCCTAGAGGGTAGACAACGCCACGCAACCATGGCGCAATGTCGAGGCCATGAGCGAAGTTGCGTTGGCGCGGGCCGCGATGTTGCCGGGCGGGCGAATGCCCGAGCGCGGTGCATGGACGCGCGGGTTACATCTTGCGATGCACCCGGTTGTCGGCATTCTTTACACTGCCCGCGAACTATTCCTCAGGCCGGTTGCTAAAGGTCTGATTCGAGAACCAAAACGAACCGAGGCATGCGCCTTGCATTGAAGAAGCACGGGCGTTGCTCCCCTCACCACCTCCGGGATAAACCTAATGAAGTTCGCTCTCAAGTCCCTGCTGGCGGCGGCGCTGGCCGCAACGGCGGTGGCCGGTCAGGCAGCGGTCGTGCCGATCGATTCGGCGGCATTCGTGGCCAACGCCGGGCAGATCACCTTCACCGGCCTGACGGTCGGCACGCTCAATCCCACCATTGCGGCAGCAGCCTATGGCGGCACGGGAACTGCGCCGGACGTGAGCTTCGGTTCGTTCTTCGTCGGCCAGAGCCTCGGAGCGGTTGGTACCGACTGCCCGGCTGGCACTGCCTCAGGCGCCTGCATCATCGGTTCGCCGACGGGCAGCCTGGCGCTGGACTTGGCCAACGGCTTGGGAGCGGTCGTCGCCACCGACACCAGCCACAGCGCTTCGCCGGTTCTCAGCGGTTCGCCCTTCCTCAACGGCTCGATCGCGATGCTGTTCAGCACCCTCCAGGCGGGCATCTCGTTCGATGCCGGCTTCTTCAATGCCATTGGAGCAGTTCAGGTCACCGCATACGGGAGCAACGGGGCCGCTCTCGGCTCCGTCCGCAACACGACTTGCGGCAGCCCGGAGACGGTGCAGGTTCCGGGCTGCACGGCCCCGGGCAGTGCCAGGAACGGCATCGAGTCGATCATTCTCGGGACGAATGATGGGGCGGCGCAGATCGCCGGCCTGCTGATCAGCCTTGTTGCGCCCGAGCAGGCCGGCTTCACCATCGACAACATCAGCTTCGGCACCATTGCTCCTCCCAGCACGAGCACAAGCACCAGCAGCGGCAGCACCAGCAGCAACGGCGGCACGAACCAGACGCCGGAGCCGACCAGCATGGCGCTCGTGGGCCTCGCCCTCATCACGCTGGCGCTGGCGCGGCGGCGCAGGTCCAACGCCGCCGTTTGAGCAGCCCGCGCCAGGGTGGCGAACAGCAACGGCGGCCGCAGGCCGCCGTTGTTCTTTGGGCCGGCGCCCTGTGCGCCCCGCCCGCTCGTCACGTGGAAGAGGGCGGCCGCCCGAGCAGGCAGAATCGCGGCCGGCCCGGAAGGCCCGCGGGAACAGCCCGCCCGGCCCCGGCGCGCAGGTCCGCATGAACATCGTCATCCTCGACGACTACCAGGACGCGGTGCGCAAGCTCAAGTGCGCCGCGTTGCTGGAGCCGTACAACGCCAAGGTCTTCACCAACACCGTCAAGGGCATTGGCCAGCTCTCGGTGCGGCTGCGCGATGCCGACGTGCTGGTGACGATCCGCGAGCGCACCCACTTCCCGCGTGCGCTGCTGGAGAAGCTGCCGCGCCTGAAGCTCATCTCGCAAACCGGCCGCGTCGGCCCGCACATCGACCTGGAAGCGTGCACGCGGCTGGGCATCCTGGTGGCCGAAGGCGTCGGCTCGCCGGTGGCGCCGGCCGAGCTGACGTGGGCGCTGATCATGGCCTCGATGCGGCGGCTGCCGCAGTACATCGGCAACCTCAAGCACGGCGCGTGGCAGCAGTCGGGTTTGAAGTCGGCGGCGATGCCGCCCAACTTCGCGCTCGGCATGACGCTGCGCGGCAAGACGCTGGGCATCTGGGGCTACGGCAAGATCGGCCGCCTCGTCGCCGGCTACGGGCGCGCCTTCGGCATGCAGGTGCTCGTCTGGGGCAGCGAAGTCTCGCGCGACCGCGCCGTCGCCGACGGCCACGCTGCCGCCGAATCGAGTGCCGCGTTCTTCGCCGCCAGCGACGTGCTGACGCTGCACCTGCGCCTGACCGACAGCACGCGCGGCATCGTCGGCTTCGACGACCTGGCGCTGATGAAGCCGACCTCGTTGCTGGTGAACACATCGCGCGCCGAGCTCGTCGCCGACAACGCGCTCGTCGCGGCGCTGAACCGCGGCCGGCCGGGAATGGCGGCGATCGACGTCTTCGACAGCGAGCCGATCCTGCAAGGCCACCCGCTGCTCAGGCTCGAGAACGCGATCTGCACGCCGCACATCGGCTATGTCGAGCAGGACAGCTACGAGCTGTACTTCGGCGCTGCGTTCGACAACGTCATCAACTTCGTCCACAACACGCCCACGCACATCGTCAACCCCGAGGCGTTGAAGGTGCTGCGCTGAACGGGGGTCCGGGCTTGAATCAGGGCCTGCAGGCCGGCACGCGCTGGGCGCTGCTGATGGGCAACTTCGCCATCGGCTGCGGCGTGATGGTCGTGCCCGGGGCGCTGAACGACCTCGCGCGCGGCCTCGCCGTGCCGGTGCCGCTGGCCGGGCAGCTCGTCACCGTGGCCGCGTGGACGATGGCGCTCGCCGCGCCGCTGCTGGCCGCGCTGCTCTCGCGCCACGACCGCCGCGCGCTGCTGGCGCTGTCGCTCGCCTGGTATGCCGCGGGGCATGCGCTGTCGGCGGCGATGCCGGGGCTGGCGAGCCTGCTGCCGGTGCGCGCCGCCACGGTCATCGCGGCTTCGGTGTTCACGCCGGCCGCGGCGGCCGTCGTCGGCGCGCTCGCTGTCGCCGAGCGCCGCGGCGAGGCGATCACGTTCATCTTCCTCGGCTGGTCGCTCGCATCGGTGCTGGGCATGCCGATCGCAAGCTACGTGGCCGAGGTCGCCGGCTGGCGCGCCGCCTTCGCACTGGTGGCGGCGCTCTCCGCCGTCGCGGCGCTGGCGGCGTGGCGCCACACCCCGCGGCCCTGCAAGCGCCGGCGCTGACGCTGCGCGACCTCGGCGGCGTGCTGGCGCGTCCGGCGCCGATGGCCATCGTCGCCGTCACCGCGCTCAGCGCGAGCGGCCAGTTCACGCTCTTCGGCTACATGGCGCCGTACTACGCCAACGTGCTCGGCACGCGGCCGGCCGAGACGAGCGCGCTCTTCCTCTGGTTCGGCGTCTTCGGCCTCATCGGCAGCGTGGCAGTGACGCGCTGGATCGACCGCCTCGGCGCCGGCGCCGCCGCGACGGCCGGCTGCGCGGCGATGGCCGTCTCGCTGCTCGCCTGGCCGTTGGCCGGCAGCGTGGCAACGATGGCGATCGTGCTGACGCCGTGGGCGCTCGGCTGCTTCTCTTCGAACTCGGCGCAACAGGCGCGCCTGGCCGCTGCCGCGCCAGCGCTGGCCGGCGTGCTGGTGTCGCTGAACACCTCGGCGATGTACCTCGGCCAGGGCATCGGCGCAGCGCTCGGCGGCGTGCTGCTGGGGCTGCACGGCTATGCCGCGCTCGCCCCGCGGCTGCGGTGGGCCTGGTGCTGGCGACGGCGCTCTCGACGTGGCTTGCCTGGCGCAGGCGGGCCCGGCCTGCCGCCGCGTAGAGCCATGACCGCGCGGCCTCCTTCGCCTTCACCTTCGTCGCCCGAAGCGACTGCCCACCGTGCGACGGCGCGGCCCGCCTCGTGCCGCGAGCTGTTCGCCGTCTTCACCCGCCTGGCGCTGCAAGGCTTCGGCGGCGTGCTGCCGGTGGCGCAGCGCGAACTCGTCGAGCGCCAGCGCTGGCTGACGCGCGAGCAGTTCCTCGAGATGCTGACGCTGTCGCAGGTGCTGCCGGGGCCGAACGTGATCAACCTGTCGCTGATGGTCGGGCAGCGCTTCTTCGGCGCCCGCGGCGCACTGGCCGCGATGGCGGGAATGCTCGGCGCGCCGCTCGTCATCGTCCTCGTGCTGGCGGTCATCGCGGCGCAGGGGCGCACCGGCGGCGCCGTCGGCGGCGCGCTGCGCGGCATGGGCATCGTCGCCGCGGGCCTCGTCGTCACCACCGCTTTGAAGCTGGCGCTACCGCTCAAGCGCAGCCCGCTCACGCCGGAGGGCGCAGCGCTGCTGGTCCTCGCCGGCTTCGTCGCCGTGGGCGTCATGCGGCTGCCGATGGTGGCCGTGGTGCTGGCGCTCGGCGGCAGTGCCGTCGCCTGGGCCGCGTGGCGGCTGCACGCGCTGGACAAGCGGTGCGCCGCTGCGGGCGGCGGTCGCGGTGACGGCGGCGAAGGCGCGCGCGCCGACAGGAACGACGGCGATGCTTGAATCCTGGCCCTCGCTGAACGCGCTGCTGGTCGGCCGCTTCGGGCTCGGCGCGGCCGACTGGCTGGCGCTCTTCGGGCACTTCCTGATGCTGTCGTTGCTGGCGGTGGGCGGCGCCATCACCACCGCGCCCGACATGCAGCGCTACCTCGTCGGCGAACGCCGCTGGATGGGCGAAGGCGACTTCAGCGCCAGCGTCGCGCTGGCGCAGGCGGCGCCGGGGCCGAACGTGCTCTTCGTCGCCGTGCTCGGCTACAACGTCGGCGGCCTCGCCGGTGCGCTGGCGGCCCTGGTCGGCACGCTGCTGCCGAGCACGGTGCTGGCGCTGCGCGCGAGCCACTGGAACACGCAGCACGCGCGCTCGCTCGTCGTGCGCTCGCTGCATGCGGGCCTGGCGCCCATCACCATCGGCCTGTTGCTGGCCACCGGCTGGATCCTCTTCGAGCCGACGGCGGGCGACTGGCGCAGCGCCATGCTGGCGCTGGCCACCATCGCGCTGATGCTCAGCACGCGCATCACGACGCTCGTGCCGATCGCCTGCGGCGCGATCGCCGGCGCGCTCGGCTGGGTGGGCTGATGCGCCTCAGGCCTTGCCGGCGATGCCGCGCTGGCGTCGCGCCTCGAACAAGCAAACACCCGCGGCCACGGAGACGTTGAGGCTCTCCACCGCGCCGGCCATCGGGATGCGCACGAGTTCGTCGCAGGTCTTGCGCGTCAGCTGGCGCATGCCCGGGCCCTCGGCGCCGAGCACGAGCGCCGCCGGCCCGCGCAGGTCGGCCTCGTAGAGCGTGCGCGGCGCGTCGTCTGCGGCACCGACGATCCGGATGCCGCGCTCCTTCAGTTCGCCCAGCGTGCGAGCGAGGTTGGTCACCATCAGGTAAGGCACCGTCTCGGCGGCGCCGCTGGCGACTTTCGCCACCGTGGCGTTGAGCCCGACAGCGTGGTCGCGCGGCGCCACCACCGCGTGCGCGCCGGCGCCGTCGGCCACGCGCAGGCAGGCGCCCAGGTTGTGCGGGTCGGTCACGCCGTCGAGCACCAGCACGAGCGGCGGCCCCGCGACAGCATCGAGCACATCGTCGAGCGAATGGCGCGTTTCCAGCGGTGTCACGCGCGCGACGACGCCCTGGTGGCGCGGCGTGCCGGCCAGGCGCGTCAGGCGCTCGTCGTCGCTGTCGATGATTCGCAGCCCGGCGCTGGCGATGCGCTCGACGAACTGGCGCATGCGGGCGTCGCGCCGCGTCGTGTCGACGTGCACTTCGAGCACTGACTCGGGTGCCGTCTTCGCGCGCACGGTGACGGCGTGGAAGCCGTACAGCGCCTTGGCCGCCTTCGTTGCAGTCGCGTTCACGACGGAGGCGCCTCTTGCCCGCGACCGGCACCGCCCGCGTCGAAGTCCGCGGCCCGCAGCTCGATCGGCCGCCCGTGCGGCGTGCGCAGCGCCGCGTTCGCCCAGGCGTCGCGAACGCGCGCGAGTTCCGCCATCGAGGTTCCGGCGCGCGCCGCCACCAGCCGCTCCAGCGCCGCGAGCCAGTGGTGGTAGTAGGTGTCGCCGAGGTCGGGGTCGCCGCTGTCCTGCGCGGCCTTGATCGCCTCGGCCAGCGCCGCGGCCCATTCGGGCCAGGTGAAGAGCCCGGCGCGGTGCAGCGACAGCGTCAGCGCGAACGCATGCGCCTCCCACGGCTCGCGGAAGGTGGGCTCGTGCTCGTCGGGTGTCGGCGTCATCGCTGCGCTTGCTGTGTTGCGGCCACGGGTTCGAGGTAAGGCTCCCACGCATCGACCGAAACGCGGACCTGCTCTGCACCCGGCTCTTTCGCGCCCCACAGCGCCTCGCCGTCGAAGACCACGGTGTACAGCCACGTCGGCCGTTCGCCGAGGCCCAGCGCATGCGCGTCGGCGAAGACATGGCAGCCGCGCAGCGCCTCGACCGTGCCGACCTTGCCGCGCACGTAGCCGGGCAGCCGCGTGTGGTGCGGCACCACCACCGACTTGGCGCGCACGCGCTCGCCGGGTTTGAAGCGCGGCGGCGGCGGCGCCGGCGGCCGCTCGGTGGGGCTGCCGCGCGCGAGCACGGCCGCGACATCATCGGCATGCAGCACGCGCGCCACCGGCCGCGGCGGCACGCCATCGTTGGCGCGGCCCTGCGCCAGCTCGTCGCGCGAGACGAGGCCGCGCTCGAGCAGCAGCTTCTCCAGCGCCGCGGTCCAGATCTCGTAGTAGCTGAGATGCGCGTAGTCGGGCAGCGTCTCGCGCGCGGCGCGGCTCATGTCGATGTTCCACTCGCCGGTGGCGCCGGCGGCGAGGGTCACCGCCAGCGCGCGCGGCTCCCATGGCGCGTGCCACAGCTCGCCTTCGGGCTCCGGTTGCACGCGGCCGTGGCCGCGCTGGCCGCCGAGATCGGCGTGCGTGGGCCAAGGCACCACGGCGGCGGCGGGGGTGCGGGTCGTTCGCTTCATCGCTGTTGGGCGCGATCGCTCTCGGGCGGCACCGTCGGCCCGCTTCAGTCCGCAGCCGCGACTGCGGGCCGCTGCGGCAAGCCGGTGCCGATCATCGAGTCGCGCGTCACCCACGCGGCGAGTTCGGCTTCGCTGAGGTTCTCGGTCCCTGCGGGTCGCTCAGGCAGCACGAGGTAGCGGACCTCGGCCGTCGAATCCCAGACGCGGATGTCGGTGCCCGCCGGCAGTTCGACGCCGAACTCGGCCAGCACCGCGCGCGGCTCGCGCACGACGCGCGATCGATACGGCGCGCTCTTGTACCAGGTGGGCGGCAGGCCGAGCACCGGCCACGGGTAGCAGCTGCACAGCGTGCAGACCACCATGTTGTGCAGCCCCGGCCGGTTCTCCACCGCCACCATGTGCTCGCCCTGGCGCCCGCTGTAGCCGAGCGATGCGATCGCCGCGGTCGCGTCGCGCAGCAGCCAGGCGCGGTACTCGCTGTCGACCCATGCCCGCGCCACCACGCGCGCACCGTTGCGCGGGCCGATGCGCGTCTGGTAGGTGTCGATCAGCACGTCTAGCGCGGCCGGGTCGATGTAGCCCTTCTGCGCCAGCACTGTCTCCAGCGCCCGCACGCGCAGGTCCATCGGACCCAGCGTGCTGTGGTCGTGGTCGCCGTGGTCGCCGTGCTCGTGCTCGTGCTCGTGCCCGCTGCCGGTGTCGTTCGTGTCGCCCATGAGCGCTGATGCTAGCGAACCGGCGCCGCGGATACGCTCACCATGCGCCGAGCGCGCGCCCGCCGAGAATCACGCCCAGGAACACCGGCTGGTGCAGCATGTAGAAGGTCAGCGGCCAGCGCCCGAGCAGCGCCAGCGGCTGCACCGCGCGCGGAACCGGGCCCGCGATCCAGTCGCGCCGGTTCGCGAGCAGCCAGCGCCCCGCCGCCAGGCCGATGAGCATCACGCCCAGCCACGGCAGCACCGGGACCCAGTCCTCGGTGATCGGCTTCTTCGTGACGAGCCCGGTCCAATGCGCGAACGGCTGGTTGAAGAACGGGTCCTGCACGAACTTCGGCAAGACGATCGCCACCGCCGCCATGGGCCACAGGGCCCACCCCGGCAGCGGCGAAGCCAGCCGCACCAGCACCAGCATCTCGGCGAGCCCGTGCAGCACGCCGAAGCTGATCCAGCTCTTGGGGAACATCACGAACGAGCCGATGCTCACCAGCACCGCGCAGCCGGCCACCTGCGCCCAGCGGCGCCAGAAGCGCGGTGGGAACAAAGCCGCGCCGGACTCGCGCCTCGACTGCAGCGCCACCGCCTGTGCCACGCCGGCGCAGAAGAGGAAGAGGCTGACGATGCACGTGCGCTGGTTGAGCCAGAACGGGTCGCGGTAGAAGTTCTGCGCCGGCATCAGCCGGTACAGGTTCAGGTCGAAGCAGAGGTGGAAGCCCGCCATCCACACCATCGCCACGCCGCGCAGCGCGTCGAGGCGGTCGAAGCGTTCGCCGCGGGCCGCGGGCACCGGAACCGAAGTCGCCATCACTCGGTCTTCTCGTATACGTCGGTGAAGCGCTCGCCGTCCCATGCGTAGAGCAGGATGGCGGCGTGCAGGCAGCGGCTCGCCGCAGCGGGGCGGAACAGGCCCACGCACTGCCCGCGCTCGTGCCGCACGCTGCGATAGGCGACGCCGTTCGCACCCTGCTTGCGCAGTGCAAGCCCCAGCCGGCGCGAGGCACGGTAGTCGTCCGGGTCGAACACCGCGGCCGGCACGGCGCCCGGCGGCCGCAGGTCGTGCAGCCGGCCGTCGATGGCCACGTGGTAAAGCCGCATTGGCAAATGCATGGCACCTTCGCCGGTGGCGGCGAGGAAGCGGCCGTGGTGGTGGCGCGTCTCGGCCACCGCGGTGGCGCGGTCGCGCGCAGCGTAGAACATGCCGAAGCGGCCGTCGGAGAAGCGGCTGCCTTGCGTGTTGATGTGCGTGAAGGCGGCCATGATCGGCCCGCTGCCGGGACCGAACAGGCGCTCGGCGCGCGGCACGCGTTCGATCTCGCCGAGTTCGTCGCGCACGCGCTCGTTGGTCATGGCCTCCAGTGCGTAGAGCGCGTCGAAGTCGGCCGCATCGGCGACGCGGTCGAACAGGTTCACCGCCGGGTGGCGCGTCGGCACGATGCGGCACGCCGCCGCCCAGCGCACGCGGCGCTGCTCGATGCGATCGGTCGCGGTCAAGACCAGCCGCCGCCGCGCACGCCATCGAGGTAGGTGCGCACCGCGTGCAGGTCGCTGACGTTGCCGCCGAGCATGCGTGCCAGCGCGCTGCGGCCGCCGAAGGCCGGGGCGCGGTTCGGGCGCCGCAGCCAGCCGTCGGCCGCGTCGGGCTCGGGCAGCAGGATCTGCAGGCTCTTCCAGATGCCGAGCAGGTACGACAGCCGCTCCAGCGTGTCGCGCGGCAGGCTGGCGCGCTCGGGGTGCTTGCGCCAGGCGAAGAAGGTGCTGCGCGGCGGCTGTCCGAGCAGGCACAGCTGCTCGTCGACGCTGAGCTTCCATGCCTGCGCGATGCGCTCGAAGGCGCGCAGGCCGGGTGCCGCCAGTTGCGCCGGCTCGAACGAAGGGGCCTCGGCCGCGGCGGGGTCACGGGCCAGGGCGAGGGCCGGCAGGGCGCTCATCGATGACTCCAGTTCTGCACTATGGCTGAATCATAGTCCAGAACCGGATTCCGAGCTCATGCCCGGATTCGGGGCTCACATCAGCAGCAGCGGCAACGCCTGGGCCGCCGTGCCGCGCACCACGAACCGCGCTTCGGCGTCGATCTCGCTCTCGTGCGGATTGACGATCACCACCGTCGCGCCCGAGCGGCGTGCCCTTCCAGCCAGCCCGGCCGCCGGCCACACGGCGCCCGAGGTGCCGACGACGAGCATCACGTCGCAGCTGCTCGCCACCTGCTCGGCCCGCTCCAGTGCCGCCGGCGGCAGCATCTCGCCGAACCACACCACCGCCGGCCGCGCCAGGTTGCCGCAGCGCGCGCAGCGCGGCGGCCGGCCGGGCTCCGCGGTGGCCGCCGCGTCGCAGGCCGGGCGGTCGATGCATTCGTCAAGCCATTGCGACGCAAGGATGTCGCCGTGCAGCCGCACGACATCGGGCTGGCCGGCGCGCTGGTGCAGGTCGTCGACGTTCTGCGTCACCACGCACATGCGGCCCGGGTGCGCGTGGGCCCAGCGCGCCAGCGCCACATGGCCGGCATTGGGCTCGGCGCGGCGCACGCCCTCGCGGCGTTCGGCGTACCAGTCCCACACGCGCTTAGGGTCGGCGCGGAAGCCCTCGATGCTGGCCAGGTCCTGGGGGTCGAACTTCGCCCACAGGCCTGTGAGCGCATCGCGGAAGGTCGGGATACCGCTTTCGGCGCTCATGCCCGCGCCGGTGAGCACGGCAATCTGGCCGGCACGCGCAATGGCCTGGCGAGCCTGCTCGAGGGCCGATGTGTCGAGCGAGGAAGAGCGCTGCGGGGGCATGCAGCAGCATAGCGGCCCGACGCGCGGAGGACCGTTCGGGCAGAGGTATCGAAGCCCCTTGCGGCGGTGCCCTTCGATACCTCAGGGCGAACGGACCGCTGGCCCACCGCCTCACTCGGCGGTGGGCACTCCCTGGCGCGCTATGCGGCGTCGGCGAACCGCCCGCCGCTCGCGGCCATCTTCACCAGCACCGCTGCCGGCTCGAAGCGCGGGCCGAACTTCGCCGCCAGCTCGCGCGCTCGCGCGACGAAGGCCTTCGCCCCCATCGCGTTGATGAACTGCAGCGCGCCGCCGTGAAACGGTGCGAAGCCCCAACCGAAGATGCTGCCGATGTTGGCGTCGGCCACCGAGCGCAGCACGCCTTCCTCATAGCAGCGCGCCGCCTCGTTGGCTTGCGCGAACATCAGGCGGTCGATCATCTCGCGCTGCTCGGGCTGCTGCGCCGCCGTCGGGTACAGCTTCGCCAGTTCGGGCCACAGGGCCTTGCCACGTCCATCGTCGTCAAGCCCGTAGTCGTAGAAGCCCTTGCCCGCCTTCTTGCCGATGCGGCCGATCTCCACGAGCTGGCGGATGACGCTCGTGCCCGGGTGCTCGGCCAGCGTCTTGCCCTCGGCCGCGAGGTCCTTCTTCGTCTGCTCCTGCACGTGCATCGAAAGGCTCAGGCTCACCTCGTCCTGCAGCGCCAGCGGCGGCATCGGCATGCCGGCCTGCAAGCCGGCCACCTCGATGCTGCGCGGGTGCACGCCTTCCTTCAGCATCGCGATGCCTTCCATCACGTATGTCGCGAAGACGCGGCTCGTGTAGAAGCCGCGGCTGTCGTTGACGACGATGGGCGTCTTGCCGATCTGCAGCACGTAGTCGAAGCCGCGCGCCAGCGTCTCGTCGGACGTTTCCTTGCCGACGATGATCTCCACGAGCGGCATCTTGTCCACCGGGCTGAAGAAGTGCAGGCCGATGAAGTTCTTCGGCCGCGCGCTCGCCTTCGCCAGGCCCGTGATCGGCAGCGTGCTCGTGTTCGACGCGAACACCTTGTCGGCGGCGAGCACGCTTTCAGCCTTCTTCGTCACGTCGGCCTTGATCGCGCGGTCCTCGAACACCGCTTCGATGACGAGGTCGCAGCCGGCGAGGTCGTCGTAGCTCGTCGTCGCCAAGATCCTCGCCAGCAGCGCGTCGCGCTTCTCGGCCGTGCTGCGGCCCTTCTTCACCGCCTTGTCGAGCAGCCCCTGCGAGTAGGCCTTGCCCTTGTCCGCAGCCTCTTGCGTGGTGTCGAGCAGCACCACGTCCATGCCGGCCTTGGCCGAGACGTAGGCGATGCCGCCGCCCATCATGCCGGCGCCGAGGATGCCGAGCTTCTTCACTTTCGAAGCCGCCACGCCCGCCGGCCGCGACGCGCCCTTCTTGATCGCGTTCAGCTGGTACCACAGCGTGTTGATGATGTTCTTCGACTCCTGCGACATCACGCAGGCGGCGAAGTAGCGGCTCTCGACGACGCTGGCCGCTTCGAAGTCGAGCAGGCCACCCTCGAAGATGCTGCTCATGATGTGGCGCACCGCCGGGTAGTTGCCCCACGTCTTCTGGCTCGCGATCGAAGGCGCGATGGCCCACATCTGCACGACCGCAGGCGTGCGGCTGTCGCCGCCGGGGAACTTGAACTTCGGCTGATCCCACGGCTGCTTCGCCTTCGGGTTGGCAGCGATCCACGCGCGCGCCTTGGCCATCAAATCCTCGCGGTCCTTCGCGAGGTCGGCCAGCAGCCCCATTTCCTTGGCCTTCGCCGGTGCGATGTCGTTGCCTTCGCCGCAGATCTGCAAAGCCGCCTGGATGCCCACCAGGCGCGGCAGCCGCACCGTACCGCCGCCACCGGGCAAGAGGCCGAGCTTCACCTCGGGCTGGCCGATCTTGAGCCGCGGGTCGTCGAGGGCGATGCGCGCGTGGCAGGCGAGCGCGATCTCCAGCCCGCCGCCGAGCGCGTGACCGTTGATCGCCGCCACCACCGGCTTGCCTTGCAGCTCGAGCTGGCGCAGCACCTTCTTCATCGCCGTCGAGCCTTCGAAGGGCTCCTCGGGCTTGCTCCACCGGCTCATGCGGTCGAGGTCGCCGCCGGCGCAGAAGTCGGCCTTGCCGCTGGTGAGGATCATCCCCTTCACGGCCGGGTCGGCGAGCTTCGCACACGCCTCGCCGATGCCTTCCATCAGCGCGTCGCCGACGACGTTCATCGGCCGGCCGGGCAGGTTCATCGTCGCGACGAGGACGCCGTCGCCGCCGACTTCGAGAGAAACAGCGCTAGTCATCTTCAAACCCTCTCGATGATCGTGGCGATGCCCATGCCGCCGCCGACACACAGCGTGGCGAGGCCCGTGGCGAGGTTGCGCCGCTCGAGCTCGTCGAGCAGCGTGCCGAGGATGACGCAGCCGGTGGCGCCCAGCGGGTGCCCCATCGCGATCGAGCCGCCGTTGACGTTGACGCGCTCCATGTCCACGCCGAGGTCGCGCGCCGTCTTCATCGGCACCACCGCGAAAGCCTCGTTCACTTCCCACAGGTCGATGTCCTTGGGCGCCATGCCGGCCTTCGCCAGCGCCTTGCGGCACGCCGGCGTCGGCCCGGTGAGCATGATCGTCGGCTCGCTGCCGATCACCGCCGCGGCCTTGATGCGCGCGCGCGGCTTCAGGCCCGCCTTGCGCCCCGCTTCGGCATTGCCCACCAGCATCAAAGCCGCGCCGTCGACGATGCCGCTGGAGTTGCCGGCGTGGTGCATGTGCTCGATGCGCTCCACCGTCGTGTAGCGGCGCAGCGCCGTCGAGTCGAAGCCCATCTGGCCGATCATCGCGAAGCTCGGGTCGAGCTTGGCCATCGCTTCCATGCTGGCGTTGTCGCGGATGGTCTCGTCACGGTCGAGCATCAGCAGGCCCGCGATGTCGCGCACCGGCACGAGGCTCTTGCCGAAGCGCCCTTCGGCGCGCGCCGCCGCGGCCTTCTGGTGCGAGCGCAAGGCGAAGCGGTCGACGTCCTCGCGCTTCCAGCCTTCGAGCGTGCCGATCAAATCGGCGCCGATGCCTTGCGGCACGAAGCCGGTCTTCTGGTTGATGCGCGGGTCCATCACCCAGGCGCCGCCGTCGCTGCCCATCGCCCAGCGGCTCATGCTCTCCACGCCGCCGGCGACGACCAGGTCCTCCCAGCCGCTCTTCACCTTCGCAGCGGCGAGGTTCACGCTTTCCAGGCCGCTGGCGCAGAAGCGGCTTTGCGTCACGCCGGCCACCGTCTGCGCCCATTCGGCGTCGAGCACCGCCGTGCGCGCGATGTCGGCGCCCTGCTCGCCCACCGGCGTCACGCAGCCGAGCACCACATCGTCGACGAGCGCGGTGTCGAGCTGGTTGCGCTGCTGCATCGCCTGCAGCAGCGTGCGCAGCAGCCACACCGGCGTGGCCTGGTGCAGGCTGCCGTCCTTCTTGCCCTTGCCGCGCGGCGTGCGCACGTGGTCGTAGATGAATGCGTCGCTCATCGCTTCCTCATGGAGTCGTTTCGGCCGGTGGTCACTTGTCTGTTCGCTTCACTTGATCAGGAACTTCAGCAGCGTGTCGGCGAAGCGGCCGTACGGCGGGCCGATCCACTTCAGCGCCGAGATCGGCGCCTGGCGGAACACCGGGCGCATCTTGGAGAACGTCTCGAAGCCTTCGCGGCCGTGGTAGTGGCCCATGCCCGAAGGCCCGACGCCGCCGAACGGCAGGTCGTGCTGCGCCACGTGGAAGAGCGCGTCATTGACCGACACGCCGCCGGACATCACGTGGTCGAGCAGGTGCTGAACCGTGCGAGCGTCCTTGCTGAACGGGTAGATCGCCAGCGGCCGGTCGCCGGCGTTGATGGCCGCCACCGCCTCGTCGAGCCGGCGATAGGGCCGCAGCGGCAGGATCGGGCCGAAGATCTCGCGCTGCATCAGCGCGCAGTCGGCCGGCGCGTCGAGCACGATGTGCGGCGCGATCTTGCGCGTGGTCGAGTCGAACGCCGGACCCGGCACCAGCTGCACGAGCCGCGCGCCGCGCTCATGTGCTTCGTCGAGCGCGCGCACGAGGCGGTCGAACGAGCGCTGGTCGATGATCGACGTGTAGTCCTCGGAAGCCAGCGACGGGTAGCGCTGCGGCACGATCTCCTGCGCCAGGCGCACGAACTCGTCGATGCGGCCTTCGGGCAGCCAGGCATGGTCCACCGTCGTGCAGATCTGCCCCGCGTTCAGGCACTTCACGAAGAGGATGCGCTCGGCCGCCGTGCGCAGCGGGAAGTCGTCGCAGATGATCGCCGGCGCCTTGCCGCCGAGCTCGAGCGTCACCGGGCATAGGTTCGCCGCTGCCGCGGCCATCACCGCGCGGCCTGTGGTGCCCGAGCCGGTGAAGAGCAGGTGGTCGAACGGCAGCTTCGAGAACTCGATGCCCACGCCGCCGGTCTCGTCGAAGAACTGCAGCTTCTCGGGCGGGAAATACGCCGGCACCTTCTCGATCAACAGCGCCGCCAGCCGGCGCGAGTTCTCGCTCATCTTCACCATCGCGCGGTTGCCGGCGGCGAAGATGTAGGTCAGCGGCACGAAGCTCAGGTTGACCGGGAAGTTCCACGGCACGATGGCGCCCACCACGCCCAGCGGCTGCGGGATGACGCGGTTGCGCGCCCCGGGGAAGGTGACGATGTCCACGCCGCGCCGCTGCGGCTTCATCCAGCCGCGCAGGTGGCCGAGCACGTGGCCGATACCGTCGACTGCCGGCATCAGCTCGCACAGGCGCGTCTCGTGCACCGAGCGGTGGCCGTAGTCGGCGCTGATCGCCGCGGCGATCTCGCCCTGGTGCTCGCGCAAGAGCGCGCGCAGGCGCTTCAGGTCTTCCTTGCGCTCGGCAAGGCTCGGCACCGGGTGCGCGTGGTAGGCGGCGCGCTGCATCGCCAGCGCGGAGCGCAGCCGTTCGGCCAGCGGAAGATCGGTCGCGTCCATCGCAAGGCCTCCTGTTGGATTCAAGCGGCGGGCGGCGGCTACATGAAGCGCGCCGCCAGCTCCTTCATGATCTCGTTGGTGCCGCCGTAGATGCGCTGCACGCGCGCATCGACGTACAGCTCGGCGATCGGGTATTCCATCATGTACCCGTAGCCCCCGAAAAGCTGCAGGCATTCGTCCATCACCTTGCACTGCTGTTCGCTGACCCAGGCCTTGGCCAGCGCGGCGCGGGCCGCGTCGAGTTCGCCTTTCAGGTGCGCCACCATGCAGGCGTCGACGAAAGCGCGCGTGGCCAGCACCGTGGCCTGCACTTCGGCGAGCTTGAACTTCGTGTTCTGGAAGTCCCACACCGTCTTGCCGAAGGCCTTGCGCTCCTTGGCGTAGGCAAGGGTCTCCGCGAGCGCGCGCTCCATCGCGCCGATGCCGCTGACGGCGATGATGAGCCGTTCCTGCGGCAGCTCCTGCATCAGCTGGAAGAAGCCCTGCCCTTCCTTCAGGCCGAGCAGGTTCTCGGCCGGCACGCGCACGTCGTCGAAGAAGAGCTCGCTCGTGTCCTGCGCCTTCATGCCCACCTTGTCGAGGTGGTGGCCGCGGCGGAAGCCGCTCGCCTTCTCCGTCTCGACGAACACCAGCGACATGCCCTTGGCGCCCGAGCCGGCGTCGCCGGTGCGGCAGACGACGCAGACGAGGTTCGCGTTCTGGCCGTTGGTGATGAAGGTCTTGGCGCCGTTGATGACGTAGCTGTCGCCGTCGCGCCGCGCCGTCGTGCGCACGCCCTGCAAGTCGCTGCCGGTGCCGGGCTCGGTCATCGCGATGGCGCTGATGAACTCGGCCGTCGCCATCTTCGGCAGCCAGCGGCGCTTCTGCTCTTCGGTGCCGTGGTGCAGGATGTACGGCGCGACGATGGCCGAGTGCAAACCGCCGCCCCAGCCGCTCATGTTGGCGCGCGCCTGCTCGAGCAGGATGACGGCCTCGTGGCCGAAGTTGCCGCCGCCGCCGCCGTAATCGGCCGGAGTCGAGACGCACAGAAGCCCGTTCGCCGCCGCCTCGCGCCACACGTCGGGCGGCATCTTGCCCAGCTCACGGAACTCGGCAGCACGCGGCGTCCACTTCTCGGCGATGTAGCGCGCCACCGACTCGCGCAGCATCTCGTGCTCGTCGGTGATCCAGGGCGAGGGGAAGGTCGCAAGGCTCATCGCGGTCTCCGAATCCGATCAGCAGGCCGAAGGTTCATTCACGCCTTCTGCAGTTGCTTGCGCACTTCGCCGTTGATCAGCCGCAGCTCGGCGAGCGTGGCGTCGATGTGGGCGCGCTTCTGCTCCAGCTCGGCGATGGCCGCGTCGGTCCTGCCTTGCACCCACTTCAGCTGCTGCACGCGGCCTTCGCCCTGCACGCCGTAGAGGTCGAGGTAGTGCTTGATGTCCGAAAGGCTCGCGCCGATGGCCTTGCTGCGCAGGATGAGCGCCAGCCGCGCCCGGTCGCGCCGCGTGTAGACGCGGGCGCCGTTGACGCGCCGCGGCGCCAGCAGGCCCTTGTCTTCGTAGAAGCGAATCGTGCGCAGCGTGATGCCGAACTCGCGGCACAGCTCGGTGATGCCGAACAGCTGGCCGGCGTCGTCGGCGCGGTGCGAGGCGAGCACTTCGCGCGGCGTGGCAGCAGCGCCACCAGCACCGTTCGCGCCGCCGTTGCCGCCGTTGCCGCCGCCCGCGTGCACTCCGTTCGACCGCGCCGCAGCCGCCGCCCTGGCCGTCTTCCGCGAAACCCGTTGCAGCACGGCGCGCCCTTTCGCTTCAGAGGACGCGCTGCAGTTTCAGCGCCACGCTCATGTCGCCGCTCACCTTGAACTTGCCCATCATGAAGCCGGTGGTCGGCTCCAGTTCACCGCTGATCAACGCCGCGAGGTTCTCGCGCGTGATGGCGATGGTGCAGTCGGTCTCGCGGTCGGCGTTGTCCACCGTGTTGGGCGTGCTGCGGCCGTCGATGACGACGACGCCGTCGGCGCCGCAGTCGAACTTCAGCGTCGCGTTGAGCCCGCTCGATTCACCCACCTTGGCGCGCAGCGCCCCGGTGATCGCTTGCATGTCCATGTCGGCGCAAACCCTCGCAATCCCCAATATGGAAGCCGGTTGACGTTAACGTCACCCACGGTTCCAATCATGCCATGACTGGATCGTCCGTGCCCGCCGGCGAACCCGAAAGCGGCAACCGCGGCGCCTACCGCAGCGTGCTGCGCCCCGGCCTCTTCGCCGGCCAGGTGCACTGGGTCACTGGCGGCGGCAGCGGCATCGGGCGCTGCGTCGCGCATGAGCTGGCCTCGCTCGGCGCCACGGTCGTTATCAGCGGGCGCCGGGCCGAGAAGCTCGAGCGCGTCGCCGCCGAGATCGCCGAGGACGGCGGCCGCTGTGCCGCGCTCGCGTTCGACATCCGCGACGAGGAAGCGGTGAAGGCCGGCGTCGCCAAGGTCGTCGCCGGGCATGGCCCCGTGGCCGGCCTCGTCAACAACGCCGGCGGCCAGTTCCCCTCGCCGCTGGCGGCCATCGCCAAGAAGGGCTTCGACGCCGTCGTCGCCAACAACCTCACCGGCGGCTTCCTGATGATGCGCGAGGTCTATGCGCAGTGCATGGAAGCGCACGGCGGCGCCATCGTCAACATGACCGCCGACTTCCGCAACGGCATGCCCGGCATGGGCCACAGCGGCGCCGCGCGCGCCGGCATGAGCAACCTGACGATGACGGCGGCCTACGAGTGGGCGCACGCCGGCGTGCGCGTGAACGCGGTGGCGCCGGGCTGGATCGCCTCCAGCGGCATGGACAGCTACGGCGCGGCGATGAAGCCGCTCATCCGCAAGCTCGCCGCCGCGGTGCCGCTGAAGCGCATGGGCCTGGAAGCCGAAGTGAGCAGCGTCATCTGCTTCCTGCTCTCGCCGGCCGCGGCGTTCGTCAGCGGCGTCACGGTGCAGATCGACGGCGCAGCGTCGCTCGGCAACGCCGTCTTCCCGCTCGCCGAGGCCACGCGCTCGGCGCCGTTCGACGGCTTCCACCGCGCCGTCACGCCCGAGGCGCTCAAGCCATGACGGCACGGCCGCCCCCGCTGGCGAGTACCGTGGACCCGGCGGGCGCCGCGTTCAAGGCCAACGCCGCGCGCATGCACGAACGCCTGGCCGAAGTGCGCCGGCTCGAAGCGCTGGTCGTCGCCGAATCGGCGAGCAAGGCCAAGCGCTTCGAGGAGCGCGGCCAGTTGCTGCCGCGCGAGCGCGTCGCCCGCCTCATCGACCGCGGCAGCGACTTCCTCGAGCTGAGCACGCTCGCGGGCCTGGGCATGCACGACGACGACGGCAAGAAGAGCGTGATGGGCGGCGGCAGCATCGTCGGCATCGGCGTCGTCGCGGGAAAGCGCGTGCTCGTCTCGGCGAACGACAGCGCCGTCAAGGGCGGCACCGTCGCGCCGATGGGGCTGAAGAAGGCACTGCGCGCACAGGAGCTGGCGCGCGAGAACAAGCTGCCGTTGATCGCACTGGTCGAGTCCGGCGGCGCCAACCTCATGTACCAGGCCGAGATCTTCGTCGACGGCGGGCGGACGTTCGCGAACCAGGCGCGCCTGTCGGCCGCCGGCATTCCGCAGGTCGCGGTGGTGCACGGCGCATCGACGGCCGGCGGCGCCTATCTGCCGGGGTTGTCGGACTACGTCGTGCTGGTGCGCAACCGCAGCAGCATCTACCTCGCCGGCCCGCCGCTCGTGAAGGCGGCCATCGGCGAAGACGCGAACGAAGAGGAACTCGGCGGCGCCGAAACACGCGTCGATCACGGGCCTGGGCGAATACCTGGCCGAGAACGACGCGCACGCGATCGCGCTCGCGCGCGACCTGATCGACAAGCTGCCGTGGGACACGGTGGCCGAACGCGCCGCCGCACCCGAGCCGCTGTACCCGGCCGAGGAACTGATGGGCATCGTCCCCGCCGACGACCGCGAGCCCTACGACGTGCGCGAGGTCATCGCGCGCCTCGTCGACGCGAGCGACTTCCTCGAGTTCAAGGCCGCCTACGCGCCGGACACGATCTGCGGCCACGCGCGCCTGCAGGGCCACGCCATCGGCGTCATCGGCAACAACGGCCCCATCCAGCCGGCCGGCAGCACGAAGGCGGCGCAGTTCATCCAGCTCGCCGACCAGAGCGGCACGCCGCTCGTCTTCCTGCAGAACACCACCGGCTACATGGTCGGCCGCGCCGCCGAGCAGGCCGGCGCCATCAAGCACGGCAGCAAGATGATCCAGGCCGTCGCCAATGCGCGCGTGCCCAAGTTCACCGTCGTGCTCGGCGGCAGCTTCGGCGCCGGCAACTACGGCATGTGCGGGCGCGGCTTCGACCCGCGCTTCATCTTCGCCTGGCCTTCAGCGCGCACGGCGGTGATGGGCGGCGCGCAGGCGGCGCAGGTGATGGACATCGTCAACCGCAACAAGCTCGCGAAGATGGGCCAGGTCCCGAACGACGAGGCGCTGGCCGCGATGAGCGACGCGCTGCGGCGGCGGCTCGACGCCGAGAGCACCGCCCTCTTCGGCACGGCGCGCCTGTGGGACGACGGCATCATCGACCCGCGCGACACGCGGCGCATCCTCGGCCTGTGCCTCACCATCGTGGCCGAAGCAGCGCGGCGCGCGCTGCGGCCCAACACGTTCGGCGTGGCGCGCCTGTAATGCGTCGCCTGTCCGCATCCTTCGCCACTTCCATCGCCACGGAACCGACATGAAGTTCACCCCCGAACACTGCCAGCTCGAAGACACGGTGACGAAGTTCGTCGAGAAGGAGATCAACCCCTTCGTGCCCGAATGGGAGCGCGCGCAGGAGTTCCCGAGCCACGAGGTGTTCAAGAAGCTCGGCAACCTGGGGCTGCTCGGCCTCAAGTACCCCGAGGAATACGGCGGCGCGGGCCTGGATTTCTCCTTCAGCCTCGTGATGGCCGAGGCGCTGGGCGTC